>NZ_LN812102.1:1152815-1805354 GCF_000942395.1 Risungbinella massiliensis
TGTCCCGGCGCATCGGCGCTCCACCATCATGGCGCATTGTGCCGATCGCTTCGACATGCGTCTCACCGCACCAGCTGACCAGGGCGACGAGCCCAGGGATTTTCCCGGAATCGACATGCCGTGCCAGCACCTCACGCAGTCTACGCAGCCCTGATTCGGAGAAGCCGCTATTACCTTGTCCCATCATGAATCTCTCCTTTTCTTCTACCAATTCTCTTTTGTTATTCATGCTTGAAAGCCCTTTGTCAAAAAGGGGTACTCGATGCATCAAAGACGGGTACGGCAAGAATTACTTCTTTTTTGGGCCACTCACTGATAACCATGAATTCTACGACACTCTTTTTGTGTATTAGATGATCTAATTCGTTGATTTTTCTCGCCACCAGTGGCTATAAGTAGCGTAGATCACTATTTCTGTGTCACTTTTTACTATGTGGTCCCAAAAGTAACGAATTCTTGCCTACTCCCCTTTACCAAGCTTTTTACGAATGTTTTCGCTCAATTGTTCTTTTCTTTTTCCGGTCCAGGTTTGCCCTTGAAGCTCATGTAACAGGTCATCGCAAAACCCCCCCACATCCTGACCCACTACATCCAGCACATCCCTTCCCTCTTGTGCGTTTGATTCAAAAAGTTCTAGTACATCTTGTAGCGCTTTAAACATGATCATAGCAGAGTCATGGTCGGCTGCAGAAGTCCACAGGAAATCCTCAATCTCTTTCATCACGATCTGATAATCCCTTGGTAAATCATGAATCCGTTTTTTGTAACTTTTATATTCCGCTTTCTCTTGTTTCCATCTTTTTAAAATCGAAAAAATATTAATTTCCATCCTGATTCTCCTTTAATTCATTCATTTTTGATGCGATAAAATCCCATTTACGCCAAAAGGTTTGGAGTTGATTTCGCCCAGCAGTATTCAGTGTGTAGAACTTTCGTGGCGGTCCGATTTCCGAAGGCTTCTTCTGAATGTCGACTAATTTGTTCTTTTCTAGCCTTAGTAAAATCGTATATACCGTTCCTTCGACAACATCTTCAAAACCGAGGGAATTCAACTTTTTTACGATCTCGTAACCATACGTTTCTTTGCGACTGATGATTTCGAGGACGCAACCCTCCAGAACCCCCTTTAGCATTTCGGTCAAATTTTCCAAAGCGAGCATCCTTCCTACTCTGTATCACTTAGTACCTCTATATAGTAATACTAAGTAGAAGAAAGTGTCAATAGTCTGTTTTATTTCTTTTCTTAATCAAAAAATATCATAATGCTTCCCATACACAATCGTACTATTCTCATTCATCCGTATAATCCTTGCATCTAGCAGATCGATCTGAATCACCTTTCCATCCGTCGTCGTCAACCCCACCTTCATCACTGCCCTCTGGGGATTACCATTTACCACAAACAGATCCAGGCGCACATCATCCACCCACTTCTTCTTATTAACCAGGTAGGAGCGGTAAAAAATATGATACTCCCGCAAACATTCAAAACATCTCACAAAGTTTTCTACCTGATCTTTTTGTCCCTCTACTAAAACCTTAATCATCTCCAACACCTCGTTTTTCTCATCCAGATATAGGATTATTTAAATTGGATTACCAAAAGTGGAGCTTGTTTTTTGATTATAGTTAATAGTAAAATAAGTCACAAATTATTGAAGCTTCACCTTTCCTACCTATCGTTTCAATGAAATGGTAAGGTGTTTTTTGTTTTTTCTCTACTTTTATCCGTTACTTCAATTTTCTAGAGTGAAACTTCACCAAAAACAACCTGATTAGAGAAGAAATCCTGAAAAAATTTTTTTGAGGAGGGAATGATGAATAGCTATTCTATCAATCAACTTGGACGAGCCTTTCGTAAAAAACGAGAGGAGATGGGGGTAAAGCTAGAGGAGCTAGTAGAAAAAGGAATATCTGCTGGCACCATCTCCAATTTTGAAAACAGCAAAAAGAAGGTGCATCCAAACAAGATCATCCGCCTCTTTGCCAAGATCGGCATTGAGCGTGATCAACTACCCTATCTAGTAGAACAAGAAGAGGAAGCGCCATTTATTGAGAAACTAGAGATCGATTTGATGGCCATCGAGAGTGCAATGGATCTAGTCGAGGTCAAACAATCTCATAAAAAGTTGATCGAGATCAAAGAGATGAATCCTCCCATTCGATTTCAGCCACTGATTGAGTATCTTCTAGGCAAAGCGTGCTATAAGAAAGAGAAATGGAGCAAGGCCCAACAGTATTATCTACAAGCGATTCAACTGATGGAGGAAAATCCGAGTTTACAGGAAACAAATATAGCCTCCCTTGCTTATTACGGACTTGCTCGCTCCTCTTACCGAGAAAATGATTTATCCCAAGCATTACAGTTTATAAAACTTGGGCTCGAATCATTTGATGAAAATGGGGAACGTGATCATCTAAAGTACCAACTACTCCTAAGTAAAGCGATCTATCTAGAAAAATTAGAACAAAACGAAGAAGCCATGGATGTACTGAGTGAATTGTGGAACTATATGGAACGGATTGATACAGAGATAGCACTAAACATGTATCAACTTACTGCCAGCTTATATATTAAGAGCAAACGAGATCACAAAGCTTTACCTTATATCTTAAAAGGGATTGATATTGCTAGACGAAATGAGAACTATGATCGAAGCTTTGAACTCTGGACTACTTTGGGAACTGCATATTTAAATTCCGAAAAACTAGATCAAGCCAAAGCTTGTTTTGAAATCGCTTCCAAGTTGGAATGCAAAATACGCCGAAAATACTTATCTGTACAAAACGATATCCAGTTAGGACAACTGTATATGAAAGAAGGAGAGTTTGAAAAAGCACGAGAGGTACTTGATGAAGCTATCAAGAAAGGGAAAAAGGAGAACGATGCTCATCTTCTTTTTAAAGCGTTAGATACTTCGGGAGACTGCTACTTACAACTCCAAGAGTTACCGCAAGCTCTAGAAAACTTTGAGCGAGCACTAGAAATTGGTCAGAAGCATAATTTTCTGGTACTGCAAAGAGAGTTGGCCCTAAAATTGGCCCTATTGTATGAAAAGAGGGACTTATTTAAATTCCAAAAATACTCTACCCTGCATTTTCGACTTAGTGTACAATTAGCGCAAAATGGGGGTGAAATTACAATGCAAGCAAATGAAAACCTTCAGTATCTATTGAACGAGAGAATGGCAGTGGCTGATCCTCCAGAGCCATAGAAGTTGGTAGAAGAAAGAGAATAGCAATAAGAAAAGGCGATCAGAGATGGTCGCCTTTGGTTGCATGTTTATAAGAGTTATAATGCAGATGCTGAAGGATGGAGTTGTAGAAACTGCTGTAGAACTGTAGTAGATTATAAGTTAAGGATTGTTTCCCCTTGAATCTGAATTTTTTTAATTTTAATTGTCAGATCAAGGAAAAAGCTTCTAAATGTAGATAAATAAAATAATTAAGGAGGCTGATTGATATATCTTTACCTATGATTTTTAATCTGAGCGTAATTGTTATCTACGCTGTTGTTATCATTGTTGTATTAGTGTATGCGCGTATTTCGGGGAAAGATCCAACATCGACAATGATAACCTTAATAGGACTCTTATTACTTTATTTCATACTATCATTATGGATTTTTCGTAAATTTTAACATCAAGCAAACCATCAGCCCCTTTGCGTTTGTTCTATTGCAAATATTTCGTCAAACCGTGCTAGGCGGCAATTCCCCATAAAACGAACCTCCTAGTTATTAGGAGATTCTATTCTTTGATGATCAAAACTTCATCGCGCATCTTATATATTTCATTTTTTTCGGCTTTGGTTTCGGATAAATGAACCTCGGGTTTCTCGATAGTGGAAAGTTTTTCACCAATCGTTTCAAAACGGAGCAACGGTATTTTGATGTAAGGTATCAATATATCTTCTAAGGTTTTGGTTTGGAGGTAATATATGAAGAATATGAACTACGGTCATTAACTTCCCAGTTTAGGAGGTTAATGATGAGTAGAAGCTACAAAAAGTCACCAATATTTGCTGAATATTATTCAGGTAGACGTTGGACCAAACGTCTAGCAAGTAAAGCAGTTCGACGTTATCAAGATCGTATCCCGAATGGTACAGCATATCGTAAGATCTATTGTTCTTGGCTTCTCTGTGAGTTTCGGGTGTACTATCCATTGGAAGAAGCTATTCATGATTGGGAGATTGATCAATATTCCGATTATCAAGGGGTATCGAGAACAGAGATGATCAATAATTGGGCGAAAATGTATTATAGGAAATAGAATTGGATAATCGCTGTACTGGGAAGTTGCAGTGAAAAAAGAGAGCAGACATATAGCCTGCTCTCTTTCTTTTTTAATTCATTTATTTATCGAAATATAACTTTTTAGGGTGTTTTCATCATCATATAATTTTGTATAAAAGAGAAAAACGACAGAAGATAAAAATGAAACCAAAAAGAAAACGCTGGGGAATAGGGTTATCTATCTTTTTGAGCATAGTCTTTCTCTTAGGAGCAATCAACCCCTTAAGTACAAACATTACACTGACGGAAGTACCCTATCCAATGGATTATTCCAATCAAGCTGGTTGGTGGAGTCCGCTCGAAACCTATGGAAGTACAAAGGAGTATGCCTATTTAGTGTACAATGCACCAGGCAGTACAAATGACAAACATACAGTAAAAATCGCCAAAAGAGATGGATGCGGAAATTGGTCGAACCTTCCTATCATGGATGGGAATACAGCTGTGGAGTACCCTGACGATCTTGGTCACAATCAGCCTTCTATGGCCAGAGATGGTGATGGTTATTTTCACGTATTTGCATCCATGCATAACAACTCTTGGCGTTATTTTCGTTCAGATCAAGTTGGGAGCGCACCTCAAAATCATTCAGATGAGTTGCCTGATAGCAACCTTACATTCACTTACCCAATTGTCGCCACTGCCCCTAATGGAGATCTATATCTCATCGCGCGTGCTTCAGAAAACGACAGAAGAAGCGGAAGATTGTACCATTGGGACAACAAGCTGAAAAGCTGGAAGCGAGTGGCGATATTTGCTTCTGAGTCAAAAAAGTCCGTTTATCCGAACGATATCCAAGTAGATGCCGCTGGAAATGTGCACATACTTTTTGAATGGTCCACTTATCCCTCAAGCGGTTTAAGACATGAACTATCTTATTTAAAATACTCTCCATCCACAGGCAAGTTTTATAAAGCAGATAACACACCAGTCTCTGCACCTGTTACAACGGCAACTGCTGATGTCATCCAACCTTTGGCGACAACAGAACAATATATCCGGGATTATGGTGATCCGGGCGGTCCTGGCGTACAAAGCGGAAAATTAACACTGGATCATAACAATCAGCCACAAATTGTGTATCGTTATCGCTCACCCTATAGTGGGTCTATCTTTACCATTCAATACGCCTACTTCCGTAATGGTCAATGGCAACGGGAAACAGCCCATTCTTCCACCCAAACAAAAGTAGCAGTCGATATTACTTGGGATGGTACCAAAAGTCGCGTGTACTATGTCTTAAGTTCTGGACCTGATCGAGTGTTTGCTACAACAAAAGATTCCAGAACTTGGACTCCTATCTCGCTGGCACCAGGTAAACCAATTGAACGGTTAGCAGTTGAACAAAATGCGAATGGTACTGATATTTTATATTTGGTTGATAGTAGGAATTTAAAATTGTATTACGGTAGATTTTCTGTGGATTGATGGTAACCTACTGGCTTGTGAGTCTAGTCATTATTCTCTTGATAGGAAATGAGAAAGGCGATCCGGGATGGTCGCCTTTGGTTTGTATTTTACATAGTTCACTTGAATAACAAGCTCCTACAAAATCCTATCAGAGAACTTCTTGATTACGTCCATAAATACCCTGTTGTTGATAACTCCCATTTATTAAACGATAAATTTCAACGGTTCAAACTTGGTTCTATCATCCAATACTCCTTTACTACATACCTTTCAAAGAGATTATAGTTCTCCCAATGATCAATACGAGCGGTGCTATTGTACAAAACTTCTACGAGAACCCCTCCGTCGAAAACCAAGCAACTAACCAAGCTTATCGAAATTGACCAGAAAAGCCAGTAAACATCTTTTCTCTAAATCATATCATCACTAATCACTCTTAAATCTACCCTTTGACAGTTTTATTAGCTCATCTAATGAGTTCTTTAGTATCAACGGTATCTTAATATTTGGAAGCTGATTTTGAATAAACTGTTTAAATGACGCGTGTGGAAAATTGAGTTTATGATTCAGGAGACGAAATATAGTTTTTTTCTTTCTAATGCAGAAGTAAACATTTCAAACTCATCTATACTCATATAATAATTATTAACTTTTGCATCGATTCCATCAAGTTTCTTCCAGTCATCCATCGTTTTTTGTTCTAATGGTCGAAGGACTGGGAACTCTCCCTGATTTACTACAATCAAATAGACTTCCTCCACATTAGAAAGATCGATTTTCCCAGTAGCTCCACTAATAAGTTCTTTTACCCTCTTATATAGCTGTTTCATAGGTGCTACTGTCATCTTAATACGATCTTTTTCTATACTTTCTAAGTTCCCTCCAACAATTGATTTTTTATAGTTAACTCTTTGCGCTTTGCTTTCAATTGCAATTAATTTTTTTCCTAATTTAATCATTACATCTGGTGATCTTTTCGATGATTTTGCATAACTAAACTCATCAATCACTTCGTATGGTACAGAACTCTTTTCACACGACTCTTTTACCAACCTTTGTACATATAGTTCAAAAGGGCGTCCAAAAAAACTTTGAAATGAATTGTCTTCCTGTGGGAAACAGTCACGTATTTTCCAATAGAGCCCTTCATTAAATGCGTTTTCCAACAATGTCAAACTAACAGGGAAAATAATATCATCGTTTAATTTAAATATAGGTTTTCTACTGAAAAATCTGTAATCCCATGGATCTTGATATGAATCCGATAATTCTCTTTTTGCTTCCTCAAAGGTAAAAATTAGTGGTTGTAGTATTTCCTTAGCGGAATCATCCAAGATTGTTAAATCAAATGCAGATCTTTGAAACCAATCTTCTGTTATTTTAAAAGGTTTTGGCATTTTATAAAAAAATAAACCGTAGATTGCAAATAAACTAAAGATATAATCTTCGATTGAACATTTGTATTTTTTTATAAAATGTTTTTCGATATCAACGAATTCTTTATTAAACTTTTCTTTTTCACTAGCAATCCTGTAAATTAGTAATGTCCTTGCTAAAGAAGAAGAAAACTCATCTTTTGAATAAAACATATAATCTCTTTTCATTTTCAAGATGATCTGACAGTATTAAAGACCAGATAAGACATTTTAAGTAATTTTGATTTAATAACTCTGACCTCATTTCAAAATGTTCATTACCAAAAACCAAAATATGTTTCCACAAAAATAATAATACTTGTGATGTTAAAACTACCCTTTTTTGTAATAGTTCATTTATTTTCTGTTTTGAATTTGATTTAATAATTTTTTCAGATGTTGTATTTATCAACAAGTTGATACAAATACCATTGAAGATCTTTTTTAAAAATATCGTAGATCGATTTTTTCATTGAGGCAGACGCAAGTTGTGACAGAATAGGCAATAAACCACCTGAATTCTTGTATTCACCTATTTCTTTCTTAATTTTTTTTAAATCCGATTTTACTCCAAATATCTCACTGTAAACTAAATATGTTTGTGTCTGATCAAGCAAATCCATGATGCTCACCTCTAACTAATTGTTGTCTAGTAAACAATAATAGAAAATTTAAAATATCACTTTTTGTATAAAAAGGCAGATCAATAGAATATCCGCCTTTTTCCTATGTAACTCCTACCGCATCCCCACCACGACCATATCTACTCCCTGACAACTAACTTCAAATCGTTCCCTAGTAAGATCTCTAGTTTCAATCCAATAGTCAAATGGAAACAACATAGGCTGCTCTCGAATTAAATCTAATAGCATTACCTTTTGGTCTGCTACTATCAAAATAACCTGGACTAACCATTTCTTTAGTTCTGCTGAAGTGATCTCAATCTTAGGAGAAATAGGTTGGATTACATTTTTCTGTGAGCTGATTACACCCCAAAATCGTAAACTGGTCAGCACTGCACTTATGGCTACTTCAACTCTTCGACGATCCCCATATAATGCTTTTAATCTCCGATATAGCTGTTGGCTAGGCACTTCGAATTGAATACGACTCAATACTCCGATCTCAGTAACTATGTCTTTAAAAAAGGGATAAGCGAGTAGTGTCATTCCATAATGCAGAACCAATCGTTCTTTTGTAGATAGAGTTGGGAAAATCTCTAACGCTTGCTTCTGAATCTCCTGATGTTGTTCCTCTACTAAATACCAGATCTTCATGAGCATTGTGATAGCATTTTTTCTTGATTTATCCCCTCGGATATCCGCAAGTAAAAATGTATTGAGCTTCTCATACATGCCTTTTCTTTCGGTATCCCTAGTTATATTCGCTGTATAATCTAAGTGATTCAACATAATCTTTTGGTCAAAACCTACTGCTTTCTTCACACATATCCCTCATTATATATCTGCTTTGGGAGCCACGCGTACAAATGGTACGACGACTTCTTCTAAACTGATCCCTCCGTGGCTTACCACTACTTGATCTTTTATAATAAAGGCTTGTCCACTTTTTGCCAATAGGACATGGCGATTTTTTGGTAGTGCCACATCATTCCAGCGAATAGAAGGATAATTCTCTGCGGCACGGTTTCGTAATGACTCCTCTTGATAAATCCTGACTCGCTCTCCCCTTGTTTCTGCTAGCACTCCTTCTAACACTTTACCAATACCAACACTTTCTTTATTGCCATGATCTGAAGCAATATACACATCAAAATCGGCTGCCAGTAAGTCTGCTATAAGTTGTACTAAATATCTGTTTCTTAGCCATAATGATATTTCTTCTTGAATCCCCTGTAATCCTTGAATGGTTCCATGACTAAACTGATCGATTGTATCAACCACTAATCCTGCAATACGAGTATTTGGTTTTTCTAGAGCCCGAATCCGATTACGATCATATCTCCCTTGCCCTAACCCTTTCTCATAAGTTATGTGCATACGAGAAATCTGTTGATTTTCCCAAAAACTTTTCCATTTCTGCTCTTCTTTATGTGTCGTATGAATAGAATCTGGGAAATAAAAAGGAGGTTCTCCTGCAAAAATCGCTTGTCGAGAAACAGACGTAATCGTTGGTACCCAAGCAAACACCCCACGTTCTTCCAAGTGAAAGGTCTGAGATAGTACCTGCTTGATTTGTCCCCATTGAACAAAACTCATTCCGTCCAATACTATCAAAGCTATTTTCTCTTTCTTTTTCTTCATTTGTAGATAGTGAGGGATATGATGAACCATAACAGGGTTAGGTAAAAAGGGAAGCCGGACGATACTATGGAAATCACTACACATCCACTGTTGGAATCGATGATCAACCTGTATTTCCAGTTGTTTCAGCTGTGTCACTAATTCATCATCAAGAGAAGACCCCAACGAAAGAAAAACATGTTTCCACTCTCCATATGTCTGGGCTATTTTTATCCAGTTTTTATAAGTAATCTCCTCTTGTAAATGCGCTTCTAATTTCTTAGTGAAATGGGTAAGTTGCTCTTTCTGTTCAAATCCTATATCGGTCTGTATTCCTACTCGCATCCATTTCGGAAGAGATGGAGATGGTACACCTGTTAATTTAAACAGCTTCCCCTCCATAAATAAATTATCCAATACCGCTTTTACACTTGGTAAATGGAAATAAGTATAGGGATCTCCTGAGTTGATCCCTATTTCTCTTGCTAGCTGAGGGTTAGCAGAAGTAGACTGAACCAATTGTTTCCATTCCTTCTGCACATAGAAATAAAAATATGATGCAGAAGAAACCAGCTCCTTTAACGGAAAAGGAGCGAGCGAAGCTTTCTTTTGTAGTTGCTCCACTACAAAATTCACAATGGAATTAGGATATATGATCTCTTCATAATGCTTTTTAAATAAAAACTCCATTAAATCCTCTTTTGTTTCGATCTCTTGGTAACCACTTCCTTTGAAAAACTTCCTCAATAAAAAATCACAAGTATCCGTAACGGAAATAGAGCCTTGATACTGTCCGTAGACAGTAAACAAGGCATCTAACTGTTCAAAGGTTAATTGCTTAATCACAGAGAGTGACATCTTGGGAAACAAGTTGGATAGACGAAGTTCAACAATCTCTCCGATTTGTAATAGATCATATGGGAGATGTTGCACGGATTCATCCTCCACATGAACAATCAGGGTAACTGAACCGTTGTTTAAACGATCACGGAAAGTTGATTCAAATAAGTACCGAAAACGAATCGGATCTTTGTATTCTAGAATCTCTAGTTTTCTCTCTAATAACTGATCCAAAATCTTTTTTTCCAAAAGTAAATGATCAGGATCAGAAACGATCAGTAGGGAAGGAATTGGTTCAACAAAGTGCTTTAAGATCTCATCTCTCCAATTGATCAATGATGTCACCTTTCTCTCTATAGTCCTAGACGAACCTGAGCGTTGTTGAAGTACATAAGCAACTTGTCATCTTCGTTTATGATTTTCTCTGGCAAACGATCTCCTACTTTGACAATCGTTTCATAATTCTTTTCGCTCCAAGCTTTCTTAAAACCGGCTCGGATCGCTTCAGTGCGGAACACTTTCATCTTTCTTTTGTTCTTTTCAAGTTCTTCTAAATACGTATTGAACTCTCGAAGCAACGCTTTCTCGCGCAGTTTTTCCAAGTCTGCTTGTTTATTTGGATCTGGTACATACCAACGATCCATTGCCTTTTCCACACGCTTGGGATCATCTTTCTCTAGAGAGCGAAAGTTTCTATTTAAGTAGCTATGGATTTGATCTGGGATGTCTCCATCTCCTTCATAGCGTAAAAAGTTTTGGTTGAGCAAATCAATTAACTCTGGTAATGCTTCGTGCTTATCGATGTGTTGAATCTCTTTCATGAAGTTAGGATGCAATTCCTGATAGGTTTGTGGTTTTTTCATTAGTTGTTGTCTCAACCATTCAATAGCACTGTTCTCGTCCGAGACAAATAAATTCAACTGAGTAAACTCTTTGACGAGAATTCTCTTTTTATTATACTCTGCTACTTGTGTATCTAAGAAAACCATACCGTCAAGCATTGGGAATCGCTGTGCAATTTGCTCTTGGAACTCTGCTGATGAGACTGGTACAGGGTAAGCATTACGAACATGGTAAGCAACCATCCGATCAAATAGAATGCGAGGGGTTCTCTCCACATCTACAGCTGCCTCACCCTTTTTCCCAATAAAGGTAGCTAGCTGAGCTAAGTGTCCTTTAACGAACTCCCAAGCTGATTCACCAGATCCAACAGAGCTAGTAAGATTGTTAGTCATCTGTTCAGTTGGTTTATATGCAGAAATAACAAGATCTTGCTTTACAGCAGTGGTAGTGGTAACAGCTTTAAAACTTCCTTGTTTCTTATCTAGAGCTGCTACATGTGCAACAATAAAACCTACCTCCTGTAGTGCTTGTTGAATAGTGTTCCAAACACTTGCTTGGGAATTAGAGAATTCAACCGTCATCCAACGTCCAGGCTTTAGTACACTATAAGCCTCACTAAAACATTTGGTCATAAGTTTTCTATAATCGTTAAGTGTTTTTCCTTGCACTTTGTTTTCGATAGCTTCTTGTTCATTATTGGTAGAGGCTGTAAGCCACGATTCCCATAAAAAGTTAAGTTCAGAATACATTAAGTTTGCTCCGAATGGCGGGTCTAGAAAAATATAATCCGCATTTACACTAACTCTATTTGTTGTCGACATTGTACTAATCAAAGTATTTTGATGTACATTTTTAAAAGCCTGAATTAACTTAATTAACTTATTCTTGTAAGCAATTAAAACATTTGCTTCTGAAATTTGTGATCCAATATACAAAGTTCCACTTAAAGGATTATAGGGGAAAGAAACACCTGGTCTATAACGGTTAAGTTTACTTACATTAATTAGTTGTGAGTTAAATAATAGCAGTAGTTGGGGCAAATCACATTTGGAACGAATTGCACTTAGAATCCATAGATTTCTTTTACTATAAAAGTGATGTACATGTGTGATGCCTGTACGATCATTCCGACGAGATTCTCCTCCTTCAATCATTCGATTTGTTGGATACCAATAAGGTATTTCACTTTCATCAATCTTTTTGATTCTACTAATATCATTGCTATCTAATAGTTTTTCATATTTCTTTTTACCAACTACATAATTGATTAAAACTGGAGTCTGTTTTACTTGGCTAATTGTTTTGCTTAACCTCGAATCATAATAAGTCGTCCATGCTCGTTCTAATTTACGTTTAGTTAACTGCGAACCACAATTTGAACATTCAAACGAATCATGAACTTTACCTAGCTCTTTATCTACAGCCACATCCGAAAAAACTAATTCCTCGCTACAGTCAGGACAAACAAAAACATCACTCCATACCATGTAGTTAATTTTCCCCATAACAGGCTTTCCATCTACATCAACCTGTGGAACCCCATCTACTACATGTTGGGTTTCATACATCCATCCACATTCTTTTTCTACTTCTTCCAAAATCCGTTCTGCTTTTTGACGAAAAGCTTCCACATCTACTGGAGTATTGTAGTTATAAGCAATAAATGTTGCGACAGGGGAAAGATCATTGAGTACTGCTTTTCTCGCTCCTAGCTTAGAAAATCGTTTCCCATCCTCATCCAAAATCGTACCATCATCCAACACTTGATAGCCCAAACTCTCTACAACTGTGTGATCTCCACATAGCTGCGCAGCCACACCTGTCATCCCTGTCCCACAAAATCCATCAAATACAGTATCTCCTGGATTCGTGTAGTGCAGGATATATCTCATAATTGCTTTATGTGGCACCTTGGTATGATAAGAGTGTGCATTATAGATCGGATCGTTTTTCCCCTCAGATACATCCGCTGCAAATGGTTCCCGATGATATTCTTCTTCCTCTTCCCCATATAGCTTTTTCTTTTCCTCTTCCCATTCTTTCATGATCAGTGGGATAAATGGGTTTGGACATGCTGTGTAGTAAGGAGGATCGGAGAGAGCGAGGATATCTTCATCCTCGCCAATCGGAAAACCCTCTATCTTTCTTAGCTCAGGTAGTTGTTTACGTAGCTCTTCGGTAAAGTAAGCACGACGAGCTTCATCATTTTCAAATGTCATTCCTAAGCAGGTTACTGGTTCTGCTGCTTTCTGTTGGAAAGACAGAAATTGTTGATCAGACAACTTTATTCCTCCTCTTTGTCTAACATAATTCGAACATTGGTTTTGGGTTGAGATCCCACATAAGCAGTGATTAACTGATCAAATCGTTTCCGCAGTTCTGCGAGGGTAAGCGGAGCTCCGTCTCCCATCATCTGAATCACATGATCTACTGGGATTTGAACACGATCAATTCCTTGTAATAGCTCCTTGATTGCTTGTAGGAATCGTGAATCCACTGGCAAATCTAGTGCCTTCTGAGATAGAAACATATGGACGAGATCTTGTTGCTCTGGGGATAATAGCTCGATGTTTTCCTTCATCTCTTCTGTCTCTATGTTATTAACTAGCAACTGTGTCCACTGATCCAGAAGAGTTTGCAATTCATCCTCTAATTCATCCAATGTCGTTTTTGGCATTGTATCGTTAGCCGGACGAAATTTGCAGAATGGGCATTGCACATTATGGTCCAATTTATCTCTGGTTAGCTGGTAGCAAATTTGTAGAGATTGGATTCTGTTTTGCCAGGATTCCAGATGTGTTTTTGGGATAATCCGGATTATTTGTAGTTGGTTCAAGACAATATAGCGCTGATCTTGCAATAGTTGCATCTTCTGGTTTTCTTCTGTAGCATTCAATCGCGCTTTATTATGCAGATCTAGGTAAATAATCTGGTATTCCTTTTTTAGATCTTCCGCCTGTCTTAGTTCTGCTCTACCATTTCTTCCATTCTTTAATGCTACTAACAATTCTTGTAATGCCTCATTTGCTTTCTTTTGCCACTCATGACTAGTTGGTAACAGATTTTGAGCATTAACCAAATACTGTGCTAGCTTGGTCCACTCTTGTACTTTCTTTTTCAATTCTTGAAGCTGTTCTAGTTTTTCTAGGGTAGCTTTTTGTTCCTGAATCTCTGCTAAGCTGTAGCGTAAGTTTTTCGCTTTTGCAGGGGTATTGAACTTTTGCAGTCCCTCCAAGAACTGTTTGAATTGATCCAATCGCTCCTGATCTGTAGTGGAAGTAAGTGATTGTCCATCCCAGGAGACAATTCCTTGGACAAGCTCTCGATTCATTGTTAGTACTTCATTAATTAAGACATCAACTTTTGTGTGAGCCTGTGTAATCCCTGTCTCTAAAGCTGTACGTAAAAGGCTCGTATTCACATTTAGTAGTTCAAAGATCCCTTCCCACTCACGAAGCGGAAGTTCACTCGGTTTTTTAATGTGAGTAAAATCAAGCAGCTGTTGCAGTGGCAATTTCACTAGCTGATCCAATTTCAAAGCATCATACGTAGTTCCGTTTATGGTAATGACAATGTCTCCACTATAAACCAATGCTGAAAGCACTACTAAGAGAAGCTCTGGTTCTAATTTAAAATTGGAGGATAGTTGGTGTGTCTGTGTTCCATGTTGATATGCCGTTTCAATCAACTCGGAATTGTTTATCACTTGTCCATGCCCTTTTTGATCTAATAAATCGAGAATCCATCGTGTATATCCAGAATTTCTAGGATCCACTTTCTCTTTTTGATCTAGTAACACAAGACCATTCAAGATCGCTTTTCCATTCTTGGTTTTGGGATCAGCAATATTGCGAAGTGCTTCTGCTACATAGCCTTTTAAACTTTCATGAGTAATAGGAGTATCTACTTTTTTAAATGATGGATAGTCTGGATACCGATCATTAAACCATGAATCCAAGCAATCCGCTGCTGCTTCATCCATAATTTCTTTTACTGAAGCTTTATGATGTGCAAAGGTACTCCATTCACCAAGCTTCTTTGTGATACCTTGATAAGTCATTTTAAAAGCGGTTGGCATGTTTTGGATAAACCACGTTGTACAATACTTCATATATGTTTGTGCTTTATCCTCATATGTTTTCTTCTGTCTGCTCTCCGCACTAGCACTCATCTCTCTAGCTGCAGCATAGAGCTTTAATTTGTCGATAAACTCTGGGTCTTTATTGATAAATTTAAAAAAGACTTCGTCAGGTTTCTTCTCATCTTGAAACTTCGGAGGATCAAAAGGCTGCAAAACATAAAGATAGAAATCTCGTTCGGGCTGAGCCGTAGAACGTTCATTGGGTGCTCCAAAGAAAAGATATCCTTGGCGGGTTACATTCCGATCATACCAAGGTAGCTCATACTGCCAGATACGATAACCCGTTGTATAAGAATCCCTAGAGTTCTCTGTTACTCTACTAAACAGTTCAAAGAAATAACGATCTAGTTGTGTATCTGACAATACTTCTGCTTTTTCTCGAATTAACGCATCAAAATCTGTTACTTTTTCTAAATCAATATAAAACTGCCCGTTATCTTCATTAACTGAGATAAATTGATAGCTTACTGCTTTCAAGATCTCTCTCAGAGCAGCTTCTATATTGGTTCGTAAGAAACCAGCAGCGTCATCGTCATCGTCCATCACAGTCATATACAGGAAGAGTCCATCACGTAATTCTTCAGATGTTAGGCCAATCTTAGACTGAATATCATCCGTAGTAAGACGGAATACTGCCAAAGCATTAATAATCCGTTCGGATATGGGGCGATATATTCCTGGAATTTTAGAGTGTTGCACTCGATCTTTCAAGGTTTTTACCCGATTCATTACATTACGGATATCTGGGTTACTCTTTAGAGATTTATCATCCTCCATGTAAGTCCAGTAGCTATCATAGGAGACTAAACCAGGTTGGTCATTAGGTACTTGTTGATCAAGAAGCTTCTTAATTTCACTACTTATTGTTTTTAATGCTACCCTTTTCTCTGTCACCATCACATTTTCAAAGGTAGACAAATACGAAGGGTGAATCGGGAATAGCTCTACATATTGTTCTAGTTCTTCATTTAATTTGCCATATAGTTTAGTGAACTTCTGTAAATGTTCCCGAATAAGAGCCTTTTGTTTATCATCTTTCTTTAATAGACGTTGTGAAGCAACATAAGCTAAATCTTCACGAACGATACTTACTTGTTCAAATCGTTCTTTCACACGACGAAGCTGATCAGATACAAATTGGAATTTTGGGTTATCAAAGAGCATCTCCTGAATCCCAGCAATGAATCGGAATTTGGTATGATTACAGATCTCACCGATTTCACGTAAAAAACCGAGATCTAAGAAACGATCCTGATCATTTCTTGAATGTAGGTAGTCAAGCAACTCGTCGACTACTAATAATAGACCATGATCTGGGTATTCTTCGTGAAATGTTCCCATCATCTCTATTAAGTTATCCTTGTTGCTACGTACCTTCTCAATTGGTGGGAACTCATAATCTACACCCATTTCTGCTAAGTGATCTTCTAACTCACCACAAATAAAATCACGCAGAGACATCTTCGTAGAACTCATCTCTGTGCGAATCACTTTAAACTTTCCTTCGATTTCTTTTGCCTTAGCAGCTACTTTTGGATTTGATAGGTGTTCACTTGCTCCATCTATTTCAGCAATCGTAGAAATAACACCCATCAAGTGTGATTTACCTGTTCCGTAGTTCCCGACGATAAGAATCCCTTTATTATCAACAAATCTTTCAAACTGTAATTGCTCGATCAGTATTTCATCTAACTGCTCAGCCATTCTCTCTGAAATTACGTATGTATCCAACATCTCAAAGGCCTTTTCTCTATTATCAGCTTCTCGAAGTTTTACAATCGATTCTAAAGGTTGAAATTGGATTAAGTCACGATAATACAATTAAATTCCTCCTAACAAGAATTAACGATAACCTCACTCTTAAGGTATTTAAAGTACTCTGGATGACCCAGTTCTGCATGAATGAGATACGAGTCTGTTTCATTTCCGTACCAGGGAACGATTAATATATACTCTCTACTGATATCTTCTAATAGCTTCCCTGGATCCAACTGTAAGGATGCTTCAAAAAGGATTTCAATATGATCTAATAAAAAAATAGAATCATTTGTATCTAAAAATAAGTCCTTGAATATACTTGGTGCTTTCCTAGCTCGGACCTTCTGAGATATTTCTAGTAACATTCTACTAAATTCTAAGTCAACATTGATATAATTGATATTTAAATCTCTTGAAAGCGCTTGAAAATCATATTTTACATAATTTCCTGCAAGGAAGATTAATTGTTCTCGATACTGCTTCACTTCTTCTAAATTTTCTTCTAATTGTTCGACAAGTACTTTTATCATTTTCTGTGATTTCCCTTTTTTTGATTTACGTAAATATATCATCAATGTGTAATATTTTATTTTGAATTACACGATTCATTTTGTCTTTTATTAAAAGGTAAAATTGTCATTTTGAGCCAATTTTGACTGCTCCAAATCAAAAACATTGTACAAAAGATTATCTAAAACTTCGATTGCTATATGAATTAGATCTCGATCTTGGCTGGTAAATTGATGCACAGCTTTATTTCCGAGTACCCTTACCTTCTGTAGTATGACATGATGTGGTTTAGTGATAATGTTATGATCAAGTAAAATATCGATCATCTTTTGTAAACTCAAGTTATTTGGAATTGGTTCGATATTTGAATCAATTCCGGATGATATAATATCGATATGCTGTTTACAAATCGCCTCAGTAACCATACGTAATCCTGCTAAGGAAAGTAATATCGCACCTTGTTCAAAAGCCCTGACCACTTCATTTCGGAGTTCTTTAATCCACTGTGGAACATGTTGGAAAGAATATTTCCCTTGAAGGCGATACTTTCTTCTAGGTGGTTCAGGATATATCTTGTAAGTATACGGGTCCTTTCCTTCCTCTACACTTTCTATAGCTAATTCATTTGTCGTCATTTTTACAAAAGAAACTGTTTCACCACATCCGCGGCATTTGACAATTACATATTTATCATAAAATAGACATTCTACTTCTTCGTGAATTGAGTTAGATGCAGCTAAGGATACTTCCTTAGCTGCATCTAACTCTGTAATATCTTGGTTATGACGATGTTTTACTTTTTTCTTCTTAGTTTCTACATATTTTAAAGGTTGATTATCTTGATTCATCACCAATTCATGTAGCTGCTTAATCTGGCAATTTCTACAATATAATCTGGAACGTAAGATATTGTCTGACATTTCATCATCCCCTTCAAAATTTCAAATGAATGTATTACGAATATTATAAATTAATTATATAGATATATCACCTTCTTTTAATACATAAAAACAGGCGATCCATCCTGCTAATAGTCACCTGTTTCAACTTTTCTAAACTTATTAATATTTTTGCACACACACTTAATCAAACCAATGCACGCTAGATACTTGAGGAAAACAAATCTTCTGATACCAATGATTTTTTTGCTATTGTTTCTCATGCTCTATTAGTGGCAAAAAGATCTAGCTTTTAATTCGATACCTCAAGCGCAGAAAAATTGTTTATTAATTTAAAAATCCCCTCTACTACCCAAACATCTCCTCTACCCGCTCCCCACTAAACCTCCACTCCTCTGGTACTTCCTCCATTCTCCTATCACCAACCGCCTTGAGCTTCTCCGCCACTTCCTCCGGACTAGCCAAATAGATCCCAGGCAGCTGATCCATCCCTACATCCTGAAATTGCACCAAACAATATACCATCTGCAAATCCTGCTCCGCCAACCACGCATCGAATACTTCCTCAAAACTCACATCTTCCTCACCAGAAGGTACAATACCCCAATCCCCATCTTGGCTTGCTTTCACCGCAACTTTGAGGATCTTGGCTCCTTTGGCAATGATCAGATCATACTCGGATGATTCCGCTCCATACCGCACCGAGACATCATATCCGTATCTGGCAAACATCCCTGTGGCAAAGGCTCTTGCAGCAATCCCTAAGTGCTTGGAGCTGTTCTCATCTTTGTTATCGGTCTCTGTTTCTTCCTCCATATTTGCCTTGATCCACTCGATCCGATCCTGCTCATCTCCATAGTTGTCGAGAAATTCAACATACCTTCCATTCGAGATCCCTTCTTTATCTGAGACATATTGTTTAAAAGCATCACAGGAAAATCTCGCATCACAGTTCCTACAGACGTGAGTACCAAAAGGGACATTTTTCCTCGCTACGACTGGTTGTTTCAGTTTTTCCCAATGAGGTGCTTGGAATCGATTGGATTCGATGCAGTCGACCACTTTGCCAAACTGTTCGATGGTGTGGTGGACGTTTTTTGTCTCAATGGGTATTTCGACGACTGGTTCCCACGCATCGACCGCTTGTTGGATCACTTGCAGATTTTCTGTGCGGTAGGCTTGTTTTAGTTCCTCTGTCTGACCGGTAGCGATGATGGCTGCGCTGTCGAGTGGTTGTTGGCGTAGATTTTTCCAGATATAGGAGTAGATGTTGAGCTGTCCTTCATAATGCTCGATGCTCCCTTGGACGGTGTCGAGATCATGGGTTTTTACATCGTACATGGTAGTTTCGTCATTTGCCTGAACAATGTCTACTACGCCCTGGATGGTGTATTTTCTTCCCTCCGGTGTAGTCTGTTCCGGGAGGGTGAGCGTGATTTCCGTATCGGTTACTTGCTCCGCCAGGTCATGCAGTTTCTCCCAATAGAGCAATACTTGTTGCAATGCCCGCTCTTTTGCCTCATTGGTGATGGAGTGACCTCCTTCCAAACGCATCAGCTCATAATTTTCTTCAAACGCTTCTTTGATAAATTCCAGCACTTCCTCGTTGCTCATACTCTCAACCCTTTCTCTGCGATGATCCGATTGTGCAGATCTTCGATAGTCTTATGGACTAAGGTGCCAAAAAACATCGTCTGTGATCGGGAAGGAACAAATCCATATTTGCGAAAGATCATGTATTGACGGGCGCATTTTTGATATAACAAGTAATCGGAAGTGTAGGAGTAGACTTTTGGAAGGCTATGATCCTGATGACTATCTACTGCCAGATTCTCCGAATTATATTGCGGGATGCGCACTGTCCCATCGCCCAACATCGCTTGAAATGGAGCATAGGTGGAGACACCTCGACCTCTGGGATTGGCGATGATGAGGAGGTTCTCAGCACGGGACAATGCCACGTAAAATAGTCGCATGGCATCATACGTAGGTACTTGATCTAGTGGTTCCGCATCGCGCTGGATCATCGGTCGGACAATCTCTTCCGTCCGTTGCACTTTCATTTGCTTGTGGAGGGAACCGAGAACTACCACAGGAAACTCCAGCCCTTTGGATTGATGGATGGTGAGAAAGGGAACACGACCTTTTGGGAATTGCTCCTCGTCATTTTCCAGTTCGGTTTCCCCCAGCAAGAATAAGGCATAAAGATAGCCACTAAACAATGTTTGCACCAATCTCTGTTCTGCCAGCAGTTTCCCGGAGATCACGACTTGGTATTGGTCCATATAGCGTGCCAAGTACTTGGTGATCTGAGATAGGTTACAGATCGGACCTTCATCGATCCCCTGCTCCGCTAGGTCAAACATCTCTTTGAAGTGCTTAAATCCGCACAGCCGATAAAAGAGATCCAACACACTCCAGTCGACGGAGGTGGCACGGTTAATGATATATTGTAGGGAAAACGGGGTTCCTTCTTCTTTTTTCTTCTCTGCAATCCGATCCAATATATGACTGCCCAGCCCTTTGATTGCCACTTGGCTTAGACCAAGCGTCTCCTTGAATACCAGCTTGTGAACTTCGGGGAGATATTCTGCTCCCGGCTCCCAGCCTTGCTCGATCAGTTTGTTCATCAATAGCAGGTAATCCCGAATCGCAGTCTGTACTTCCGCCTGTTTTTGCAGTATGTAGTTATGTAGTTTTTCATCTGCGGACATGAGCTGATCTGCAATCTCCAGACATTGATCCATCCAATTGAAATACTCGCGATAACTTCCTTTGTAACCCAGGTCTTCTGGCTTGCCAAAGATCTTCAGAAATAACCCAAACATCGCCATCAGTTCTTCTAGTTCCAGAAATTTGGTGGCACGTGGTACATAGACCTTGATTCCCAAATCTTCCAATGCCTGTTTCATCAGCTGGACCGGTTTGGTATGTAGAGAGGGGAATAGAAAGGCGATCTGATTGGGATCGGAAACGCGTCCTTCATCGAGTAATTGTTTCACCAGCTCGGCGATCTCTTTTGCCACTGTTTCTTGATCAGTATTGGTTGAAGCGATAACAGAAACTCTCGTATCTTGACTATGTGCTTGGATTCCTTTGTCGGCCAAGCGATAGAATCCCTTATTGTCTGGACGAGACCAATCTTCTTGGTCAATAAAGGAAGTATAGAAATCGACAATCTGCTTTTGCGACCGATAGTTGATGCTCAGTTTGATCGAGGTAGGAGTGACTCCCATATACTCCTCACAACGCTCCGGGAATTGGACAAAGTTCTCCACGGTCGCTCCTCGAAAACGGTAAAGCGCCTGATCATCGTCTCCCACAACGCAGATATTTTTGTGCCCTTTGGCTAGCTTGAAAAAGATCTGCTCTTGGATACTGTTGGTATCTTGGTATTCGTCGATGATTATATGCTCGAATTCTTGTTCCACATGCTCGCTCTCCGACAATAGGTGAAGCGCCTCCTGTTGCAGTAAGGAAAAATCCACTTTTTTCCGCTGACCTTTTGCCAGTTTCTCTATGTACATTTCATAAATGGTGACCAGTTTATCTAAAAAGTCGTCTTGCTGTGTGAACTCCCGTAATTCGCTGATACTCAGATTATCCTCCGACCAGCGGTTAAAGAGACTCATCATCGATTGTAACGTATAATGTTTGGATTGAGAGCGGTTATAGAAATAACTTTTGGCGGTTTCTCGGAATGTCTCTTCGTCCATCTCAATTCGTGCCAAAAACTCCTCCCAAAAATTACTTTTGCGAAGGAAGAAATATTGATCCAGCTCGTCCATCAAGACAGGGATCTTCCGCCTAGACCGATCCGCCACAAACCGCCGGTCGCTCAACACTCTTTGACAGAGCGAGTGTACGGTACCCACATACATCTGGGAAAGATCAAACTTCTGTCCCGTCTGATTGGTTACCAAGCCTAAAATATTCTGCAAACCGTCTTTCAATTGCTTGGCTGCCTTTTCGGTAAAGGTAGAGAGAAAGATCTTGCTTGGATCTACTTTTTTGAAGACGATTAGATTGATCACACGCCATAATAGAACTCTGGTTTTCCCAGACCCTGGTCCGGCGATGAGAAAAAGGGGGTTATCTAAGTGTTGAATTGCTTGTGATTGGGAGGGATTGGGGTGGAATTTGGAAAGGAAGAATAGATCTTCTAGTTTCATGAGCAAGACCTCTTTTCTGGGTGGTAATTATAATGGGAAAATATAAGTTAGTTGGAAATAGTAATTGTATTACTATTTTGTATTATATAATAATAGGTATAAGAGAGATTTCCTTCTGATAAGTTCAACTATTATAATTATGCATATATAATTCTTGTATTGGAGACAACATCAATTGTTTTAGGGATATAGCTAAATGGTATTTAATTTAAAAAGGAAGAACAGGAGTTAATTGATTGGTATCCTCCTGTTCTTCCTTTTTTGGACTTTAGTGTGGTTTGATCTTGGTATTTTGCTGTATATCTACTTTCGCATCGACTAAATGATAAAAATCATTCCAGTTAATGAGGATATCCATTATTATGACAACGAGTTTAAACAATCTCTTCTCCAAGAGTTTTCTATCAAATAGTAACGATAATGTATGTATCTACAAATCACACAATTCTTATTAATATAATTGCTATTAAAAGAATACATGTCATAAAAATGGACATTCTCTCTATTCTCTTAGTTGATTGTTTCTGGTTTTCAGCCGTTTGTTGAACCGCTTCTTTTAATTCTAAATTTTTCTGTTCTAACTGATTGATTTGTCGTTGCATTTCAATGATTGAATTATTTACAGTTGATGTCGTAGAAAACATCGATACTATTTGTTGCTCAAGTAGGTTAGTTTTTGACTGAAGTTCGCGGACGTTTTTTCCAACGATAGATGCCTCTTTCTTAATCACCCCTATTTGATTTTTTAAGTAATACTCTGTCTCAGAAAAAGAACTTACCACCGTAGAATTTAGCTCTTTAAATCGATCTTCATTTTTCTTTAATTGAGATTCAAATTCCTTCGTTTGATCAGTGAAATGCAATTGAATGGCTTCAAGCGCTTCTGTTGTCTGCTTAACACGTTCTAACTGCTTCTCCACCAATACATGTTGAGCCTCAATTTCCTGTAAATAGGTAGATGCCTTTTTGACATGTTTAATTTCATTGCCTAGCTCATCGATATACGTTTCCAATGTTTCAATGGTCTCTAATTGTCCCACGGATATTCACCACCAATTCTTACTTCTTTAATCCTTGAACTTATATGTTTGACAAGTTGTCTATACGAATAATCATCTTCTAACGATTGATATACAATCTTTTGATCTTCCACGGTATTGAAACCATTGGTTATTAAAATTTCACTCAAAATAATTTTTTCTTCCTGTTTCAAAAATTCACTTGCTACATCAACAATAGATAACAACATTTCTTTCCGCAATTCATCTTGTAAGGTTGCAATATGCTTTATAGACTGAATTAAACGCTGTTTGGATTCATGATCTAAGGAACCCTTATTAATTAATGATGTAAAGCCTTCCATTAAGTTTAACGCAGGATCATTTTTATAACTTTCTAAAAACCGACTTAATGTAATCGATACATCTTTCATCTCGGTCTCATTTTTAGGAACCGTTTTCAGGTCTGTTTCGACATAATAAATTTTCCACCAATTGTTTAAAGCATGAGGATTGGCAACTGTACTTTCTAATAAGTACACATCGTCATTGCGTTTAAAATAAGTTTCTAATTTATGCTGAAAATCATCTGAATCCTTAAATTCCAATACATAATTATACATATTCTTTAGCGATTGCTTACGGGAATATACTACATTATCGTTATACCATTTTAGCAATATATAAGCATACTTATATAAAGTCGAGTAAGTATCGCTCTCGTAAACTCTTAAATAATCCGCGAACTCCAGATTGTTGTATTTTTCTTCCTCAGTAAATGTAGAATCATATTTTTGAATATGTTTAAAAACACTTTCCTTCATTTTGGATTCATCATAATCATTTACGTCCACAATAATCGTATTCGTCTTCCAATCAATTACCCAGTCATCAACAATTCCAAGTAATCCTAATCTGTATATTATTTTTTCAGTATCATCTTGTTTTGAAATCTGCGTTCTTTGATGCCCTTTCAAATAATTGAGATAAAAGTCACATATTATAGAAGTCTCTTCCTCAACATCCTTCAATCCTTGTTTCATTAAATACATAATACTATTTAAATCGCCTTGTAAAACTCTTGTAGTTTTTTCTATTTCAGCCAATTTCGTATTTAAACCAAATAGAATATCATTTTGATTATCAGATAAACGATCCTTTGTGAATAATATATAACAGTCAGAATCCGAACGATCCCTTCCTGCACGACCTGCCTCTTGATAATATGATTCAAGCGAGGAAGGAATACCATAATGAATTATTGTGCGTACATCTGGCTTATCGATCCCCATACCAAATGCCTTTGTAGCAACTAACACATCTATTTCATTATTCATAAAAGCACTTTGCACACTCTCTTTATATTTTGCAAAGTCCTGTGTCTCAAAATCTTTTGGTTTACTCCCACTATAAAAATCTGTTTTTAGGCCTAATTGATTCCTCAACTGATTACTTAGCTTAAAACATCCGTTTCGTCCACCAGCTGTTTGTGTAAAAACAATCATTGGTGCTAGATGTTGAGGATTTTTCTTTTCTTGAACTAACAAAGCTAACTTATCTTGTTTATCAAATTTAGTTGCCTCAACAACATGAAAATGTAATTCTTTTCGTGTAAAGTCCGATATTGTTTTCACGTTTTGACTAGATATACCTAGTTCGTTACGAATATCTTGTAGTACTTTTGATGAAGCTGTTGCCGTTAATGCTAAAAAAATCGCTGTAGGCACATATCTGCGTATTGTTCGAGCTAACGTTAAATAAGATGTACGAAAATCATGTCCCCACTCAGATAAACAATGGGCTTCATCAATCACCGCATATGCAAATTGCTTTTTTGCTTGAATCATCTGGATTCGATTGCGAAATTCCTCTTGTTGAAACCTTTCAGGAGAAATGACTAAAAACAAAAACTTTCCCTCTGTAAAACCGTTTAAAATATCTGATGCAGTTTGGGATGGCAAATCTCCATTAATATAATCTATACAATCGATAAAGTGTTTCTTCTTTAAATTTTGAACTTGATCGATCATTAACGATTTGATCGGTGCGACGACGAAGCTAATCGCCGACTGTAAAAAAGTGCACATTTGATATGTTAGAGACTTCCCACTGCCTGTTGGCAAAAGCCCTACCGTGTCATTACGATTTAAGGTGTTGATAATAATATCTATTTGTCCTGCATTAAACGAGCTAAATCCAAAAAGCACATTTAATATATATTGAAGCGATGGCAAGTGTCTTTCCTCTTTTATTGCATAATTTACTATATAACTAGAGTTCATTACCCGATGGTTCTTTTCTTCAAAATATTCATCCCTGATATAAATGATAGATGGATCATTTAACGAATCATCCCAATACTTCCCAACTAAATTATCAATACAAATATACTCTTTTTTCATGGAAGAATGTACAATTATGTTAGGTAGTGAAATGGAATCATTAAACAATGCTCCAACAACTTCTAACCATTTATTTAAATCCTCCAAAGCAAGTTGAAGTGATTGAGCCTGTTGCTGAGTATTTACTGCAAAATCCCACTGTTTGTCGCTAAATCGAAGACGCTCACCTTTTATTAATTCTATAATCAACACTTGGAAGCGGTAAATTTCAGTTAATTTATAGTGCAATTGATATGAAGATGGGTTTATTAAATATTTTTCGAACAATTTAATTTTCAGTCTGTGTTTTTTATAGACTTCTCGTAGTTTCGAGGTAAGATCACTATAATCTTTATTCTTAATTTGCACAGTTGAAATTCGAATCACATCGATACCATTTTTCTTAAAAAATCTATCCCGTGATTGATCCAACTTTTTTTGTTCTCTATCTTTGTGACTACTACCATCCACTTCTATAACCAGCTTTAGCAGAGGACTATAGAAATCTACCTGCTGCTTTTCAAATTTTCTATTAGGAATAATTTTTGTAATTGGACATTCTGCAATAAATAAATCTGCTAAAAAACTATTTTGTTTAAAAATTTGATGCAAATCCTCATAAAACGTTAAAGCAGGATACGACTGATTCACATCATCTCCTCGGATCGAACGACCCCAATCCGAAGAAATAGACTGAATAATACGAATATTATCCATCTCATGTAAATAGGATCGCTTCAATTGAAGTTTTTCACGTAAAAATGGTGTCGCAATCGTTGGATTTCCACGCACAATCAAATTTTGAATGATTGAGAGAATAGGATTATCAACAGTCCGAGAAGCGTCATTAGATAAATTTTTAATCACAAAATGGTTATTCACTTTGGCATAACCAGAATTATAATAAAACACTCTAAACACCCTTTATAATATTTGTAGTATAGACAGATAAAGTGAATTATTATGTACAATTTAACACATTTTTATATGTATAAAAACTCTGATATTAGAAAATGATATATTGCATAAAAGTAAATTTTAACGCTTGAAGATATTTCAAAAATGCCGAAGACACATAATTATGTAGGTAAGAACAAACAACCACGATACATAAGAACAGAACGATCAAAGCGAACTACACGTCGACGGAGTTTGTAAGCGATTTCGAAATAACTAGTTTTTCTTCCTTACTAGGTTTCAAGTTTTTTCATAGGAATTCTGGCAAGAATCCCTTTTTGTGTTTAAAGAAAGTACGAATGTTTGACTATTGTATCCTTTATCTGCTTCAAGTATCTTGTTTTTTTGATAGGTGCTCCTCTAACTGGCTTCCTTCGCAGACAAAGCTTCATCTTGATAGACTATATCAATCCTCTTGGAATCTAGTTGATTAGCATAATAGATCAGATGCATGACTCTCCACTCCCTATGCTATCGATTTGTCTACAATAGCAATCGTATTAATGAAAGTACAGAAAGATGATTGAAGATCTGAACGAAGTTATTTTCATTGGTCATAAAGAAGTGCATCTATAAATACAGTCTCCTTGCAAAAAGTAACCAGATTATCGAGCCAAAAAATATGATCACTAATGAAATAGAATCGTTCAACGATTCTATTTCATTAGTTGATTTATACATTTCATCATTCTTCTTTATGTATAGAAAAAAATTTACACCCCCAACAAAATTACAAAACCCTCACAATCCCATTCCCCATCTCCTGATATAATAATAGAGATCTGGCTGCTCCTCGTGTTCATTTTGATTCGTGAGCAGGAGGGGCAGCCAGATCTTCTTTTGCAGGAAGACTCTCGGCTGTACTACATTAGCCGGGAGGCGACCAAAGATGGGTAAAAGATCGAATAAACCACACAGCAAGTATCGGAAACCGCTCAAAAAAAGCAAAAAACATAAAAAAGAACGACGCAAAAAACTAGCAATTTATTTCAAACCACTACAAACCATTTCTCCTTCTAGTTTAAGAGCAGTAGATGGTGATACGATCAAATTTACGATGCATAACTTTACCTTCCCTGTTCGACTACTCGGGATTAATGCTCCTGAGCTGAACGGGAATCAAAAAAAACCAGCTCAACCCTTCTCTTTGGAAGCAAAAGAAAGATTGGATCAACTGTTACGCAAAGCTACCGATTACCAAATAACGCTTCATCGAGATCACATCGACGCCACAGAAAACAGACTATTAGGCCACTTGCATATCGAACTGGATGGAAAGTATGAGAATGTATGTCATATACTACTTTCCGAGGGACTTGCCGTTCCTTATCTAGTAGATCGTGGACTTACCGACGAAGAAAGAGATGATTATTTAGATCTAGCTGATCAAGCACGAAGACGCCATATCGGGGTTTACTCTCTTCCATACTACGTTACGGAAGAGGGCAGATTTAATGAAAATAGAATAACAGGTTGATCTAATCTGCTGCGGGAATCATTTTCCTGCAGCATTTTATTTACCCAAAAATAAAAAGACTCTATCAGCATATGCAAGATAGAGCCTTCCTGTCCTAATTCAGCTAGTTGGTTATTGGTCGAACATCTGTATTTGCTTTTCCAGTCTGTACAAATCGGATTCCTTTAGTAGGGAATATTCAGCGAATGGTGCAAATCTGCCATTGGAAATCTTACTCACCAAAACATGCAGGATCGCTGTGCTGCCATTGAAGCTAGTAATATGGAGCGCAAATCGATCATTGGTTACGATTACCTCGAATCTACCGTCTATGTTGATCAATTCATCATAGACAGTCAAGGATAGCTTGTTTTTTACGAAATCTGCTAATTCGCTATTGATTGGATAGTAATAGTGTGTTTCCTTTTTTGCTAGATTTGGTAGTTTGGTGATATTACGAAGATATTCGATGTAAGATTGTATTCCTACCCATGAGCTACCATCGGTCTTCCCATTTTTAAATCGACGACCATTGGGAAGGGAAACCAACGGCTTCATTTGGGTGAGATCGGGCTTGGGAGTGAAGAATAGTTTCGCCATCCACATGCCCGAATAATTGGACTCCCCCAATTTTACACCTATTCCATTTTCCAATTGCAACATGATTTGCCCATCAAAACCCTCTACCACTAACTCTGAATACACCTTTTTTGCGTCTTCTAGTACCTTTTTCACCATGATAATATGCCCCTTTCGCCTATACAGGCAAATGTAGGCACTATTCGGCTTCACTAGGAAAGGTTGCCGAACAGATACCCCCTAGAAGGCAAAAGTGTTTTTTGAACTCTAGGGGGTATCTGTTCCATTGTAATTGTAGCAATATGAATTACTTTACAGTGAAAAAATTGTTACTTTTTTTCTAAATTATCTTAATCGTTATATTCCTGAATAGAAAGAGCAACGAAATCAGTAATTTTAAAAAATGTCAAATAATAACGTATCCCTCTTATAAACCAATCGCTATAATAGGATAGATCTAGCTGTTCCTCGTGTTCATTTGGATGAGGTGAGCAGGAGGGGCAGCCAGATCTCCTTTTGCTTCAGGAGACTCTCGGCTGTTACTACATTAGCCGGGAGGCGTTATTATGGGTAAAAGACATAGCAAAAACAAGAAAAAAATAAGAAGAACACTGATGAAGGAAAACTTCAAACCTTTACACACAGTTGTTCCGCAGAGTATTACAGTGGTAGACGGAGATACGGTGAAATTCCGGATGGGCGAGCATACTTTCTATGTTCAACTGATCGGGATCGACGCTCCTGCACTCAACTCGGGGAATATCCATAAGTCACCAGAACCTTTCTCTATCGAGGCAAAAGAGAGGTTAGATCAACTGTTGTTTCATCAAGCAATCGATTGGAAAATAGGTCTTCACAAAAAACTAACCGATAGTACAAAAGAAAGACTATTAGGTACTATATATGTGAACCTAGATGGAGAGTATGTAAATGCAAGTCATATTCTACTTTCGGAGGGCCTCGCTGTTCCTTACAAAGGAAGACCCGGGCTTACCAAAGAAGAAAGAGTAGAGTATGATCTCCTTGCTTTTGAAGCACAAAGGCGCCAACTCGGTGTCTACTCCATCCCAGGATATGTAAAAGAAAACGGAAAGTATAATAAAAACAACAGAGCAGTTTGATCTAACGTGCTACAGGAATCCATTCCTGTAGCATTTCTATTTATCTATCTCCTTTGTACAAAGAAAATTTAGAATTATATATTATATAATGAGATAAGTTTGCTATAATGAAAAAGATCTGGCTGCTCCTCGTGTTCATCTTGATGATGTGAGCAGGAGGGACAGCCAGATCTTCTTTTGCTTCAGGAGACTCTCGGCTGTACTACATTAGCCGGGAGGCGATCAATATGGGAAAAAGACAAAACAAAACAGAGAAAAGAAACAGAAGAGCAAAGATGAAACAGTACTTCAAACCTTTACACACTGTTGCTCCGCAGAATGTTACAGTGGTGGATGGTGATACAGTAAAATTCTCGAAGGATGGGCATACCTTTTATGTTCGACTAATCGGGATTAATGCTCCAGAGTTGAACTTGGATAATAGCCAGTCACCGCAACCTTTCTCTATCGAAGCAAAAGAGAGGTTAGGTCAACTGTTGTTGGACGCTAAGGATGTGAAAATAAGTCTTCATCCGAATCTCACCGATGATACGCAAAACCGTTTATTAGGTCACCTTCATGTGAACCTAAAAGGACAGTACATGAACGTAAGTCATGTTCTGCTTTCGGAAGGGCTTGCGGTACCTTACAAAATAAGACGTGGTCTTACCAAGGTAGAACGGATGAACTATGATCTTCTCGCTTATGAAGCACAAAGGCATCGAATCGGTGTCCACTCGATACCAGGATACGTCACAGAGGACGGAAAATTTGACGAAAACAAAAGAGCAGTTTGATCTAATGTGCTACAGGAAAATGGATTCCTGTAGCATTTTCATTTTTTGGGAAAACATTATAACCTAACGATTATCTACTTTTTCGAGGGTAATATCGTGTTGTTCTAATCTCTTATTAGCAAAAGTTTCCCATTTGGTATTAGGCTTGCCATAGTTCACATATGGATCAATGCTAATTCCGCCCCGAGGCAAGAATTTCCCCCAGACTTCAATATATTTTGGGTCCATCTCCTTGATGAGATCTTTCATAATGGTGACAATGCAATTTTCATGGAAGTCCCCATGATTTCGGTAGCTAAATAGATAAAGTTTCAGAGATTTGCTTTCTACTAATTTTTGATCTGGTATATAGCTAATATAGATCGTGGCAAAATCTGGCTGTCCCGTAATGGGGCATAAACTAGTAAACTCTGGACAGTTAAACTTTACAAAGTAATCTACATCCAAATGTCTATTGGTAAACGTCTCAAGAAGGTTGGGATTATATTGATATTCATAGTTCGTTTTCTCACCTAAATGACTTAATTCTTGTTCTGGTTGAATGTGATTCATTTCGTAACCTCCTATATGGATTAGCCCTTTCCCATCCTAACAAATTTCGACTGATCCATGTACTAATTTACTCGATTTGCTGTATCTTTTCTTCGCTGTATATTATTGTCAAATGACGAAAGCTACTGTAGAATAAATCGTTGTTTCACTGAAATATACGAAAAGGAGGAATGATCGTTGAGGATCTTGTTTTACATTTTGGCGATCTTGATCGCAAATGTTGTGACTGCAGCCATGAAACCATTGGAAATGGGGATTTTCTTAATACCTGCAGGGACTTTTTTCATCGGTTTCACTTTTATTTTACGTGATTTTGTTCAAAACCAAATTGGAAGACAAAAAACATATGTTGTGATTCTGAGTGCCCTTATCCTAAGTGCTATTACTTCCTATTTACTTGGTGACACCATTTGGGTGGTCTTTGCCTCTGCCCTTTCTTTTGCGCTTTCGGAAACGGCAGATACGGAAATTTACAGTCGCTTACGCCTCCCTCTAAGCTACAGAGTGCTTTACAGTGGGCTAGTTGGAGGAATTTTGGACAGTGTGATCTTCGTTATTATAGGGATTAGTCCTCTTGGCGCTGGGTTTATACCATGGGAAGCAGTGCCTGCTGCGATCAGTGGACAAATATTAGTAAAATGTATTATGCAGTTACTAGGAGCATTTGCGGTTCATCGGATTGTTGCTAGTAAAATCTAAATAAAGCATGTTGCATAATGAGCCTAAAGCCAGAGGTTTTCCCCTTTGGAGATGCGACTATGAGCAGTAGAGAGCCGGAGCAGATCCTTCGGACAAGCAAAACAAGCGGAAGCGGGAAAACCGGCGGCGTGCCTATGTCTAACTTTGATTTATACAACAAGCTATAAATAGAAAAATCAACCGCCTCTTCTCATATTGAAGAGGCGGTTGATTTTTACTAGGACTTATATCCTTTCCCATTACCAAGTAGCTGTATAAGATAAAACCTTATCTATAGACTTATTCATATATTACGAAACAAAATATGTTCCCCTATCGGATAATAGGAGGACATATCTACCTTATGGCAATGTCACAAACTCATCCAGAAAATCACGTGCTTGCGGAGTATCCAAGCGATAAATCACATTAGTCGAGCGGCATTGGGCATCACCAGTTACCGTGATCCCAGCGATGATATCTGTTTCTTGTGATCCTGTTCCTAAGAAGTTCGGTCCACCTGAGTCTCCATAACAAGTTCCGCCATCACCTGTTGAAGCATTTTGGGAGAGGCGCAGCCAACTTTTATTTAGAGCGTTGAATTCGGAGACAGATGTCCAGCGTGCTCCATCATATGGATGAACTGGACCACCCGGCTGCTGCTCAGCTTCGTGAACTCCATAGCCAACAGCTGTGAATTTTTGACTGTTTAATCCACCTTTACTTGCCAACTCATCAAATAGACCTGCTTTTGGTAGTTTGGCTGGTTGGATGCCTTTGACTGGCTTGTCCAACTGAACCACGGCAATATCTCCTGGATCAGATTGTCTTTGATTATAGTTTGGATTGGTGACAGCACGACCTGAATGGAGGGTAGTGGAAGAAGTAACGGGATCTACTTGGGTATCAAAGCTGACGTATACTACCTCATCTGGAGGTAAAAAGTCTGTACAGTGGGAAGCAGTTAAAAAGACAGTTGGGGAGATGAGCGTACCGGTACAAATATGTTCTTTGACACCTGTTTCGGATTCCACGATCAAGGCACCTACATTTGGGTGTTGATCCCCATCTAATTGCCCATTGGTAATGGCATAAGCAGGAAGAACTGTCGTTAAGGTGAGACCAAAAATACTTACCATCATGGTGAATAAAAATCGCTTCATTCCCATATCCCCCTTTCAATCGATACAAGTAAATAATTCGACTATTCTTAATTAAACACCTTCTCTCAATATGAAAAGGTTTTCTTGTTTATTCTGTTGTTTAGTAGGAAAATTATTTTTGTACCAAATATTATTATATTTCTATTTATTGTAAAATCTGTTGCATAATTAGTCAAAAGCCAAAGGTTTTCCCCTTTTGAGATGCGACTATGAGCGATAGGCAGCCGGAGCAGATCCCTCAGGACAGGCAGGGCAAGCAGAAGCGGGAAAACCGGCGGCACGCCTACATTTCACTTGGATTAATACAGCATGCTCATTGTAATTAAGATATGTTATTTCATTTCAAGAACCATTTAAGGAGGAACAAACCAGTGACCACAAAAGTAATCCCAACAACATTAGGATCACAAGCTGAACATTACGAAAAACTAGGTCTCATAAAGGGGCAGATCGCACCGTGGGAAGATGGTATGCGTACGGATGGAAGCGCTGGAACATATGAATGGTGGTATTTTGATTCTCATCTGAACGATGGTTCCAAGCTAGTGATTGTGTTTTATACCAAACCGATGATGGAAATCGACAGTCCTCTAACTCCCTATGTTTCTTTTACATGGGATCTACCTGATGGGCGAACTATTCAAAGAACCTATGCTGCCACTTCGGAGAAAAACTTTTTCGCCTCTACAGAACAATGCGAAGTACGGATCGGTGCCAACGTCTTCAAGGGAAATTTACATGATTACCAGATTCATATCGAGATGGACGAGCTCGTCGCAGATATCTCGCTTTCAGGGAAAGTTCCTCCTTGGCGACCGGAAACGGGGTATTGGTTGTATGGTGAACAAGATGAGCACTATTTTGCTTGGTTACCTTCCGTTCCTCAAGGAAAAGTGGAAGCAATGATCCAAATGGGAGAAGATTATCGGCAATACACTGGTATGGGCTATCACGACCACAATTGGGGAAATATCGCCATGCCAGCCTTGATGAATAACTGGTACTGGGGACGGGCACAGGTTGGTGACTATACAGTGATCGTTTGTAACATAACTGCCGAAGAGCAATACGGATATAAAGCTCACCCTGTCTTTATGTTAGCAAAAGGAAATAAAATCCTTGCGGATGATGGAAACCTGATCCGTCTTACAAAAAGAGATGAGTACCTTGATGATCTTACTGGAAAGCCTGTTGCCAATACGTTGGTATACGAATATGAAGAGGAAGATAAGCATTACACCGTTACATTCCAACGGGAGAAAGATATTTCGAAGTACCGATTTATTGATACATTTAGAGGAGCCAAAAAAGAAGCAGCAATCGCAGCAGGATTTGATGGAGCTTATTTGCGATTCACCGGGGAGGTTCGTCTAGAGGTATTGGAAGGCAAAGAGATAGTGGAATCCCTACAAAATGAGGCGATATGGGACTTAATGCATTTGGGAAAAGCTCGACAGAAGCAATCTACAAAGTAAAAGCTGAATGAAGGACGCTTTGATGGGCGCTTTTTATCTATACCCATTGTTATTTGAGAAAACATTGTTTCAGAAAAATAGAATCAGCTACTTGAACACCAAGTAGCTGATGAAACTCACGAAATCAATCGAAGTTTTCCATTGATTACATGAGCGATTTTATGATGAGAAGGACGAGGCTGAGAAAGATCCAGCTTATGGGTCACTTCTATCACAATTTTATTCTCTTGCCATGTTTGAATTCTCTCGTCTACTTTCCCTGCAGTAGCTTTATCGAGTGCTGAAGTAGCTTCATCGAGAAGTAGAATAGGAGCAAAATGTAATTTTAAGAAAGCTCTAGCTAACACTACTCGTTGACGTTGCCCTCCAGATAGATGATCCATTGGAGTCTCTAGTCCTTGTGAAAGAATACCTAGAGGAAGCCCCAACTTTTCAAGCTCTTGAACGGCTTGCTCTTTGGTAATTCCTTTTACCATTTGGAGATTGTCCCAAATGGTACCTGTCTTGTAGGAACACTCTTGATTTACATAAGCAATTAACTGGTTTATCTCTTTCCTACTAAAAGAACTGTGTTGAATATGATTAATTTCCATCTCTGTCTCGCCAATTTCAAATAGATAGAGAAACTTTTTTAATAACGTACTTTTTCCTGATCCCGATGGGCCGATAATAAAAAGTCGCTCTCCTGGATAGATTATCACTTCATCCATACGAACAGAGTCAACTTGGGTGAGTTGGATCTCCCGGTTGAAAACCTTTTTCTTCCGTATGGGAAGTTTCTTTACCTCTTGAATGTGCCCTTTTAACTCTTGGTAACAAAACATTACCTCTACTAGTCGGTCGATGGAATAGTAGAAATTTGCAATCAAGAAGATAAAGCCTACCATTGCGCTCATTTCCATATGCCCAGATGGAATCAAAAATAGTAGTCCTCCAAATATAGCAATTAACTTACCACATTGATTGAGCAAGGATGTCGAAACAACTTGTTTTACATTGTTCCATTGATAGCTGCTTTCCAATTTTAGAGCCTTCGCAGCTAAATCGTGGTAATTTTTTACTTCTTCATCTTCGTATTGAAATTGTATGATAAGTTGATCGTCTTTTAGGATTTGGCGAACTTTTAAGCTCTCTTCTATCCATATTTTACTTCGTTTTATGGCTAGCTGAGCGCTTTTTCTCCTCATGAAAACAACGAAGAAAACACAGACTGCCAATATTAACGTACACAGAGTCAGTACAGAGGAGATTGCGAGCATTGCAAATACATAAAAAAAGGACCGCATCGATTCCAGTATAAATATAAATACTTTCTCTGCTACATTGGTAAAAGCCAAAAAAGCATGTTCAAAACTTTCTTTCTGTCCCTGGTCTATTGATTCAGATGAATGAAGAATATTACCTAATATCTTTTCCTTGATGCTAACAAGTGTATACCTGGAGATATATTCAAAGTGTCTGGTTGCGATAGCATTTGTTGCATCTGAAGAGAAATATACCAATACCATGATGATTCCGATAATTACTCGGTCCGATGTTAGTCCTGTTACATCAAGTGAAATGGTAATTGAAAATAGCTTTTCAACGTGCGAGATCATATCGGTGATCCACCATTGAAAGTAAGCAATAAACTCATCTAGAACCGTTTTATTACCTAACAAGGAAGCAATAAAAGCCTGAAATGCCTTGGCAATTCCAACAGACAAGTATCCTGCCAAGATGGTACTAATCAGAACAAGAAACCCCAACATTGGTAAAGATCGAAAAATAGTTCCCATCCACTTACGCATACATTTTTCCCCTTTCGGGAACACCAGTGTTTATGCGCAAGTGAACGGAACCCCGAACACAATGCACAAAAACACATTGTGTTCGGTTTATTTCGAATACTTTTGTATCTTATCATAGTCGGTTCATTAATGACAATGATTTTCAATATCATTAAAAAGCTACTTGGGTAATTGCCAATTCCAACTAGAATCCATGCTTTTAGATACGGATATAGCTCCGAAAAGCAGTCTTAGAGTTTCTATTCTGCCGTTAAAAAAGGAAGGGAGTTTTGGGAAACATCCATTTTGCATCCTAATACTAGCTTGAAGAAACATTGTTTTCATCCGATCTGTCTTTTGGTTTCCGGCATAAAATCCAACATCCTAGCAGATACGTAATCCCAGGAACACTAAAACTTATTGTCAGCAATATTGTTACTGTTGTTACTGAATTGATTACTGAATAAGTTACTAAATTAGAATTTATCAAATCATGAATCCCTAATATGCTTAGAATTGAATTAATGATCCCTAAGAAAAAAATATAATAGATCCATCCTCTTTTTGCTTTTCTAATTTGGTATAGAGCAATCCATGCAATGAAAAAAGGGATAAAATATATAACAATTATTGGATGAAATTTAAACTCCAATTTAGTCAAATAAACGAACAGGAAAGGCAAACCTAAAACTGTGGATGTTTGTACTAGATTCCCAGTAAATATCAAGAAAAACCATGATTTATTTTTCATATAATTCACTTTTATCTCCCTCTCTTTTTCTTTCCGTTCTTGTTACTTTGATTCCATAAGGCAATCCAACTTATTACAAATGATAAAAAAATGTTACCGAAAATTCTACCCCTACCATAATCAACAGTGCTCTATAATCAATTGGATCACTCGATAATAGAAACGACAACAACGTTGGAAACACCATAATAAGACTGACATATAAACCGATCTTCGCTGCTTGTTTTGTGTAGTTTGTTTTCTTTGTATCTTCCACCTCGTTTTTCACAATAAATCCTCCTTTCAGATAACTATTTATCTAGTTATCTCTTAGCCGCAGGATAGAGAACCTTTTTATTTTTCACGTCATATATACCTTTAGGCGTACACCGAATGTAGGGAAGATGCGTCGCAGAGAAAAACAGCAAGGTAAAAGCAGGATCGGCATAGGCATATCCTCTTTCTCTAAGTAACATTTTTAGTTCTTTTTCTTCTTCTATTAATTCTTCTACCTCTTTAGCAGACATAAGCCCTTGTAAAGACAATGCCATCTCATAAATGATCTTTCCTTGTTCTACAATAACAATCCCGCCGCCCATTTCCTTCATTCGATCAAAGGCGAGCAACATATCTTCCTTCTGGTTTCCTATTAGCAAGATATCTCCTGTCCCAGAATAGGAGCTGGCAAATCCACTAAGCTGATTGGCGAATCCCTTTACATGTGTGTTCACTCGCCACTTACCTTTTCGATCTACCATCACAAAAAAACATTCATCGTGTTCGAGTTCACCAGAAGGATAGGATCTGATGGAATATGGTTTGGTAATAACATCATTGATCAATTTGATCCCTACTGATATCTCGCACTCTAAGTCTGACATATCTAGCTTCCAATCAAGTTTCATAGAACCTAAACCATATTGATCCCAATCAACACCAAATGTATCTTCCATCGCTAGGCCATCCCGTTTTACCCATTTCCCTTTTGCCAGGACCGACACAGGTACCGGATCTGTTTCACTTTGAAGAAAATTGATATTGGCTACTCTACCAGTGGCAATATTTCCGTGTAGATGTTCCATATGGTAATAGCGTGCTACGTTGATCGTTGCCATGTTGTATGCATCGATAACGGGCACACCTTGTTCCAGTGCTATTTTAATCATTGCATCGATCATCCCGTTCTCGTAAAAGGAAGGATGCGAGCCATCTGTTGTAAAGAAGAACTTGTCGTAATGATAGATTCCCAGTTCGTGAATCTCTCGTAAGATGTTGGCTAGATCTGGCCGAATGGACGAGTTGCGAAGCGATACAGTATATCCTTGCATCAGTCGAGACAATACTTCGTTTCCTGTCATCGCTTCATGGTCACAATCAATACCAAATAGCATCATCTTGGCAAGTGTTTTCTCGGATGCCCCTGGAAAATGACCTTCTATTTTCTTTCTTCTTCGCTTTGTTTCCTGTACCCAATGAAGCATTTTTTGATCACCAGATAACAGTCTAGGCCAGCCTGTTAGTTCTCCCCCTTGAAACACGTCCGCGTGTGCTAGCCAAGCTTTCACTTCACGATCTGTAAAGATCTGATCCTCATTTCTTAGCTCTGTCTGGGCATCAAAACGACACCACCAATACATGCTAGCTGGGATATTTCGAAGCTCTTCTAGCAACGAAAAAGCTTCTTCTTTTCCCAGAAGCATAAATAGGAGAAGATTATCTTGGATCAAGGTAGTGGTTCCTCGATACGATGCGAAACGTGCAAAAGTACATGGATTATATAACTGGTAAGGATGAGCATGAGGTTCGATATAACCGGGAACTAGCAAAAGTCCTTGGCAATCCACGATCTCACAACGATCTAAATTATCTGGAACTTTGTCGCCTACATAGACGATTCGATCATCATAAATCCAGATGTTTGCTTGCATCCATTTACGTAATGCTTGGTTCAAGTACGTCGCATTTTTTAACAGGATATGTGGGGATTTCTTTCCATCTAATACCTCAACCTGATCACGTAGTTGTTCATTTGTCCATCTATATCGTTGTTCTAGCAACATATATTCCTCCATTTAAAAGAAATAGGTTCGTACACTATTTTATAAAATAGACTCGTTATTTGTCTCAACCCGAGCACATACGAGGTTGATGCGAATCCGTATCCAATCTGAATGTTTCCAAAAGATAAGCCCTCCTAGCTATACCAGAAGGACTGATCTTTTTTATATGCAATGTATAGTGAATCCTATTGATGAAATTAGAGTGACTTTAAAGAGAACATAAATGGAGTGTTTTGTACTAGTTTTCTGGTAACACGGTGAGTTGGGATAATAAAAAAATTGAGATTAGTGAAAGAGCGATGATCGCAATAAAAGCAACCAATAATAATTTTTTTAAAATAGGAATCTTCCCTATTATCGTATATAGCTTGTTGCATAAATCAAAGTTAGATATAGGCGCCGCTTATACTCTGCTCCGGCTCCCTACCGCTCATAGCCGCATCTCCAAAGGGGAAAACCTCTGGCTTTAGGCTCATTATGCAACATGCTCGGTATAGATTTAACCTAATACAATGGGATATCTTCTCTATTTAGCATATAATCACCCTCGTGCTCTTACAAATTCCTCCACCGTCAAAAACGTCTCCTCATATCCTAGCTTATGCCCCAGCTGCGTAATATAGGGTGGTTCCACATGAGCCTTTGCAAGGAGCACTCGCTCAGAAAAAACTTCTCGTGTATCTCCATCTAGAAGTACTTTTCCTTGGTTCAATACAATTGTTCGCTCAAAGTTCTCCGCCACAAAGTCCATATCATGAATGATTGTCATCACTAGTTTTTGTTGGTCTCTTAGACTTTTGATGATCTGTTTGATTTTTTCTTTTCCAGCATGGTCCTGGGCTATAGTCGGTTCATCCAAGATGATAATCGCTGGGTCCATCGCGACGATGGATGCGATACAGAGAAGCTTTTTATCTGATAGGCTCAGATCTTGTGGGTTCTCTTCTACGCTATCTTCTAACCCTACCATTTCGAGTGCTTGAAGAGCTTTTTGTTTAGCTGTTTTCGCATCCATTTTGATGTTGAGCGGGCCAAATAGGACTTCATCTAAAACATTCCCTTTAAAGATCTGATCGTTCGGATTTTGGAATACCAATCCGATTTGCTTGGCTAGTGCGGCAACGGTAGTATCTTTTATATTTTGGCCTTGGATCAGGATATCTCCAGTACTTGGTTTGAGTAGGCCTTTCAGCAACTTCACCAAGGTTGTTTTCCCTGCTCCATTTTGTCCAATGATTGCAGTCGAGCGTTGATCCAAATCGAGGGTGATATTTTGGAGGATCTGCTTACCTTCTTGATAGGAAAAGGATAGATTCTTTACTTGGATCATGATGATTCTCTCCTTAAGTACTATAACTATATGCCACTCATAATCTTGATCAGACTCGCTCCGTTATTCAAATTTTGTGAGAGGCTAATACCTTAGATGCCTCATCAAGAGTGACCGGATACGAAGAGGAATCCACATTTTTCGCATTTAGCTCTTTACACACCCTAGTATAGATGGGAGCTTGTACTCCATAGTCTGCTAGGTCATCACGGGAAAAGACATTTGCCGGAGTATCCCAATCGATCAATTTTCCTCGATCAAGTAGGGCAACTCGGTTGCAGTATTGGGCGATTTTTTCCATCTTGTGCTCTACCATCACGACAGTCATGCCTTCTTGGCTCAGGCGCTGAATCGCTAGAAATACTTCCTCCGATCCTTTTGGGTCTAGCTGGGAAGTAGGCTCGTCCAACACAATGACCTCTGGTTTCATTGCGATCATACTGGCGATTGCCATTCGTTGCATCTGTCCACCAGATAAATCAAATGGATTGCGATCCTTTAATTCGGAGATATGGAGTAGATCTAGTACATAGTTAATACGGTCGATCATTTCGCTACGGGTTAGTCCCATATTTTCCAACCCAAATGCAACCTCTTCATAAACGGTTAACTTGGAACCTGTTACTTGGGTGAACGGATTTTGAAAGACGATCCCCACTTTTAAAGATAGCTCGCTGATCGAACTATGTTTTACCTCCACCCCATCGACAATCACCTTGCCCCCATAAGCCCCTTGGTAAAAATGGGGGACTAGTCCTACTAGAGCCTGACAAAGGGTGGATTTACCTGATTGATTGCGACCAACAATGCCGACCATCTCTCCTTGTTCTATTTCCAATGAGAGATCATGGAGGGCTAATGTTTCCGAACCTGGATACTTGTATTTCAAATGTTCGATGACAATTTTTTTCATGAGATAACCCTCCAAACGACTGCCAACACCACTAGTAACACCAGTCCCCCCTGTATCAGGTGACTATAGGCATAGCTTTTTTCTTCATGTAAATAGGTCTTTTGTCCACTGGCATTGAACCCTCGTACTTCCAGTGCCATCGCTCGTTCTTTTGTTTGGATGAGGGAATTCAACACCACAGGGCCGAGCAACGGGAGGAATGCTTTCATTCGTACCCATAGATTCCCTTCGGTCTCCATTCCTCTGGAACGCTGTGCATCCGTGATTGTCCCCATAGTAGACATCATCTGTGGAATGATCTGAAAAACAGATTGAAGTACATAGCCGAATCGTGGAGAGAGTCCTTTGCGAACTAGTGACTCTACTAAATCAGATGGCTTGGTCGTGAGAACCAGGATCATAAAAGCCCCAACGATATTGATCACTCTCAGCGAGATCAACAGAGCATAAAGTAGCCCTTCTTGATAAAAAACGAGTGATCCTAGTGAAAAAAGAGGGGTGGTGTTCCCCTCATAGAATAAACTTTGAATAATAAGGACAGTAGAAAGAACCAAGAGAACAAAACCATAAATCGGGAGACTTTTCCAAAAAACCTTTGCCATTACTAATAAAGCAATACTCATCATGGAACAAACCAAAGCAATAGAAATCATAGGCAAAATGATCGGAACTGCAATCGCAAAAAGAATATAAACGATTTTACTGATTGGATCGATCCGATGTACAAATGAATCTCTTTCCACAAATAAACTAATCGATTTCAAAGATGTCGCCTTCTTTCTAGCAACTCTGTTTTAATTATAGGCGATACTCACTCCGAGAAACTTGATCAAAGTCGCTCCCTAGATCAAGGTTCTCTCCGTATACTAAAAATGGTTCTCTAAACTAATCCAGAGACTCTAATTTGTTCTCATTGCGGTAAAGCTGTTTGACGTTGTTAGGAAGACCTCTAAAAATAGCATAGCTTGCGAGAACCGTAATCACTTTATCTGGCAGATCGACTACTAACTCATCTAAGAAAGAAGCTAGCCATACAGACCCTGTATTTGCCATCACGATCGCAAAGAGCCCATCACCCCAGATATTCCCTGTTTGTCCACCCCAGAATGCCACGTTGAGCGGCGTAGAGATAATTACTGCAGTGATTCCCACTGCTAGTCCAACTACTACTGCTTTGGACCAACTGGAAATCCATCCCTTATATGTCATCACACCAGCTACTAGTCCAATAAACACACTCGTAATCCCATAAACAAAAGAAATCGGGTCCATTGTCAGTCCATAAATGATGTTATTTACAGCACCAGCAATCGCCCCAATAACCGGACCAGCTAACATACTGGCTAGAATCGTACCAATTGCATCGAGCCAAAGTGGCAGTTTGAGAACCCCTGCAAATAGCTTCCCAATATAGTTGATCCCAACTGCAACTGGAATCAATACCAGAGCAGCAGTAGAAAAACGAAATGACCACATACTATTTTTTTGCATTCCAAACCCCTCCTGTAATCGCTTTCAGTTTACATTTCCACTAATATACAACGATAGAGAAGAAATATAGAATAGGCTGTTTTTATTGTTGAATTAACCCAAGTTAAGCGTAGGCTCGCCTCTAGCTTTGGGTTCATTATGCAACATACTCTATTGTTATTTATCTTGACTATAAGCCACAAGCGTCTCTAACGCAGTAACAATCATATTTTCTTCTCCCTGCGCAGTCGTATTTTGCTGATCTACATAATCGTTGATCCCTGATTCCAAGTCACCCTCTGACTCGACGACTACATTTAAAATAGAAGCCACTTTTACCTTACGTAGTCCCCCAATCACAAACAAAGCAGAAGTCTCCATGTCAGAAGCTAGAACACCTTTATTCCCCCAGTATTGGTCAATCTGTTCTTCTTCATCAGTATAAAAACTATCATGACTTCTCACGATTCCGCAGTGATAGGACACATCCAATTTTTTAGCAGAGTCGACCATTCGAATGTATAGCTCTGGATCTGGTATAGCAGGGTACCCTTTTTCGATGTAGGCAACCGATGCTCCATCATGGCGTACGGCACCAGCTGCTAAAATTAGATCTCCTAACTTAATATGTGGTTGTACTGTTCCGCAGCTTCCAATTCGAATCATGGCTTTGACACCAACATTTTTTAATTCCTCTACTGCTATGCCGGCAGATGCACCACCGATCCCTGTCGAGGTAACAAGGAGCTTGACCCCTTTATACCAACCAACGACTGTTTTATACTCGCGATGGTAGGCAACTTCCTGAGCATTTTCTAGATACTTTGCTACTTTCTCTACTCGACCAGGATCACCTGGTAATAGAGCGTACTCTGCTGCCAGTTCACTGCTAATCCGGATATGTGGTTGTACGATTTCCACCCTACTCCTCCTTTCTGTATCATCCACCTTCTGTCTAGAATATAGCATCAAAAAGGGTAGGGTGGGTTGCTATTTTTCGTTTTGAATTATTAGTTTTTAATATGGGGAAAAAAGCCACCTTCATATAGTGGCTTTTGCAATATTTTTATAAAATACATCCACCTCTAACCTCTCTGGTAGACCAGCTACCTGACCATCTCCTAACTCCATGATCATCCAAGACCCATCCTTACATTGAGCTATATCCATCGTAAAGAATCGGCTTGGTACTAGTTTTGCTATATCCTGAAATTGCTCTATCGGGACATTCTCCACATGATACTCTCCATGCTCCCAATAGGGACTTTGACTGATACATTCTCCATCCAAATAAAACAGACGATACTCTACTGTTAAAGGCATACCACTCTGTGGGTGCTCTGTTAATTCTTCCAATTCAATAAATTCTCGAAAGACGATCCCCTCATTGAGCTCGTTCCCCTGTAATTCCAAAAAGCGTTGAACTACCTTTTCTACCTGAACACGATTGGAGGCATCCGGAATATAGCAAGCTTCCTCCCACTCGTGTTTACGAGATTTAACAAAATCTTTTACGATAACAGGGACATTTCCAAAAGGTGCTAATAATTGATGAACTTGTTCCATATGGAATGTTGGATCTACTGGAATCCATCTAGAACGAGGAGTTCGTTCTTGAATAATCGGATATGTATATGGAAAATAGTGACAAACTCCATATTGATTTGGCCCATTGATCAACCGTAAGCCACGTTGCAACAATGCCTCGTACAATTGCTGATACTGTCCCTTTTTTAACATCCATCCTCGATAGATCGCAGTTTCTAGTTGGTCTAGCTCTTTTACCCAACGTACTGCCTTTGTAACGTTCCCTTCTTCTATTAGAGCCTCTAAATCAATACGAGCCACAGAAAATCCAGCTCTCTCCGCAGCTAATGATTCTTCTTGGTAAACTATATCAATCTTTTTTGAATCTAGTGGATCTGCACAATAGATCAGATGCATTCCTTTCTCCACTCCTTCATACTGTTCGATTGTACTATATACAATAATTTTATTAGTCTTTTGTCATGATCATCGCTCTTTTTTTCGAGATACTGTCTATGCCACTCATGTCTCCTCCACATATGTTAATGAACATATATCTCGAGAGGAGCATTTCCATGAATAAACGCCTAGCAAAGCTTCTTCAAAAGACCAGTCTATATGGTACATTAGCAAAATATTATGAGCATATGAACCCTGAAAAGCATATTTACTTCTATCGTAAGCATCTGAAATACGAGCGACAATTGGTTCATCTTTATTGGCAATTAAAAGGCGTAGGCGAATACCCACGTTGCTAGAAAAAGTCAGTGGATAGTTATACATGACCTATTGAAACTAGGTAACTTACTGGCTGTCATTTAGAAGATTATCTTCTCTTAAAGTTACTATCTTTCATGTAAGTACAATCGTTATCGGTTAAAAAGAGTAAACGGGTTAAAATCCATTAGTCACACAACTACAATTTTATATATAGCTGTTGCGGACCTCTTGATGCTCCAAGACAAATTTCAATGTACGACTGATTAGTGGTGGAAGCAAGGTAACATGACCTTCTAGTTCATAGTATTCATACTCCAGACGAAGTCCCGGTAAAGTATTTGAGGATAACAGCTTATACATATCCAAGGCATCTTGGATCATGAATAGCTTTTCTCGTCCACCCACTGCAATTAGAAGACTTGTTTCAGAGCATACGGTATTTTCCTCATGTATTTGTTCCTTTTGTCTAATGAATTCATCCGCCATTTTTACTAGATAACGGTTTTTCCACCAAATCGAAGGGCTTCCGGCTATATATGTTTGAAAGCTAGAAAGTTTAGTAAATAGAACATGTAAAGCGAATAATCCTCCTAAGGAATGTCCAAACAAAGCTTGACGTTTTCGATTAATTTTTAATCGGCTTTGGACCATTGGCTTTAATTCATTTTCTATAAAGCTAAGAAAATGATCAGCCCCTCCTAATTCTGGCCAGTCTGGGACTCCATGGACCCCACGATCACAATTCTTTTGACTTGTTTGGGTACTGTATATTGTTTACCTAAGTAAGTGATCGTTTGAGTATCGGTCTCTCCATCTATCAAAATCCTATCTCCTTTTAATTGAAATCGATTATCATTATCGATATTGTAATAGAATAACATTGCCAACTAACTTAATAGTTCGCTTGTTCGCTTTTAAAAAACAACTGTATGGATCGTTGGTATAAATAAATTGCTACACTATATAATGAGACCCTGTTTAAAAGGAGCTACTTTTTATGAGAGACAAACTGATCTCTTTATCCATAATAAAAAAAATAAAAGCGATTAATACATGGCTGTGTTTGATCCTTTGCTTACCTTGGAGTTTTCTTTTTTTATGTCTGCTTTTTTTACAAATCGCACACCTCCATGGACTAATCTTTTTATAATTGGCATGCTTATCTCAATTGGACTTAATTTTTTACTAAATTACTTGATCGAAAAAAAAGAGGGCGTCATGTAAAGAAAAGAAGCTCACACCTTCTAAGCGATGTGGGCTTCTTTTCTTAATCTCTTAAGTTGCAAACTGCTCATTTCCTGCTTTTTCTTCTCTTGGATCATCGACTTCTGCTGGTCTTGCACGTTTCACAAATAACGACAAGATCAATGCTACGATCACCAGAACAACTGATACAGCAAACGAATCGTTGATTCCATCTACCATCGCTTGCATCCCAATCTGGTGTTGTATTTCGGCAGTTGGAATGGTTCCTTGACTAATTACGTTCTTGGCCAATTCTTCAGCATGCGTAGCAGTACGATTAGACATCACCGTTACCAGCAGAGCCGAACCAATCGCTCCTGATACTTGCTGAAGCGTATTGTTCATCGCAGTAGCATGCGGATTAAATTGAGCTGGTAACTGATTGAGTCCATTTGTCATAATCGGCATCATGACCATGGACATACCAAACATCCGAACAGTGTATAACGTAATCAATGTTGTATAGGTTGTCTCTAAGGTCAACTGACTAAAGAAATACGTGGTAATCGCAGTAATCGTTAAGCCAATTACAGCCAGCAAACGTGCACCAAATTTGTCAAAAAGCTTACCTGTAATTGGAGACATGATCCCCATCATTAATGCACCTGGTAACATTAATAGTCCAGAATCAAGTGGTGAGATTTCTCGAATGGTTTGAATATAGATTGGCATCAATAACATAGCAGAAAATAATGCCATCGTGATAACAATGGAAATGGTCGAAGATAAAGCAAACATCGGATATCGGAAGATGCGGAATTCTAGCATTGGTATTTCCAACTTAAATTGACGGACAATGAATAGCACTAGTCCAATCACACCAACAATGATCGTTCCATAAACTTCTGGCGAATCCCAACCTTTGTCTCCGGCAGAACTAAATCCATATAGCAAGCCGCCAAAACCGATCGTAGATAATACTAACGATAAGAAGTCTAGGTTGATCGGTGTCTTCTCTTTTTTATCTCTTAATAAGAAGACCGCTGCTATTAACACAATAAAGGAAATTGGGGAGACAATATGAAATAACATTCTCCAATCGAAATGCTCGATGAGCCACCCTGACAATGTAGGTCCGATCGCAGGAGCAAAAATCATCACTAATCCAAAGATCCCCATTGCAGATCCTCGTTTCTCAATAGGGAAGCTTGTTAGCATCACGTTCATTAAAAGTGGCATCATAATCGCTGCCCCAGAAGCCTGAATCACACGGGCTATTAACAGAACAGAAAAAGCAGGAGACATACCAGCTAAAATAGTCCCAACTGTAAATAATGACATTGCAGTCAAGAATAAGCCCCTAACGGTAAAGCGTTGAATCAAAAAGGCCGTGGTTGGAATCATGATTCCGTTTACTAACATGTATCCTGTAGCCAACCACTGTACAGTAGATGTTGTTACGTCTAAATCTTTCATAATAGATGGTAATGCTACATTCAACAGCGTTTCATTTAACAATGAAATAAATGCGCCGATTAATAAAATGGCAATGATGCCATATGGTGGTTTATTTAAAGTATCAGTCGATTGCACTTATGCCATACTCCTTCTTGAACTGTCAGTTTATTTTTTTATACATATGTTACACACCTAAAGTATATTATACCTTCAGTTCAATTTTTTCAACAAAAAAATATCGTTTAAAATCAAATGATTTGTGCAAACGATTAAGATCAGCTATTATATTTTAGACAGCCAGTCTAATTTAACTTTCGGGTGAATTTTATGAACAATAGAAAACAGCAGGTTATCAATAACGCTCATCACCTATTTATTGAAAAGGGATTTCAGGCTACATCAATCCAAGATATCTTGGACTACAGTGGCATTTCCAAAGGGACTTTTTATAATTATTTTTCATCGAAAAATGAATTATTAATCGCCGTTTTCAAATGGCTATTTTCAACGTTGGATAAAGAACGAAACAAAGTATTAGTCGGAAAAGATCCTACCGATTTAGATTTATTTATCGTACAAGTACAAATTCAAATGAAAAATCATCATAAACATAAGCTATTCCGTCTGTTTGAAGAAGTATTCATGTCCAATGATCCGGATTTAAAAGCATACATTAACAAAAAGCAATTTGTGGAGTTAAGTTGGTTCTATAATCGTTTTATCGAGCTTTTTGGAGAAGAGAAAAAGCCTTATTTACTTGACTGCGCTATCATGTTCACCAGCATTTTACATCGCAATTTCCATTTTAACTTTAAAGCCAAAGAAACTAATTTGAATGAAGATGAAGTAATTCGCTATAGCGTGAATCGATTGATCCATATGGTAGAAGAAGTTTCGAATACAGGGGAACAGCTTTTGGACCCTCAGTTATTAGAAAAATGGGTACCAACCTGTGAAAGTGCGAAGCTCAAGTTGGAACAAGAAGTCCTCAACTGTATCATTGAATTGAAAAAATGTATGAACAAAGAGGTAGTAAACGAGCTAGAGCAACAGAAATACTCCGAGCTATTAGATTTTATACAAGAAGAACTGTTTCACCAGCCAACATCTCGGAAATTTATTATCGAAAGTGCGTTAAATTCATTGAAGCAAAGTAGTATTGCCTCGTTCAAACAGAATCTGAACACACTCAAACAGCTAATTGATTCCTATTTAGAAGAAATTTGAACACTCCCCATCTACCGATAGGGAATGTCTCAAACTGTTCCTACTGCAAGAAGTCTTAGACCCTCTTATTCTGAGCAGCATGGAGGTCTCGATCATGTTCTACCCGGCACTTAGGGAGAAGTGGGAGTATTTTCAGCTATAATAGATAAAAAAACAACATCCAATTGGACCAAATAGGTATTCGTTTACTTCAAAACGGGTACCTAATTTATGTCAGGTAGATATCCTAACAGTGACTTTATTGACTTCCTTAACTGTATAAATTAAAATTACAGTATTCTTTCTGTGAGAGGAAACGTATTCAGTGAATAGCGAATTTACCATAGCCGTGCACAGCTTAGTTTTTTTAGCGCATCTTCCTGATCACATGGCTAGTAGTGAATTAATTGCGACCAATGTTTCAACAAATCCCGCTAGAATTCGAAAGATTATGGGTTGTCTACGAAAAAAGGGATTTGTTAAAACAAAAGAAGGAGTTGGAGGGGGCTATATTTTAGACTGTAACCCTGAAGAAGTCACATTGGCTCAGATTTATCGTACAGTCTCATCTAAAATGCTAAAGCCTCACTGGTGTACAGGGAATCCAGAAGAAACTTGTCCCATTTCATCCAATACTCAAGAGGTCATGGATCAAATTTTTCATGAAGCAGAAATTTACTTCGAAAAATATTTGGACCAAATTACGATATACGCCGTTCTACAAAAAATAAAACAATGTCCATGATATTGGTTTATTTTTACCTATACTGTAATTTCTAAAGTTACAGATACAAAAAATCTCCTTCGCTGTTTATCCTTTAAATAGTAACTGTAACTTTATTTATAACATTTAAAAGGAGTGTGCTGTTAGTGACATGGATCAACAACTCCCCATTAAAAGAAGGCGATTGGGTCAAAGGAAAGTCACGGGATGGAGAATTGCTATTCGGTTACCTTCAAAATATAGATCTCACAAAAGGCTTGGCAATGATTTACGTTGTCGAATGTGATAACGATCAACAAACTGGAAAGACAATGGTGCTTCAAACAAAGGCGATCGAAAGGCTTCCAATTTCCACTACGAAAAATGAACACCAACTTGCTCAATTGATTGATCTAGCATTACAAACAAAAGATGAAAAATGGTTTATGGATTTATCCACTGAATTAAACGCGATTCGTACTACTTCGAAACAGAATACCAACCTAGATGATACTAGTCCTCATCGTAATAGATTGTACAAATGAATAAACAACAAGGTTTTAAAAAACGGTTCAAGAAAATAATAACAGTAGACAATATTGGATAGGAGAAGTAAAACATGAAATGTAAGATTACTCGTAACGCTGCCACCATTTTAAAAGAGATGTTAAGCAAAGAAGACGCAGCAGGTAAAATGGTTCGTGTATTTGTTACAGGCAATCATGGTGACCATGCCCATTATGATTTCAAACTGGATACACCTACTGAACACGACGAAATCGTAAAAACGAACAAAGATATTGATGTTTTATTGGATAAACGAGAAGCCGATTTGCTCGATGGAGTTTGGATTCAGTATTTTTATATTCCGCAAGAAGGCTTTGTAATAGCCAATCCATCCAAAGGAAATCACCACCACTCATTCTAATCCAAGAGACCACTCATTAGACAAAGCTGTCTAGGAGTGGTCTCTATCATATATAATAAAAGCCAATCAACCCATTACCTATTTTCATAAGGAGACTATCATGGACGGAAGCATTCGTAGTAACATTCAACCTGGTCTAGAAGTACATATTGTACTAAAACAAGACCAAAGATCAGGAAAATTAACACACGGGATCGTGAAAGATATTCTAACGAACTCTCCCAAACATCCTCATGGAATTAAAGTTCGCCTTACAGATGGACAAGTAGGAAGAGTTAAGGAGATCATTTCGAAATAACACCACTTAGGGCATTCATTTCGAATGCCCTAAGTGTATTTAGCAAGAAGTGATTTCCTACTTTTCAATATATACAGAACGTACAATGGTACGGTTCATCTCTTTGCCTTCTTTATTTTTCCCTTTTACATCTATGGTCACATTATAGACGCCAGATTGCTTCACTTCTGGTAAGTTTTCCTCAAAGCTAGCAGCATCTAACTTCTTCGTCGAATGGGTCTCGGCTACCAAGCTTCCTTCTTTGTCCACAACACGAATGGTAAAGGACACTGCTTCTGAATTGCTAGGCTGTTTAGTAGGTTGCATTAAACGAAATTTTGCTTTTGTTTGCTTCACTTTCCCTGGTAATTCTAACGAAATAGATTCAGCTTGTTTGAGTTGAGTTACCATAAAATATGCATCTTTTTTAGCTTTACTCTTCAATTGGATTGACCAAGTACCTACTTCCATCTGTTTCAATTGAAATGTTTGTACATGTGCACCTATAAAATAGAATTGGTCTGTCCCAGTTACTACATTACTATTTTTATTTGTATATACTTTTCCAGACGGTGAGATTAATTTCACTTGGGTATCAGAAGTTGCTGTTAGTACTGAGATATCTCCATCTGTCTTGGTATCTACAACAAAAGTCTGCTTGTCCCATTTGTTTTTGACAAGTGGTCCTCCTAGAACAGTCTGATTCGAGCTACTCATAATCGGCTGCTCGGATTGGTATGTTGCTAAGTTTTGATTTGTCGAGTTTATAGTAGCAGTACGAAGTTTCGGTTCAATCCGAGAAAATACTTTGGAACCCACTCGAATATTGTCATGATCCAAATTGGAATCGGTAAACAGATGAACTCCATATGGGAGCTTTGTACTCCAAACGTTCACTAGCCCGTCATTGGAACCATAGGAAGATAAATACATCCCTCCTGTATATAACGCGGAGAACATAGGACCCCAGTCAGTACCAGCGACAGTATAATACTTATTTAGCTTTGCATTTGGATGAGAATCCGTAACCGAGCGGAAGTTTGCCATCTCTCCTACTTGCAAGGAATAGGTTCCATCATCGCGTTGTCCGAGCAATGAAGCAAGCCAACCAGCCCACCAACTATAAGATAGATCTGCTAAGTGAGAACCATGATGTGGAGAACCGAGAGTTATCACGTTTCCAACATATCGATGAGCACCATAATGAACCAATGCAGCTTGAGTATCAGGTCCCCCTTTGCTATGTGCTACAATATTTACTTTTTTCCCAAAACGTTGATAGATTTGCTCCAACATCGTCGCTAGCAATCGTCCGTTATCCCACTGACTATAGGAACCATTGCCCGCAGCGTCATATAACTGGACAAACACTGTTTGATAACCTGCGTTGTAAGCGCTGTCATACATATCATTTGGACCATGATAACTTGTTTCTCCATACCAACTACTTGCAGTACCATTTTTCCCTTGAACGAACACAATAGGTGGCTTATTTGGATCATAATTTGGTGGAGTTGCCCCCAAAAACCACTCTCCTGGAGTAAATGTCTCACCAGGAGGAGTCAGCTTTCCTGCTTCAACCATTAGTGGTGTAAAAGAAAAAAATGCCATAAAAAGTGCTAGGATAACAGCAGTAATCTTAGATTTTCTAAGCACACTAACAACCCCTTTCAAAATTATTTTGTAATTCACATTAATTATAACATTTATATTCAAAAAAATTTCATAATCATATATTTCAAACCAATCATCTTGTGCTTATAACCTAACATTCTCTTTCATAATAAAACCACAGTATCTACTAACTACTGTGGGATCAAAGATATAAGGACTTGTCTATCTCCATCTTAGGAAGTAAAACCGTTTCGCCCTGTCCTTACAAATAAAATGAGCAGTTCAACCTATATGGTTGAGACCGCTCTGATCCAAATCGGGCTAAATTTTTCCTTTTCCTTCACACCTTGGACATTTAGGTGGTACTACATATACTACTGGGCCTTTTGGTTTGACTTGACCTGTTCCACGACAATTAGGACATTTATCTCCATGTTTACTGCTTCTTCCTGTTGTGTGTCCAACTACTCCAAAATTTGCAATGCCTCTACCAAAATGCATCATAGAGAGATTCCTCCTTCTCTATGACAGATCTTGAAATTTAGCTCCTCGATTTGTATCGGATCATCGCTTGATCTGCCGGATGAAAAGAAAAGCGATCTCTTCTCTTCATCCGGTAGACCAAGGATGACTTTATAATAGTAACGAAAAAACCGCTTTAGATAAACAATATTATCGAAAAACTTTATCTATTTCAGCTTGTTGCATTAATCCAAGTTAAACGTAGATGCGCCGCCGGTTTTGGGTTAAATATACAACATACTTAATTAGAAAAATTCCATTTCAACATAAATAAACGCCTAGAGGGCTAGGCGTCTATTTTAGTAGATGGATTCACTTTTTCTCTTTTGGTTTTTCTTTGTGATCCCGTATTTCTTTTTCTTCTTCTGCAAATTCTGTTCCGAATGCTAGATTTGGATTAAATCCTGTTTGGAGTGCTTCATTTCTTTGTTCAGCCGGTTCTTGACCAAGTACATATCGATGGACAAAAACCTCTGATGTGGTAACGATGGTTGCTGCTATGACACTTCCCCAGCCGATTTGCACATAGTTATCTAAGAGTACACTACCGAAAATCCACACACTCATGTAGGTCATAATAAAATCGACAACAATCGTATCTCTATTCCCAAAACGCGGCAAAATAATTTTATCCCCAATATAGGAGATAATGGTAACAGCTAGACTGAAAGAAACAATATCCACAATAGTCGCATCAAAGAAAATATCCAAACCAATCGCAAAAGCTACCATACAGGATACAAATTTTACTAACAGTAAGGTTACTGGTCTCATAATCCGAACCTCCTTCTTTAGCTAATTTGTACTAAAAACAGGAGATTTATACCTCGATTATTTGGAGTAGCCTTACAATTCATGAATGAAAAGAAAAGGTACTACTCATTTTTTACAATTAGGCGATAAAAGTCGGCTGATAGGACTTGCGAGACCTCGTCCAACGCAGATTCATCTCCCACTTTCGCTATACTGAAAAGTGGGAGTATTCTCAGCTATAATAAATAAAATAGAAGACAACTAATTGAATAAATTAGTTGTGCGAAAAGGATGCAAACAAATGCCGAAATTTATTATCGTAGGTGCGGGGATTCTAGGAGCTTCTACAGCTTACCAGTTGGCAAAACAAGGTGTGGAAGTGGTCATTGTAGACCGAAAAGATAAAGGACAAGCCACTGATGCAGCAGCAGGCATCATATGTCCATGGTTATCGCAACGACGAAATCAGGCTTGGTACCAGCTAGCGAAGGCAGGAGCACGCTTTTATCCAAGTTTGATTAAACAATTAGAACATGATGGTGAAACACAAACTGGTTATGCTCAAGTTGGGGCAATTAGCATACATAAGGAATTAGAAAAAATACTCAAAATGGAGAAACGTGCTACTACCCGTAAAGAAGATGCTCCCGAAATAGGGGAAATCACTCAGCTTTCTTTAAATGAAGTAAATGCGTTATTTCCACCACTCACATCTGACTATGCAGGATTACATATTAGTGGTGCCGCTCGTGTCGATGGACGTGCCCTTCGCAATGCCCTATTACGTGCTGCGCAAAAAAACGGCGCCACCTTTATACACGGCGATGCTACTCTCCAATTCAGCGAGAAACGTGTAACAGGAGTAATGGTATCAGGAGAGTCCATCGATGCCGACAACGTAATAGTTTGTGCCGGCGCATGGGCAAAGCCATTATTACAACCGCTAGGTGTTCATCTACAAGTAACCTATCAAAAAGCGCAAATCGTTCATCTGATGTTGCCAGATACCAACACAAACGAATGGCCTGTTGTCATGCCACCTAGTGATCAGTATCTGTTAGCTTTTGAAGATCAAAGAATCATAATCGGAGCAACGCATGAAAATGATATCAATGGGTATGACACACGGGTTACGGCTAGCGGTTTGCAGGAAATTTTCAACAAAGCGTTAGATATTGCACCAGGCTTAGCCGATAGCACGTTCTTAGAAGCAAGAGTCGGATTTCGCCCCTTCACTCCAGGTTTCCTCCCTATAATTGGGGAGTTACCTCATTGGAAAGGGATTTTTATCGCGAATGGATTGGGGGCTTCTGGCTTAACAATGGGTCCGTATATCGGATCACAATTAGCAAAGCTCTCTCTAGGCCAAGTACTAGACATCGATCTGGAACTCTATGATGTGCAAGGTGCCATAGAGAACTAAATCAAATATAAACTCTAAGAAACTTCTTGATTGGGGATCTGCTATTTTAGCAGATTCTTTTTACTTCCCTTACGATTAGCACACTCGAAATCCAAGCAAAATTTAACAAATCTTTTAAACCCTTGAACTTCTTTTCCCCATCTATTGCCTATAATGAAGTAGATCTACAAAACTACTAATTCTCAATAGAATTTAGGGGGTAGAAGGTCAAATGAAAAAGTGGAATATCGCTTTTCTTCATTCATTAGAAAGTGTTTACCAAATGTTTAAAGGAACTTACGCCAATCTAAGTCAGAAGTTTATTCTCTGGAGTCAGAAAGATAGCGGCCAGCAGGAAAACACAAACACCTATGATCTTGGTCTAGCAAAAAGAGGATATAGAGCCAAACCGGGTGATAGGAGCATGAGTAAACTGGAATGGAAAGCGCAATTTCAGGAACAGAGGATCCGCTCCCATCTCTCCTTATCTGCACCTATTCGAATTCCTGTTAGTGCTTTCATAAAAGTGGAATACAAAAATAGTTATAAGCAAATCAAGTTTAACTGGTGCGAGGGAAATTATCGATACCAAGCTCGTTGGCACACTCGTACTCGTTTTGCTCCGAGTTGGCAAGGGAATACATGGGTTATCGAGCGAACAGATCAAAAGGAAAAAACCTCGTGCGTTTTAACTAATACAAACGTTTGGACTCCTAAACGAGTTTGGCAACGTGCAATTCAAGCACGGAAACGTGGAAGAGCAAACGACGAACAATATTTCTTATTAAACTTTGGTCATTGGACAGCACTATAGAACTTCCTCTTCGTATATCCTAAACCTTGTGTCATGAGTACTTCCATCACCTCATATATAGTAGAGAATGGATATACGCAAAGGAGACATAATATTATGCATAAAAAGTTGACTCCAATCGTACAACCGATGTATGTGAATCAACAACCTACCGTACCTACGTATATTTTTTCCGAACCAGTAGTCCCCCAATCAAATCAATATATAACGAACATCGAGCCTGTCTTTGTCGATCATTTAAGTAGACACAGAGGTCAGCGTATTATAGTCACCACAACGATTGGTGAGATAGAAGGGGTTCTAACAGGTGTTGCTGTTGACCATATCCAACTCGACGTGAGTGAAAAAGCGTTGCATATCCGGATCGCACAGATTGTATCTTTCGAAGGATTTCCGATCTCATACGAAGAGAAGCAGGCTACGAAAAAGTAGCCTGCTCTTTTTGTCTAGGAATTTATCACCTATTATGTTCAAATAAAGATTTTTGCAACTCCGTATCCATAAGATCCACAGTATCAAGTTCTAATTCCTTCTAACCTCCTACAAAAAAATATAGATAAAATAAAGAAAATATCGCTATAAGTGAAATAAAAAATTTTTTTATCTTCCTCATCCTTTTATATTTATAAGAACCAAAGACTTACAGCAAAGAGCGTTTGGGCTAAGAAATAGGTGATCATCACTCCCAATTCACCCCATCTATATTTTCTTACAAAACGATTCCACGCCAAAATAGCATCCGACAGATAAAATAAGAAGGCGCCAACTATTAAAAAAAACATCCCACTTTGCAAGGCACGGAACACCATAAGAGAAATCACCGAGATATACAAAAGCACAGCAACTTGTAAGATGATTCCCCCTTCCTGATTCACTCCGGATCGCAAATAGAGAAAGAATATAGTTGCAATAGCTACTAATACAAAGATTTCAAACAGTGTTACACCTGATATTTCCCTCTTTGCTGGAAATGCAACTACATAGATGACATGGGCAATAAAAAAGGAAACCAACCCTAGTATAAATCGATCGGATGGTAGCATTAAAAAAATATCTCCCAACATTGAGAAGAAGAGGCCCAGTAAAATAAGCCAGCCAAAGATCCCTACTTCGTCTACCTTTAAATAGGCGATGATCATAATCAGAACCATGGTTCCTGGCTTTAAAACATATTTCCACGTATATGCTTGGCAAGTAATCGCTACTAGATATCCCCCTATCGAAAGCCCAACGAACAAAAGTAAGCAAATAAGCAATGGTTTATTCCATCTCCTTTTCATGTATAAGACCGAATATTACAAAATTTATTCCCTCCATAATACATTCTACCTTTGTAATCTATAAAACATAAGATGATCCTGAATAACACTCAAATGGAATATCCTTAACCGACCTAATTTTAGCCTGTTCCAGATCAAATTGAAGGTGCAGAGAGATTATATTGCTGTAACTGTTCTTCTTCATTATCTAATACTCCTCACAACAAAAACACCCTACCATCCACATGGCAGGGCCATTCCTTAAATCTCCAATTCTCCCAGACGGACGAGTTCCACCACGGCTTGCGAGCGTCCTTTGACCGCTAGTTTTTGCATCACATTACTGATGTGTACCCTTTGCAAACCATTAGACATACTAAGGTTTCTCAAACGAATATACAAGGTCTATTTCCAAATTCGGTTGTAGGATCACCTTATCCAATAAGGTTTTGAATACATTCAACAGGTCTTGGTTTTGTTCTTCCAAGGCATTAAAAGCTTCTTGGATAGTCTTAATTTGCCTTACTTGATAGTCATTTTGTTGGAGAAGTGCTAGCTGCTCTTCAATATGTTGTGTCTGACTATCCAGCTCTGCCCGCTTCTCTTCGAATTCAGTCTTTGTTATTAACTGATCGAGATAAAGATCAACTAGTTGTTGTTTCTTGGTTTGTACTGTTTTTAAGGCTTTCTGAGCTTCTTTTATCTGTTCTTCACGATCACTAAATGGATTGTTCGTCAGGTTTAAGTTAATGGATCGTCCTTTTTCCAAAAGTGTCTCGATTAAAAAAGTCCTTACTTCTTCATAAGTAATAGGTTCATGATTTACACAACCATCTGATCCCATCCGTCTATATCGCGAACATTTTATATACCGAAAGTGTTTCTTTTTACCAGTACTCAAAACTTTATGCGATTGTAGAACCACCATGTTGGAGTCGCAATTGCCACACTTGAGAATCCCTCTTAGATCATTCCATGGAGTGATCTTATTCTTGTTCGTTCGATTTGGGTTTGCTTGTTCCCATTCTTCTCTAGTGATAATTGCAGGATGGTGATCTCTAAACCAAAGCCACTGTTCCGGAGAGTTACGTATCTGCTTTTTACGTCCACCAGCTTTAACTGATGTATACTGGTTCAGGATAAAATCTCCGCAGCAAATAGGATTTCCAATCAACCTCTGTACAGAAGTCATCTGCCATTTGTTATTTTGTTTTGATGGAATACCTAGGCTGTTTAACTCCTTTGTAATCCTTTTAAAACCCCAACCTTGGTTATACCAGTTAAAGATCATTCGAACGACTCTAGCTTCATCCTCCAAAATTTTGAGTTTCCCATCTTCCCTATCAAAACCATAAGGAATCTTCCCTATGTGCTCTCCTCTGCGTACTTTAGCAGCAAGAGCAGCTGATACACCAGCAGATAGTGTTCTACTGTACTGAGCAGAAAAGAGTGACCAAAGTTCAAATGCCATGTCGTTTTTCCCTGCTTTATGAGAGTCATAACCCTCTTCAACAGAGATAATCCGTACATTGTGTGCGATAAATACTTCTCGTATCTCAAGTGAGTCCTTTAAATCACGTGCCAAACGACTGATGGATTTAAATACAACCATATCTATCTCTTTTTTCTTTGCCTTAGCTAAGATTTGTTGGATAGCTGGACGTTCAAGAAAAAGAGTGCCACTTATTCCGTGGTCTTTAAAGATGCAGTTTTCATTCCATTCTAGTCCTTGGCGTTCTATCCAGTTTCGACAGATATCTATTTGGTTTTCTACAGACGATATTTGCTCGTCTTTATCTGTAGAGACACGTACATAAATCGCATAACGAGTATTCATTTATTAACCCCTTACTATGTATTGAGTTAATTATATTGCATTAGATACTTTCCATCTAGATCCTCAAACAACAAGAAGGAGTAGCTCAATTGCTCCTAGAAAAAAGACCTAAAAATAAAAACCCCCCCGAAACATCGAGGGTTTGGTTGATGAAACATAGCAGAATCGAACTTCTAACCTCTACACTGCTAGTGTAACTGAGCCAGGTTGCCATCTAAATGCCCCGAGTTTATCATAGTGTTGTTAAAATGCGATCATGTGGTGGACAGTTTATTTGTTCTTAAAGCTAGTTTCTGCCAATGTAAAAACCTTATTGACCTTACTATGCATATCCATGTATTTTCTCAGAGTGCCTAATGTATGCATAGGGGCAGGCGCAATTGTTGATTCTTTAAAAGAGACTGATGCTCTCCTCCAGTAGTGTAACTGACTTATAGATAACTCTTTTTCCTGCAAATCCCTGTGATTTCCTACAGGGAAAAATTCCAATAAATCCGGCTGGCGTAAACTTTTATCAAAGTATGACCTTTCCCTTTTTGGCGACTCTTGAATAAGATCACCTTTGGGAGCTAAACTGTAAAACCTTCCATCCAAGAAGTATAAACCTGAAATAAAATGCTCTTCTTTTCCTTTTAAGTGACTAATATACTCTGGAACACCACGTTGAGTAGAATTAGTCATCCGGATGATCTTTAAGCGTTCGTTAAAAGATAACTCATTATTCACAAACTTCCAGTTACCATCTGACAATCTATTGTTATCAACTGACTTATACATTTTTGTAAGTGAACCACGATCAAAGATGACATACACATTCGAATCAGAACATGTCAGTTCATCCTCTAAAATTCTTTCAATAAATATAGTTGCCTCATTTATAACTTTCTCTTTTCCATTCTTTTTGGATTTCAAACTTCTTCTTAATCCATCTGGATTTAAAACTAGATTTTGTAAAGAGTTCCATCCAATTTTAGAATCTTGTAAAAGATAATCGATCCGATGATTCTTATATCGTGAAATCATTACTTTTGGAAGAGAAGAAATACTATTACCTCTAACGAACAACCATGTATCTTGATCATTAGTCAAAAGATTCCCTGAATAAATTCCAAAATCCTTAAGTAGATCAAGAAGAGCATTATGTACTCGATATTCTATGTCATTATCATCATCAACTAAAAATTGTGATAGCATTTTCTCATTCCAGAAAGCATAACGAACAAATTCCTTTGGATCAATTTCTTTCCATTTCTTTTTTTCCTTGATGTCAATAATAGCTGCTGAAGAGTTCTTTATATGTTTCTTAGTAAGCTGGATATACTTTCTAATCAAATCAACTGAATCAAGAGGTTTAGCAGGATCAATTTCTCTAACAACATAACTATCAGGTATGTGATGAAGATTAATAACTAATGGATGTTGATTTGCCTGAAATGCAAAAGAACCATCTCCTAAACTCTCACATTCAAACGACAAATGATTCTTTTTTTTGTTTGATCTATTCAATAGAACTTCGTTTAATGTATCATAATGTACTTTGGACACATGGCATTGAATATCTAGTTGTGTTGGCTCATTAACGACCAATGGAAAAAGATGATACCCTTTTCCTCTGTTAAACAATGTTTTTTCAGTAGTCAATGAAGGTGGCAAGTCTAATGTTTGATGCACAAGGTGATATAAACGCTTACGCTCAGGCAATCCTAGTCCAAGTTCAATTACATCATTTCCCTTTACAAAAGTATTAGGATTATAGAGAATACACGCTGTTGCCTCTTGGCTCATATTTATATATTGCATTGGATCTTGTAATAAATTACTTAATGACAATTCTTTTCCCAAAAATAAGTTTAGATACTCTACTGTTCTTCTGTCTCGCCATTTGAGTACTGGTTCTCCATCCTTAGCATCCATATCCTTGCTTACTGGTAAAGAAATAAACGGATGCAAATTAGACAGATTCCTCCTTACGAAAATACTTCCATCCTTTTTACTGCGTACTTGCTTCTTATCATTTATCTTTCTTGTAATAAATCGATGATGGACAGGTTTTATAAAAAGAAAAGTTCTGTCCGACTGATTTGGGAAAGTTTCAATAGTAAAATTCACACCATAAGAGTAATATTTTCCCCCCTTGGAATAGAGCTCTGTCATACAGCCCACTGGATTTCTTTTTACAAGGAAAAACTTCAATCGCTCAACAATTTCTCCATTTTCATTAGCAACATCAAACAAAGGCTGTTTCTCAACAAATTGTCTGGCAAAATATGCTGGTAACCAATCAAAAATATTGTCTTTAATACTAGCCGCATCACCCAGTAACCATTCTGCCATTTGCTCATTAAAAAACAATCGTTTGCCGACTTGTCGTCCGTGTCGTCTAAAATGCTCAGCAATTTCGTCAATACTAATTGGGCGCAAGGAAACAAACATGGGACTTTTTCCTTGAAATACGGCATGTTTAAATGAATAGCTAAGTAAATCAGGATACATCTGATATAATTCTTCGCCCAATCTCGTGAGTCTGAACTCTAGCTCGTAATTTGTGGTTTGTGACTGCTTTTTTACTTCCGCACTCCAGCTTTTTGGACAATACAAAAAGTAAAGGGGTTTGTCTGGAACGTAATTAGTTACTTCGACTGACATTAACTCTAAAAAATTGTCCTGACTACTCATGTTCATCCTCCTCTTCACTTACTATTTGCCGTTCAATCAACTTATTTAAAGATTGAATAAACGGTCCATACAAAGCTTGGTACTCATGACCTTCGCTTTCACTAAACAATTTATACCAAACTTCTAGAAGTGTCGGCTCATCATCAATCCTTTGATAGAAAGAAGCATCACAATAATATACTCTAGCAGGTGCTCCACCTCTGATCAGTCGTCCAATCATTTGCCATATGTTAACAAACAAAAACCAAGCTAAACGCTTACGATCGTCGTCTTTTAACGCAGTCCAATATTCTGGAGTTACATACATTGTCTGGAATAAAGAATTTGCTCTAATCCTTAATTTCTTGATTTTCTCTACAGCGGTTAAATTCCTGTTCTTTAAATCCAGCAAGTAATCATCCATCATACTATGGAGTGCTGTTAACATATAAAGCACATCTTCAGGAGTTGGGTATGGGCGGACCAAAAAGAAAACCGTTCCAAACAACGCCTCCCCATATTCATCAACCAAATTTAATCCTCTGTTTATCGCTCCCAAAGGAGCAACTAATACATCAACTTCTTCCGCTTCACGGGTCAAATCATTTCGTGTAATGTGATAATCAAAATCTGCTTTTTTTGTTAGAGATCGAAATCTCAATCCTTTATCTTCCCTATCCAACGTTGATGCAACCACGTCACAATCCGCATAGGAATTGCCAATTAACAGCACACCTCTTCCCCGTTTCTTGTTATTTTCGTCCCCCCATCTTTTCCATGATGCTAACTGATCTTTTATCTCAGGAATCAAATGTTTGGTTAATAGTTTTAAGTTAACATCACGCTCTTCTCTATTTTTTCCAGATATTCGATAGGTGAATTTGTTCCAGATAAATTGCTCTAGCTGATGAGACTGATTAGGTGAAGTTAGTAACCATTGTGAAGGCTGAGAAAGAGTATAAGCTGTCTTCACTGGCGATAATGTAGTACCTGATAATAATACAATTGCAGGTCCTTTCAGATCTCCACAGTGTTGAAACAAATTAGACCATTGATAAATTAACTCACGTCCCACTGTGTAATACCCAAATAACCTTAGAATTGGGTCTTTCGTAGCAGGATCTTCAACCAGTTCATAACCATAACGAAACCCTGTCATCGGAGTAGGCAAGTGTGGAATTAACTCATTATTCCGATTCCCAAATGGTACATCCACTGAGAAGTCGTCAATTTTTTGACGGACGATATCCTGATTAGATTCTATATAACTATAACAAGATTCAAAACAGCACAGCCAAAATACAAATCTCCACCGAGCGTTTATTTCCTCTAATTTATGTTCTGGCACGCTCAATTTAATGTTAAATAGATCTTCAATTCCAAAAGGGGTGCAATCACGCCAATTGGAAGATGTTTTTCCTTCTAACAACTTAACTATTTTTCTAGCTTCACTGGCATGATTGTCCCAAAAAGCATCCTCCAGATCGGGATATTGATTCCAATGAGACAAAATCCTTTTTGTAAGTTCTTTTTTTTCAGGAGTAATATTCCATTTATCAACTTCTTTTTTTAGATCATGGAGCAAAAAGTCTTTAAAAGTTACTTTTCTTTTCAGATTATTTTTCAATCTATTACTTGAAAGTACGATTTCATACATCTTTCTTGCTGCTTGATCCATCATGTTTTTTCGTTTGCTATATTCTGTAATTATTCCACTTTGCTCATAAATTCCTGTAATCGAGTTAGTAATATCATACACAGCTTTTTCTACTATGCAATTTCGATTTCCAATAAGTTGTTGATTCATCATAAATAACTGATCTATTGTTTGCTGGGTAGCGTCAGCCTCATCAACGAAAACAATATCAAGCTTTTGATAAAATAGCTCATAAACTGTCTTTCTATTCCCGAAAATCATTATTGGAGCAGTAGTTTGTGTAAGTGCTGCAGGAGTTGTAATGAAGACATCTGCATCATTAAAATCTTTATAATTATGATATATTCCACAGTGATGAGCTAGAGGACACAAATGTTTTACCTTTTTTCTCTTTTTCTTTCCGCTATGTACATATAAGTCATGGCACGGATAAGAATCTATAAATATTTCATCTTCTGCCAACGCTTGAATTAAACAAAACGACGAAACATCTTCTAATCCTGTGTCTTGGATCATTTCGGATACTGACTTTTTAAACAGCCTGTTCTCCTCATACTTATTTCTTTCAGACTTTCCGATAAAAGTAACTACTTTCAATCCTAAATCTCGTAGTTCCTGTGCCTTTTGGACTATATCATCTACTCTTGACTCAATGATTCCAACTGTAGCATTTTGATACTTACACTTAAAATAAGTTTGTGCGATGACAAAAGTAGATTTACCAGCTCCTAATCCTCCCAATATATGCTGAAGCCCTTCATATTCAAATGAATTCTTATGGTTAATTGGAAGTAGCTGCAACTCAGATAATCTCTTCTTGTAATTCTTAGATTTTTTTTGGTTGTTTGATAGGATATCATCCATCTCTTTTCCTAATAGAGTCCCGTTTTCACCTGAACTCACTTCTGAGCTTAACGTAATCCAATTCTCTTGCATCTCTTCAGTTAAATAAGGTAATTTCTTTGGCAATGTAACAGATATTTCATTTTCACCACGATCATAAAAGTACGTTTTTCCTAACTGAGCAAATTTCCGTCTAGATCCTTGGAAAGGAATTACCTCTTCGATAAAGGTTTGATAATACTCCTCACGCTTTGTTCCTGCTACTGGTGGAAAATTTTTTATCAATTTTAGTGTTGGATCTTCTTTTTTTTCTACATCAAATAATCGATATTGCTTTGGAACTTCTAAGTAATTATGCAACCAATCAAACCAACCGCCAAAACTAAAATGGAAGTTCAGACACTTGATTCTTTTGATTACTCTCTGGATCAGTTGATCTTTTACATACAAGTGCTGATATCCTGAAAAAAGAACGTCATATTGTTCTATTGGTATTTTTTTATGGATAGCAAATTTCTCTGTTATGTAAAGAACAAATTCTACTTCCATCAATCTTCTGCATGAAGATCGATCTGTAACAGTTGGAAATAAGCTATCTATATACTCTCTTGAAGTACAAGAAACAAACCACTGATAAAGATCAAGTCTTCCCATTTATTTTTCCGCCTTTTCACGAAGGAAGTTTGCTAGCTTACTTTCCGATAAAATTTGAATCCCATCTTCATTTGCAAAAAATGATTTAACTCTCTTTATATATCCAGGTCTCCAACTTGCTGTATATTCATAAGGAACAATATAAATCGGGAGATGACCATTTTCATTTTTCTGTAAATTTTCCTGAATTTGAAATGCCAATCCATCGGGACTTCTATAACTTTTCACATCAAAATCAATTACTTCATTTTCTAATATAACTCGAATATCTCCATCTCTATCAATATTAGGATACAATTCGACCTGGTATATTGATGTTAGGCGTGAAAAAATCCTTAATTCTGATATTCCCGGAACCAGAACAGAACTATGAACACCATGTTTTAAGCGATAAGTTTTTTCCTCATCTTTAAAATTAAATGGCTTAGGATTAACAAAATTCCAGTTGGAAAAACGTGTTCCACTAATTTTCCCACAAACATTATACTTTCCACACTGCCAGTTACCATTTTTAAAATGTAAGGTATACCCGCAATTTGGACAAACCCTATATTCCCTCCAATTCTCTAATCTTTCATAACACTGCTCTAGTTGTTTTTTTATAAAAAGATCTTCAATTGAATCCAATAGTTTTTCTAACCCATTTTCAGATAAAACAGCAAATTTCTTATCTGCTAATATTTTACGGAAAGTAACATATCCCTTTTGATATGGAACAGGATAACTGGCACAATAACTAATTACTTCTAAAACCGGCTTCGTCTGGTAATCTCTTGGATTACCAGTATATTTTAGAAACCAATACGCTTGTTCACTTATCTCATTAATTTCTAGATCATACAGAGCAGACTCAAAGTTAATTGGTAACTCACTGTATTTTTCTGGGAGCCAGTCTAAAAGTGGTTTAGTATGTATCTCTAACCATTGATTAATCGATGCCGGCGGAATAATACTTAAATCTAGAAAAAAACAAGCTAACTGCTGATGAGATTGTCTAATAACTTTTCTATTTTTATTCGGGCTTTCATTTTTATTTAAGGCTTGGAGAGCTTTGATTTGAATATATAAAAGTTCTTGAACTCTATGAATGTCTTCCAACAAACCTACCTCCTATTAGCTAATTACATATTCCAAAAATGTTACCCTATCATAATTACTCTTCTCCTTTCTATTTTAATTTCCTTTTTTATACATAATAATAAGAAACTTACCATCTTCTACTTTTTTCAGATGGGGCTCCTTCTATAAACACCCTTTAATTGAGTCATTACCTTATAATATTAATTTCGTTTGTTTAGTTGAGATTAATCATTTTAAATGCAAAAGAGACCCTCTTTAGATAAGCCTAAAAAGTGGTCTCCTCTATTGTAAAAATGCTTTGCTAGATTTCGGAGCATAGTTAATTCGAATCGCTGGTCTTTACACTCCCGTCATATGCTAGATAACTCACACTAGAATGTAAAATGAATATTTCAGAGTCGAGTACTAATCCCTTTCAGCAACTGTTAAAGTATCTCTCATAATTTCACGAACTTCTTCTATATCCACTTCTTTTATTCCCTCTGGTGTTTTCACAACTGTAAAAAGTACATGTCCAGTCAATCCACGAATCCCTTGAATGAGGGCAGCAGCTGCTACCCCATGATCAGGAAGGGCAATAGTGACTAAACTATTTTCTTTACGAGCATTCAGTATTATAGAACGGACTTGATCAATGGCTCTGCAAACTTCTTTGACTAGATCATAAGGTTGATTTTGATGCAGTTGAAGAGAAATATAATGATATTCATAGTCACTTGTTTGATACTCACCATGAAAATCGAGTAGAACCTTTTTCATGAACAGTCTCCTTTACGTATAGATAAGATCAGACTCTTTCACTGTAAATGCTTCTTGTAAAATGGCTTGATGCAAATAACTCAAATATTCCGCTCGTCTTCATTCTCCTCTCTTGGTTTTTGTGCCCAGTACAATAATTCTTACATTAGTAAAGATCACGTCTTTAACGTTTCTTACATTTCACCAAACCAAGAATCTGTGTAGTCAACCTCTTCAAATCTACATTCTTATGGTTCAAACTCCTCGAACAAACACTTCTATCATATTTGCAGAGGTTAATCAGTAATTCAATCCCCTTTAGTCCGAGTATTCTTAATATAATCTATCCAAACGTCAACCTCAGCAACTAGTTCATCAAAACTTTTATCAAAAGGATAGTTTTCAGCTAATTGGTCTTGTTCTTCATATGAGAGGTTTCCCCATTCGTTATTAACCTGTGACATAGCACTAAGCATTTCTTCTAGCTTAGTAATCATCTTATCCATTCACATATCCCCCAAAAAAGTTATTTTACTAGAGACAGCAACAATATTTCAGTACAATCTAATTCAAATGGACTTCGGCAAAATTAAAAAATTCGACATCTTAAAAGTAATTCCTATCACTATATACAAACATTAGTTCTGTAATTATAACTCATAATCGAATCTTTAGTGAAACAATTATATATGTGTGAAGCAGTAGTTTCATGGATACATCCTAGTTAAGTAACTAAAAAGTGCTTTCATTAGTGCTAAAAAAGTTAATACTAATCATTGAATCCCAAAAACTCCCCTTATCACATAGGGGTAGTTTTTTGTCTTTTAATTAGTGTAGCTAGTTACAATTGATCATTTATCCGCTATCGGGACTGGGTATCAAATCATCCAGGAGTAATCATGAGAAGATTCTAAGAATAGAAACCACATTTCTGACTGCCAGAGTTGTCTACACGACTATGTACCGACATTTACTTATTTTTATGTTGTTCATTCCCCTTTTGCTCTTTGAATGAATTCAATAATCCTATCAACTGCACCTTTATAATCCTCTTTTATTTCGTGTTCCCAAATCCTAAGCAAATGCCATCCCGCAACTAAATAGTGATGATTTACTGCTGCATCCCTTTCTTTATTTCTTTGTAATTTCTTTTTCCAGTATTCAGAATTTGTCTTCGGCATATTGCCATGTATTTCACACCCGTGCCAAAAACATGAATCTATGAAGATAACCACTCTGTACTTTTTTATAGCAATGTCAGGTTTTCCATGTAAATCCTTGACATTTCTACGGAATCTTAATCCTCGGTTCCATAACTCTTTGGTAATTTTGTCTTCTAATTTAGAAATCGACCGTATTGCCTGCATGTTTTTTCGTCGTTGTTCCTTATTAAGATTATCTGCCATAAAAATCTCCATATTAAAAAATATTTTATTCTGAACAAAAATATCTACTCATGAGCTGATTTCAAGTAACAAGATATAATTTATTGTTAAAAACAAGGGAAGATACTGGAAGGTTAGGAGGTGCATGATATGTCTCAAATTTTACCGAATGATAGTTTTTTATTGCAAGAATTGCTCAATAAGGTTTTACTTTACCGACTCACACGGAACCTTGACAAAGAACTTCAAAACCGTAAAATCAGCCACGCTGAGTTAAGTGGCAGTACGGGTCGAAAAAATAATTGGTTTAATCGTACATTCAACGAATTAGAAGACATGCGAATCTCGACGTTTATAAAATCGCTAGCAGCAATAAATAAGATTATTAGCAATACCAGCAAATTCTCACCTGTTGAAGTCCAAGCTGTTATTGACGAAGAAATACTCAATATAGCTTCAGTTATCATTGATTTATCAATGAACGACGTTCGATATTTGCTAAACAATGACCCCGATTTACCCAAGTTCTTCGAGGATATCAAATTCTATGTTGATTCTTTGAGGGCATTAAAAAACGTGCTTTCATTAGAAGAATCAGATGCTTACGACCGAGTTTTAAATCGAATAAATTCCGAAGGGAACTGATAAAATGTCAGAGCGAAAAATTTGGTTTATTACCCGCCCGGAACGTGACCCTAAATTCCATCGTGACGCACTTCTAGCTTTATGTGACGCAACCGATGGATTGACCATCAAGTGGTCTGGTAACCGCCAAGCCCATTTTAATTACGAACGTGCTTTGAACGATCGCGGCGTTAAGCGGAATAACGTCAGTAACGATGGTTCAGGCGGAAGAACCTGGGCGGCAATGTTAAAAACTTTTGCTTATATCTATACGGATGAAGAAGGTTCCTTGAAACTCACCAAAGTAGGGAAAAAGATTCTGGACGGTGAAAAGGTTAGGGATAATGTAACAAAACAAATTCTGACCCTGCAAATTCCCAATGCTTATTTCCTTGAATCTGGCTTCCGTCCGAAGTTTGAATCAAGTTTTCGAATTCGTCCTGCCCGATTTCTAATCAAACTGACGAATCAAGAGCAGTTAAACTATTATGTCACTAAAGAGGAAATCACCTATTTCGTTTTAACTGCGAAGAAAGACAATGAATTGGCATCCGTCACGGACAAGATCCTTCATTTTAGAAACGCAAGCCTGACGGATAAAGCACAGATAAAACAAGAAATCGCTAAAAATTTCGACCACCGCGAACGTTCCGATAAGGGCGCAAGAGATTTTGAAATCGCACATGGGGATGTAGCCCACACGTTCATGTTGATTAGTGATTATACTGGACTTGTCGAATACATACGCGGTGAAGCCCTTCGTGTTGAACCGTCGGATTCCAAGCGGGTCGCCAAAGAAATCGAACAGTATGATTATAGGTATCCCTTTAACACTCGTTATCTTATCTCACTGCAACGTATGGCGGAAAATAATGGTTTGGATATTGAAAGCTATAAGGCTAGCAGTTACGGTGATATTAAGCCTGCAACTAATAAAACGAAAACTGCAAATAAAATTCGTGAATTGCTTTCGGATTATCCCGATTTAGATTATTTGTCGCATGAGGAATTGAAGGAAATTCTCATGAATGAATTCCCGCCAAAAGAAGCAGAAAAACACGCACACGACTTGAAACAAGTCACTCATAAAGCACTTAACAACGACTTTGTTGAAGGGTATTTGAACGAACTAGATAACCTTGTTTTTGAAGATAAGACAGGTGAAGTTTTCAAGGCAATCGGCTTTGAAGTTGAAATGCGACCTAAACCGCTTGCAAACGTTGAAACTGAAATCGAAATTCTTCTAAAATACGAAGGCATGCAAATGGGAATCATTGACGCTAAGAACTATCGTACAAAATTCGCTTTATCAGCTTCGTTGGCTTCGCATATGGCGTCGGAATATTTACCAAATTATGACGGATACGACAGCCGACAAGTATCGTTCTTCGGATATGTTACCGCGGCGGATTGGAGCGGTGAAAAGAACCTTGAAAAAATAAGTAATCTTACAAAACGTGCTATCCCCAACCGTGACATTAAGGGGATAATGCTAAGTGCAAATGTTTTACTTGGCTTCTTGGATTATTGCCTAGATAATGACCTATCCAAGCAAGAACGAGTTGAATTATTTTTGAAGGCAATCAATAACCGTGCGTACTCGACCGTTGGCGAATTTTTGCGTGAGGTTAAAAAGAGCGACCTGTTTTAGTCGCTCTCTTTTTTTATAATGTAATTAATTCAAGTTGGTCTGGTCAAAGTCATCAACATTCCACTTTGGATCAATGCTTTCATATTCAATTCCCGCAAAAGTTTTCAGTATTGCTTCAATAATAATTTTCGCACCTTCTGGTGGAACAGCCATACCGATTTGCTGTCTGACTTTTTCCTTCCCGCCGAGAAAAACATAATCATCCGGGAATGTTTGAATCCGCGCACGTTCCCTGTTTGTCAAAGCGCGTGGTTCACTCCAATGATACATATGTGTACCGCCACCACCGCTGCCAGTAACAGTATAAGACGGTTGGTCTGGGTGTAAACGTCTATATATCTGGCTCATTTTTGCGCCTTTGACGTTTAATCTTAAATGTTGTGGGATTCCTTCAAACCACGCATTTTGACCCGCAGGAATATGATTTAAGAATTCAATTACTTTCTTAGTATGTCGCGTTAATTCGTTATTCAGTGCATCAGCAGAAATCGGCGGTTCTGTTAATGCTTGTTTTACCGTTTTATAAGGCAATCTGCCTTCTCCGTGCGTAGGTGCAGGAACTCTAAACTCTTTATTTATATCATTTCTGATTCCGACAATAATAATTCTATGTCTAGTTTGAGGAATACCATAATCTTGAAATTTATATAAATGCGGTATAACTTTATACCCTGATTCCTTTAAGTCTCTCATAATCATATTGAAAGCCTGTCCATCATTTGCGCTTTGAAGACCAGACACATTTTCTGCAACAAACCATTTCGGTTGAAACGTTCTTAATACCTTCACTCCATATGTATATAATGGACCATAATTGCCTTCCAGTCCTTTTTTCTCGCCGACAATACTATAATCATTACAAGGAAATCCAAACGTAAAAGCGTCGATTTCTCCAAGAGTTTCAATATCTAGTTCACGAACATCCTTATTTATTACTGATTGAGGTCGGTCAGGACAAATGTTGTGAATGAACGTACGACATGCAGATTCATCTATGTCATTAGCCCATTCATGTTCGACCTTATATTCAACACCGTCTTTATCAACAACCCTGACCATCTTTGCTCCTAATGCAAGACCGCCGGGGCCGTTAAAAAATTCACCTTTTTTGAAAATCATACTATCACCCCGATTTAAATAATGAAACCATTATACTTTAATTCACATGAAAAAGCAGCAGTAGATTGGTTTATTTTGTTGGAAATTAAGAAAATATGTTCGCATAATTGATTCAGAATACATTGATTTTTCTTATTAAACTATGAATAAGTTTACTGAAAGATACTTAGAAGCGTACCCTCAATGGTACTATAACTGATACATCGGATGATGATCAGATTAATTGTTGGTAATATCTTTGGTATCTCCCAAATAGCCTTTACATTCATACTGGATAAGTCTTTTGTTCCAGCTTGGACATTCCATGTTAACAAACCTCACTACCTTCATAAAATATTTTCACCCCATCGCTATTAAAACATAGCTGAAAAACACTTGCCCAACCTGTATCCGGTCCTTCCCATACAGTCTTGATACTCCCGCCACGAAAATAATTGACTAATACCTTTATTACAATGGAGTGAGTAACTACTAAAATATTTTCTCCAACATGCCGTTCCAAAATATCTCGAATAAAAGGAACAGATCTTTCTTGGACATCTAATAATGTTTCACCTTGGGATTCTTTCGCGTCGTAATTTTCTGGGTTATTATTAATTTCTTCCAACGCTTTAGGGAACATCTCTTGTATCTCCGACCATTTTCTACCTTCCCATTTAGAAAAACTCATCTCCATCAACGAATCTGTTTTCACTAAATCTATTGATCTACCTCCTTTCAAATAAAGCGCAGTTTCTACTGCTCGGCTCGCTGAACTTGAATAGATACATTTAAAAGGAACATCATTAATTCTTTGTGCCAATTGCTTAGCCTGTTCAATCCCTATTTCCGTTAAAGAAGAATCTAATCTTCCTTGCAGACGTCCTTCAACATTCCACTTTGTTTGTCCGTGCCTTACAAGATACAAATTGGTATTCAAAATATCACTCTTCCTTTAACTTATATTGATATAGTCATGTTATATAAAAAAGCTAGGTTTCATTAATCACCTAGCTTTTTGGCTTACTTTAAATTCTACAAAAGGGGGTCATTCTCCATTTCGCTGCCTGACTTAATAATTCTGTATACTCGTTTGGAGATGGACTTTTTTGGATTCAGATAGTACTGAAATAATTTTTTCTTCCATTCACCCTATACCTTTAATTGTCTCAGTTAAGGACAATAAATATTGCTTTAGTTGTGGATACAAATCCTTTCGTTGAAGCGCAAATTCAATAATGGCTTGTATATAACCCATCGGTTCTCCTACATCATAACGATTCCCTTGAATTTGACACGCAAATACGGAGGTATTTTGACAGAGAACTCTCAATGCATCCGTTAGCTGTATTTCATTTCCTATACCAGTTGGAGTTTTCTCTAATATAGGGAAGATATCAGGTGTCAAAACATATCTGCCTACAATAGCTAGGTTAGAAGGAGCGTTTTCTATCGCTGGTTTTTCTACCATATCTTTAATTTGTAGTTTGGTAGTACTTCTCTTTTCCAACATCCGAATAATGCCATACCTATTTACTTGATCCCAAGATACTTTTTGTACTCCAATTACTGGACATTGTTCTTCGTGAAAAGCCTTGATCAACTGACTTAATCCAGGTGACTGGGAAACAATTAAATCATCCCCTAGCAAAACTGCAAAAGGTTCATTTTGAACAAAATGTTTTGCACATAAAATAGCATGTCCTAAACCTAAAGGCTCCTTTTGCCTCACAGTGTGTATGTCTACCAAATTCGATAATTCTTTAATCGAATAGTATAGATCCCATTTTTCTTTCTTCTGTAGTTGCCACTCTAGTTCAGGTGATTTGTCAAAGTGATCCTCAATAGCTCTTTTGTTTTTACCAGTAACAATCATGATGCTTTCTATTCCAGATGCAATGGCTTCTTCTACGATATACTGGATTGTTGGTTTATCAACAATTGGAAGCATTTCTTTGGGTTGGGCTTTTGTTGCGGGGAGGAAACGTGTTCCTAACCCAGCAGCAGGAATAATTGCCTTTTTTACGCTCATTGATAACGTTCCTTTTTTATTTGAGGTTCGGGGTAAAGTGCTTTTTGTTCTTTAAGAGCCTTTGAAGAATCATAATTATAAAAAGGGATCGAATTGATAGTTTTTTTTAATCCTTGAAAAATATCAACATGAGGTTTCCACCCAAGTTGATTCATCGCATGATTACAGTCTAATGCAACCCTTTTTAAATCACCGGCTCTTTCCGATTCTATAACAATCGGTATATCCTTACCCAGTAAACTCTGAATAAGCTTATATAGATATTCAGTAGTTATTTCAATCCCAGTTCCAATATTAAAGATTTGATTATCTCCTGAGTCCAATGCTAATAGATTTGCCTCTGCAACATCTCTCACATAGACATAATCACGCGTTGCTCCCTCAAGCATATCTGGAAAGGTATAGATCTTTGATGATTTCCCTTTCAATAGATTCTCCAAAAAAATGGATACAACACCACATTCACCTTGGGGAAGTTGACGAGGCCCATAAACATTAGCATATCGTAAAACAGTATATGTTAGGTTGTATTGATTACGATAGAATTCTAAATACTTCTCTATTACAAACTTGCTAATAGCATATGGTGATAATAGTAGAGGAGTATCTTTCTCCACAGTTGGAATCCTATCACCTGCGAGCACTCCTCCTGATGAAGCAAAAATAAACTTTTTAACACCGTATTCAACAGAGTTTCTTAGCAAATGCAAAGTTCCTATTATGTTAATCTTTGCATCAGTAATAGGGTCTTCAATAGATGCAGGTACTGATTTTTGTGCTGCATGATGGTTAATGATATCGAACTTCTCGGATATCATTAAATTTTCTAGGGCTATTTCATCTGTACAGATATCTAATTGATAGAAGTTCACTTTTGGATTAAGATTCTCTATCTTTCCTGTACTTAAATCATCTACAACAACTACATCATGTCCGTCATTGATATACAGATCAACAACATGAGATCCAATAAATCCTGCTCCACCTACAACTAAAATTTTCATGTGGATTATTCATCCTCCAACGTGTTTATTTTGTTTTTCACGAAGTATAGGACTTATAAATTCGGATCAATGATACAGAACATAATATCCCTTCTCTTATTTGATAAGTTTTTCATCTTTATCAGTAAGATAACGGTCTCCAAGGAAGTTCATTTCCACTTTCTCTTCCCCTGATTCCTTAGAACTGAGAAGGGCAAGCTTACATCTTTTACATATATAACTATTAGGAGTTTCCAATTGCCCTATCACACGCTGACGTGCCTCTTGGAACCCTACACCATTCCAAACTTCTTTAATGCTTGTTTCAAAGACATTGCCTACAACTTCTTCGCGATCCCAATCCTGAGAGCAGAGAATGACATCTCCGTTTGCCATTATGCAGGTACGTTCAAAAGGTCTCTTAAGCTTACATCCCGCTAGAGAATGTGTCCGAAGACTCTCTTCATCCTGCAACCGTTTGCTATTGGAATGTCCCTTTACGCTACCCGCACGATCCAGAAATCCATACGGATGAATTCGTACATTTGGAAAGAGTCTGCGAATATGATTCATATTTTCTTCCATATCAATCCATGGTCCAAGTACTACAATTATTTCTACATCTATTGGATTCCCATTTGCTTGATTAATTTCCAAAAAAGCATTTATAGAAGCAACGACCTTATGAAAATTAAGGTTTGGCATTAACTGCTTGTATAATTCTTCCGTCCCGCCAAAAAAGCTTATTTTAAAGTCATCAATTAACTTCTCTTTTACGATAGCCTCCATTTTCTCTTTTGTCTTTCCTGACATGTTAGTAGAAACTTCTACAAAGTGACCACCTGATTTTATTCTCCTCAACACATCAATAAAACGTTTATCCAATGTAGGCTCACTATTAAGGTACGGAATCATTCTAATAATCTCTGACTTGTGTGCATCACACTCACTGATAATCTTTTCGATGCCTTCATCAGGCATAATCATGGCTGGATATTTTTTTGCCATTTCCTCATATGGACAAATAGTACAATTGGCATTGCAACGTGAGTTTATTTGGAATTCAACATATTTTGGAAAGGTGCCGCAGTTTAAAAGCTCTTTTTGATTTGATTTTGAATAACTAGAATCCAATTGTATTCCCTCCATCTACAGTTATAATTTGACCCGTAACCCAACCAGTGTGATCACTCAATAGTCCTAAAATGGCATTCCCGATATCTTCAATGGTTGCAATACGACGAAGAGGAGTATTGTTTACTAAATCATTTTGTTTTTCTTTACTCAAACCTTCACTCAAGCCGCTTGGAAAATAACCTGGTGCTATACAATTACACCGAATATTCAAGTAACCTAGTTCATAGGCAAGCTGCTTTATAGTTGCCTCCAGTGCCGCTTTACTTGCAATATATGCTGTAGTCCCCATGTTAACCCGACTTACTAGATTACTTGAAACCCCTACAATACAACCTTGTCTTATCTTCGATAAATAAGGCAGAAGAACGTTGACAAGCCCATATAACGACACACAGTGAATATTAAACATTCTTTGCCACATATCCAAATGCGACTGCGAACACGGTAGTTTTTCCTTACTGAAAGAACCTGCTGTATGGACGATATTAATCTTTTTAAACCGGTCAAGTCTTACACTTGACTCTATAGCAGCTTTCAAGTCCTCTAATGATGGAGTGTTTGAAAAGTCTATTTCGATAGAAGTAACTGGTACTGGCAAATTAAATTCTCTCAGCTTTCTTCCTCCTGGTCTTAAAATGGCCAGTACATTATGACCTTCATCTAATAGACGTCTGCATACATCCTGTCCCAGTTCCCCTGCCGCTCCTGTTACAATAGAAAGAATAGGCAACTCTACTTCTTTATATTGAATCATGCTTCATCTCACTCCCAAAACATTTTGGAGACTGAACCCAAATTATTAGAAAAACGGAAGCAATAATCTTTTAGATTTTTACGTCTTGGTGCTCCGTTTTATATTTTTTGTGAATTGTATTCTCCCCTTTTAATTGACGGTACAGATTACGAAGTGGTCCCAAACAGTGTATAAAATAGAAACCTATACAAAATAATATTGAAGCTTTTGATACTTTACGAGGATCTTGAACATGACGAGTTACAACCAAGCGAGTAAAGTAATGTGTAAGCGGAAGGTGTGCAATAGTAAGAACAAGCCAGACAATAAACACCTTCCAATCAGCAAAATAGACAAGTGAGGCAGGAAATATTATGAGTAGCAGGAGCGGTGAGAAAAGCCAGTATATGGAATGACAAAATAGTTTTACAGCTAATATGAATGCCCTAGATATACTATAAACATCCTTCTTACATTTCGGTCGGAAGGGATGTACTAAACTATCACCCTTCAAATAGTATTTAAAGTACTGAAAAGCATACCAAGGACCATTAAACCAAGTGGTCTGCTGACGTATATATATATCCAGATTTGGAGCAAATTCAGCCTCCTCCAAGAATGGCAGGGGATAAATGTTTATACGTTCGTTATTAAGCAGATACCCCAAAAATGCATCCTCATTAATAGTATCCTCTGGAAAACTGCCAGCTTTTTGAAGCGTTTGAGCATGGATAAACAGCCCATGACCGATAACATAGTTCATTTTCTCTAATAGCAATTCCAGTATGTTCTTAACTGGCTTTGGCATCCTGTTTAAAAACGAGTTAAAACGGAGCTGAAAAAGTACACGTGGAATCTCAAAAGTTAAACTCCAACGATTCTGCCATAGAGCAGCACTACCAATAAAGGATTTTGCCTTTACTCCCCTAGTAATGGGATACCAACTATACTGTTGGAAACAACTATTTTTATAATTTACCGTGGCAGCTTGTCCTGAAACGTAATCAAGCACTCTTCCATCTATACGGGAATCGGCATTGTAAATCCCAATCCAAAAGTCCCCATCGGGTTGTTCCTTACGAATTTGTTCTACTGCATAATTAAGTTGATGAGCCATTATGCCTTGGGTAAAAGGAAAATGGAATAGTTTTACACGTGAAAAGGGCTCCTTATTTGCTATTTCTACAAGCATATCACGTGTATGAGATAGCCCTGCTGACGGAACTTCTTTTTCTGTAGTCACAAATACTACATGAAAGTTAGGACGATCTTGTACAAGTTTCTTAAAGTGCATATAGGTCGATTTAGCGAGACCTTGTTCATTTAACATGGGAATAATGAGATAAAACAGCGTTTGTGAATCTTTAGATGCTGTAGGTAATGAGGATTTGTTTGAAAGCCATCTATCTACAGTCCATAGGCAGATAATATTCCTAACTAACAGAAACCCATAAATAGAAAAGAATATTATTATACTCAAAATTGGCATATTAGAACCCCCTTTGATACCTGTGGGATAAATTGACTGATACAAAATTTAAACTTCATTTGTAAAAATCGATTCATAATAGCGGGTCATAATTAATCCATCTTGAACAGTATGTTCAGGATTAATAGGCATCCCCAACAAAAGCTGTGCTGTCCAGATATGGAATGGGGCTCCTGCTTGAATCGTCAAATCGGTTCCACCGCCTATACGAGCATTGACTTCAATCACATACGCATTTCCATTTTCATCCTCTATAAGTTGTACATTCATAGGTCCTGGTTCACCCAGTAAAGATGCTACTTTTGAAGCAATCTCAATAATGTTGGATTTCATCTCGATCTTGGATATAAGAGATTCTGAATCTCTAACCTTGATGCGGGTTCTTGGTACGACAGAAATAGGTTTACCAGCTAGGTCGTTGAAGACATCTACAGTATAATGAACGCCTTCAATATATTTCTGTGCAATAGGATTCGGAACCCAGTTGCGAATAACTTTCAATTCATCCGTGTTTTTCACCTTATAAACATGCATACTTCCAGCACCATCATAGGGTTTAACGATTAGCGGATAGGGTAGGGAGCCTTTTTGCAAAACTTCATCGATATCTGCAAAAAACTCTGGGACAAGTATTCCATGTTTTCTCATGAATGTATCTGTGCTCCGCTTATCATTACATATATTTATTGTTTCAAAGGAAGGAAGCAAAACGGAGACGCCCAACTGTTCAATACGTTTTCGAATAGCTGCTATATGAGGAAAATCAGCATCATACCAGACCATCAAACCTCTGATGTCAGCTTTTTCGATAAAAGAGCACAGGAAGTCAGAAAAAGTTTTGTCTGTAATAGGAGGAAGTACGGTAAAGCGATCCACAAAATGTTTAATAGGGTCTAGTGTATCTGTATCTGTACTGGCTATTCCTACAGGTAAACCTTCCTTTAGAAAATAACGTTTCAATGCATTTACAAAAAATACCCTTCTACGTGCGTTTAGAATAAGTAAATGTTGCATATGAAAACACACCTCAATTCAATATTTATTTGCTGATTTCCACTAAAAAATGTTACAAGTCTGCATTCTACTTCAAAAAATAGTCATTTGTACAAAGAGTCTGTTTCATATAAGAAAGCCTAAGCTTCAGTTTCCTTGTATAAATGTCATAAGTTAATTAATGCAATCTCGAATTAGGTCTCTTAGATAACTATAATGCCCACTATTCAAAATTTTGTTTATATTTGTGCCATAGGTTAGGCGGACGCTAGGAATTTTCTCCGATATTAAACTGATACGCTCTCTGGCATTAGAGCAAAGAACATCATTTGTACTACTATGGCGTTGTACCCATGGATTGACCCACAACGGATCGTTTGGAGTATAGCATTCATTGGACAGTATTTCTTTGACTTCAAAGGAGGATATTTTCTCCAGTTTGAAATCACAATTCCTTTGAACTATTTGAGGTACAATGATTAAAGAAAGTTGGGACTGTGCTTTAAAAGAAACATTAAAACATTTTGCAAATTCTTGAGGCTCCAATTGCAATTTTTGTGGATTATCCAACTCTTCCTCTAAAGAGTTTTTATACCTTACAAGATTTGACAGAGTTAAAGTTTGGGGTCTGTGCAATGAGTCGAAATTGAGAGACAAATAGTTATAAAGGCGTTTACTATGAGCTATGGTTCCTAAACCTATTGATACAGGCATGGGTAAAGTACCCAGATGCAATGAAGAAGGTAGAACAATGGTACGGTCATTGGCTATATATTTAGCACCTGTATGTTCGAGTAAAGCAGTTATTATTGTCGTTTTACCACTTCCAGAAGGTCCGAGGACAAGCAATCCCATATCTTCAAAAGCAACTGTACCAGCGTGAAATACAACTGCTCCTTTATCCTCCATCACACGATGAACGATTTCCCTAAAAATATGAAAGAAAAAACGCTCCGGTTTTTTTGTCATATGACTAGTAGCTAGGATTACGCGATTATCACACCTTATAATTGCATAGGTCTCCCCACTCAGCGGAAGGTATATGCGGATTTCATGACCACAGACTTTGTCAAAGTATTCTTTGTGCCATATATTTCGAAAAGTTTCTATATCCTTTGTATTTGAAAAAGTGGTAGCGAATCGTATTAAATTATTAAGTAGTAAGGTATTGTGGCAGTGGTACATGTAAATATCAGTTACAGTTCTATCCGACTTTTCCTGTGAATGGAGGTATGGTTCCAAGCATTGTATGGAATTCGGAGTATTAGAAGCAAAGTGAAAACGAATATCATGCAAACAGGTAGTTAAGGTAGTCGAATAAGCTTCATTACATATTGAACTTATCAAATTGAGAATAGTTCCCTTTGTCACTTTTTTATCACCAATCTTTCCAGATGGTTTCTAATAACGTTATCCTAAGAGAGGCATATTCTATGGTTAGTTTTTGTTGAACTCCCACCAATGGGTAATCCAGCGCTGTTCTCCAGTAACTTTTTTCATTTCAACTTCCATCATATTACGCAATTTTTTGGCTAAATCAACTAAAGCTCCAAGTTCCACCTCTGTCAAACAACGGTTACAAAGCCCGACTAACTCGCGTCCTTCTGGGCACAGCCTCTCAACATGCTTGGCAAGCCACTTACTATACGGATAAGGTCTACCATGAATGAGAGAAAAGGTTTGAAGCGCTGCTTTTACCATTTCACCTCGATTAATGCCTGTTGCAGTGATAATACCTCGTTTTGCACATGAGCTGGTATCCAAACGGCGAACTGAAAATAGTACGAAGTGTTCTCGCCTCAACTGATCAAGTTCCTGTTCGAACCTTGACTGGTATTTTTCTACGAGAGATTTTATATCCATGGGGTCCTGAATGAAAGTACAGTATGTATATATCCACAGATACAATGGCCAACTCCCAGGACGCTGTCCTTCTAATCTTTCGATAAGCCAATCGCGATTTTGTATTTGACCGAAAACAATTGGGGAATTCTTATGATCATCTATTACATAATCCGATCCGAATTTGTTTACGAAGGACTGATATTTATCATTCTCCAATAAGATGTGGAGATCCCAGTCTGCTTTCTCATCAAAACCTTCTACTATCCCCCACCCAGTCGAACCACTAAGGATAACGGTAGCATATTCTTTAAAATCATTAGGAAACACGGATTCAGGAAGGTTATCGAAATATTTCTGGATCTTGTTTACTGTATTAACATCTTTCATGTGTTTCTCTCCTTATTAAATAATTTTTACAAGTTTTAATTTCCTTTTATATTATAGACCACTACCTTAATACCAATACTTTTAATCCTACGCCAATCAAACTAAGATAAGATAATGGAGTCAGGTATACTTTCAAAAAGTGCAATCTGTTCGGCTTGGAGTGAAAAGTCTCCTACAGGTATTTGAACATCCTGTATATTCACTCTATTCCAAACACGTCCCAGTGTTATGTGGGGTAAAAAGGGTTGCTCCTTCACTAACACCCCTACTTCCTTTAGTCTGTTTTTGATATGACTATGCAGGTGTTTCAGTTCAGAGCTGTGTTTTATTTCCAAAGCAATGTATTCTTTTTTGGTTTCCCATCCCAAGAAAACTACACGACCTGTGGGTATTAATGGCATACGAAGAATATCATCACGATATTCTTCAAGTATTGGATTAATATTCTCAATCTTTTCTGGACTAAGCCATCCTATGAAATGTATTGTCAAATGCAGGTATTTGGCAGGACTCCATGACACAATAGGTTCATAATCAACTAAATGAATCCTACTATGATTGAGAATTTGCTTTCCTGTATTCTCCGAAAAAGAAAGAGCTATATAGGTCGCCCAATGAACCATTTTAACCTCCTACTGATCCATGTTTTCTTTGTCATGCTCCAAAAAACCTCTAATTAACGCTTCAAGATCTAGGGTTATTTGATTCAAAATACTCACTCCAATTTGAGGTGTTATCTCTTTTCTATCAAATTGACCTATACTCTCTAATAAAACATCCCTTATTAAAAACCATCAAACAAAATTAAAAGAATTTCCAGAGAGATAGAATTGTGGAAATCCAGTAAGTTGATGACTTTAGCGAAAAATATCGGGTAGGTCGGGTTCCTCACGGAACCTTTCTTCCAAAGAACCATACGTGACAGCTTCCCGTCATACGGCTCAAGCCAACCTGCTACTTGGTTAAGCACTTAGGTTCTCTCTTAACTTTGGTGTAATCGATATCCACCCATGTACGGTTAATTTCCAGTCAAAAACCTTATAAAAAAGGCTTGCGAGACTAACTATTTCTTGTTCTAGTGACTGCATTTAATACTTGGTAGAGATTGCTTCAGGTAGGATCTAATCATCAACAGATCATCCGTGATTATGTTTTTGGGTAGTAAGTGAGGATAGAAAAATTTTTCTTCCATGTTTTTTAGAAAAACAGGTACTGAGCTTGCTCGAAGGATACACAGAGCATTGGCTTCATATAAAAAGTTAGATTTTGATGTATGAGCAATAGATTTCTGGAGCTTTAGACTTAATAAATTGCTAGATTTAATGTAGAAACCAATTTCCCGATATACAAGATCTTTGACAGCAGTCTCTATATTCTTTGTGGGACTGATATGAAAATGTGGTAGCTCCCAAATCTGAGAGGAATTCTTTTGCAAATATAGCTGGCCTTTGTCGTTAATAATTAATAAGCTAGCAACGAATTGTACTGGGTTAATTAGATTAGAAGCGCTTCTAGTCATAGGAGTCAATTGATTCATATAGAAAATCTTCCTCTCTGAACCTTTGGTAGAATTGATATACGATTAGGAAAATATATCATAACTTTTCCCTACCACCATTCGTATGCTGTTGTTTATTACTTCAGTGACATCTAGTAAATGAAAACTAATCACATTTCCATTTTTCAACTTTAAGCAAACTTGATTTTGTCGCTCTTCTGGATTGTGCTCTACAACACAACAAATTTCCATTTGGTTATGGATATGTTCGACACTATCTTTTTGATCCAGAATCAAAAACTGTGGGCAACTTGCAAAATCTATCAAGAAACAACGAACTTGTTCAGCATTACCTTGGATGTTGAGTTTAATTGACAATCTATTCATCTCCTAGCTTCATCCAACCGTCTTAATTAAATTCTAGGTCAATAGGTAGAATTATACAAACATTTAATATTTAATCACAATTACTGTTTCCTTTTAAATAAAACGAATGATCTCTATACTTTCCGTTTAAATCTGTTATTTCTTCATTCGTTTCAACTATCAACCAGTAAATATTTAATAGTTGAACAATTCCGCTAAATTATGTGAGAATTAATTAGATGGAGGTGACTCTCTTTTGAATCCAAATGACTATATATCTCTAGGGAAATTCCTTAAAAAGCAACGAAAAAAATTAGGCTATACTCTAGAAAATCTAGCTGACGATCATATCTCTCAGGCTACAATTAGTAATATTGAACGTGGTATTTTAGGTGTTAGTGAAGAAAAAGTTCGATATTTATGTAAACAGCTCAATGTTGAGTTCTCTCAATACCCTAAACTATTAAAAAAGGAGAACGACTCGCAAAAAAAGTTATTAAAAACATTGTTAGGTATTGAAAGTCTGATGGATTACTTAGGGAGTAATATGCCATTTGATCAGTTAAGCAATATATCATTGGATCAAGATGATCCTATGAGCTTTTTTGTTTATTATCTAAATGGTAAATATTATTATCACCAAAACAAATGGACAAAAGCGAAGGACCACTTCATTGAAACGCTACAATTATTAAAACAGTTACCTGAATTCAAAAGTAGCAATATTGATGCAGCTTGTTTCAAAGAGTTAGGTCGGATTTCCTATTTCCATGAAGGGGATACAGAAAAGGCACTTCATTTTAATAACCAAGGTTTAAATTCATTTCAATCAGACGGGGAGAGATTGAACCTTAAGTATACACTTTTAGTCACACAGGCTTTTTACCTTGAAAAATTAAATCGTAATGAAGAAGCCAACCGCACACTTGACTTATTATGGGAAGAAATAGATAAAATCGATAACAGTGATGTTAAAATTAATATGTATGAACTTCGCTCTTTACTTTTTATGAAAAATAAATGCCATGATGAAGCACGTAAATATGCTGAACGTGGAATTGAAATTGCCCGAGAATACAAACGTATTGATCGTGGATTCGAATTATGGACATCTCTAGGAAGTATTTGTGTAAAATTAAAAGAATTCGAAGAAGCTGAAGATTACTTTCTCCTAGCTTTAGCTATGAAGGATTTCGTTCGAAAAGAATATTTATTAGTCTCTACACATACACAATTAGGTAAACTCTACCTTGAACAAGAAAAGTGGGAGTTAGCTAAAGAACAGTTGGAAACAGCAGTGTCTATCGGTGAAAAGAGTAGCGATGAATTTCGTTATATAGAAGCACTAGAAGCTTTAGGAGATTACCATCTCAAAAATGGCAACATTAAAGAAGCCATTCATCCCTACGAAATTTCATTAACTTTGGCTGAAAAACACGGATTCCCAGTCCTGCGCCATAATTGTTTAGTGAAACTTGGATACTGTTATAAGGAAGTAAATTCTCCAAAATATAAAGAATGTATGGAAAAATCGTTTGAAATTGCTTTACAATCAAAGTTGAACTCATTAATAAATGTAGGAGGGAATTAAATGGTACGTTTTTTTAGAGAAGGAAGTCTAAGTAAAAATTCTTTTGTGCCTGATCCACCTGATGTGAGATCTTATCAACCTGACCCACCAGATATCTGTTTATAATACAAAAGGAAAGATCCTAAAATACCATTTAGGGTCTTTCCTTTTATGTTTACAGCGATATGAGACAAAACATTATAAATATATTGATTAATTATTCCGAATTAATGTACACTTAAAAGAAGGTACAACCAAAGTAAATAACGGGGGGAATATTGATGATGTTTTTAAATCACTTAAACAATCTGGAAACAGATCCACCAGATATGTTTGAGACAGACCCGCCTGAAAAAATACTTCATTTTGACAGTGATCCGCCTGACCATTAAAACTTACGAATGTAAGCTATAGATGTCTTTTCAGTTTAAAAATGACCAGATCATAAAAAATCTGGTCATTTTTTAAAAAAGTTTTGCCCACGTCTTTGGTCCAACTACCCCATCTACACCAAGCCCTTTTTTTCGTTGAAAACCCCTTACAGTTGCCTCTATTTTTTTCCCAAAGATCCCATCTACCACTAGTCCTCCTAGTTGACTCTGGATCTTTTTTACCACTTCTCCCCTAGATCCTTTCCGAATAAGATGCCCCGGATAAGGATTGATAATGGTAGGTTTCGCCACACCCAATTTGCTTATAAATCCAGTCCATCCAGACAGTAACCGTTGTGGGCAATTTTTTCCCGACCATTTTTTATGGGGTACTACATTTCGAGACGGAATGCCATGCTTCTGCATCAAGAACTTTACTAGTTCCAGAGCAATTGCTTTTGCCTTCTCATAGTTCCCATCTGTATTTACACAGATCTCAATTCCAATACTCTTTCTATTTCCAGTCCCGTTGCCCCCATCACCAGCATGCCATCCAATTTCTGAGATAGGAAGGTGCTGATAAATCTCCTTGTCATCTACCGTAAAGTGCCAACTAGCCTGCCGACTTTGATTTCCGCTGCTCAATAAACGAGCATGAGCCGCAGCATTTGCGCCACGGGTCGTATTCGCAGTTTCATGAATGGTGATATACTCAGAATTCATTGCAATCCTAGGACGAATCCGTTTGTATTTCATAGGAATAAACTGTTCTTTAATTTGCATTTTGTGGGTCCTCCTTGTCATCCGTATAGCCAATACTTTTGGTAGTTGGATTGTTTAAGACTCCCAAGACCACTAATAGAGAAATGATCGCTTGGAGCAAGTTCTCTGTAGGTCCCCATTTTTCTGGGAGGATGGAAACCCCAATAAACTCTAGAATCATAGGAATAGAAGCAATCAAACTAATCCATAGACCCACATTTTTCCATCTATGTTTATCTCGTAACATAAGCTCTCTCCTCACTTGATCCCTTGTTGTAAAAGCCAAATAAAAAAACCGATCCCTGCGGTAAGCAATGTGCCTACTAAGGTTCGGTCTCGACTTCCGATCTTCTCATTTAGTTGTTTTAGTTCGTTTCGTGTGTCCTTTACATCGATCTCCAGCCTTTCTAAGTCCAGTTGCAGACGATGGATCTCATTCGACTGTTTCTCCTTAATCACAGCCAGATCCATCTGCATCTGATCAAGTCGCTCATCTAAACGATCTAACTTGGTAACTAACTCTTGAATCTGGTTTAATTCCCCCAATTCTAGGTGCTCCTCTCTTCTCTATATCTCCTTACATCACCCCCTTTAATAGGTAATTTCCAATGTCCCAGGTGCATCAAATATCCCATAATAACTAGAAGACCGATTATTTAGGAACAATCCAATTCCCTTAGCAGTACCATTACGAAAAGCGGTTAGAAAATCAGGGTGGCTAAGATCTACCCATTTTCCCTGTCCCCAGCTAAAGGAGGCAGTGACTGCCAGACTCGAAAGGGCAGGTGCTCCACTTGGCAGACTATTTGCATCTAAGTAACTGTGATATCGGAAATAAAACGGAACAGAACCAGAGTTTCCCCCTTTACTTAAACGGGTGCAATAGAAGCGGATTCGCTTAATCTCTTTCCCAGTTACAGATGCAGATGGGTTATTTCCAAACATCCAGAGACCTCGGTGGAGTCCGTATCCACTCCACTCCCCTTGATACACCAACTTTTCCGATCTCCAGCCAGTCACTCCTCCACTTCGATATGATCTCCCCTGAAGAACCGGAAAGGTGAGAACAGTAGGCGGAGCTGGTGGTGGGGGTTGTCCGGTATCTCCAGCATAAGGGGTTAAGGTTCCGCGTATTTCTCCCCCTTTATCTGCCCTAATAGGAGTAGTGGTTCCAGTAGGACAAGTTCCAGAACCTGCTACCACTCCTCCTAACCAAGCAAACACTCCAAAGCGAGCGTTACTTCCAACATTCTCTTCATTTACAATAAAACCACCGAATTGAGCGATCATGAGATGATGGATGGCATCTTGGAGTAAGGAGTTTTTGATATAACAATAGGATCGGTCATGAATCGTAACGATAGTATCGGTCACACCACGCCCGAAGATCTTCATATTTTCGATATGAACGTAAGCGCAGCGATACGCCTTGATCACACCATACTGATTGGTTCCTAGAAAGTTGAGCGTGCCATTTTGGATACGGATGATATTGGTAGAACCTTCAAGATGAAACATCCCATCTAAGGTATAACCCTGCATGAAAAACTCTACACTTCCCGAACCATGTACTCCTTTTATCTCCACTATCTCCGTCCCATTACTTTGAAAAAAGATACGGATTTTCCCGTTGTTATAGTGTGGGATCTCTTGGAGACAACGAGCAATCGAGCGATAAGGTGTATCGATGGTGTTCGTTGCTGCCTCATCATCTCCGCTTGCGAAGTTCACATATAAATCCTTATCCGTAGCACCATAGGAAACGACGTTTGGAGCAAGGAGTGTTCCTACCTTTAACCTATCGAAACCAACTTCATTTTGTAGTCCATTCAACTCGCCTACTGTTTCTTGGTTCTCATTTAGGAGAAACGTCCTTGTTTTCATGACTACCGCACCACTCTGATCATCTACTCCAGCCCAATCGCGGATAATATTCCAACGGTTCTCGTTATGCTGGAGTTTGCTCTCCAATCGCTGGATAGTTTGAATCGGTGTAATCGTAATGGGTTTGTAATCTCCTAACACTACGCTATCTTGCAGTGGATCAGTCTTACTTCGTATCTTTAATGAGGATGGTATCTCCTAGACGAACTTTGTGCGCCTCATAACCGCTCACCTTTTCCAGAAGCAGAACATCCGCTTTATACTGGACGTTTGGTTTACTTAGTTTCTTTAATTCTCTAAAGGTATTTTGATAGAGTTCAGCAGGGTTGGTTGCTTTATCGTCTTTAAAAATTCCAAAGATATGCCGACCATTTTTCCCCCATCGCCCTACTGCTTCGACGGAGCCTACCCAATCCTCTTTCTTTTCATAGCCCGTTTCTATTTCATCTGGAGTATAGTTCGTAAAAGATAAGGCATTACCGTTTGCATCTGTCTTTCCTATACCAATGAGTGCTGTTATTAGCTTGGTAGAATCCTCCGATCTCTCCACTCCAACTAAGTCCAAACCGTACGAAAATATTTTTCCGGTCTGTTGGCTCTGCGAACGGCATACTTCTCGGTAGTAGAAAGATTCATATTTCCTCTGTTAGGAGCTTCGGTATAGGTAGGAGTACAAGAAGGGTATTCATGTTCTAGTTGTCTTACTGCCTCTTTTAAGAGGGGATAAGAGAGAAGAATTTCTTCGACTCTCCTCCAATATAGGGGTTTCTTATATCTCTTTTGTAAGTATTGAGTAGTCTCCATTCGCTCATCCCCTTTTTCTTAGGATTATTTCTTTGCTTCTAGTGCCCAGCCTTTTCGTTTTACACATCGAGAAAACATACAAAACTTTTGATTATCCAACCATTCACAACGTTTACAGTGCTGACTTGGTACTCTGATTCTCATTCTCTTTCCCCCTCTGGTTCCATCTCACGTATTTGGATTTCTGTTCGTTCCTCTTCTCTATGTATAACTCGTATTTTCTCGATTGATAACTTTCGAACTTGGCGATCATCATCCCAAGCTATGTTATTTAATCCATCCAAGAAAGCTTTGGCTAGGTTATCTGCATCTGGTTCTCGTTTTCCATATAGATAAGCAGAGGCTTGGACTTCCACCGAACCCATTATTCTTTGGATACGAGCTTTTCTTGCTTCCCAACCGATCCTTTCTTTATATGCTAGGTATCTTTGTGCCTGTGAATTTTTCCACTTGCTCCGTTGTGTCATTCGCACTGCTGAACTGGTCTACCATGTATAATCAACTTCTGCATATTCTCTCTCCCAGAACGAGAGAAAAAGAGATTACTCTCCCTTTCTCTTCGGTATATTTCATGTTTACAAACGATGGCTCACTCGATAATCGACTCCTTTTCCCCTTACAAAGTAATCTTTTGCCATACTATAAAGTCGTGAATAAGCAGCATCTCCTAATTTCTCAGATAAGGTCAAATCATCCTCATTGGAGGAAAAAATGATTGGCTTTCTTGCTTTATATCGGTCATTTATGATCCAGTAATATAATTCTTCCTTTGTTTCAGTATGTTTGCTTTTCCCAAGATCATCCCAGATCAAGATAGGTGCTTCGGTTACAGCTCCTAACAGGCGATAGAACTCCGTTCCTCCGTCACTAATCCGCTTAGCTTGGGCTAGATCATGCATAAAGGTTACATCCGAGATACAAAGTACAGCATGACCTTTATGCAGAAGATGCTTTGCCATCGCCATCTGGAGGTGGGTTTTCCCTAATCCAAAGCTGTTATATTTCTCGGTCATTTCAGCTCTCTGTGTGAGGTCTGGAAGACGCTTGATTTGCGTCTCCCCTACTTCTGCAATAAATCCTAGGCTGTTCTGAGTTGATCCCTGAATCTGTGGAAAATTCCGAAGATAATGGATCGCTGTCTCTTTTAACCTTTTTTGAATCTGGGAAATCACTTGGTAGTTTTCAAACTTTGCTTCCGTAAACTCCTCTGGTATTAAAGCGTTTTTTAATCTACGTTGGAGTCGATTCTTCTCTGCACATGAGCAGGGAATGGCTTGCCAGTTATGTTTCGGATCTACAATCCACTCGTTATCTTGGCATAGGGAGCATTTATATCTCGGTGCGTCTTGCATACTTTCCAATCTGGAAGACGACTCCCGTTTGCGCTGTTGGATGCGCTCGGTAATCTGCTGAACGAGTAGCATTGGGTTTCCCTCCTTGGTAGTTCATCCACTCTTCGATCTTGCTTCCATCTCGGCAAATAAAGGGGATATCCGCATAAAACTTATGATTCTCGTTTTGCCCACAGTGGAAAGGAGAACGGCGGATATTCGTAATCGCTAGGTTGATATCCTCTATGGTATACCCCTCTTTCAAGCGAGTGAGGATCGCTTTCTCCCGTTTAGGAGTAAGGGTTAGTTTTCTTGGGAAGTAGTCTTTAAAAGTCTCCACATAGTGATCCCAGATTGTTTGTACTTGCTTCGAAAAAGGAGAAGAGGATTTTTTGCTTTGTTTTTTGTTTTCTGTTTCGTTTGGTATCGTTTTGTTTTGTTTATATAATGTGCTACTGTTACGCTCCTTCTTCGTCTCCTCTGACGCTCCTACTGTGTCTACTCCCTTGTCTCCTAGTGCATCTACTACTGTGTCTCCTTGTGCGTCTACTTTCTGACAGTCAGAGTAAAAGGAAATCATTTTATAGGTACCTGCTTGGTTGGACTTTCCTTTTTGGTAATGAATTAATCCCATCTGGATCAGTGCATTTCGGGCTTTGTCTAATCCTGGTCGAGATAATCCAGTCATTAGTTGGAGCGTTGGATTCGGTACTTGGAACGAGTCTTTCCAGTTGGTCTTGTTGTTAATGGACATCAAGGAATACCATAAAGCAATCTGCCCTGTCGAAGGACTGTTCATCAACACCCAATCATGAAACGCATTCAACTCTTTAATGTAGTTCACTGGGGCTCCCCCTAAATCGTTTCTATATAAGGAGAGGCATCCGCCTCTCCTATTTCTCAAGGTACATTCAAGTTCTATTTCTTTATTTTGGTTCGTGCTTTTTCTAGCGTTCCTTCCATATATCCGATCACTTGGTTTATCGACTGTGCCGTTTCGTAGACCGGCCATCCGAGCTGTACAACTTGCTTAATCTGTAGCATGTAATATTCCATGTCATCTAAATGCTGCTCCAACGTTTCTTCATCTATATAAGGGAGATGTTTATAGTTTAGTGCCATCTATAGCCACCCCAATTCTTCGATCTCTGGATCTATTAGATAGTCTAGGGAATCATTCTCTATTACTTGAACATGATCCTGATTCCCTGATGCTACTGTTTGGATCATGTTCATTAGTTCTGTTTGTTCCGCTTGGTTGAGTAGTGTGATGAGGTCGCTGGCTTCTTGCTTGGTAAGATCTTGGGTACTCTCCTTTTTGGTATGGAAGAAGACGATTTGTTTTACCTGTTCCTTGGATAAACCTTTTTCCTTTCCAGCTGCAAAGATTGCTTTCCGTTGGTTTTGGGTAGCTTGTCCTACCATCGGATAGCCCGTCTGTGTTGTAGAGGAAGTTTGTTTTTCTGGATAGGAATTATCTAATCCTGTATGGTTTATCTCTTCTGCACTCACTTCTCCAAATCCAACCAAGTCTAGGATCGCTCGATTCTTGGCTCTGGTAATGGCATGTGCTCGGATATTATGGATGGTTCTCAGTTGCTTCTCTTTTCTTGGATCTTTCGCCGTCTTTTCTTCAAAAGAGCAAGCTCCATCTCCATCTTGATAAGCTCCTGTTCCCAGATGAATCGCTCTAGCTTTCGCGATCCAAGCGATGATGGTTCCATCTCCATCTCGTAGCGTTCATCTTGCATGATCGCACAGGATACGTTAAAAAACCGTTGTACTTTGCGAACAAAACTTTTCTTCGGATGGTGTTTGTCCCCGATCTTCTGGAAGTCTTCAGGTGATCCGATTCTCTCTTTCAGTTCTTGATATATCTGGAACTGTTCGATGGTTTGTTCAATCGATCCAGCAGGGGTAATCATTCCGGTAGATACGACTACTTCAGTTTGATCCGCTATTTGTAATGGGTAGGTATTCAATTTTTTCTCTCCTTATTTGCATATAGATCACTGCTCGTGTTATCCTATATGCATCTGAAATTTATTGACTTGCTCGCTTTCTCCCAAAAGCGGGCTTTTATTATATCCAGTATCACCTCCTCAAAAATGCTTGTCCAACCAGGTCTGGTCCATATGCCAGACCAAGATCCTACTGCGAATGATCATTACTTAACATCTCTTTTCTCACCCATGTACGACTTCCAGATATAAGGGCACTATTCATTATCGTTCTGGTATACATTGCGTTATCTGTTTTATCTTGTGAGAAGTATGGAGAGAAGGCTTCCTGAAATGCTTGAAGAATATTTTTTGTGCCGTATATTTCTTTTCCTAATCTGAGTCGAGTTTTCTTCAAGTTCATCACCTCTATCCTTCAAGCTATGCAAGAAGTCCTATGATACGAGCCTAAAAGTTATTATATGATACAAAATGTATCAAAATTGACCTCAAAAAGATCCGGAAATAGCTCCCGTTCCGAAACTCCATATAAACCTTCAAACTTTAACATTGTTCTTCTTCCAGGATTCGAATCACCTCGCTCTATTTTTCGAACAAAAACTTCGGAAATACCTAGTAATTCTGCGACTTCTCTTTGTGTTAAATTGTGATTCATTCTTTGTGTAATAAGATTTTTCCGAAGCACTTTCTCCCACCTCTTTTGATACAATTATTATCAATATAATAATCGATGGGATCTAAATCATCAACCTATTTCTGATACAAATTTTATTAAAGTTGTCTTTAGATAAAATTTGTATCTATAATAATAAATTGAATGATATCATGGATATCTATGATGACGCCTATATTGATATCAAAAAAGAATCATTAAAGGGGAATATAACCCATGTTGGGAAAAAGGCTAAAAGAGCTTAGAGGAAAAAGAACTCAAGAGGAAGTTGCCAATGACCTCGGTATTCTCCGAGCAAGATATTCTCATTATGAGAACGGCAGAAGCGAACCAGATAATGAAACATTACAGCGTATGGCAAATTACTACCATGTAACCGTTGATTATCTTCTTGGAAAAAGTAACGATAAACATAATCACCTAGATCAGTATATTAAAGAAAAAATAGAAGCTATCCCTGATTTAAGTAAACCTCATGATCAAGAGATAGCCATGGAAAAAATACTGGAACTTTTAAAGTCAAAAAGACCCACCCTAAACGGAGAGCCAATATCAGAAGATCAAAGAAAACTCTTCATTGCCCAGTTTGAAGCAGTTTTAAATGCATTTAAAAAGTAGCTTATGTACTAGATCAGACAACTCAATAGATCTTTCCAACTTGTATAAATCTGAAACTTTAAACACTAAATACAATAAATAGACTTCATCTGGTTCAATGTTGTTATAATCAGCTACTTTTTGCTCCAACTTGTTTAAGTACATTTGAATGTCGCCAATCTCTGCAATATTGAGAGGTTTATTTTCTAACTGCTTCATAAGTACCTCCAAAAGTACATTGAAGGATTGCGCAATAACCGAAACGTTTGTTCGCTTTTTTGATTATAGCACATTTGATTGTTAGACCTCATTAAAAATAAAAGGTAATAAAATACAAATGACCTCTACATTTGTGGTAGAGGTCACATTTAGTTCTATTGAAGTAAATAGCTCCGTTAAACAAAATAGCTTCTCATCAATTCCTTTCCTACAATACACTTTAATCTATAGGTGCTAATTATTCAAAACGCTCATTACTATCCTTCTCTCTTTCCAATTCTTGCTTACGCATGGAAGAGATTTCATTTTCAAATTCTTTTTCTACCTTTCTTGCCCAATGTGTAACATTAGAATCTTCATGTTTTTTTAAGTCTGATATCAATCTTAAACGTGTTTTCATAATCTCAGCTCGTGAGCTTCCCCATGTAGTTGGTTTAAAATTTGACTTAAATTCCTCTAAGATTGCAATCGGATCAAATGAATTAGTAGTTATTCTTGATGCTAGCGAAGTCCATTCCAACATATTTCCATTCTCACTTTTTTGAAAAGGAATGATAGCAGAAGCTACACTAAGGTATCTAGTTTTTGGATTTGTATTACACCAATTAATAACTAGGTCATCGTCTATATGAGTTATCGGGTTGAAATCATCCCTTATATTCCTCCAAGTAATACGATCTACCCGGGAATTTTGCTTTATATCTTCTCCCAAAAAAACATCAAGAAAAACACATGGTTGCGTTGTTGCAAGAGCCTTCAAAACATGATCGTATCCCGTAAAATATATATGAGATTTTACACATGCTTGAAAAAGATTATTACATAAGAATCTTGAATTCTCTTGGGCTGATTCATTAGCAAAGCAATGGTTAATAATTAAAGCTAAGTGGTGATCTTCCCTACTACTTTTTTTGGTAAATTGAAATTTTAAAAGCAATTCTTGTCCGATAGAAATGATATCATCACTTAATACATTCTCTTTTGCGTGAATCCTCCTTGACAAAATCTCGATTGCTACCTCTATCCCTTCCTGATTAGAAGCCATTAACCTTAGTAGTTCACACAGGGTTCGATCATTTATTGTTAAATACGCTAATCTCCAATAAGTCCATAAAGGTGCTAGTCCAAGTTCAAGAGAATTTTTAAGCCTTTCTACACCCTGGATGGTTATTTCCACACTAGTTTGTAAATATGGAAATAACCTAGCTAAAACTGTATCAGTAACCGCCTCGTTGAGAAATTTATCTAATAATTGTGGATCTATTTCTGAAATAGCATTGAGAAATCCACAAATCACCTGATAATTTCGATCTGATTCTTCTAGAAGATATAATTGTTCTCGAAAATCCTTCCACACTTTTTCAGGATTTTCACATCCATCTGCTAAACCTTGACCAAAATTAAACAACCTACTACCATTACTCCTTAAAATATCTGATAATAGTTCCTTAAAAGCATCGTTGTTTAATGCAACTTCACTTCCTAAAGATCTAATAATGCTTTCTACTGTATCCTCTCCTTGATTTTCAATGGCATCAACTAAATCTAAAGCACTAGAACTCTCTGATTGAATAAAGAGTTTTGCCCGTTCAATTAAAGTTGTTGGTTTAAGTATCGTATCTAGGTCATTCAAACGTTTAATCAGGTCAGGGGTCATTTTCTCAACATCGAATCTTTTGGTGTTTCTTACAGCTAACCATCCTTTCCTCCAACCACCTTTATTCGAAAATTTCTTTGCGGCTACTTCTAATTCATCATACATACCTATAGTCCATAACTCTTTAAAATTCTCCGCCAAGAGATCTTTTGCTTTAGACGATACAGGGTGATCAGAAATTCCAAGATTTACAGTATAATTGATAAATAATTTAAACCATTTTTGGATCTCTTCTTTAGTCGCTGGCGAATAGCCATAGTCTCTAGAGCGAGCACCAAATTCAAATTCATAATGCGATGTAAAATGCATCGATTCTAAAGCGGCTTCTAGTAAAGAAATACCTAGAGCTTTTTTATCCTCACAGTCCGATCCTAGTAGACCCGTAATGATCCCTAGTCTCTGTTCAGGAGTAGCATGTGTGCCTGATAAATATATATAGAAAAGCGATTTTAACATATCTCTTATTGAATCATTATTTTCATCAGAACTCTCTGAAAGTGCAAAGTTACAAAGCAGTTCAACAGATCTCTCAAACAGATTTATATCATACGCTAGAGATCGAAGAAGCCTTGTAAAATACAAATAGTGAACATTTTCGCGTGTGAAAAACCTTTGATTCTCTTCCTTTGTAGATACTCTTTCAATAGTAGAGAGTGTTAATTCTGGATCTATAGGAGCGACATTCATAAGTAGGTTAATACCAAGTTCATTTAAGTTGCTTACATCTCCTAATAAACCATTCTCTGAAAGCCATCTATTAGAAATTATTTTTGCTTCTTCAGTTTCGTGTAGAAAGCTTAAACGTCTAGAAAATGATTTTAGCATCCTTTCTGAGCCCTCTCTTTCAAACACATTATATAAATTATCTAATGGAATGTTTTCAAGAGCACTCTTTGCAAGCCTATTAGCAACCGCATGAGGTAATACTGCTCTCCATATATTCCTTTGCTGAATAAGATCCCTTCTCTTTAATTTCGCTATGTTTCTATAGGTTTCATTAACGCTCATGTTAATTAAAGAACTAAGAAGTTCTAACTCATCACCATTAATCTCTCCATTAAATGAATACACAAGTGAACAGACTTCCCCAGTTTTCAATAGAGAGTCGTCTTCTCTTTGGTTCTGGTAAAACAATCGACTAAACAGTTCACTGTCACTTAAATTAGCTAGATTATCACCTTTTTTAATGGTATTCGCTAAAGCAATAGCAATCCGAGCGTTGCCTCCCGAAAATTCAGCAATGGTACGGGCATTTACTTCGCTTACATGTCTAAATCGAGAACATATAACATTTACAATTAACTCCTTAGAAGCTGGTTCTAAACAAAACACTTCAGTTTCCTCAGGTTGATCTTCTTGTACATCATACTCAACTGTAATTAAACTAACTAAACTACCTGATTTTGAACAAACAGAAGTTAAACGACGATGTAATTCAGGAGAGCAGTTATCAATAACAAGAATAGCTGGTTTTTGTAGAGCAATTAATCTTTCTGCAAAGTTAAGAGGGTCTGGATTAGGACTGTCACTAATATCAGAATAAAACACTTGAGATTGGTTTAATGGTCTTTCACCAATTCGTTCATCAAATAGGGCTTGCACTAGTCTAGTTTTCCCCACACCCGATAGCCCTACTAAGCGAACAGAAGATCGTGGACAACAAAGGATAGTTCGAATTTCATTAATACCATCTACAGCGGAAAAACCACCTTCCCCGTGGTTTGCTCTATTGTGAAGTCTTATATGCTCATCTAAATAGTACTCTTCTCCGATACCTTGTGGACACCGTGCCCAATTTCCGTATGCACTCCATCCTTGGATTGGTCGTCCTATTTTATCCCGTACCCAAAGGATTATAGATGGATGACTTCGAACCCATCCTGCAATTCTCTCTCGATCGTAGAAATCGACTTTAAGATCAGAAGCACTTGGGTAATCAGTCAATGCTTCTACCATCGCATTTTTTCGATCAGCAAGAGCAGAATCAGCAGTTGAACCTTGACTACTGACAATGATATACGCTCCTTTGGCATCAATTAAATCTTTAATAACCTTTCTTAGATCACCATTTGGTCGCATTTCCTTCAATATATCGCCACGTGGCATATCAGGTTTTTTTACTTGAAAGCCCGTTTTCGACCTTGGAATAAAGCTATCTTCATGTATAGAAGTTGTAAGCTCAACACGAACATCAATGCCTCCGTCTTTGGCATTTTGATGACCTCCCCATGTAACACCAGCCGTAGGTATTCCATTAGCACGAAGATCAGCTTCACAAAGAAGACCAACAAGAGATCTTAATTCACTATCACTAAGTTCGTTAATATCATTTCCTGTAATTTCAATCATGATGATCCAATAACCCCCTTTTATTTAATAATCAAAAATAACCTATCCCTGAAATCGTAGGAAGTAGGCTATATTTAGGTAAATATTTTGATTTTATTTTAATAAATTGCGAACTATCAGTACAGTAGTGATTTAGGTTTGCAATTGGTACGCATCACGTTACTAATATGGTTACGGACGGTTTTCTCGCTGATAAATAGTTGTTGAGCAATGTCTTTGGTAGTTTTATCTTGAACTAGTAGTTCAAAAACTTCCCGCTCTCGATTGGTCAACAAGGGTTTGCCTTTATGAGTACTCAATTTCTTGCCACCCTTCTTTGCAAGAGCAGTGAGAACGCGAGGGCCAGGGATTCAGTTTCACCTTATCCTATGAGGTTCATGGGTTTTCGGTGAGGGGGCAGGGTAAAATTAGGCAGGTTTGCGTTCACTTGAGTGACTGAATTATCGTATGCACTCAGCAATGGGAAAGTGAGAGACAAGAAACCCCTTGAAATTATGCAATAAACGTAGAATTTTATTTAAAATCACTATTGCGAAATAGGACATGTTTCATGATAATAGGAGAAAATATTTATTTCGTAACCAGAAAGAAGATGAAGACTAGATGAATGCTCTACGGAACCATTTCTGGAGAAGTCTCTTTTTTATTGGTGGTTTATGGATTTGCTCAACAGCGATTGTCATCTCTGTCAAAGCCGATTTTGGTGTACCTTCTTGGGATGTCCTGCATATTGGGCTAACAAACTATACTCCACTAACAGCTGGTACTTGGAATATCATACTTGGAATTCTGATCGTACTTTCCACTTGCCTCTATAGTCGCCGTTTACCGAAATGGGGCACTTTACTTAACATGATCTTAATTGGCGTATTTTTTGATCTCATTACCTTTTTAGACTTCATACCAGATCCTCCCAACTTAGCTATGAAGGGAGTTTGGTTCCTCTTCTCGATTGTTCTCCTTGCCTTGGGGAATACAATGTATATAGTAGCTCAATATGGTGCTGGTCCTAGAGATGGCTTGATGCTGATCCTAACTGAACGGACTGGTGCCTCTATTCGGAAAGTACGTACTTACATCGAGATTAGTGCTGTCGTCCTTGGGGCTTTGTTGGGAGGTCCAGTCCATATCGGAACAATACTTTTCTCTTTTACCATCGGACCGATTATTCAATTTTTCTTGCCCAGATGCGAAAAGGTATTAGATTCTCTTCTAGTAGCGAAAGAAAAACAACCATCTGCCCCCCGAACGAAAATTGCATAGTTGAACTCATATTTTATTTTTATAGAAGAAGCCCCTTTGTTAAAAAGAGGCTTCTTATCATGTATTCATCATGACAATAAAAAAATATGCGTTTTGTTATTATATTATATTGATATTTTAGATAAATTAGTAGATAATAAGGAAGTCGTTGATAGATAGCAACCAAAAGAGGACAAAGAGGACCCATCCTACTTCTTTTCGTTGCTGTCTATCAACGAGAGGAGGTTCGCTATGTGCCCGGTTTGCTTCCGTAAGCTCTCCAACTGCACCTGCTAGCGCAACCATTTGACTAGCAAAAACTAGTCAAAAAGGCGGTCACTCTATACTTAGGTAAAGAGTGACCGACCATTATTTTTTTAACGTACCTTCAACTGATCTGCAACTATTATTCCATTATAAATATAGAATTTTCGTAAGGTCACCAACTCCAATTGGTGACCTTTTTTGAGTTTGCTCCATCCAAATTTTACATACTATTTATAATTGAGATAAAATAATAATTACTATAATTTATTCTACCCTTATAACTTATATAGGGACAAACATAGGAGGAAGTCTATGAAGAACTATATAATCTTTGGAGCAAGCAAAGGGTTGGGAGATGCATTTGTAAAAGGGTTACCTGATCAAGGAGACCAAGTATGGATCGTTTCTAGAACGCAGCCTGATAGTTTACAAATAAAGGATGGGGTACATCGTTCTTGGATTGAAGCAGACTTATCCAAGCGTTCTTCCAATCAAAAAATAGCAGATGCCATACAAGAGCAGAGAATGGATGTTTTAATATATAACGCAGGAATTTGGGAGAAAGAAGGATATACCGAGCATTATGACTTTGAAAAAGATGAGTCAGATCATATCGTTGATATCATGAATGTAAATCTAACATCCGCTATCACTTGTATACAAAGACTATTACCCAATCTTCGAAAATCTAGTAATGCAAAAATTGTACTAATCGGATCTACTGACGGACTCGAAAATGCAGAGAGTACACAGGTAGCCTATACTGCTTCCAAATTTGGAATACGTGGTGTGGGAAATGCTCTGCGTGAGCATGTACGGAAGGATGGGATTGGGGTAACATGTATCAACCCTGGAAATATTGCGGCAATGATCCCTTATGAAGAAGGAATCGAGAAAGCGATATCTAGATATAACGGAACTCGTATCCCCGTCCAAGATATTGTCTCATTGATTCGGTGTGTCATTGAACTCTCCCCTGTTTCATGTGTCAAAGAGATTAACGTTCCTGCGATGAAAGATACTTTTGCATGATAGCTAGGGTTCTTCAACATTACCAAATAACACTCCCAAAAAAAAGCACCAATGACATTTACCATAAAGTGTAAATGTCATTGGCACAATCCTACTATCTTATTATATTTTGGTATCTGGTTTAATCTCGATTAGTTCTGCTTGAATAACGTAACGATCGGGTGCACTGCCTACAAAATCGAATGGATAGCAAGTAGTAAGGGTGAGAATCGGCTTGGAATAGGGAACAATCACCGTTAGATCCTCTGCATGTGTAATCCAGGTCTTTCGGATCTGATAGACATAGACCTTTTGATAGGATCGAACATAGAGGCGGTCCCCTATCTTCAATTTCCCTACCTCTCGAAATACCGTGTCTCGATGTCCTGATAGAACGACATGCCCAGTTTCACCTGGATTCACGGTACCATATCCGATATAATGTCCAACGCCTTTTTCTAGTGAATCTTCATCTGCTCCTTCCACAATTGGCAGAATAGCTCCTAGTTGTGGGAGGACTAACTCACCCATCTCCTGTCCTATAGGGGTTTTCTGATTAGTTTTCTCTCCGACTGCTAAGGGTTGCTGATATGTTCGATCTTGCCAATCAGTAGCAATCGCTTGTGCTTCTTTCGGATCATTACGTATTAGCTGTGATTGCTGCCACCACTGCCAAGCATTTGGAAATAGGAGAGCACATCCTGCTATGATAATGAGCAAACCTAGTATTTTTCGCATCAGCTACCACATCCTTATGAAAAAGAGGCGCGCCAATAAGGCACCCCTCTTATTCTACTCTATTTAAGAAGCACGACGGAAGCGAACTAGTACTGCTCCCAAAGCTAACAATGCCATACCAGCGAGAACACTTACTGGATAAGAGGTAGCTGTTTTCGGCATTGGACCACCAGGTTTGGTTTCCTTTACGATCTTCTTAGCATCTTCAGGATTTAGTACTGGAGGCTTTGGTTTGCCAGGTTCTTTTACAGGTGGTTTTGGTGTAGCAGTTCCATCTGCTTTGACTTCGAATTCTAAGTATTGACCTAGGGCAGTTTCTTTTCCATCTACAAGACCTACAAATACGACCACTACTTCGTATTTACCAGGTTTTAGTTTATCAAAGGTATGGGAGAAAGAGAGCGTATTTTGAACTGCTTCATGTTCTGCAATCAACTCTTCTCCAGACCCAACTCCAATCCACCAAACACCTTCTTCAACTTTCTCTGCATTCATGATGTTCGCATTAAATTGATGCTTTCCATTAACAGCTTTGTATTCTAAATTGATAGCTGGTACTTTTACATCAGTAGAGCCAGTAACTTGTTTGCCATCTACTGTACCTTTGTACTCTACTTTTACGTTATATGGCTTCAAATCTTCTAGAGGAAGCTCGTAGCTTAGCGTGGTTTTAGAATTCTTAACATCGCCCAGCTTTTTGTTATCTAAGTATACAGTCCAAGTACCATTTGCCTTTTTAGCACCTTTAAGCTTTGCATCTAAAAGAACAATTAACTCTTCGGTTTCATCATCCACAGTCACTTGTAGATCTGCATCGATCTCTACTTTTCCAGCTTGTTCGGATGGATTGCTAGGAGTAGTAGGATTGGTTGTGTTTAGTTTCGTTCCAGGAATCTTGATTTCAGTAGAACCAACAACCGTTTTTTCATCCACTGTCCCACTAAATGAGATTTTAACCACTTGATCTTTATCACTGTTTTTCACTTCATAAGTAGTCGTCGTTCCTTTGTTCTCTTGTGTTGCTACTACTTTACCATCCACTTGAAATGTCCAAGTACCTTTGGAATTAGCAGCATCTTTTACCTCTTCAATTGAAGCAGAAATCTGATTACCGGATTTATCTGCTGTTGCCTTGAAATCAGCTTTCACTTTCACAACTGGCAATAAATCTGTCGCAAAGACAGTTGTTACGTTGAATTGTACTAGTGTAAATATCAATGCAAACGCTAACAAAAATGAGGTATACCGTTTCAAAGAATCTCCCCCTAAGGTTCAAAAGCTATTTTTGTAATACTCACTTAGCATAATCTTCGGACTGATAAACAGCAATATCCAAAGATATCCAATTTTTGAACAGTTTTAAGGAGAGGAATATTGTCTATAAAGTGAACAGTTAACAAAAACCAGTAGGTACATTCCTACTGGTTTTTGTCTAATATCTATTTTTTCGCTAGATATTTACGAATATCAAATGCTACGGCAATCACGATAATTAGACCTTTGATGATCAGTTGCCAATATGGACTTACTCCGATAAAGGTGAGTCCATAGTTGATCACGCTAAAGATCATTACCCCAGTGACAACACCTGGCACTGTACCGATTCCACCTGCTGTCGAGACTCCCCCTACAACACAGGCTGCGATGGCATCAAGTTCATACATGTTTCCGTAGTTATTGGTAGCTCCACCAGTACGAGCCGCTTCCAGCACTCCACCCATTCCATAGAGAGCACCCGCGATCGCGTAGATGGCAATTAGCGTCATCGCTACGTTGATACCCGATACTTTGGCTGCGGATTCATTTCCTCCTATGGCATACATGTTTTTCCCAAAACGAGTTTTATTGAAGACAATCCAGACTATTACGGTAATGATGAGGGCGATCAAAACAATATATGGAATAGAGTATGGACCAGAGCCGATTGCTCCTGAACCGAGGTTGGTAAAATCTTCACGAAGCCCCCCAATTGGTTGGGAGTTGTTTGGCTCTAGATCAAAGTAAATGGAGTTGATCCCAAGAACTGCCACCATCGTACCTAATGTTGCGATAAAGGGAGGTACTTTTAGTTTTGCAACGATAATTCCATTAAATAGACCGACTAATAGACCTGCCAATACTGCTAAGAGAATCGGAACCCAAAGTGGAAGCGGGTCCAGATTAGGATAAAAACGTTGTGCATAATCTTCAATCTGCAACATGGAAGCAGAAAGTACAGCGGTCAGTCCTACCACTCGCCCTGCTGAGAGATCCGTCCCACCAGTAATAAGGACAAATGCTGCCCCCAAAGCGATGATCAGGCGAGTAGAAGATTGCATGAAGATATCTCGAATAGAGTTAATGGACAAAAAATCCGAATCATAAATCTGAATACCCAAGATGAGGGCAGCAAGTACGATATATAAGGCGTACTGTGAAAAGAAATTTTGTGCTTTTTGGACATTAGACATTGGACTGGCCTCCTCTAGTTACACCATGTACTTCGTCGCTAGGCTCATAATTTTTTCTTCGGTCGCCTCTGTTTGGTCCAAAATTCCAGAAAGTCGTCCGTTAGACATCACCATAATGCGATCAGACATCCCGATTAATTCTGGCATCTCTGATGAAATCATCATAATAGCCTTACCTTGTTTGGCTAATTCGGTAATAATGGTGTATATCTCAAATTTTGCTCCCACATCAATCCCACGTGTTGGTTCATCTAGGAGCAATATCTCCGGCTCCGTTAATAGCCACCTACCAAGGAGTACTTTTTGTTGATTTCCACCAGATAAATTCTGGATGATGGTTTTGTGCGAAGGGGTTTTCACTCGAAGTTTTTCGATCTGATCTATGGTATCTTGTAATCGTGCTTTATCGTTTAATAGACCAAACTTCTCATATTTTTTTTGATTCGCAATCGTAGTGTTTTCCAAGATGGAGAGCTGCGGAAAGATACCCGTTGTCCTGCGTTCCTCGGTGAGTAATGCGATATTGTACTTTTTGGCATCGAGTGGCGATTTGATCTTAACTTCTTTGCCATGAATCTCGATCTTGCCTGATGAGATCTTTTCGAGTCCGAATATAGCCTCTATCAATTCTGTCCGTTTCGCTCCAACAAGTCCGCCAATCCCCAATATCTCCCCCTTACGAAGATCAAAAGAGATTTCTTGGAAAGACATCGGATTCACTGAAGTGAAATTCTCTACTTTCATCAAAACTTCATGATGTTCTCGTTTTTGTCGATCAGGAAAACGCTGAGTTAAATCTCTTCCTACCATCCGTGAAATGATAAGATCAGTGGTCAACTCCGATGCTTCCCAAGTTCCGATCTTTTTTCCATCTCGCATGATGGTCACATCATCAGAGATTCGAAGAATTTCCTCCATTTTGTGTGAAATATAAATAATGGCAACGCCACGACTCTTCAGTTTGGTAATAATCTTGATTAACTGTTCTACCTCATTGGAAGTCAGCGATGAAGTAGGTTCATCCATCACGATAATCTTGCTGTTAAACGAAACTGCTTTCGCAATCTCAATAGACTGTACTTTCGAAACAGAAAGGTTACCTACTTTTTCGTGTGGATCCAAATCCATCTCCAAATCTTGAAACAATTGGATGGTATCTTGTTCCATTTTCCGAGAATCTACCAATTGGAAGAAACCCAAACCTTTGGTCGGTATCCTTCCGATCCATAGATTCTCCATTACATTTCGATGAGGAATCGGGTGAAGCTCTTGGTGGATCATGGAGATGCCATGATTCAGTGCTGTACTGGAATTTTGAATATTGACTTTCTCTCCATTTACGAAAATTTCACCTGCATCCTGCTGATAGATTCCAAATAAACATTTCATCAAAGTGGATTTCCCAGCACCATTCTCTCCCATCAAAGCGTGAACAGTACCTGGTCGAACTTGTAAAGTTAAATCGTCAAGTGCTTTTACCCCAGGAAACTCTTTGGAGATATTCTTCATTTCTAATACATAGGTTGGAGTTGTCATCTCTCGTCTCCCTTCCGGCAAGAAGGACTGCTATATTTGAAAACAAAAACTAGATAATTTTCAGTAAATATGTGATGAAGTAAAACATTTTAAAAGAGAGGGAAAACGGATAGTTCAGAATTAAGAGTGTTTTCCCTCTTGTAAGCGCTTAAATTTTCAAGTTAAAAAAATTTATTGAGTAGCGTCATTCAAGTTATCTTTCGTTATTTTTTTGTAAGGAATCCAGATGTATTTCTCGTCTGTGATATCATAGCCAACGTTTTCTTTAGTAGGTTTTTCTCCCTTAGCTAGTACAGTAGCCAAGTTAACAGTTGCAATACCTTGGTTTTTCGCATCATTCAAAACAGTCCCCAGAAGTGTTCCTTCTTTGAGAGCTTGGATGGCAGGAGCCGTTGCGTCTACCCCTACTACTGGTAGAAACTTATTGTCTTTGAAGTATCCTTTTGCTTTCAATGCTTCAATCGCTCCCAATGCCATATCATCGTTATTAGCAAAAACTGCTTCGATTTTATCGTTATGAGCTGCAAGGAAGGCAGCCATTTTTTCTTGGCCTTTTACACGATCCCACATTGCTGTGTCTTCTGCTAGTTTTTCCACTTTAATACCTGCGTTTTGAACAGCCTCAATGGAAGCTTTGGTACGTAATTCTGCGTCTTGGTGACCAGGTTCTCCTTTGAGCATTACATATTGGAGGACACCATCACCATTCTTATCTGCTTCAGGGTGAGTTTTAAAATATTCAGCGATGATCTCCCCAGATAGAGTACCAGACTCTTCTGCTTTCGCCCCAACATAATAAACTTTATCCCATTTTTTCATATCATCTGCGAGTGGTTCCCGGTTTAAGAACACAACAGGGATGTTCGCTGTTTTTGCTTTATTAATAATGACACCAGCTGCTGTGCGGTCTACTGGGTTAATTGCAAGCGCATTCATTTTTTTGGTGATGAAGAGATCTACCTTTTCATTCTGTGTAGGTTGAGCATTTTGGCTATCTACAATATCTACTTCTGCTTTGCCATCGGCAGCTTTGGTAATCGCATTCCGAACACCTGACATAAAGGTATCGTCAAACTTGTAAATAGCGACCCCGATTTGTGGTTTTTCATTTCCATCAGCATTACCTGAACCAGACGAACATCCAACAGCTGTTGCGAGCAGTGCGCCTGTAGCAAGAATAGAAAGCGCTTTCTTCATTTTCATCCCTCCACCTTTGTTGCTTACTAAGTAAAGTATCCAGAAGACACATAAGAAAACAATAAGCAACAATTATGAACTAATTGTGACTATTATTATAGTAATGAATTAATAATATAAATTCAACATAAATATCTTTGTAGTTTTAAAAAATATCCCTTGCAAATACATTTTTTTAATGTTAATTCAATCAGAATTCACTCTTTTCATAGTGACAGCTCTACCTTAGGCAGGTTTTCTCCATATGGTAAAGTAATATGGGTAGAGAGCTTTTTTGGCGCTCTCTATGGGAGAACTCATTCCATGATGAACCTCAACATCTTAGAAAGCAGGCGTTCTCATTGTTTCTTTTTCTTCTACTGGGTTTTTTCATTGGTATTTTACAAAAGCAACCTTGTATCCCATAGAACAACCAAAGCAAAAAGTAGTCTAAGAACAACAAACACCAGACGATCCAATCCAAAGACCGTCTGGTGTATATCCTTATTCTGCCTTTATTATATTTTCCGATGAGATCGACAATGATTGAAGTCCTTCTTTGGTCACCACATACGTATTTTCTACACCGATAACTCCCTCTCCCGGAAAAGTAAACTTCGGCTCAATAGCAATAACCATGCCTTCTTCTAGTGCCTGGGTGAAACCTTTTGCTAATATCGGTACTTCATCTAATTCCAATCCAACTCCATGCCCCAAAAACTTCGCCTGATCCTGTCCATATCCCATAAAGTGTTCAGATAATCCAAACTCCTTTACCATTTCCAGCGAGCGAAGATAGAGGTCTTGCCAAGGGATTCCTGGTTTCCCTAACTCCTCTACCTCTCGTAAGATTGCTTGCGCCTTCTGATATGCATCTTGATGTTTGGGAGACATTGCCCCGATTACGGCCATCCGGGTCTGGTCTACAATATACCCTTCCACTATCGTGCTAATATCAACTAAGATTGGTTCCCCTCTCGCAATCGTTTTTTTGCCAGCTCCTTGAGGGCTAGCGCTAGAAACTCCCAGTCCTCCTGCAGGCCCATCAAAATAAGTAGGGCTAGCGGCTGCCGCACCAGATGACACCATCCCCAAAGCCAATTCCTGATTATATCCGCGCATACGATAAATATTTTGATTGCCTCTTACACGGAAAAAATGCTCAATGTTAGCAGCCAACTCAAGCTCCGTGATCCCCTCACGCAACCAACTCGGAAGCTGTAACAGTACGTCATTGACAATCTGAGCAGCGTTTCGGATCTGGGTTAACTCATATGGGGATTTAATAGATCGTAAGAGACGTAGATCCCATGAGCAGTCCACCATCTCTGCATTAGGAAAGAGCTTACGATAGCGTGTGGCAATGGAATATGGCAAGACATCAAGTTCCATTCCGACTTTCTTCAAAGAGCCAAATCGAGCACGAAGACGTTCTCCTAACTCACGAAATCTTCCCATTTCCTCTGTCTCTAAATGGGTTTCTTGCGATGCTCTCGTCAAGCTCTTTTTTACATAGAAACATGGACTACCAGACTGTGGAATGAGGAGTAATCCATTTTGCATACTACCTGAGTAATAATAAACCCCAATATTCTGGCTTAATAAAACACCATCTAAATCTAACTCTTTCAATTTCGCTTGCAACAATTGAATTCGTCGTTGTACATCCTCCACAGGTACCTGTTGTAGCAACTTTCCATCGCCTCATTTCCCAGATTTGGAATAAAAATGGATAGACAAAGAGAGCATAAGGTTAAAATAGCTCGCAGAATGGAGTTTCCTTATGGCTCTTTTTCTCTGGATCTTAGGCACGATTCTTCTTTTAGCAATTTTACTAGATCTTGCTTATCATGCCAGTCAAAAATCACGTTCCCAACTAAACATGCTCCGAACTTCCGAACAAACAAAAAATCCGGGAAAACCAGTGATCCTACTTATTGTCGACTCTCTTATGGATGCACCATTACGGGAAACGATCGCGATGAGAAAAGCTCCTGCCCTACAATTTTTAATGGAGCATGGTAACTATATCCCGAAAATGGTCTCCGCTTTCCCTACCATGTCTGTCACCATCGATAGTACACTACTCACTGGTAAACTTCCGCGTGAACACCATATCTATGGGCTCATGTACTACCATTCGGATGAGAAACGGATTGTGAACTTTGGTACTGGAGCAATAGAATCACTATTAGTCGGGGTCAAAAAGATAGTTCAAGACAGCCTGCTACGATTAAATCAGCAATACCTAAATCCAAAAACTCCGACCATCCACGAAGAATTAAAAGAAACCGCTTCCATCAATGCTTTGGTCTATCGTGGTCCGGAGGCGCACACTATTGTTCCTCCGTGGCCAGTTGCTTGGTTTGGTATCTTGCCTAGAAAAATCGCAGTTTCCGCTAGCAAATTTTTTTCTTTTGGTGTCTTGCATCGAATTAGTCCCAAATCGAAAAAAGGGAAAGCTTGGAACAAGTTTGGAATGAATGATCGTTTCACCCAAATGGAATTAGTATCTCTAATTCAACATGACCTTTTGCCACCGTTTACGATTGCCTATCTTCCTAAAAACGATGATCCCGTTCATCGGAAAGGACCTGCCGAAGTTAAAGGGATTCTCAAAGTGGATAAAGAAATCAGCACCATACTGAACTCATTTCCTTCTTGGGAAGAGGCAATCTCTTCCTGCATCTGGGTCGTGATGGGAGATAGTGGGCAAGCCAACATCTTAGAAGATCGTTCTCAAGCACATGTAGATCTCAAACCATACTTCTCCTCTTATTCTATCACGTCTCCTAAACAAAAGCGTTCTCATCCCGATGATCAATTGGCGATCTGCGTGAATGAACGGATGGCATTTCTCTATCTATTGGATGAGAAAATCACCATCGAAGAAATCGTAAAACACTGCTTGCAAGAATCACGAATAGACTTAATTGCTTGGGCAGAAAATGGTTGGATTCATGTAATGAGCGGACAGACCGAAGGGCATTTTCAATATCGTCCTGAGGGACCTTATCAGGATGAATTCGATCAGACATGGGATATGGTTGGTGATCTATTCCTAGCTGATCTCACCATTGAGGAACAAAAAATTCAGTACGGATTCTATCCAGACATTCTAATGAGACTATATGGGGTGATGGACACAGCGGAGCGGGTCATCGTCATCACGGTAGCACCTGGCTATGAAATGGTTTATGAAACTTCTCCGCGTCATCGCGGTGGCTCTCATGGTGGGCTACATCAAATGGATTCTCAAATACCTATGATCATCTGTGGAACAGATAAAAAGCCACGCTATCCCCGTATTATCGATATAAAAGAATGGATCATTGAGCTAGTACAAGAGCAAACAACAGAACAAGAGCAGATCAAAGAACAAGCACCAGAAAATGGTTAAATCTTCCCTTGGGATACATGCTATTAGGGAGCTTCTATATTACAGTAGAGCTCCCTTTTGGTGTATCTCAACAAACGATTAATGCCATTGAAAATAATAAATATGATCCGAGCTTACAACTCGCTTTTAAGTTAGCGAAAGTTCTAGAAACTACGGTGGATTCGTTATTTCAACCTTAAAATTGCGAAGGAGATAAAAATATAAATGGATTTTTAATACTAGTGGCAATAATTAGTTTTCTGGAAAGCACCGATCCACTGATCACTGTTATTCATGGATTAGATTTCCTTATTATCGCAATCATCGGTTATGCTTTACACTATGTCATCGCACGAAAAAAACTAAGCGCCAGTATGTAAATGAGAAACTGCCTCAACTAATCTTACCTTTTTGAGATTCGCCTACAACTGAGATTTTGATCCATCCACCCCTCATTATCTTTCTGTATAGCATGAGACAAGCCGTTTCTTACATAGAATGAATCGGAAATGATAGAGAAATGAGGGGACCATTTGATTCGACTGTCTCGTATTCAAATCCAACAAGAATTAGGCGATCTCCAGCCCGAAGAGTGGGCTTTTCATCTTTTGCAACAAGACCCATATGCTCCTTTTTTGTCTCCCTCTCGAACCATTTTTCTCATTCGCAAAGCTTTCGAGATAGGAGAAAAATGGGCGAAACCTTTTCAAAATCAAATAACTCTTACCTCCATAGCCAACCATCTAGTAAAAGATGGGGTTCAGATCCTTTTAGTCGATCAGCACCCAGAAAATTTGGAAGTTAGGGCAGAATACGACCGTAAACAAAAAAGAATTACGATTTACAGACATAGTTTCGCCCAGCTACACCGTTTCTTCCATCAGTTAGGCTATGAAATACCAGAAGAAGAATGGATCCTACTCCACTTGACTCATGAGCTATTCCATCATCTAGAGACCAAACTTCCAAACCGACGTGAATTTCCCACTCCCTCTGTTACTTTTCGCAAAGTAGGACCACTTCGTTTTCGTCGACGCATCTGGTCTGTTCGGGAGATCGCAGCTCACACATTTGCACAGAAGACACTCCACCTACCGTGGTCTCCCTACTTACTTGATTTATGGTTTCTGTCAGGTGATAAGGACCATACTGTAAATTTTGACGAAAGGGTATTACAACCCTTACGAATGTCTTACCAACAATTTTTAACCCAATTAGATAGTGGTACTTAGAGAAAAGCAGCTTGTTTGCTTTTTTCTTTTTTCTTTTTTTGTTGTATACTAATATTTACTTACTAACCAAAAAGAAGCGTAGAAGTATCGCAAGGGCTTTCTAAAAATAACGAGGTGATTGGGTATGGAGCATACCTGCATTTGCCCTAAATTTGAGGCAGCCATTGAAATTTTAGCAAAAAAATGGACAGGTCTCATCATTCGTGTACTGATGGAAAAAACTAGTCGTTTTCGTGATATTCGGGAACAGATTCCTCAGATGAGTGAACGCATGTTGGCCGAACGACTCAAGGACTTAGAAGCACATGGTATTGTAATCCGCCACGTACATGCCGAAACTCCCGTACGTGTAGAATATGAATTAACCCAAAAAGGACGCGACCTAACTCCCGTGATTGAATCCATTCAGTCTTGGGGAGAAAAGTGGATGAAATAAAGGAAATTGGGGCATTGGTAAGATAGAGGTGGTTTTATCATGACTACTCCTTATCGCTGTCCTTCTTGTGAAACGAATCGTAGCCGGTTTAACATCATCGAACAAGTGGTTACCAGTGTGAAAAAAGATGCTGAATCAGGAGAGGTTACTTCTTATGTCGATCCAACGGACCCCTTACAATATCGCTACACTGGGGAAAAGTATCGCGTGCAATGCGGAGTCTGTGGCATTGTAGAAAAAGAAGAGTTCTTTCAAAAGGCGGCGGAGCGCCCACATAGTAATCACTGATAAAAACAGGAACTGACATTGTTGGTTCCTGTTTTTATCTTGTACATTTCCGGTTTTTGTTTTTGGTATTTTAACAGTTTCCAAAGTAGTCCAACTACCATATCTATTTCGCTGTAATTTAATCCTAATCGGGTGTATAGTGGTTCAGATCCTGATGGCAGTCTCTGGTTTAGAAACAAAAGGGCAAAGAAGTTTAGATAAAAATACCTCCTAATGCAACCGTCTTTGGAGAGGGAAGATTCCCCTACTTCGTTCTTATCCCTACTACCAGAAATATATCCTAGACAATTTCCTTCCCTTCCCCTAGCATATTAAGTAGGAAAATGTTCTGTTTTCATATGACTTTTTAACTTAATCAAAGGAAGTGTATCTCGTCATGAAAGCGTTTCAAGAATCGATTTTGAAGCTGATCACCGAGACTTCTACTCGTCTAACTGCGGACGTCCAAACAGCGATCCGCTCTGCCAAAGCTCAAGAGGATGCTGGAACTAGAGCGAGCCTAGCATTGAACAAAATTAGCTCCAATATTGAAGTAGCCGAAGAACGTGTCTCTCCTATTTGTCAAGATACTGGAATGCCTACTTTTATTTTGCATGTGCCAGTAGGAGCAAACCAGATTGAAATGACCAAAGAGATCCATGCGGCAATTGAGCAGGCGACGAAAAATGGAGTACTCCGTCCCAACTCAGTTGACTCCCTTACTGGTGAGAACTCAGGGAATAACTTAGGTGCTGGAACTCCTGTCATCCATTACCACCAATGGGAGAAGCCGGAGATTGATGTTCGCCTCATTCTCAAAGGAGGCGGTTGTGAGAACAAAAATATCCAGTATAGTCTCCCTTGCGAACTAGAAGGACTAGGACGTGCTGGTCGAGATCTCGATGGGATTCGCAAATGTATCTTGCACAGTGTTTATCAAGCGCAAGGACATGGCTGTAGTGCTGGATTTATCGGAGTAGGAATCGGCGGCGATCGCACCACTGGCTATGAATTAGCCAAGCAACAGCTATTCCGAGAAGTAGACGATGTCAATCCGAACGCTGACCTTGCCAAACTAGAGGCCTACATCCTAGAAAAAGCCAACACACTTGGAGTCGGTACGATGGGCTTTGGTGGGAATGCGACGCTTCTTGGCTGTAAAGTTGGCGTAATGAATCGTCTCCCAGCTAGCTTCTTTGTCTCTGTAGCATATAACTGTTGGGCTTTCCGTCGTCAAGGTGCCTTGATCGATAGCAAAACTGGTGAGATCGAGAACTGGATCTATCCAGTAGAAGAGAAAAAAGCTGCAAAAGAAACAGTATCGACTCAGTCCAAAGAAGGCGAAATGACAGGAACGAGAGAAGTACATCTCACTGTACCGATCACCGAGGAACAAGTGCGTGACCTAAAAGTGGGCGATATCGTCTTTATCGATGGGCTGATTCATACCGGACGTGATCAAATCCACAAACATCTTATGGATCATGATGCACCAGCTGATCTAAACAATGGGGTTATCTATCATTGTGGTCCGGTAATGTTAAAAGATGCCGATGGTAAATGGCATGTCAAAGCGGCCGGTCCTACTACCAGTAGCCGTGAAGAGCCATACCAAGCGGACATCATCAAGAAATTTGGCATTCGTGTCGTTGCTGGAAAAGGTGGAATGGGTGCTAGAACGCTACAAGGTCTCCAAGAACATGGTGCCGTCTACCTCAATGCAATTGGTGGTGCAGCACAGTACTATGCCAACTGTGTAGAAGAAGTAGAAAGCGTCGATCTAATGGAATTTGGCGTACCAGAAGCAATGTGGCATCTGCGTGTCAAAGGATTTATGGGAATTGTCACCATGGACGCACATGGCAATAGCTTGCATCGTGATGTAGACAAATCTTCTTTGGAAAAACTAGCACAATATCAAGAGCGAGTTTTCTAAGTAATATAATGAAAAGCATCCTGCTACTTGGAATGTAGTGGGATGCTTTTTTCTATTAGGTGTATCTTTTCAACTCAAAATATGTCATAGTGCTTCCCATAGACAATGGTAAGAACCTCGCTCATCTTTACAACCCTTGCATCTAACAATTCAATGCGAATCTGCTTTCCTTCCTTCGTAGTCATCTCTACTTCCGTCACTCTCTTCTTTGGATTGCTATTGACCACAAACAAATCTAAGCGGACATCATCTACCGTATTTTTCTTATTCGTTAGATAAGATCGGTAAAAAATATGATACTGTCGCAAATACTCAAAACACCGCACAAAATTTTCCACCTGATTTTGCTGTCCTTCTACTAGCACTTTAATCATCGAAACACCTCATTCTTGTGATCTAGTCTTCCTATCACTTGCTAAAAACTACTGAATATTACATTAATACTAAATATCCCCTTTACGCGAACCATCTTTCCATAGTAAACTCTTGAAAACAAATTATATTCTGTCTATTTTTGTTTCCAAGCGAAATATAGATACCCAATCAACAACTCGATAAGAAAAGATAGTTATGGAAAAAGTAAAACCAGATAACATGTTTATCAATTACAAAATAGAAATAGTATCTATAATTAAGAGTATCTGATTCTACCTTGGATTAGAGAAAAGAGATTACCTGTGTACAGGTAATCAAAGATAGTTGGGAAGGATCGGTAAAAAGGTGTAATTAACTACAATGCTTATTTTAGAATTGGCAAAACAATCTTGCATGATTTGGATATTTCCTTATTTGGCTATCTAAATTCTAATAACTCCACATAAACAACCAGATATAACTCCTATTTTCCGAATTTTCCATAATAGTTTTTTGGAAAAATGAATACAGCTGTCACATATCGTGGAGTAGAATCGCAAAGGAAGGTGAAAAAAATTTTAGATCCACAAGACTACAAAAAACTCGGTGATTTGCTAAAACAAAAGCGAAAACAAGCAAATCTAAGACAGGAAGACCTAGCAGATAGCGAAATCTCCGTATCTACCATCAGTAACATAGAGCGTGGTTTAAGCAATGTCAAATTAGACAAGATCGAGTATTTATGTGAAAAACTCTCTGTCTCAGTAGAAGATCATTTAAATATTTTTATCCAGGATGAGAAAGCCAAACTAGAAGATCTAGAAAGAAAGCTGTTTTTCATCGAAACACGTATTGACACCAAAAAATTTGAGTTCGCATTGTCAGATTTAAAAAGTCTAGGTGTCGAAAGTAACCACTTGCCGAAGATACAAGCCAAAATACATTACTAAAAAGGACTTTGTTACTATGGTAAGGAAAACTGGCAACGATCAGAGAAAGAATTTGCAAAAGCCATAGCTGTAGTTGATGAGCATCCTGAATTAACCTACACTAATATAAAATCTTTAGCTTTTAAAGATTTGGGGAGAATCTGCCTGTTTCGAGATGGAGATCTGAATAATGCTGTTTACTACTCCAATTTAGGAATTGAAAAGTTTGATCCAGAAGGGTTGCGTCCTGATGCTCTGCACACCTTACTAGTATCAAAAGCATCGTATTTGGAAAAGTTGGAATGTTACGAGGATGCTCAAAATGTTTTAGATATTTTGTGGGAAGAAGAAGAGAAAATATCTAAAATGGATGTACGACTCAATATGTATGAAATACAATCCAATATCTTAAATGTACAAGGATTGCATGAAAAAGCACGTGATTGGGCTTCTCAAGGAATCCAGTTAGCCAGATGGAACTCCTCTTTTGATTGTCTTGTTGAACTCTTAACAGTTCTAGGAGATATCTGCATAAACCTAGGTAAATATGATGATGCAGAGAAGAGTTACTTATTAGCCCTCAGTTTAGAAGAAAGAGTGAAGAAGAAATACCTACTTATTACCACCAACACTCAGTTAGGTATATTATATTTATCTCAATCAGATAAGAAAAAAGCAAAGAAGTATCTTGAAACAGCTACTAAACTGTGTGGTAAAGATATGTTCAGGAGTGTTGCAGCCTTCAGTGCACTTGGTGAGTATTATCTTTCGATTGATCACCCTAAAGAAGCAGAAAGCGTTCTAATACAAGCATTTGAATTTGCAAAAAAACTTGATCAAGATGCGATAAAAAAAGATATTCTTGTACAATTAGGACAATGTACACAAAAAATAGACAAAGGAAAGTTTATTAAGTATCTAGAAAATTCTTTCCGTCTTGATGTACAATTACGAAAGAAAAAAAGAGGAGGTGCATTTTCTATGTACCGTCTTGAGAGTGACCCACCAGATCAAGCTAGATAAGGCATTTGGTAAAAGACCACAAATTTTTCGTGGTCTTTTTTTGTTATCTCTTAAATAGAAAATCGCAAAATATCTTCTTATTATTGGAATTTCCAAGATAATTTATCAGTGTTGAGCATGTTGCATAGTTAGCCCTAAGCCAAAGGTTTTCCCCTTTGGAGATGCGACTATGAGCGATAGGGAGCCGGAGCAGATCATAAGCGGGAAAACCGGTGGCGCGCCTACGTTTAACTTGGATTAATGCAACAAGCTAAGTGTTAATTTTATCCGCAAAAGTAGACACAAACTCTAAGAATCACAGGGCAGAATATTTAGAGTATACAAATAATGATAACCCCTTTCAAACTCTTTATAATTAAGGCATACCAAACAGATTGGGGGGAAATACATGAGATTCAGAGATCATTATCCTGCCAACAATGACACACGATCAGCTATGCGTGATGCTTATGGCGAAACTAGAGATCTTTATCTAAAAGTATTTGGCCATGTGGACGTTCAGTATTGGCCTGAACAAGACGACACTTGCGGCGACTCCTACTCTGGTTTTATTCCAACAAAAAGCGAAGTATCTAAAAGCTAGTTCACTTAAGACAATGATACAACGGGGGGATTCACTTCTCCCTTTGTATCATAATCTAATCGGAAATGGAGGATTTACATGTTAACCATTTCTGAGCAGACATTAGATTTGCTTAATGTTTCCCATTCAACAAGAGAAAAGTTGGAAGAGCTAAAAAACTATGATTTAAGTTTTCTAACCGATAATTTCACAGATGAACATCATAAAGAAGGTAGAAAATTTTCAGCAGAGCAGATTTACCCTATTGTGAAACATTTTGGCAAAGCAGATAGGGAAATTGCTCACAACATCGAACAGGAGTTCAGAAAATTTGTAGCCCTTACATTAATTCGACCAGGAGTGACACATGCCCCAAGTGGTCCAGTAGATATGTATTGGCATTTTTTTATTCTTCACACTGAGGAATACCGAAACTTTTGTACAGCAATTTGGGGTGGCTTTTACGATAATTAAATCTGATCTATAGAACCTCTTTTGAGGTTCTTACTTTTTTCTACACAGGAGGACACAATGGTTATTCGAGAAATCAATGAAAATAATGCAAAAGAATTCAACAGACATTTATCTGCCCTAGATTCAGAAACAACTTTTCTATTGTTTGAACCTGGTGAAAGAAACATGAATGAATCTACCCAACGAGCGAGATTGAATCAAATCATTAGTAAAAGCAATCAGACCATTATCATCGCTGAGCAAAACAAAGCAATTGTTGGTCATATTGCTCTAATGGGAGGTTTTTGTAAGAGAAATTCCAGTACAGCTACTTTGGTTATTGCTCTGGAGGAACCATTTCGTAACCAAGGATTAGGAAAAACACTTATGTCTTTTGCAATAGACTGGGCTTCCAATAGTAACATGCACAGAATCGAACTCACTGTTATGTCTCACAATAACAACGCCATACACCTCTATGAGAATTTTGGATTTGCAAAAGAAGGGGTTAGACGTGAATCGTTGTTAGTTGGGCGAGAATATGTAGATGAGCTTTACATGGGGAAAATTCTAACATAAAGGATGATTTTGCTTGGTGTGTAATGAGTGTGGTAGACGAACCGGGACGGAATCAGAAGTAGATGGGTTTACTGGTGTTTGCGATGAATGTATGGATAAAATCAGTACTAGTGTCGAGATAGTCATTTATGATGATGATGATTGGTATTATTAATACTCACCTAATGAAATAGAAAAAATCCCTCTAAAAGAAGCAGACACTCGGGAAAAAAGTATCAGGATGAATACGTTTGGTAAAAGCTCTCATCGTCCTCGTTCAGTACTTGGTTGTGCAAGATAAAGACCTCAAAGAGTTAAATTTTCTAGAGCAAATCTCTCCACTTAGTAACCAGACATCCCTTCGGATTGCTGGAACTTTACGCCAGAGACGAACTTAGTAGTGAACATGCATATAACTTTATAACTTTCCACAACGGGAAAAATACCTATTTATTTTCTTATAGTATCATATATCCAAAGGAGGCTATGATAAATGCTCAAAATCAAAACCATCACTCCTGAAGACACCTATCCAATTCGACATAAAGTCTTACGACCAAACCAACCAATCGAAACATGCCAATACGATACAGATCATCAAAAGGATTCATTTCACTTAGGGGCATTTCTAGACGGCAAGCTAATAAGTATCGCATCTTTCTACTGTGAAACAAACGACTGTTTTAATACAGATTTACAATACCGTCTAAGAGGAATGGCTACGCTGGAGGAATATCGAAATCAAAAAGCAGGTAGCTCCTTGATCCAATATGCTGAAACGCTACTGAAAAAAAGAGGGGCTCAGCTATGGTGGTGTAATGCACGAACTTCTGTAAGTAACTACTATCAAAAACTAGGATTAAGTGAACATGGGAAAGTATTCGAGATTAACCCAATCGGGCCACACAAATTGATGTACAAAAAAATAGCGAAGTAAAGAAACAAAGCAGAAACTCAAAGCTGATATCTATTTCCCTTCATCATCCCATACTTTTAACTTCTCAATCGGCAAATCCCCATCTGTGATCCAAGCTTCTACCGTTTGGTTAAATAACATACTGTCCGCAAACGAAAAGCCATGACCTATGTTTGGTACTACCACACACTTACTATTCGTATTACTATTTGCAATCTTCACTGCCGATTTCTTCATGATGCTTTTCTCTTTTTCTCCTACTGTGACTAATATTTTCGCTGTACAGTCACTGAAGTTAGGCGGCAGATCATACCGAAGGTTTTCTCGAAGTATTTCAACAAGGGTATTGGCATTCATATTGGCACTCTCTTGATAGTATGTTTCAAAGGTATCATCGCCAATATATAGTTCCTTCGCTTGAATTCTCGAAAATATCCTGTTTTTTGCAAGTCCAGCAGTCAGTTTGATTGTTGGTGTTACCATGTAGTTGATCATTCGCATGGACATCGGCATGACGAGGGCACTATTGATAACCGCATAGCGAATAAGATCGGGAGCTAAACCAAGTATCTCGATCGCTACTTGTGCACCTAAAGAAAAGCCAACTAGCGTAACATCCTTTCCAGCTCCCTTTTCCTCGATTAAGTCAATGATTTCCTTTGCACAGCTGTTGATGGAAAAAGTCGTTTCTTTATTTCGCTTGCCATGACCTTGAAGAGTCGGTACTAGACAATGGTAATTCGAAAAATGATGTACTTGCTGATCCCACATCCAACCACTAACACCACCGCCATGTAAAAAGACAATCATGGGGGCTTCTTTGTTTCCATACTCTTCATAATATAATGTCATCGTAACTCCTACCTTATTGTTATCGCTTTTAAAATATTTTATCATGCTTTAGTAGACTAAAAGACCTAAACAAAACCTTGATATCGCGATGTAGACAAATCTTCCTCGAAAAGTTGGGACAGATCCAGAACGAGTTTTCTAAGTAATACAATTGGAGAAAAAAGATTGGTCTTTGGTGGTGTAATGTAAGAATTTCTGTAACTAGACGGTCAAGTTAGTTGAAGAGGTTTTTTATATTATAAGTAGAAAAATACAGAAACTTATGTTTTGAAAGGAGAATACATGTTAAGGAGAGAACTTATTTCTGTAATAGCAAATAAAATATTAGGTTTAAAAACAAACCATCCCATTCGAGTAGGGATTAGCGGAATTACATCTTCTGGAAAAACAACACTTGCCAACGAACTTGCTACGGAACTTCAAAGTAGAAACAAGAATGTTATTAGAACAAGTATAGATCATTTTCATAATCCAAGGTCTATTCGTTACAAACAAGGGAAGGAATCAGCTCTTGGCTATTACGAGGATGCTCATGATTATGAATCCTTTAAACAAAAGCTTTTAATTCCTTTAGGACCAGCAGGAGACTTTCATTATCAAACAACTTCTTTAGACTTAGCAACAGATGAATATGTTGAACCACATATACAATTAGCGAGTAAGGACATGATTTTAATTGTAGATGGAACCTTTTTATTTAAGAAACATTTATGTGACCTATATGATTTTAGAATATTCGTTGATACTGACTTTGAATTAGCTAGAAAAAGAGGTGCTCAACGAGAAAAACAAACTTTTGGAAGTTATGAAAAAGCGGAAGAAATGTTTATTAAAAGGTATCACGCAGCGTCAAAAATCTATTTAGATGAACATAAACCTCAATTTAAGGCAGATGTGGTTATTAACAATAATGATTTACATAACCCGGATTTTGTCAATTAAATCTTATAGAGCATGTTGCATAATTAGCCTCAAGCCAGAAGTTTTCCCCTTTTGAAATGCGACTATGAGCGTAGGGAGCCGGAGCAGATCGAAAGGGGAAAACCGGCGGCGAGCCTACGTCTAATTAAGATTAATGCAACAACCTCTTATAACAAATATCTTGAAAATATAACCTTGGCGGATAATTGATCACCACCAAGGTTTCTCTATGATTTCATCTATATTATATAAGTCCCTCTATCAACAAACAAACACACATAATCGCACCACAGATCATCGTCGCTTTTAGTGCGGCATCCATGAGTGGCAAATAAGCTTCAGAGCGATTGGTATCTTGTAGCTGTCGATAGACCCGATATAGCGGAAGAATCGAGATCAGTGCTACTAGAGAATAGATAGGCAATGCACCTAGCGCAATGCATAAGAACAAGGTTAGATAAGCCAACATCGCCATATACCGAGAGAAACGTAATGCCTTTTTCTCTCCCCAAACCACTACTATCGTTCGCTTTCCAGATTCTTGGTCTGTTTGCCAATGAAGGAAGTGATGGTTAAACAGGATCAAGGTAGTCAAGATCCCAATAGGAAGGGACAACAATAGAGCGCGATAATCTAGTTGCATTGTCTGTACATAAAAAGATCCCATAACTGGTAATACACCAAAGGCAATCAGAATCCCAATCTCACTATACCCTTTGCCTCTATAGCCAAATTTGATTGGTGGTGCAACATAAAAATAAGCGATGAAAGCTCCTAGTGCTCCAAATAGTAGCACCCACCAACCAGTTAAGATACTTAGAATAACTCCACAAGCAAGTGCCACTGCAAACATGCACCATGTGAGTTGGCTGAATCTCTTTTCGGACCAGGTTCCTTGTGCCAAAACTCCCGAATGGGTCGACACCACCTCTCTATTACTTGCCACTACATCTACTCCATTTCGATAATCCCAAAGGTCGTTAATAAGGTTGGAAAATAGATGTGCACTAGCTGCACCGATCAAAGTAAGTAATAGAAGAAATGGATGAAATATATCATTATAAACATAAGCCCCAAGTGCCCCTAGCAGAACCGGAAGTATCATAACTGGTAAGACATAGGCACGTGATACTTTTAGAATCGAAATAACATTATTCATTATGCGCACTCTTTTCTTGAGATATTTTTCACAAACTCTATTATAATAGGGTAACACCAGAAACCATCACTTGAAATCTATTGAAAAATATACCAATAACCCAAGTGAATCAGTTTTATACCACTAGAATCAGTCCCCAATGAGGGTTGAGCAATTGAATAGGCTAGATCTTCCAGAAATTTATGTTCACAGCACGATTGAAAAACGGTAAAATAGGATTGGGTTTATCTAATTTTATCTAGATAACTCATGCCATCATTTATTGTAATGGTAAAAACCAAGGGGGTTTTTTAGACCGTGAAACTTTGGAAAAAACTGCGTTGGGTCGCAATTAGTACCCTAGCTTTTGCTATGCTACTTCCAACAGCTGTCTCTGCCGATGCGGTAGTAGGCGAAACAATTGTAACATTAGGAAAAGATTTAACTCCTCAGCAACGCCAACAAATCTTGAATGAGATGGGCTTTGCATCTGAGAACGACGTAGATAAAATTGTCGAAGTAACCAACGAAGAAGAACATCAATACTTAGGAAAATATATGCCAGCGGCTACCATTGGTACTCGTGCACTCTCTTCAGCAAAAATTGTCATCTCCGAGAAAAACAAAGGTGTCTCGATCAAAACGACTGACAAAATCAGCAGCATTACCAATGCTATGTACGCTAATGCTGTTATTACCGCAGGAGTGAAAGATGTTGACATCTTCATCACAGCTCCTTTTAAAGTATCAGGTACTGCTGCTTTGACTGGTATCATTAAAGCGTTTGAGCAAGCAACGGGAACCAAGATCTCAGAAGAGCAAAAACAAGTAGCAAACCAAGAGTTGGTACAGACTCAAACTATTTCTGAGCAGATTAAAGATCCAAACAAAGCTGCTCAATTCATGAACAAGCTAAAAGAAGAGATCGCGCAAGAGAAACCAGAAACACCAGCAGATTACAGAGATATCATTATTAACATCTCGAATGATATGGATATCACCCTTAACCAAACTACCATCAATCAACTAGTTACCTTCTCCGAAGGATTCTCTAGCCTAAACATTGATGTAGACCAACTCACAGATCAAATCTCCAAACTAAGCGGAGATCTACAAAGTATCTTGAACAGTGAAGAAGCAGAAGGATTTATCGATACCATCCTAGAATGGCTAGGAGATATCTTTAATGCCATCGGTGGTTTCTTTAAAGCGTTGATTCCAGGATCACGCCTCGTCTAATCTAAATAAAAAAGAGTCCAATCCAATTCTGGATTGCGACTCTTTTTTTATCCAAGTAGGTTCTCAATTGATATTGTTATAGAAAAGGCACAATCATTGTTGTCTTTCTATATAGAGCTTGTTGCATAATGAAACCAAAGCCAGAGGTTTTCCCCTTTTGAGATGCGACTATGAGCGGTAGGGAGTCGGAGCAGATCCCTCAGGACAGGCAGGACAGGCGGAAGCGAGAAAACCGGTGGCGCGCCTACGCTTAACTTGGATTAATGCAACAAGCTATATATATAATAAATAAATAGATCCTATTATATTAACTATCCTTTGAAACCATCTACAAATAAAATACTTTATTTATCGGCTAAGGAGGCACTTATTTGAACTTTCAATTACGCAATAATCGATATCAGCTTCTCCAGCTGTTGGCTGACGAGGAACTAACTCACTTGTATTTAGCAAAAGATACGGAAACGGATGAGGAAGTAATCGTAGAAATCCTACAGCCTAGATATGCGGTGCAAAAAGCGATTCGAGAGCAATTTTTACTTAATGGAGAAATGCTTCAATCGCTCCAAATTCCTAACATTGTCAAACCAATTTATTTAGAGTCTAGTAAGACAATCTGTTACCAAGTTTGGAGCAAATGTAGCGCGATCTCGTTAGAAGAGTATATTGGCTTAAATCAAGTTCTATCACGAGAAGAATCTCTCCAAGTAGCTTATGAGATCACCTTCTTACTGGAGGCATTGCATAATCAGGGATTAACTCATGGAAATTTGTGTTCTGCTTCCATCTACTATACTCCTACTCAGCCAGTTGAGTTGAAAGTTCCCATGGCTTTATCTAAGGAGGAACAAGCAGGTTTAAACATACTATCCTATAAAAAGCAAGCTCCTTTTGCAGTTCATTATCAATCTCCTGAACAACTACGTGGAGAAAAAGGTACCGTCCAGAGCGATCTCTATGCTTTGGGGGTCATTTTATATCGGGCCGTATCAGGGTCTTTTCCTAATCAAGAACCAAATGGAGGTCATCCCAAGAATCTCACAAAAGACAACAAACTGTTGGCTCTGTTAACAAAATTGCTAGACGAGCGGCCTAGTAAGCGTTTTCAATCCGCTAAAGCAGCTCGCCGCGCTATCAGCAAATTAATGGGCAAAGAACGAAAGCTTCCTATTAAACTTCCTTGGATCATAGGAGGAGCTATCTCAGCTGCCGTTCTAATCGCTTCGATACCACTGATAGGTTTAGCAGATCAAGAGGAGATTGACCGAGTTCCTATAGTAGAAAAATCTGGTACTGGCTCCAATTCTAATCAATCCAAAAATCCTAGTTTGCAAGGAGAAGATAGTATGAATCCGAGTGAAGGACCTTCTCCTGATGCAAGTAAATCCAAACAAATTGTCCCGAAACCAGTACAGACCAAGCCAACAAAACCTTCTACTAATTCCAAACCATCATTACCTGATACGCTACCAAAGCCAACTGATCCACCGCCAATAGATCCAAAACCTCCAACTAATCCGCCACCTGATCCAGAACGACCTAAATTTTGTTTCTTTTTTTGCTCAAAGCAAACAAAAAGCCTTTCGGACATGTTGAACATGTCCGAAAGGCTTTCACTTTGAATCTTATATTAGAAAGAGAGCCATTTTTTGAATAAGTGTTTGGAAGCTTCACGGTTCATTGTAGCGATCGCAGTAGTGAGTGGGATTCCTTTTGGACATGCTTGAACACAGTTTTGAGAGTTCCCGCACTCTTGCAAACCGCCTTCCGAGATGAGCGCTTCTGTACGTTCTTCTTTGTTCATTGCACCGGTTGGATGAGCGTTGAACATCGCAACTTGCCCTACAGCAAATGGTCCAATAAAGGTAGCAGTTTGGTTGACGTTTGGACAAGCCTCCAAACAAACACCACAAGTCATACATTTGGAAAGCTCATAGCGCCATTGTTGTTCACTTTCGGATTGACGAGGTGCTGGGCCCAAATCATGAGTACCATCGATCGGGATCCAAGCTTTCACTTTTTTGAGAGCATCGAACATACGACCACGATCTACTACCAAGTCACGTAGTACCGGGAATGTCTTGATCGGCTCTACTTGAACTGGTTGCTCTAGACTATCAATAAGGGCAGTACATGCTTGGCGTGGACGACCATTGATAACCATCGAACAAGCACCACAAACTTCTTCTAGGCAGTTGGACTCCCACTGGATTGGAGCTACCGTCTCACCTTTTGTATTGACAGGGTTTCGTTGAATCTCCATCAATGCAGAGATAATGTTCATGTTTTTACGGTAAGGGACGGCAAATTCTTCTTGATATGGCTCGCTGTTCGCATCATCTTGGCGAGTCACGATCAGCCGAATCACACGTTGTTCACTCATTATGCTGTCCCTCCAGTCTTTTTAGCTACGTCATAGCGGCGTGGGCGAGGTTTGATCAGAGAAGTATCCACATCTTCATATTCAAAGACAGGACCTTCTTCCGTAAACTTCGCTTTGGTCGTTTTGAGCCATTCTTCATCATTACGATCTGGGAAATCTGGCTTGTAGTGAGCACCACGGGATTCATTCCGATTGAGTGCACCGATGGTAATCACTCGTGCCAGTTGTAGCATGTTCCAAAGATGACGGGTAAATGGTGCTGCTTGGTTGCTCCATTTACTGGAATCAATCATATTGATATTTTTGTAACGTTCCATTAGTTCTTGGATTTTGTCATCCGTTTTCTTGAGTCGATCGTTAAAACGAACTACGGTTACGTTATCCGTCATCCATTCGCCCAACTCTTTGTGAATGACATATGCATTTTCCGTGCCTTCCATTTTAAAGAGGTTCTCGTATTTGGTTTGCTCCGCTTGTTCATGTTGGGTATACAAGCTTGTATCGAGATCGTCTGCAGATTTATCCAACCCACGAACATACTCAATCGCTTTTGGTCCTGCTAAGAGACCACCATAAATACAAGAAAGCAAGGAATTCGCACCCAAACGGTTCGCACCATGATACTGATACTCACACTCACCAGCAGCAAATAGCCCTGGAATGTTGGTCATTTGGTTGAAATCAACCCATAGTCCACCCATGGAGTAGTGAACCGCTGGGAAAATACGCATTGGAACTTTCCGTGGGTCCTCTCCAATGAACTTCTCATAGATCTCGATAATACCACCCAATTTGATATCGAGCTCTTTTGGATCTTTGTGGGAAAGGTCTAGATAAACCATGTTTTCCCCATTGATCCCAAGCTTCTGATCTACGCAGACATTGAAGATCTCCCGGGTAGCGATATCACGAGGAACTAAGTTACCGTACTCTGGATATTTTTCTTCTAGGAAATACCAAGGTTTTCCGTCTTTATAAGTCCAAACACGACCACCTTCTCCACGAGCCGACTCAGACATAAGGCGTAACTTATCGTCTCCTGGAATTGCAGTAGGGTGAACTTGGATGAACTCTCCATTAGCGTAGTAAACACCTTGTTGGTAAACAGCCGATGCTGCAGTACCTGTATTAATCATGGAGTTAGTCGATTTTCCAAAGATAATTCCGGGACCACCAGTAGCAAGAATCGTTGCATCCGCCGGGAATGCTTTTGCTTCGCCAGTACGTAGATTTTGGGCTACGATCCCACGGCAACGTCCTTCCTCATCTTTGATGATCGAGAGAAATTCCCAGTGTTCAAATTTCTCTACTCGGCCTTCTGCTTCATAGCGGCGAACTTGCTCATCTAATGCATATAGCAATTGTTGACCAGTGGTTGCACCAGCAAATGCGGTACGATGGTGTTTTGTTCCTCCAAAACGGCGGAAATCGATAAGGCCTTCTGGAGTACGGTTAAACGGAACACCCATGCGATCCATCATATAGATAATTCCTGGTGCTGCTTCTGCCATCGCTTTTACTGGAGGTTGGTTGGCAAGGAAGTCTCCACCATAAATCGTGTCGTCAAAGTGCTCCCAAGGAGAATCTCCTTCCCCTTTGGTATTTACTGCACCGTTAATCCCACCTTGTGCACAAACAGAGTGAGAACGTTTCACAGGAACGATGGAGAATAGCTGAACCCGTGCGCCAGATTCTGCTGCTTTGAGCGCTGCGGAAAGTCCTGCTAATCCTCCTCCGACGATAATTATTTTTTCATTCATGTAAGTTTGTGCTCCCTTCTACTGCATCGCCGTGACGGGGAGATGGTGGAAAGCCCATAACGCACGCACGCCGATGTAGGAGATTACGAGAAATGCTACTCCCCAAACATACGAGGAAACTAGCTGAGCGCGAGGTCCTACAGTCACACCCCAGCTCACGAGGAACGACCACATACCATTACTGAAATGGAATACTGCTCCAATCAAACCAATGATATAAATAGTGAGAACAATTGGACTAGACAAATGCTGTGCCGTGATATTAGCCAACTCTTGAGCCTTCGCAGTATCTGATGCAGCATCTACAAACATTATCGCAATTCTAGTAGACCAAACATGATAAATAATGTAGACGAAGGTTAACACACCAGTGATACGTTGTAGAAGGAACATGTAGTTACGGAAGGTGCCAAAACGATTCACGTTATGTTGTGCTTGAAACGCAATGTACGTACCGTAAACTGCATGGTAGAGAAGTGGCAAGAAAATAAATAGTATTTCTAACACAGGAAGTAATGGTAGCCCCCATAGCCACTCAACTTGTTCGACAAAAGCGTCCGAACCTTTGGTAACTTGGAAGTTGGTATACAAGTGCTCGAGTAAAAAAAATCCTACTGGTATTACACCAAGTAGTGAATGCAGCCTACGATTCATGAACTGACTGCCCATCATACGCCTCCAATCTCGCGACCAATTCGCAATTTTCCTAGTAAATAGGAAAGCGTTTTCGCTACTGTCAAAAATAGACAATATATACGCTTCTTCGACGTCTCCTATTTTACTCCCCATCTTTAGAAGCGTCAAGGAATCGCCACAATGGGAGATTTTGAGAATGGCACTTCAAAATAAGAAGAAGGGGACTAATACTCTATGTTTTCAAAAAAATCATCGAAAAATGCTACTGTTCCTTTTTCTGAACTTAGTAGCATTTTTCTTAGACTAACATGGACAGACCCTGTTCTCTTCTTTTGGATAGCTTTCAGTAGCCAGACTTCTTGGTCTTTCCTTCCTTTCCTTCCATCTTTAAATGGAATCTAATCCAAACACTCTGTGTAGTTCTTTTGCTGCTGTTAATGCAAGTTCTTGCTCTACTAAACAAGAAACTTTAATCTCCGATGTGGTGACCATTTTGATTCGAACCCCAGCACTACTTAACGTCTGAAAAATTTGAGCTGCTACTCCTGGACGAGTCATCATCCCTACCCCAACTGCTGATACCTTAGCAAGTCCCATTTCAGCTTCTAATCGCTGATACTCTAAAACTTCCTTGTTTTGTTCTAAGATCTCTCGTGCTTGATCTGACTCTTCTTCTGCCAAACTAAATGAGATATCAACTCGTTCTTCTGCATGTTCACTCAGACCAATCATGTCCACATTAATATGGGCATCCGCCAAAGTTTGAAACAGCTGTGCCAATGTATTCTCCCGATTTGGCAGACCAAATACGGTCATTCTCGCTACTTCCAGATCATGTGCAATTCCTCTAACTTGTAAAGTTGTCTCCATTTTTTCTACCTCCACGATATCTGTACCAGGTTCCTCTACAAAACTAGAACGGACTACCAAGTTCACTCCATGTACTAATGCACATTCTACCGATCTTGGATGAAGGACTCCCGCACCCAAATGAGCCAATTCTAGCATCTCTTGATAGGAGATCTCGCTCATCTTTTGAGCAGTAGGAATGTATCTAGGGTCCGCTGTATAAACACCATTCACATCTGTATAAATTTCACAACGGTCTGCTTGGAGAGCTGCAGCTAAAATCACCGCTGTTGTGTCCGATCCTCCGCGACCAAGTGTCGTAATCTCTCCGGTATCGGTAATCCCTTGGAAACCTGCTACAATCGGGACAGCACCTTCCACGATCACCTCTGCTAATGTGGAAGTATCTACTTCACTTACTTTGGCTTTTCCATGTACCGCTTCCGTATGAATTCCCGCTTGCCATCCGGTTAATGATCTCGCTAGAACCCCAACCTCTTGTAGTGCCATAGCAAGTAACGAGATCGTCACTTGTTCTCCCGTCGTCACAAGCATATCCATCTCACGGGCTGAAGGTTTGGTACTAATTTGTTTGGCTAAACCAATGAGATCATCTGTGGTTTTACCCATTGCCGATACAACAACTACAGGATGTTCTCCTGCTTCTAAGCTCTTTTGAATTCTACTAGCAACTTTCCTAATTCGATCTACATCTGCTACAGAAGTTCCTCCAAATTTCATTACGACGACGCTCATCTTGCTTTCCTCCATCTCCTGAACTTCTACCAGTCACTAGAACAGCAAAAGAACATAACAAAAAGACCACAGCGAAAGAAAAGAGGCTGGGTCTGGACGTCCTTCTTCTCTCCCATGTATAGTGCTCCACAAAACAAAAGCTTTGTGACAGTGCCGTCCTCTTCGGTAACGACCCCAATCAGAAACATAGCGGAGTATGGATCTGACTTCGGCGAAAGTACCCTTTCCTCCCTAATCATCGGCTTCCGCGCCTCCTAGTGAGTACTGATGTCTTCCGCGACCTCTATCGCACAGGTAGAAATATATTTGGTTTAAGTGATGAAGCGATTTTATCATACGTTGTTTTTATAATCAACATCGTTGTATTCTGATAAAAATAGGTATTTGAAATTAATGATTTTCCAATATGTTAGTAGTGAACTACATCGCCATTGAAATGGCAGCTTCTCGATTCATTGAATCGACCAACGTCGCATTCTCCACGAAGGCACGTTCCATGCCTATATTAGGTTTAGTTCTAACTGTCCGCATTTTAGCGCTGGAACATGTCCAACTGCTTTATGTAGTATGTTTCTTGCCGCATTTACATCTCTATCTTCTGTATAACCGCAAGAGCAACTATGGACTCTATCTTTTCGTTCTTTTTTTACGATCTGACCACATTTTGAGCAAGCCTGAGACGTGTTGTATGGGTCCACTTGTATTACTTGCTTACCAGCATATTCTGCTTTGTAGGAAGTGAACTGTACAAGTTGATTCCATCCAGCATCCACAATACTTTTGGCTAATTTGTGATTCAAGACCATTCCTTTGATATTTAGATCTTCAAAGGCAATTAGATCATAGCGATCTACTAGATACCTACTAATTTTATGGGCAATGTCTTTTCTTTGATTTGCTATGTACTCATGTAGCTTTGCAAGCAAAGCTACAGCCTTTCTACGACGATTGGAACCTTTCTTACGTTTAGATACTATGCGCTGAAGTCGTTTTAGTTTTCGTTCTGACTTTCTAAAATACTTAGGGTGTTCGAAAAATTCTCCATCAGATGTAATAGCAAGATGTCTAACACCAAGATCAACACCGACTTGTTTCCCTGTTGAGTGTGTTATGGTTTCGATTTCACAGGAAAAACAAGCATAGTACTTTCCGTTTTTTCGGATGATGGTACAAGTCTTGATCTTTCCTTCTACTTGTCTGTGGCATTTGATGCGAACATTACCGATCTTAGACAGTTTCAGATATTTCCCATCAAGAGAAAACCCACTTTGTGGGTATGTGAAGCTATCATAACGGTTTTTACCTTGAAAGCGTGGGTATCCTGCTTTCTCTCCCACTTTGATTCTACGAAAAAACCCTTTAAATGCTTTATCTAAACGACGTAGAATGTCCTGTAACACTTGCGATTGTACCTGCTTGAACTCTGGAAACTCTTTCTTTAGTCGTGGTAATTCATTCTGTTGCATGTTGTAGTTAACGGAAATACCACGTTTTTCATAAGAAAACTTTCGTTGTTCCAAAGCTGTATTGTATAGCCAGCGACACAAATTCAAGGTAGTTTCGATTCGTTCCATTTGTACCCGATTAGGTTCTATCTTGAATTTGTACGACTTCATCATTTGATTTTCCCCCTTTCTTTTTCTGATTTTCCATGTACTTACGAATCGTTTCTTCCGAAATAGAGCCAATGGTTTCCATGTAGAAGCTGCTATTCCAAAGATGACCACCCCATAACTTATTTCTTAGCCTCGGGAACTTTAGAAATAACTTCCTAGCGGAAATACCTTTCAACATTTTCATAATGTATGATGGAGCTACTTTAGGATGAGCAGAAGCAAAGACATGGACGTGGTCTTGCTCTCCCACCTCCATCATAGCTACTTCAAACCCTTTCTCCTCCGCAATCTCTTGAAAAATAACTTTTAGATACGTTTCAATCTCTTGATCCAGTACGGCTCTACGATACTTCACCGACCATACCATGTGGTAGTTGACATTATACACGCAAGTCCTAGCGTGTTTTACAGTGTTTTTACTCATACATATAGTATGACAAAAATAGGGTAAATATAGTAACATATAAGGATAATTATATTACATATAGTAGGAGGAAAGTGCAAAAAATAAATTGCTCTAAGCATCCCCACAAGGGGGATACCGAGCAATGCTCCCTTTCATCTACCCCATTGAAATGGGGAGAATTCCCGTTCGCAAATCTTAAAATAAAGCAGGTAATTTAAAGAACGTATAAATTTTAAAATAGAGAGGAGATACTATCAATTGAAAAAAAATAATCTATTATTTAATCTTATTGGAGCATTAGTTTGTTTTATATTGTTTGTTATAGGTATGTTTTACTCTGACCAAATAATCTTATTGACTTTAATTGGAATAATAGGATTGTCAGGTTTTTCTTACTATATATTTAGAATTGTGTTAAATATAATAAAAAAATAGCCCATCTTGGGCTAATATATAATGTGCCGTCCTAATGTATGTCTAGCTATTGAATCACTTTCCTATCTACTTTCCGTTTTAGATCTTCTACTTCTGATTCTAATTGTTCCTGACGTGTCACCCATCCAACCATCAAATCTTGCACTGTAACTAAATTCTGATTCATCGATACAAAACCTGTTTCGATCATCTGTTCCATCCGGTCCAGTCTTCTTTCCAACTGTCCCATCCGCCCATCTGTTTTCTCTATGTTTAGCTTGACGGATTGATCGATCTTATGTATCTCTTTCTGAACCAAGTCTATATTCTCTGCCATTGCCAATACTGTATGTGAGAGACTCTCTACTTTGTTATCAATGAGATGTATCTTAGAGTCCAAAGTTGTGGATAAACTCTCTAAACCCTCTATTTTTGTTTCAATATTGCCTATTCTAATTTCTAACTTCTGGAGACTCGCTTCCAGATTGCTAATCTGTATCTCTAGTATTTCCATCCGAGCAAACTGGCGGTGCTCTAATCCATCAATCAGCGACTTTAGGACCATGTCATTTGCTTCTCCACGTTGTTCTATCGTTACAGCAAACTCTTCTGATATCCCTTCTAACGTACCGGCAACCTTCATCACTTCTTCTCGGGTTGCCATCTGCTCCAATTGCCTTGTTAGATGATCCAAGCGTTCTGCATGTTCCTTTAAAGCAGAATGGATCTCTACAAGTTTCTCTGATGACAGATTCATGCCACATCCCTACTCTTTAAATGATAGACATATTTTACCTTTTTCTATGTTACTATACAAGCATCATTCCCATTATTCCGAAAACAATTCGTTCTAATTTCCCACTATGCTTTTTGTGCTAGCACTTCCTTTGCGATCTTTTCTAGTACCCCGTTTATATTTTGATTAATCTGCCTTCCAGTAAAGCGTAGTACCTTCCATCCATACTTACGTAATACTCTGGTTTTCTTCCGATCATTCCTTTTTTGATCTGGGCTAGAATGATAGTTGGCCCCATCACATTCAATAGCAATCCGTTCTTTTTTTAGTACCAAGTCCACCGCATATCCAGCGATCTGATATTGTGCATGAACATTGTAACCCGCTTGCTTCAAGGCATCATACAAGCGGGCTTCAATATAGCTCTCTGTCTTTAAACGTTGCCAATCTGGTAGTTTACTCGTTCGTTTCCATTGAGCGAAAAAAGTAAACAGGCGCTTCCAAAACTGAAATTCTCGTTTCACTTTTAGCCAAAAAGGGGCCATATTAAGAACCACTTTTTCGAAGATAACTAGTTACATCTTGTTTCCTTTTTCGTTCAATGATCTGCGCGATGGTGAGTCCACTCAAAGCAGCCATCGGTGTTCCTCCTCCTGGATGCGTACTACCACCTGTATAGTAGAGTCCCTCGATCCGTGGGTCTTTCATCGGTGGTCGGAGAAAAGCTCCTTTTCCATGGAATACAGGTCCATGTATCGAGCCTTGCCATGCACCAGACATTTCTTCGATCTCTTTTGGACCATAAAAACGTTCTTCTTCAATCGATTCTTCTAGCCCTTTTAAACCCCAGTCGTTCTCCAACCAGTACACAATATTTTCACGATATTGATAATAACGATCGAACCAGCTTTCTTCTCGCTGATTCCCTTCATTGGCTGGTACATTAATCTGGATATAGAGATTGCTTCCTTCTTTTGGAGCACGATCATATTCAGAAAAACTAGAGTTACAAACATAGATTGCTGGCGATAGAGACCATTCTCTAAGGTCAAAGATGTCCACAAATTCACGGCCATAGTTTTCTGGAAAAAAGAGATTATGATGATGTAGATGAGGGAATTTTTTATTAATACCAAGTAACGTAATAAATCCAGACATACTAGGATTCGAATGCTTACTGGATCGATTTGTCTGACTCAACAGTTGTTCTTTCGTTGTTCGCACATCTACATTACTAATAACAAAGTCTGCTTCCCACACATGATCTTCTGTACGAACTCCTGTTACCACCCCATTTGCAGATAATATCTCTTCTGCTGGTGTACTTTTATATATTTTGACTCCTACCGAACGTGCTAGACGTTCAAAGGATTCGATGAGGCGATAGTTGCCACCCTCAATATAAAAAGCGCCTTGCACTAATTCTAAGTATGCAATCCATGAAAGAGTAGCAGGTGTCTGATAAGGAGACGAACCTATATAAGTAGCATAGCGATTCATCATTGCAACTAAGCGAGAGTCATCGAAAAAGGTACGATGAAAATGATCCATACTCTGAAATGGATGGACAGATAGTAGTGACTTTAAAAGGGTAGGCGAAAAGTAATCGGACCATTCCACCACTGGATTTTCAAAAAAGTTTTCCGCTACCACCTTATAGATTCGTTCTATTTCATGAAGATAAGCGAGAAACCCTTCTCTATTTTCTGGAGAGAACTTGTCCAACTGATCTAACATATGTTTTGCATCGGAGCTAAGATCCATCATAGATCCACTACCAAAAAAATTCCGACTAGTCACTGTTAATGGGAGAAATCGGAGCATTGGATCAACTGTTTTACCAGCTTCCCGAAAAACTCGCTCAAATACCCATGGCATCGTAATCATGGTGGGTCCAAAATCGTAAGTATACTCTCCTACTTGTAGTTTTTGTAGTTTGCCTCCAAGAGTAACATTTCGTTCTAATAATGTGATTTCATAGCCTTTGGATGCTAGGACGCTCGCTGATACGAGTCCCGCAATTCCACCACCAATTACCACTCCTTTTTTCATAAGAACACCGCTAGGAAGATATTTAGCTACTTTCCCCTGCGACTTCTCTCCTTTCATAATAAAAATTTAATCATTCGGATCTTAATAAATAGGAGCATGTTGCATAATTAGCCCAAAGCCAGAGGTTTTCCCCTTTTGAGATGCGACTATGGGCGATAGGGAGCCGGAGCAGATCATAAGCGGGAAAACCGGCGGCGCGCCTACGTTTAATTTGGATTAATACAACAAGCTAAAATAGGAATAAAAATATTGCGAATGAATTTGGTTGAATATTTGTACTTTCCCCACTAAATATCTTAAACCTGTTTTTCTTCAAAAAACAACATAAAACACGAACACTTTGGCAAAATCCTTTCCAGACCTTTTGATTAATCTTCTTGTTTATTACATCCCACACCATCCATAAAGACATTTACTACCGTTTGGGCTGTCTCTAATAATTTAGGCTCTTGGTTATCTTGAAATATCGTAATCTGACAAGACAAAGCATCGAGCATGCCAAGCCAAATATCTACCAACGTTCGCAAGCGATCTGCTTGGTTTTGAATTTCACCTGTTTCCATTGCTATTTGAAGCATATTCATGTAAGGAATCACGATATATCGCTCATATGTTTCTTGTACTTGCTGGATCAAGCTCGCTTCTAGGTGTTCCTCCACATCACGCATTAAGGTACTCATGGATATAGGGGCACATCGAAAAAACACATATGCCAATTCAAAAAGTTTGCTACGTATAGACTGAGATCCTTCCAACCCTTTTAAAATTTCTTTACTTACTCGTTCTAAATGAGTGCATAAAACAGCAGTATACAGGTGCTCTTTATCTGGAAAATAGTGATATAAGGTAGGCTTGGTAATCCCTACTTCTTTGGTTATATTACTAATCGAAACCGCTGCATATCCACTTTTCATGAATAACAGCCCTGCATGATGTAAAATTTGACTTTCCGTGTCTAATTTTTTTTGCTCGGATCGCTTCGGACGACCAGGAGAACGTTTCCCTACATTGGTTCTATATTTTTTCCCCACCAATTTTCAAAATTCTCCTCACACAATAATATACTATTCGGTATATTTATTTTATAATCTATTTCTTCAAGGAGCAAGTTTATTCCATTAAAATTACAAAATATCCTGAAATTAGGATTCATAAATGATGATTTAGACCTACCAAATGATTATTTCCCCAGAAATGAGCCTGGGAATCACTATATGTAAAAATGATTGAGATAATATAAGACGATGAGAAAAGAGTGCAACTCTCTACTCACTGTTGACTCCTTATTGACCTATTTTTTAAAATGAGAAGATAATTTTTCATAAAAAGGATGCTAAACCAAATGATAAGACAAGCCAAGCAAACAGATGCACCATTTATCATTCCCCCTCTTTATGAGACGATTGGGGCGATTGGCAATACACTAGCAGGAACTACTGATCCGACAAAAACAATCGAAATACTATCTGCTTTTTTTGCATTGCCGAACAACCGACTCAGCTATCTAAATACATGGGTATTGGAGATGGATCATCAAATTGCTGGATTCTTTGTAGCTTATGCAGGGGATCAATCGGAGCAGTTAGATCGGCCTTTCCTAGACCGATCTTTTTCATCTGAATCTAGCAAAATTTCGATTGACAAAGAACCAGAGCCAGGCGAGTTCTACTTAGATACACTATATGTTCATCCTAATTTCCGTGGACAAGCTCTTGGACGCCAGCTACTAATTGCCTTTGAAAAAATAGGATCTGAGTTAGGATTCTCTCGATTTGGACTACTAGTAGAAAAAGAAAACCTCCCTGCCTATCATCTCTATCAGAAGATTGGTTATCATCCAGACAAAGAAAAACGGATTAGCGAGACTCTTTATCAACATATGATATTAGAAAAAAGAGATGAAAAAATTGCGCTTAACCTACCTTTAGACTTTTTACTCATTTAACCCACAACCTTTAATGAATGCGTTTAGTACGCAAACTTCATTACCTATCTCGGTAAAGGAAAGTAGATAACAGATATTTTTACTCAGAATAAAAGGATTGTCCTTATTCCTTTTTCAGATTTTAGATAAATCTCATAGAATTGCAAAGAACGTCATCAAGATCTCTTGATAACACTATTTGATCCTTCATAATGTATTCTGTCTTAAAACTACCAGTATTGCTTTTTTATTTTCAATATTTACTCTTTCTTTTTGTGACAAATTTGTTAAAATGAAAATATAATTTTTAGTCTTTTCCAAAAAGGCGGTGTTAATATGAATTTATACACTCGTTATATTTACTCAACTCTTGTCATTATTTTAGTCGGTTTGGTAAGTAGCTTTTTTTGTTACTTTGCACTTCCTTGGTTAGAGCAAATGATTTACCACTCCTCTGCTCAATATGAAGCATTCTTCTATGTTGGGGCCTGGCACCATTATGTAAACGCTATCAATTCTTTGTTATTGTGGATCCTCTTTCTTCTTATGGTACTACCTATCTTACGTAGATGGCTCTCACAGACAGGTCGTACCCAAAGTGCTGAACGTTCCAAATTTTATCGTCAGGTTCGGGTGATTCTCCTTCCGATCATCCTGATCTTAACGCTCGGTCAAGTAGGAAGCCATGTTGGTGTCGAAAAGAACGGTTTGGTCGAAAGTAACTTTTTTGGTTTATGGGAAAAGAAAATTTCGTGGTCAGAGGTTCAAAAAGTCGAATTAGGTTGGAGACTAATAGGAAAAAGTGAATTTTTTACTCCACAATATAAGCTTGAGTTAGCAAACGGAGAGTCGATTGATCTCTGGGAAATGGATATGACGGGAATTCAACAATCGCTGGCCGCTGCCAACATCTATCCTGACCCGACGAAAGTAAAGGAGATTCAGAAAATCCACCAAATACTAGTTGCTAACTCCACGAAAATAGAAACCACTAAGTGCCTACAACCAATCGATTTATATAAGCTGGAAGGTACTTGGAATAAGCAATCAGAGTGGATTAAATCTCTTTATCCTATATGTAAATAGTAGTTAAGACAAATGAAATTGAAAGCATAGCCAAACCTCCAAAGCTATGCTTTCAATGTCTATTCGCAATTTTTTTGCAAAATAGGATGATGATTCATTAATGGTATAATGAAAGCGTTACTTACTATGAAATGGTAATCGTTCAACCAAATAGAAAACGCTTACCTCGATCTAAATACCTACTATCATGAACTATACTTTTTATAAGGGGATGATTTCTTTGAAAAAGTTAATCAATAATCCGGAAGAAGTAGTACGAGATATGATTGATGGTATGGTGTTTGCACATCCAGACAAACTGCAAAATTTAGAAGATACAACTGTTCTAATTCGTGCAAATGCTCCCACAAAAGGGAAAGTAGGGCTGGTTAGTGGTGGCGGAAGCGGACATGAACCATCTCACGCAGGTTTTGTTGGGATCGGTATGCTCGATGCAGCAGTCGCTGGAGAAGTCTTTACTTCCCCAACTCCAGACCAAATCTTCGAAGCAATCAAAGCAGTAGATTCAGGAAAAGGAGTACTTTTAATTATTAAAAACTACTCTGGAGATGTAATGAATTTTGAGATGGCAGCCGAGTTGGCAGAAATGGAAGGGATTCAGGTTGCCAAAGTCATCGTAAATGATGATGTTGCAGTGGAGGATAGTACTTATACAACTGGGCGGAGAGGAATTGCCGGAACTGTTTTGGTTCACAAGATCGCTGGAGCTCTTGCTGAAAGGGAAGCTTCTTTAGAGGAACTAGAACAAGTGGCAAACAAAGTCATCCGGAATGTACGAAGCATGGGAATGTCTTTGACTTCATGCACTGTTCCTGCCGCTGGGAGACCTGGTTTTGAGATTAATGAAAACGAGATGGAAATCGGAATGGGGATTCATGGAGAGCCTGGGATTTATCGCACGGAAATAGCTTCAGCGAATGATGTAGCGGAGATTCTGTTAACCCGTGTTTTAGATGATATGAAGTTAACGAATGGAGACCGGGTAGCTGTCATGATCAACGGTCTTGGAGCAACTCCATTGATGGAGCTATACATTATAAATAAAAGAATTTCTCAACTTCTACAAGAAAAAGGGATCGCGGTATTCGATACTTTTGTAGGGGAATACATGACAGCCATCGAAATGGCAGGATGTTCCGTCACTCTCCTCAAATTAGATGATCAATTGATAGATCTACTTGATGCACCAGTTGATACCATAGCTTGGAAAAAGTAGCAAGGAGGATTCATGATGTTAATCAAATCAGAACATATTTTACAATGGATGGGTTTATTAAATACTCAGATCGATAGACATAAAGATTATCTAACTGGGCTTGATCAAGCAATCGGCGACGGGGATCATGGAATTAACATGGCTAGAGGGTTAAGAGAAATAAATAACAAAATTCATCAAAGTTCACAACAAGACATTGGGAAGTTATTATCCGATATCGGAATGGTACTCATCTCCAAAGTGGGAGGTGCTTCTGGCCCCTTATTTGGTACTGCCTTTATGAAAGCAGCACAAGCTGTTAAAGGAAAAACAGAAATCTCCATTAGTGAACTAGGACAAGCCCTTCATGAAGCGATTGGTGGTATCAAATTGAGAGGAAAATCGCAGGTCGGCGACAAAACGATGCTCGACGTTTGGGAACCTGTTGCTGAGTATGTAGAATTAAATATCGAGGCGTTGAATTTTCGAGAATTGATAATATATGCGAAAGAACAGATGATCAAAACGAAAGAAATAGATGCTAAGAAAGGGCGTGCCGCATATCTAGGAAGCCGTTCTATTGGACACTTGGACCCAGGAGCTGTTTCATCTTATTTTGTGTTTGAGACGCTATGTCTAGCTATACTTGGAGAAAACCTATCCGATGATTTATTAGAGGCGACTATATAATGGAGCATGTTGGAATTGTTCTTGTTTCTCATAGCCATGATCTAGTAGAAGGGCTAAAAAAAATACTGATCCAATTGAACTCTGATGTTCCCATTGCCACAGCAGGCGGAACGGATGAGGAGGAAATTGGTACTAGTGCCCTTAAAATACAAAATGCCATCAAATCCGTCTATTCCCAAAAGGGAGTTATTGTTTTCTTTGACCTTGGTAGTGCACTGATGAATACCGAAATGGCATTAGAATGGTTAGCAGATGAAAATCTAACCAATATTCATATTGCAGATTCTCCCATTGTAGAGGGTGCTTACGCAGCTGTTGTACAGTCTGGAATCGGCAGTTCTTTAGAAGAAGTGATAAAAGTAACAAAAGAAGCAAAATCGTTTAATAAGCTATAGATAAAGGGATTGTATCAAAAACATAATGCAAACAACTTGGTCTCCCAGTATCAATGGGTGACCTTTTCTTTTTTCTGTTTTTGCAAACAGGAATAGATGAACCTCTCCCGCCTATAGAGGTGGGAGTTTCTTACCAACAAGATAGAAAATGCCCCTATGTACATAGAGGTTTGCCTTATATACTTAACCCAAAGGATTGGAAGTCACCTTCTTCTCTTAGTAAGCAACATACACGAAAGTGTATGGGTCGGAACAGACCGTCTACTACTTTTCGCAAAAACGATCCGTATATACGTTACACTTATCGTCGCAAATAGGACCTATTTACGATCGTGCAGGAATCATTTTACGTGGTGACTGCTGATCCTCACCACAACCCTATATGATTCCGTTCTCAAGGTACAGTACGTATGTACGTGTTTTATGTTTCTACCATTTGCTTTCTTTTCCTTCTTAGAAAAAGAAAGTTTGTTCTAAGTACCCCCTTTAAGGGGATACCGAACAAAGCCCAACAAACAAATAAACACTAATGATTTCATTCGAACTCGTAATCATGACTTTTTTGATCGTTAAGTATATGGAGCCACTATCGAATAGGATAGGGGCTTCTTCGCATTTGACAAATTGAAAGTACCAAGAAAAAACACCTCCTGAGAATCGTATAATCGATTTGAAGGTGTCTTCTTGTTTCTTTTTTCTGGAGTTTTAGGCTTGATCATCTGTAAGTGGTGTTTTTTGCTTTGCTCTGAGTACTTGTAAGATCTCTTTTGCCAGTTTATCTCCAATCCCTGCTTTTCGATATTCCTCTATGGAAGCTTCTCTCATCTTTTCAATTGAACCAAAATGGCGGTACAACTGACGTTTTCGCTTTTCTCCCACACCGGGAATATTATCAAGAGCTGATTGGATCATCGATTTCCCACGTGCTTGACGATGAAATGAGATTGCAAAACGGTGGACTTCCTCTTGGATTCGCTGAACCAGATAAAACTCTTCTGTCCCTCGTTTTAAATCAACAACACTAGGTGGCTCTCCATACAATAGATTGGCTGTCTGATGACGATCATCTTTTACCATTCCTGCTACCGGAACATAAAGACCTAACTCATTTTCTAATACATCCATTGCTACTGCCATCTGACCCTTTCCTCCATCAATCAAAATCAGATCAGGTAGTGGCAAGTTTTCCTTTAGAACCCTTATATAACGACGACGAATCACCTCTCGCATCGTGCCATAGTCATCTGCTTGAGTGATCGTTCGAATCTTATATTTTCGATATTCCTTTTTGTCTGGTTTTCCATCTCGAAACACAACCATTGCGGAGACGGGATCTGCACCCTGAATATTGGAGTTATCAAACGCCTCAATCCGTTTGGGCAAACCGATCCCCATCGCTTCTCCTAACTGTTCCATCGCCCGCACCGTACGTTGCTCATCTCGTTCCATAAGAGCTAGCCGTTCTTTTAGGGCAACGGTAGCGTTATCTGTCGCCATCTGCACCAAGTTCTTTTTTGCTCCACGTTGTGGTACATGTACTTTCACTTGTGGAATCAGCTGTTGTACTAACTCATCTGCCACTCCTTGCGGTAGAAAAACCTCTTTCGGAAGAGCTGGCTGATCTTGATAAAATTGAGCTACAAAAGTCAAAAAATCTTCTGCTGGCTCGTTAAAATGAGGGAAAATCGCAACGTCTCGTTCGATCAGTTTTCCTTGTCGTACAAAAAAGACTTGTACACACATCGTCCCTTGCAACACGGAATAGCCAAAAACATCCCGATCAATTGCATCAGGCAATACAATATTTTGTTTCTCCATCACCGTTTCAATATCGGCGATCAGATCTCGAAACTCTTTAGCACGCTCAAACTCCAAACTCTCGGCTGCTTCTGCCATTTTTTGTGCCAGTTCACGCTTTAGTTCTGGATAGCCACCATTTAAGAAGCTACTGATCTTTTTCGTCATCTCCTCATACGTTTCCAAGCTTACCTCATATTCACAAGGAGCAAGACACTGTCCTAGATGGTAGTAGAGACAGACTCGCTTGGGGAGAGTACTACACTTACGTAACGGAAAAAGCCTGTCGAGCAGCTTTTTTGCCTGCTGGGCTGCTCCCGCATTTGGATAAGGTCCAAAATACTTGGAACCATCCTTCTTCACCTTTCGAGTCACCTCTAGTCGTGGATGACGTTCTTTTGTTAGATGAAGATACGGATATGATTTGTCATCTTTTAACATGATGTTATAGCGCGGACGATACTTTTTAATTAAATTGGCTTCCAATATAAGTGATTCCAATTCGGAACCGGTGACAATATACTCAAAATCGACGATATCCATGACGAGACGTGTCGTCTTCGCATCATGTGACCCAGTAAAGTAAGATCGTACCCTATTTTTTAAGACCTTGGCTTTCCCTACATAGATCACTTCGTCCTCTACATTTCGCATCAAATAACAGCCTGGCTGATCTGGTAACAACGTTAGTTTATCGGTAATAGTTTTGTTCACGTTTTTTCCCTCCTCCCGTACATTTGTTTGTTTTTTATTTTATCATAGGGCGCAACGTTAGCTAGAAAAGGGAATGTTGAATTTTATTGATGTCTTGGCATATAAAATTTACTTTCCTTCCTAGACAGTAATTAGATGCTATAACATAATAGTATATATCTATCTAAGGGAGGCGACCGAATGATTCGTCGTCATGGTTTTAAATTGACATTAATCAATGCAACTGGGTTCATTGGAATGTTTATCTTATCGATGATCCTTTATCTCGTTTTAGGTGCAATCATTATGGGGGTAGTAGGATTTGATTTTCTAAGTATATTTAATGAACTAGCAATCAATCCTTATGGTGCGGAAGAATTACTCATAAACAAATTGATAGATTCCGTTTGGATCTTCATATTAGTAGGACTTCTCTTTTCTATCTTCGTTATCGTTTTGTCGGCTTTCTACTCTGGAGGAATTTATAAGTCCACTGCAAAAGCGGTATTTGAAGATCATGTTAGCTATATGGACTTTTTCATTCAAGGTTTCCGATATTGGGTGAAACTCATTTTGCTTTGCTTGATACAGGTTGTGGTAATGCTTGTCTTTTTTGGAATCACTACATTGTTGTATTCCTTTACCATAGGTACTAGTTTGGAATTATGGATTAACTTTTTGGTAGTGATAGCTGAACTTATTATCATTCTTCCATTTTCCTTTGCTCCCATTATTATCGTTCAGGAAAATGTTTCTGCTTTTAAAGGAGTTCTTCTTTCATTCAAACTATGGAAGAGCCCACTTTCATTTTTATGGACCTTCATCACGATGTTCCTAATCGCTGTCGGTGTTATGATTGTGTTCTATGGAATAGGATTATTAATCGCTTTCTTCTTCGGCTTCTTCTCTGATCCTACCAGTTTCGATACAACAAATTGGTTCGGTATTATAGTACTAATTATCTATGCGATTATCTTTTTAATCGTCTTTGTGCCTTTTACAATGACACTGATTACGGTATACCAAGTAAACCGTTACCGCACTACCTTGCGTCCAAAACTATTTGGAGGTGGAAATCCTCCTTCCGGTGGTGGCAATGGTGGATTTACATATACTCCTCCAACTGATCCATCACCTTATAACGGATCATCACCATATGTTGGTTATGGAAATGAATCCAATGACTCAAATAACTCTACTCCGTCCAACTATAGCTTTGGAAGTGATCCAACACCGTCTACATCTAATGAAGAGGAGCAAAAACCTGCTAGTGGGACGACGAATACAAATCCAAGCCATGGTGGTGGCTCAAGCTTTGACCCTCCGTCAAGTTCGACTCCTTCCAATGATGGCGGGAATTTCAGCTTTGGAGATCAAAATAACTACACCAATTATGGCAGTGACAATACGAATAAATGGTAAATTACAAGCCCCTCTAAACACTAGAGGGGCTTTTTCTAAAAACTATTCAACTAAAAAAAATTCGATATAGAAGAAGAAGATAGCTTACTTATGCTCTTTATCGAAAAATACGATCAATCTCTTTTATCTCTTCATCCGTTAAACGTACATCCAATGTTTTTAAATTGTTTAATACCTGATCTGCTCTCTTTGCACCGGGGATCAAAGCGTCTATTCCATCTTGGGTTAAATACCAAGCCAACACAACATGGGCAACTTCTACACCTTTAGCCTCTGCAATCTTACGTATAAGCTCCACTTTTTCTAGATTTTGTACAAATGCTTCACCTTGAAAATGAGGCATTTTGGCACGAAGATCATGGAATACCATCTCTTTATTGTATTTACCAGCTAGCAAGCCAGATGCGAGAGGAAAGTATGGAATAAAGGAGATGTTGTGTTCTATAGCATATGGTAATAGTTCTTTCTCTGCGTCACGTTGCAATAAATTGTATTCCCCTTGATAGACATCAACATAACCATCTTTATTCGCTTCTTTCAGTTGCTCAATAGAAAAGTTAGACACACCAATTGCTCTAATTTTGCCTTCATCTTTGAGCTGTTTTAAAGCACCAACTGCCTCGTCTTTTGGTGTTTCTTGATCTGGAAAATGAATATAATACAAATCTATGTAATCCGTTTGCAACCGTTTCAAACTATCTTCTACCGATTGCTTTAGAAAAGCAGGTGAATTGTCAAACACAATGTCTTTTCCAACAAACTTGTGAGCTCCTTTTGTAGCAAGGACGACACCTTCTCGAACACCTGCTTCTTTCAGAACTTCCCCAATTAATTCCTCTGAACGTTCTGGTCCGTAAATATAAGCCGTATCCAAGAAATTCATACCATGATCCAATGCTGCCCGAACTAAGTCTTTTCCCACTTGTTCATCTAAGTTAGGATAAAGATTATGTCCACCAACTGCATTTGTGCCAAGTCCAATAGGATTTACATACAAATCTGTTTTTCCGAGTTGTATTTTTCTTGTCATCTAGCCAACTCCTTCGAGTATTGAAATATCACGATATCTAAATTCCCCTTATTAAAAAAAATTAACATGATATTTTTATGGGACATATGAATTAGAGATACCTAGCTCTGTTGCTATCATTCTGGTTCCTTTAGATTCTTACTGATTAATTCTATTATGCTCTCATAATAAGATAGGTCATGTGGGACAAATTGATTTTTGTTTACCATCATCTGAATCGGTATTTTGTTTCCAACATCATCCATCTCAAAACCTTCCACGCTAATTTCTTCTTTTTCTCCTAACCAGAGTTCTCGAAAGTCATCAAATTTCGCCTTCACTATCCCCGAAACTTCTTCTCTTTGTAGATTGTATTCGTCTAAATGAATATTACTTTGATATAAAAATACATGAGCTAATTCTTTATCCATAAAGTCGTCCTTTATGGCACAATATTTGATCACACCCATGGAGATCAGCTCGTCCATTAAGACATCGATTCCTATTTCTTCTTTCACTTCTCTTATACCATCCCCAATTGACTCATGAGCCAATATATGTCCAGCAGCGGTAATGTCGAAAAGATCAGGATAATCCTTTTTCCATTCACTACGAATTTGCAAATGAATATAGTCTATCCCATTTTCGTTACTCGTGATCCAACAGTGGAATGTCTTATGCCAGTACCCCTTGTTGTGTACTTCAGAACGCGTAGCCACTCCTAACTCGTTTCCATGTTCGTCGAATGTTTTTATTATTTCGTTTTCCATTGTTGTACTTCTCCTTTGGATTTTTGAGTTATTTTCTAGTGGTATATAGAAAAAGCAACTCCTCCCTCGGGAAGAGTCGCCTTTCATTCGTCTATATCTTTATGATTATGCGTATTCTTTCAGCCATTCAACCAATTGTTCTTTTGGTTGTAGACCAGATAGTTTGGAAACCATTTTTCCGTCTTTGAAAACGATCATGGTTGGAATGCTCATAATACCAAATTTCCCAGCAGTTTCTGGGTTGTTATCTACATTGATCTTGGCAATCTTCACTTGATCGCCTATCTCTTGATCTACTTCTTCAAGGATTGGAGCGAGCATTTTACAAGGTCCGCACCAAGGAGCCCAAAAGTCTACTAGAACTGTGCCAGTGCCTTCGGCTTCTACATTATTCGCAAAGTTTTGATCTGTTACTTCTACAATCGCCATCAGCGAGTACCTCCTCTATCTTTACAACGACAAATCGTTGTTAGTATACCACGCAGGGAGAATTCCTACCATGCCAGTCTTATGATAAGCATATGGAAAAAGAGAAACAGGCGTACTCGAAGTGTTTCCGAATTCGCCTGACTCATATTCTCACTGTAAGGTATATATTTACGCTTTTGCTCCATTTAAAACCTGTTTTAGTTCTTGGGTTAAAAGTGGAACTACTTCGAATAGATCACCAACTATGCCATAATCCGCTATTTGGAAGATTGGAGCTTCAGGGTCTTTGTTGATCGCCACGATCACTTTTGAGTTGGACATTCCTGCTACATGTTGGATTGCTCCCGAGATGCCACATGCTATATAGAGATCAGGGGTTACTACTTTCCCTGTTTGACCAATTTGAAGGGCATAGTCACAATATCCAGAATCGCAAGCACCACGAGAAGCACCTACCGCAGCACCTAGAACATCAGCGAGTTCTTGAAGTGGTTGGAAACCTTCAGCACTTTTCACTCCACGCCCACCTGAAATAACAACCCGGGCTTCGCTGAGATCTACACCATCTGTTGCTTTCCGAACTACATTTTGGACAATAGTGCGAAGTAGTGACTTATCCAAGTTCACCGATACTTCTGTTACGGTAACATCCCGATTGGGATCAGCTGAACTCGCTTCGATATTATTTGGACGTATCGTAGCAAACAACATGCCACTCTGTACTTTTTTCTTGGCAAATGCTTTTCCTGCATAGATTGGACGAGTGAATACAATCTCCCCATCCAAGACTTCTAAAGATGTGCAATCCGAAAGAAGTCCTGTTCCGAGCCGAGCTGCAAGGCGTGGGCTAATATCTCGTCCTACCGCCGTATGACCCGTAAGAATGGCATCTGGTTGTACTTGATCAATAATTTGACGATAAGCTTGGAAATAGGCATCGGTTGTATATTGATCAAAAGATGCATCGGTCACCACCAATACTTGGTCAGCTCCATGGTGCCCTAAAGTTTTGCCTAATTCTGTAGCATTGCTCCCCAATACAGCAGCTACTACTTCCCCATTTCCGGCAATCTTCCGAGCGGCTGCTAGGCTCTCAAGCGCGACTTGACGTAATTTTTGTTCCCGAACATCTGCTAAAACCAATACTTTTGTGCTCATTTGAACCTCTCCCCTCTTAGATTACTTTCGCTTCTTTATGCAGACGATCCACTAGCTCTTTCACCTGTTCACTGATCTCGCCTGACAACACTACACCTGCTTGTTTTGGTGGAGGTAAGAAGAGGCTTTCTGTAGTGGTTTTTGCCTCTAACTTTTCGTCTTCTAGATCTAAATCGTCTAGATCCACTGTTGTAAGCGGTTTCTTTTTTGCTTTCATAATTCCAGGTAAAGATGGGTAACGAGGATCATTTAACCCCTGTTGAGCAGTTAGGAGAATCGGAAGTTGGCTCTCGATCACCTCTTGATCTCCCTCTACATCTTTCTCGACGATTACTTTTTCTCCCTCAATAGTTAACTTCGTAATGGTGGAGATATGGGCAATTTGGAGTAGTTCAGCTAAACGTGGACCAACTTGAGCAGAACCATAATCTACAGCCATATAACCACAAAGGATAATATCAAATTCGAGATCTTCCTCTTCGATCGTAGCCTTTATAATGTGCGCAATAGAATGCTCGTCTAACTCTCCCTCAGCCTCCTCAATATCTACTAGTACTGCTTTATCTGCACCCATTGCTAAAGCTGTACGTAGTGCCGTTTTGGATTCTTCTGTACCTACTGTCAATACCGTTACTTCTCCACCGTGTGCTTCTTTCAACCGAATCGCTTCTTCCACCGCATATTCATCATACGGATTTACCACTAACTCTACTCCATCTTCTACAATCGCACCGTTCTGAATCACAATTTTCTCTTCTGTGTCAAAGGTCTGCTTTAGGCATACCAAAATATTCAAACTGTTATCCCCCTTTTTGTCATTCCTATTATTAGGAGTAATAAGAATATTATCGATATAGGTTTCTTCCCTTTTTTAGAAGCAGAAGAAACCTATCTATTCGATTTGTTTTAAAACCATAAACTATCTTGAAACACCTACAGGCTCACGCTTGCCCATTCCTCCCACAAATAGTTGATGAATAGGCTCAATCTGGTCGACAAGTCGATACTTACGATCATTCATAATCCAAGAACTAGCCGTCTCATCTAACGTTCCAAAGATCATTTTGCGAGCCACCCGAATGTCTAAGTCAGATCGGAACAATCCAGTTTCAATACCAAACTGAATAACACTATCGATGAGCGCAAAATATTTTTTTAGGATGGTGCCTAACTCCTGACGGATCGCAGGGTTAGATTGACGCAACTCAATCTGTGTCACAATTGCAAGCTGAGGATCTTGTTCTAAGTTTTCAAAGTGGAGACGGATTAGATGATAAAGTTGTTCACTTGGTGAGTCATAATGAGACAATTGTTCAGTGGCATCATCAATAAATTTGCCCATTTTTTCACTAAAGAGAGATATCAATACATCTTCTTTGTTATTAAAGTAAAGATAAATAGTTCCGTCCGCTACTTTTGCTTCTTTCGCAATCCGAGAAACCTGTGCTTGATGGTAACCATTCTCCGCAATTACTTTCACTGCCGCGTCTAATATTGCTTCGTATTTTTCACCTGTTCGTTTTGCCATAAAAAATAAACCCTCTCCAAAAAATGAATGACTGTTCATTCAAATTAATTTTAGTTGGAATATAAACTAATGTCAATGAAAGAACACAGAAAATAGACATACCCCTGTGTTCCACGATAAAAGCATATTGTAGGTTGTTACATCGAGTAAGTTGTACAATGCCAATGTTTAGAATCCGATTTTCTTTTACCTTGCCAACCCATTTTTTGTAGTTCTTTTGCAATTAACAAATTAAAAAATCCATGCCCAACCAAAGCTACTGATTTATGTTTTTGAGCATATTCAGTTAATAATAAACTTGCCTTTTTCGCTCTCTGTATTTTGGCATTGCTTACCGATTCACATCTCCTTGCATAACCACTAAGCCATAAACACCGAAAAAGAACTGCCCATACGTTAGATGTTAGTTTTATACCCCAAAAATTGATATCAGGATCAGGCAATTCTGTTTCACGAAATAGTGGAAGGGATATGGTTTTTACATTTTTATTTAATATCTGTGCTGATTCAATTGATCTTTTTAAATCACTAGTAATCACTATATTCGCTTGTGAAATTTTTTCAAGTGTATTGGCGGGATACACATTCTCTTCGAATACTCCATGGGAATCATATTGTTCAACCCATTTTTTAAAATCCTTGCAAGTTATTTGAGCCTGCTCAGTATATTTAGATTTACCATGTCGAATCAATGATATTTCCATTTATAAATCTCCTGTATAGTTTTAGTATTTCGTATTTTCATAACGGAAACTATACCAAAGAAATGCAATCCACTCCATTACGGCTGTTTTATAGACGTTACACAAATTTTCTAACAGAGCATGTTGCATAATTAGGCTAAAGCCAGAGGTTTTCCCCTTTTGAGATGCGACTATGAGTGGTAGGGATCCGGAGCAGATCAGAAGCGGGAAAACCGGCGGCGCGCCTATGTTGAACTTTGATTTATGTATCAAGCTATAACATAATAATGAGAGAAAAGGAGGTTGAGAAATTGAAACTTACCGGATCTAGCATCTATTTACGATTTTTTTATGCGAGTATTAGAAAAAGCAGGCTTTATCAAAGAAGGAATTGCACGAAAAAATGTGCAGATCAATGGACGTTGGGAAGACCACCAAATACTCGCAATTATCCAAGAAGATTTAGGGTACTTAGATATATATTCTTGAGACTCCACACGCTTGAAAGCGTGGGATTCTTGAGTAGTTAGCGTTCTCAATCCATTTCTGCTTTGAACAACTCTCCAGTTCAGGGCTGTCTCATCAGCCCATCCCATGCAGTTAGAGATGTACCTACATGGGCGGAACACCTGTTACCAGTGTTCTAGTTCCTTATCATGAACTCTAATAGTTTTACGCAGTAGGAGAATCTTTTGCCACTGCAACCCCATACTATTACATTTTCAAGGAACAAAATCTGCTACAAGCAGTATGAGCACCGCTCATGTATTCTGTATTTCGATCAATTGTTTCCAAATCCTTTTTAAAAATGGTTGCTCTAAGCATCCCTACAAAGGGGATACCGAGCAACGCCGCCTTTCATCCCACGATTGAAACCGTGGGATGAAAGGCGGCAAAATTCTGGTAAACAAATGAGACAAAGCGACCTACCAATTCAGGTACGTCGCTTTTAGATGATATGTTCTTCCATAAATCTTCTTGTCCAGCGAATAAAATCTTCCACATCTTCTTTGGTAAACTGATCCCATGATCCATGTGCCGCTTTATTGCGCACATCTTGGTAAGCAGTCACTTGTTTTTGTGTCAATTTATGATAGACACCTGCTTTGACAAGACTTACATTCATCTGCTCCACTCTTGAGTTAGAGGTGATCGGAATTTCATGAACTTGACAGAGCCGTCGTAGCCCATCTTCTAGAACACAACCTGTGATAACTGCCGATGCGCCATAGTATTGAAACTCAAGTAGATGCTCTGCTTGCTCCAATAAATCATCAAAAAATTCAGCAGCCAAAAGCGTTTTGAGATTCGTTAGAAACCCATGTTCAAACTCATCTTGTGCGGCTTGTAAAATACCCAGAGCAGTACGCAAACTACGAGGTCGATCTATGTCTCCAATTCCTCGTATGTTTTCCATAAAGATCGATTCTCGTCCAAATACAATAAGGAGTAGATTTTGCGCACTGGTTAGAAATTGATATGCTTTCTGTTCGTCCAACACGGTATACGTTAAGTTCAGTCCCTCTGACTCGTGCTTCCTTTCTGTTAGGAGAACATCTTCACCTAATTGAACCAACGTTCGAAAACGCTGGAGAATCCGTGCTTGTGTGTTCAATTCCTACACCTACCTAGAATCTAGATTTGAGGATAAAATCCTCTCTAGTTTCTATGGTATTCAACAGAAATACTTTGTTCTATTCTGTCATCTCAGTTAGATGAATAGCTCCAAAAACAAACATCGCAACTGCATCGCCAAATGCGTCTTCATCTAAGGAGAATCTTGGATGATGGTGTGGGAAGTCGGTTCCCTTTTCCGCGTTTGCTGAACCTACATTAAAAAACGTGCCCGGTGCCTTCGTCAAATAAGCAGAGAAATCTTCTCCGCCCATTTGTGGGGTGCCAAAGCACAATTTTTCTTCCCCTAAATGAGTACGGATCACTTCCTCCATTTGTTTGGTCACCCACTCATCGTTAATTACCGGTCGATAGCCACGACGATACGAAAATTGATACTCGGCACCATAGGATTGGGTGATGCCTTTGATGGTCTGCTCGATCCAGACTGGTGCTAGAGTCCGTAGTTCTTCCGAGTAGGTTCTCACTGTTCCCATCATATGCATTGTACTTGGAATTACATTATCGGTAGTACCAGCACTCACTTTGGTAACACTCACGACCATTGGATCAAGAGGGTCTTTTCGACGTGAAACTATCTTTTGCAGTGAGCTGATCACCTCTGCACCAATAGCGATTGGATCGATACATTCATGTGGTGATGCAGCATGACCACCTTTTCCAATGATCTTCATCTCAAAGGTATCAGGAGCAGCCATCATCGGACCATAGGTTACAGAGATCCTACCAGTCGCTAACTGAGAGCTAAAGTGATTGCCGATCACATAATCGACCCCATCCATCACACCTTGATCCACCATCTCTTGCGCTCCACCTGGGAATTTTTCCTCGGCGTGCTGAAAGAGAAAACGAATCTCGCCAGCCAGTTCAGATTGATACTGACTTAATATTTGGACTGCCCCCAATAGTGTTGCTGTATGCCCATCATGACCACAAGCATGCATCACCCCCGGATTATGGGATTTATGTGCAAACTCATTTTCTTCCAGTATAGGTAGTGCATCCATATCAGCACGAAGCGCTATTGTTTTCCCCGGTTTCGCTCCAACTAAGCAGGCCATGATACTATTCTTGGTAGGTCTAGATAATTGGAGGTTTTCAAAACTCTCTAAGATGCTCCAAACATAATTTGCTGTTTGTTCTTCTTGAAACGACAACTCTGGATGTTGATGAAGGTGACGATACCAACTGATAACATCTTGTTTCCCTTCTTGGATCCATTGTTTGAGCAAGCTGATTTCCCCTCTTCAAAAAATTACAGTTATGATATTCATGCAACCATTTAAACGATTCGCTCTGCTCGTAATTTCTCCCTTTGATAAAATACGCTCTATTTTTCACTTTAGATCTGATTTGGGCTTACCAAAATAAACGTTATGTCTATAAAGTACGCCTTATCAATTACCTAGAAATGAAGAACTCGATATTTATTTAGTGCTTCTTGAATTTTTATTTGGGCCGCTTGCAAATATTGCAACAACTCACTTACCCTCTCTGGCTCTGAAATACGGTATTCTGGACCAGCAATTGCAAGGGATGCAAGAATTTCAGAATGATAGTTAAACAATGGTACTGCAATGCCAAAAATATTTTCCGAGTACTCCCCGATACTATGCGCCCAACCATTTTCCTTAATTTGAATAAGGTCATCTCGCAATCGATCCACATTTGTAACAGTCTGATCCGTGATAGGATCAAGTCCTTTAATCATGATCGATTCCTGTTTTTCCTTCGTTAGATATGCCATGATCACCTTATTAGAAGAGCCTGCATATAGAGGCGTCTTCGTCCCAATTTGCAATGAATACTTTACTCTTTGCGTGCTCTCCACAAAGTGCAAACAGATTCCTTTGTTACCTTCTCGTCCTGTCAGGAAAATGGATTCTCCTGTCTTTTCACACAAATCTTCCATCATAGGTTGAATTACATCTGTAAAATGATTTCTTTCTCTTACCATTTGTCCATAAACCCAGAACTTCAATCCTAACTCATATTTCTTTGTCTCTTGATTCTGAATCAAAAACCCTCTTTTTTCAAAAGTTGATAATATTCTATATACAACAGAATGATTCATTTCTACTTCTTTCGCTAACTCTCGCACACCCCAACTGGACTTCTGTTCGGTGAAGTACTCTAATAAATGTAAGGAAGTATCCAAAGTTTTTAGACTCACTGCACTACACCTCTTCCGGTTCGATATTAGAAACGCATTAAAACTTTTTGATTTTTATTATAAATTTTCTAAAAAAAATTTTCAATTAAAACACCTATTTTTTATAATAATAATATTTTCCAATTAAATAAATGCAAAATTTCTTTTCATCACAAAAAATCCTTTCTATCTGTTTAGATTCAACAAAAAGAAAGGATTTTTGTTTATCTTATTTTTTCAAATTTCCCTTAGCATGTTCTTCTTCTTGTAATATTCTTCTAAGCACTTTGCCGATCATTGTTTTTGGTAAATCATCTCGGAATTCATAGAAACGAGGCACTTTATATTTTGATAACTTCTCACGACAGTACTGATCTAATTCTTTCTCCGTTAGGTTAGCTCCAGGCTTAAGTACGACAAATGCTTTTACGGTTTCCCCCCGATACTCATCAGGAATACCAATAACCGCTGCTTCTTGAATTGCTGGATGCTCATATAATACTTCTTCAATATCTCGTGGGTAAATGTTAAAACCACCTGCGATAATCATATCTTTCTTTCGATCAATGATATAGAAATAGCCATCTTCATCCATTTTGGCAATATCCCCTGTATGAAACCAACCGTCTACTAATACTTTGGTTGTCTCTTCAGGCCTATTCCAATAACCTTTCATTACTTGCGGACCACGTACATGCAACTCTCCGATTTCACCTATTCCAAGCTCTTCTCCCGTCTCCAAATCCACGATTCGACATTCTGTATCTGGCCATGGAAGCCCAATGGTTGCACTCTTTTTTCGATCCCAGATCAAGTTACAGTGGGTAACTGGTGACGTTTCGGTCATCCCATATCCTTCTGTTAGACGCCCACCCGTTAGCTTCTCAAAACGCTCTTGGACTTCAAGCGGTAGCGGCGCGGAACCACTGATACATGCCTCAATGGAGGAAACATCAAAACGATGAATATCAGGATGATTGATTACACCTACATACATGGTTGGTGCTCCAGGGAATAAGTTTGGTTGATGTTTGTGGATCGTTTTCAAAATCATATCACGATCAAACTTAGGCACGAGAATCATCGTTGCAGCTTGCAGTACAGCAAAATTCATCACAACCGTCATTCCATATACATGAAAAAACGGCAATACTCCTAAAATTTTGGTCTTTCCTCGTTGGTTCTTATAAATCCAAGCAGCAGCTTGTATTGCATTTACGACTAGATTACGGTGTGTCAACATAGCACCTTTGGCAAGACCAGTTGTCCCACCCGTATACTGCAACAAGGCAATGTCTTGGTTTGGTACGATATCAGCATGGGGAAAATGAGAAAGCGCTTTCTTTAACAATTCTGGAAAAGAAAAGATAGTTTGATTGTCAACTGGAATATTAGTTTTAATTCCTTCTTTTAACAAAGTAAGCGGATACAAAATATTTTTTGGAAATGGAAGGTAGTCTTTTATACTTGTTGTAATAATTCGTTTGATTGCCGTTTGTGACTTTACTTCTCGTACTTTCGAAAATAATAGATCGAGACAAATGATCGTCTCTGCTCCACTATCTTTTAATTGATGTTCTAGTTCTCTGGCTACATACATTGGATTAGTCTGAACTACTACTGCACCGATCATCAGTGCACCATAATAAGCGATCACCGCCTGAGGACAATTGGGAAGCATGATGGCCACTCTGTCTCTACGTTTTACTCCTAAGCTAATTAATACGTTGGCAAAACGGGATACATCTTCCATCAATTTGGCATAGGTGATCTTTTTTCCTAAGAAGTGAATAGCTTCCCTCTCCGGGAAATCTCGCACCGCATCCACCAGAAACTGAGTTAAAGGAACGTCCGGGTAATCGATCTGGTGCGGTATCTCCTGTGGATAGTGTTTTAGCCAGATTTTCTCTTTCACTTTAGAACCCCCTTGTCTATGAATGAATCATCATTCAGTAAAAACGGTTCATTTATCTTATTAGATAGCATGCATAAAGTCACAAAAAGTGTTTCTATTCTATTTTAACTAATTTTTCGATTTTATGAAATCTGTTTATTTAAAAAGAAAACTAATTTAAGGAAAAACCCTACCATATCACTGGTAGGGAACTGCATAGAGAAATCCGCAAAGCGTCATAACGTCTTGTTAATGGAACTTTCCTTCCAATCAATCTGTATCCATTCGCATCTCTTTGGCAAAATCATACGAAATGTATTCTTTCCGTGGTGTTCGAATCCAAGCCATTTCTTGATGTGAGAGTTCGCTAATTTCAGAGCTAGTGGTTTTCTCAAATTTCTCTAAAACCATAGCCATTGTTTCTTGTTCCTCTGGAGTGAAAAATCTATGATCAAAAGCGGAAGTGGGCAAAATAAATTGACCATACTCATTCTCCATCAGTTCAATTTCTTTCATATTATCATAAAGAGTATTGAACTTTTCTGGAACAGGACCATAATGATCACAAAGGTAACGAGTTCCGCTAATCGAACTACCTTTCCGCAAAAAGTGATAAAAATCAGCATAAAATAGGAGTTTGTTTAGCTTGGTCACATAGAGATTTTGGTTTACATTCCGCGCAAAAAAGAGGATCATCTGAGTCAATTTCATCGGAGAAAAAGAGACATTTCCTCGATAGATGTCTGGATTATCATGAAAAATATCTCGAATCTCTCGGATAATCTGTTCTTCTAAGACCACTGCTGTATTTAAATCTCGTTGAAGCCGTACCACCACTTCCTCTGGTACCTTTTGGCTATTTAGTTCCAGCAATTCTCGCATTTTGGCAGGGTTTGCACTCTCTTTTATGATATGATTTTGTGCTGGAGTAGGTAGGGAACCACGTTCGTATCGAGAGATGGTAATCTCCCCAAAGCCTAGTAGACGAGAGAACTCACGTTGATTTAGATTGTACCCAGTTCGAATCATGCGAATCTCTTCTGGGGATAGAATCCCTTCCAATGTACGATACTGTGCAAAAGCTTTTTCTTGATTTTCCATATCAAACTTAGGATGAAAAAGCTCCGATTCGCAATTTACACAAAACGCACGAGTTCCTTCCACTGTAATCGATTTTCCTCTTACTTCGATTGGAAAGGACCCCGTCTTCAGTTCGTACTCCACTTCTTCATTACAATCATGACAATATAATCTAGACAAAACTGACCCCTCCCCTAGTCATAACGTCTCTTTTTGTAAGGATACACAATGGGTCTATTTGCAAAATGAAACGACATCATCAATAAGTCATCACGCACTGATCGAAATTTTAGTTTGATGTAAATATCTTGTGGTTCTTCTTCCCAGCCAAACTCCCAAACACTCTCCGTTGGGATCTTATGATCAGCAGATGGACCACGGTAGTAGTTCTCCACTGTTAAATCATAGACCAGAGCAAATGCATCCCGAATGCTAATCCCCAATTGGCTGAGAGTCTGTTTTTCTTCTTTTCCTCTTATGAAGTCCATCTTGCCACGTTGCAGATAAAAACGAGCTTTGGATAAAAACGCATTAATCTGACCAACAGAAGCTTCCATAACATATACCCCTAGATTTTGACTTACTTTTCAGAAAAGATATCACGCTATATAAGGGGTTGTCTAGTTGTACTATTTACTTTCATTATACACAATTGGTTATCAATTGATAATCCTTTTTATGGATATACTAGAAAAAGGCGTTATAACTTGATATTGGCGATACTAGAAAGAGAAAGTTTTTGTTATCTAGAGCATGTTGCATAATGAACCTAAAGTCAAAGATTCACTTCAACCGGCACTGCGCTACTTAGGCAGCACCTATCGTCTACGGGGGCTACCTGTAGAGATCCCTCTTTTGAGATGCGACGGAGAAGATCAGAAGCGGGAAAAGAAAACCGGCGGTGTGCCTATGTCTAACTTTGATTTATGCAACAGGTGAATCTAGATTTGACCTAGCTTCAAATTAGTGATTCCATATTCATAGCATACTTTTTCTTGTTCAACTCTATCATCGTGACTAGAGTGTTTGTTGAGAAATATGTTCATTTACTTAGAGCAAGTATCTACGGAAAGACTATACCTTTTTAATTAGAAGGAGCGTTATGAACAAAAAAGATGTGATCGTGATCGGCGGTGGAACTTCTGGTCTCATGGCAAGTGCTGCTGCTGGAATGCATGGAGCCAGTGTGCTTCTATTAGATAAAGGAAATAAACTTGGGAGAAAAATGGCGATCTCTGGTGGAGGTCGTTGTAATGTGACCAATATTAAGGAGATCGATGAAGTAATCCAACATATCCCCGGTAATGGAAGGTTTCTATATAGTACTTTTTCTGTCTTTAATAACAAAGATATTGTTCAATTTTTTGATGATTTGGGCGTCCCACTAAAAGAAGAGGATAACGGTAGAATGTTTCCCGTAACAGACAAAGCTCAATCCGTAGTAGAGGCACTTTTACGTCGGGTAAGGGAATCAGGTGTGGAGATTCGTACCAATCTGGGAGTAAAAAATGTGCTCTATCAAGAGGGACGAACGGTTGGAGTAGAATTGATGAATGGCGAAAAGTACTATGCTGACGCCGTCATCGTCGCAGTAGGAGGCAAATCGGTTCCTCATACTGGGTCGACCGGAGATGGATATGCTTGGGCTGAGGAGGCAGGACACACAATAACGGAGTTGTTCCCAACAGAAGTTCCCCTTACTTCCTCGGACAAGCTTATCAAAGAAAAGATGTTGCAGGGAGTATCTTTACGCGATGTATCGTTAACCGTTCGTAATGCCAAAGGAAAGGCACTCGTCATCCATCGAGGAGATATGTTATTTACTCACTTCGGTCTGTCCGGGCCTATGGCACTTCGCTGTAGTCAATTCGTCGTGAAAGAACGCAAAAAACATCCTGAGCGAGATGTTGCAATTGAGATCGATCTTTTCCCTAATCTCACACTTGGACAACTGACCGAACAACTCCAACAAAATATCCGTAATAACCCAAAACGTCAGATGAAGACGATTATGAAAGAGTATCTTACGGAACGTATGATACCTGTTATCTTAGAACGAGCCCAAATACCAGAAGAAACTACTGCAGCACATTTGTCTCAAGTTCAACTACATACCTTGTTGCAAAACCTAAAAGCTCTTACCGTCTACGTTAATGGAACCTTGTCAATCGAAAAAGCATTTGTAACTGGCGGTGGAGTTCATGTCAAAGAGGTTCATCCCAAAACGATGCACTCCAAGAAGATGCAAGGGTTATTTTTTTGTGGAGAGGTACTAGACATCCATGGATACACAGGAGGATATAACATCACAGCAGCACTTTGTACTGGGTATGTAGCAGGAAAAAGTGCAGCAGAATTGGTTCAGGAATGGAAGGAGAACTAAATTGAAATTCCCTGTAGATTATCTAGAACAGATGAAAGAATTACTTGGTGATGAGTTTCCTGATTTTCTTGCGAGTTATGAGGAAAAGCCCGAGCGAAGCTTACGGGTGAATGGACTCAAACTACCACCTTCACGATTAGTCGAACTTACATCCTTTCACTTAGAGCCGGTTCCTTGGTGTAAAGAAGCCTATTATTATCAACATGAACCTGATCGACCAGGAAAACATCCCTATCATGCTGCAGGACTCTACTATATCCAAGATGCAAGTGCCATGTCCCCTGCTGAGGCACTTGAGGCACAGCCTGGAGAGAGAATCTTGGATCTTTGTGCTGCACCAGGTGGGAAAACAACCCAGTTGGCAGCAAAAATGCACGGAGATGGGATTTTGGTTGCCAATGAAATTGATCGCAAACGTGCAGGTGCTCTAGTAGAGAATTTGGAACGTTGTGGGGTTTCTAATGCAGTCGTACTTACAGAAAATCCAACCAAAATGACCAAACGATTCTATGAGTACTTTGACCGAATCTTAATTGATGCTCCTTGCTCTGGAGAAGGAATGTTTCGGAAGGACCCAGCTACGATGGAACGTTGGAGTAGCCGACTTCCTGCAAAGTGTGCAGAGTTACAAAAGGAGATACTAGCAGCTGCGATTCCCATGCTCCAGCCTGGTGGTAGACTTGTTTATTCTACTTGTACCTTTAACCCTCTTGAAAACGAACAAATCGTAGAGTGGATCTTAGAAGAATATCCAGAATTTCAAATCATTGCTGTTCCACAGCTAGAACACTACCAATCAGGAAGACCCGAGTGGAGTAAATCAAACAGAGAAGATTTGCGTCTAACGGGGCGTCTCTGGCCACATCATCTGCGTGGCGAGGGGCATTTTGTCGCAGTATTAGAAAAACAGGCAGAGGAGCTTCCGCGCAAAAAACGCCTAGGCAAAGGCAAACCCTTATCTCCTGATGCCAAAAAGCTTATCGAGAAATTTTGGAAAGATACATATCATCAAAAACTAACTCGAGGGCATTTTGTGATGTTTGGTGAACACCTCTATTTGTTACCAGAAGAATTCCCCTCCATTGAGGGACTCAAAGTAGAAAAGCCCGGTTTTTATCTAGGTCAACTAAAGAGAAGTCATTTTCAGCCATCCCATGCATTAGCCCTCGCCTCCCATTCAGATCAAGTTCAACACGTCCGCAACTATGCAGCAGATAGTGACGAGTTGCGACAATACCTACAAGGAGATACATTACAAAGCGAAGGAAATGGATGGACCTTGGTTACGGTTGACCATTTTCCAATCGGCTGGGGCAAAGCATCTAGTGGATATCTAAAAAATCATTATCCTAAGTGGCTTCGTTGGGATCGTAAATAGATAAAAGCTTTCTTCCTAAAGAAAAGGAAGAAAGCTTTTTTATTAAGAAGCACGCAAACGAAACATGGAGCTAGGACGACCTTCTAGCTCGTTCCCATCAAATTCAATCTCGATCTCAGTCGCATATCGATTGGAGAGATACTCTACCTCCATATCTTCAATCCGTCCATCTCGAATCCGCTGAACCAACTGAGAAGCTATGTATTGAACTAAACGACTATGTTCCATACCAGACTGCTCTAAGAACTGGGAATCTTTCCGAATCACGCCAAACGCTACCTGATAGGATAACATCCATCGTACCCCATCTTCCTCTTTTCCCTCTTCCAATACTTCGCGAATACGTCGCTCCATCTCCCATGCTTGCCAATCACTCATGTTGTTCTCACTTCCTTTTGGAATAATGGATACATGTTGTTTCTACACTTACAAGTCAACATTATATGATGATAACGCTCTTTATTTTGTGAATACTTTTGCAATGAATCGAAGGACATTTATGCCAAATTTTTCAATGATAAAAAATTACAAACCATATCACGGACAAACTCTCTGTCATATACAGAAGAAACAAACTATTTCATTCGCCTAAATATATACCCGTTGAAACGGAACACAACCGCTCACTTTTTTGTTTTTTCATGATATCTAGTACATATTTTAAACCGAAGAAAACACCTTTCACACCAGCCTTATGGATAAAAACATCAATACGACCATAATGTTCTTTTGTTTTCTCAACCTTCTCTTGGAAATGCTTTTGCAGTGGCAATCCCTATACCCCTGAAACACCTGTAACTAATACTTCTTTGTCTTTAAATTGCATAGAAATACACCTACATATTTTGATTAACTCTCTATATTTAAACGCTACTATTCTTCCCTTTCTATTTTGGTCGGAACCTGTGAGAATCATTCGAATTAACTTAATTAACAGCAATACCTACCTGTTGATAACATCTCAAAATAGTTTAATGCCATATGAATAAAACTAGAATCTAATTTCAAACATCAATTTAGCCATTATGGAGTAAATTTAGTATTGATACGAGTCTTGAAAGATATGAATACTTAATAGGAGGCGGTGTAGCATGGACCAGCACAATAGAAAAAAACAGCAAAAAATTAGTCCCTATCTAGCCTCTGGGATGATGGATGTCGATTCTCCCTATTTTATTCAACACTGGCAAGACATCCAATTCGAGGGAACTGAATCTAGCCCATCGATCCGTCTTCCTACCCATACTCTGTTACCAGTTCATGCTACCTCCACTATTCAAATTCATTTTCGATCAAGACACGATCCTTCTCGATGAAAAAGCCTTCTTTGATCTGCTGTCAAAGAAGGCTTTTATTTCATTCAGCACTCATTATCCCTTCGACGATGTTGTGGATGAAAGGGTACCTTTTCCCGGTTTTTTATACCCGTGATCGACGAGATACTTTTTAATCATCAAATATCGTTCCATCTCATGTACCAATTGGAGTAAAATAGCTCTGGTCTCAAACTCTTCTCGAGTTTTTGGTAAAGGTTGCTCTTTAAATTCTTTCATCATGGAGTATAGTTCTTCGAGATGAAGATCGGCGGTATTACCAGGATGGACAGCACTGGAGATCCGTTCGAGGAATTCGGCAATTCTTTTTCCTTGTGGCACTGTTCGAGGTAGGTGACTTACCATCGGCATAATTCGTTCCAAGATATCAAATTGGCGACTTCGCATCTTAAAGTAACGGTGAAAATACTTCTCTTTTTCGTCCGATTTGTTTTCCTTCGAAATGAGGGCGAGTTCTTTAGCATCCTTGATCCATTTCGCAGTTTCTAAAATTTCCGAACCAGTCCAATCACTTTCCCCCTTACATAAGTAGACAGCCATCTCATGTAAGATTTTGCGGAAGTTATCTTCAATCTTTACTTGATATTCGATAAGTTTTTTATCTGAGTGTGGCATATAGAAATTGATAATTAACCCAAAGAAAATTCCGATTGCCAATATACCTAGCTCATTTAGGAGGAATGAAGTAGTGATTGACTGTTCAATGTACAAATGAAACATAATTAAATTACTTGTCAAGATACTATCTTTCAGTTTGAGATACACCAATAACGGAATGGACAACAACAAAATCAAGGTTAATGCTAATGGATTGTAACCAAGTAAAAGGAAAATCCCTACTGCAATAGGAACTACTACCAGACAAGCGACAAAACGATCCCAAGCAGTCTCATATGATTTCTTACGTGATGTTTGGATACAAAGTGTTGCAATTACCCCTGCAGATATAAAGTAACGAAGACCTAGCCATTCAGCAAAAGCCACAGCTAAGCCGGTCCCGATCGCGGTCTTAATCGTTCGGAACCCAATTTTCCATTTCACATACACACTTCCTTTTCTTATCAAATTCACGTACATTACGCAATTGGTATTATCCTAACATGAAATAGTTACAGACAAGAAGTGAATATTTATAGAAATGATACTTTGTCAAGCCCCATTCTTCTGTCCAAACTTAAGCCGTAATAGTCGGATAATGTAACATAGTATCTCTAGAAGATATTTCAAAAGGAATGAAAAAGAAGCATTTTCTTGTCATGAGTAATAGGTAGTTTGAAGCAAAACTTGCTCCATTATCAAGCGAAGGTTTATAAAAGAAAAACGCCTTTGTCTCATCATTTCTAGACAAAGGCGTTTGAGAATGTGTTTTTAGCCCACAGGCAAACCACTCACTAACTTACATTTCTTCTGGGGCTTCCATCCCAAGTAGTCGTAAAGCCTCATGAAGTACAGTAGCTGTCGAATAGACCAATTGCAGACGAGCATTTTGCTCTTTTCCCTCAGACAAAATCCGTACATGAGCATAGTACTGATTAAAAGCACGTGCGAGATCAAGTGCAAAGCGAGCAATTTTGGATGGATCATACTCTTTCCATGCCAAGCGCACTATTTGTGGAAAATCAGCTAATAGTTGCAAGATCGGCCAGCTTTCTGGATCATTCACTTGCTCTGTTGCTTCCAAATCTACCGAACCGGCTTTTCTCAACAACGAACGACAGCGAGCATGTGTGTATTGAAGATATGGACCTGTCTCCCCATCGAAGTTGAGCATCGCTTCTAAAGAGAACTCAATATCATTGGTTCGATAGTTCTTAAGATCTTGGAAGATAACGGCTCCAATCCCTACTTGCCGAGCTACCTCTTGTTTGTTTTCCAAAGCAGGGTTCTTTTCTTCAATAAGACGTTCTGCCAAGTCGATTGCTTCTTGAAGAACCTCTTCTAACAAGATAACGCGACCTTTACGAGTGGACATTTTCTTTCCGTTTTGTAACATCATTCCAAAACTGATATGGGCCATGTCATCAGCCCAGTCATGGCCTGCTTTCTTCAAAACTGCTTTTAACTGAGCAAAGTGTAGACTCTGTTCATTCCCTACGACATACAACGATTTAGCAAAGTCATAAGTATTTTTGCGATAAAAAGCCGAGGCTAGATCCCGTGTAACATACAAAGTGGCACCGTCTGATTTACGAATCAATGCTGGAGGATATTGATATTCATCTAATTGGACTACTTGAGCACCTTGGCTTTCTTCTAGCAATCCTTTTTCTTCTAACATCTCGATTACAGGCTCCATTTTATCATTGTAAAAGGCCTCGCCATTGAAAGAATCAAACTTCATCCCCATCAAATCATAGATCCGTTGGAACTCTTTGAGCGATTCCGCACGGAACTTTGTCCAGAGAGCTACCGCTTCTACATCTCCATCTTCTAGACTTTTAAACGCTTTACGTCCTTCCTCTTCCAATGCTGGGTCCGTCTCTGCTTCTTCATGAAAACGAACATACAGCTTAAGTAGTTCTGGAATTGGGTTTTTGGAGATTGCCGCTTCATTACCCCACCGCTTATATGCAACAATCAGCTTACCAAATTGAGTTCCCCAATCTCCAATATAATTAATCCGAACAGATTGATAACCGTTTTTGTCCGCTAGGTTCGCAACGGAGTTCCCGATTACAGTGGAGCGAAGATGCCCCATCGAGAATGGCTTGGCAATATTGGGAGATGAGAGATCAAATGGTACATTTCGACCATTGCCATCTTGATTGGCTCCATAGTCTGCACCTTGCTGAATAATTTCTTTCAGTACAGGTGTACTAATCGCTACTGAATCTAAAAAGACATTCACATAGGGACCTACTGCTTCCACTTTCGCAAACCACGGATGACTGATTTTCTCACTCAGTTCCAATGCGATCTGTTGTGGAGCCTTACGGAATTGTTTTGCCAATTGAAAACATGGAAAGGCTAGATCTCCCATCTCCGACTTCTTTGGTTTTTCGACTAGATTTTGAATCTGAGAAATTTCCAATCCCTCTATGTGCGGCTTCAATACTTCCGCATAAATTTGCTTGAATTCCAACCTTTTCTCCTCCTTTAATATACAAAAAAAGACTCGCCTCCTTGTAAAAAGGAGACGAGTCAAACCCGCGGTACCACTCCAATTATTCTATGCCTAGAATCTCTTGTGTTAGTTGATAACGGGTTTTCATCCCGGACATGTCCTACTAGTACTTCAGACACGCGTCTCTAGAGTGCGCTTCCATACCAATCACCCGCTGGGCTCACACCTTCCCCAACTCGCTAGAGGGCTCATAGTTGTACTCTCTCTGTCTACGACGTTCCATATATCATGATGAATAATATTGTATGTATCCCCTCTTGGAATGTCAATATTGAGGATCTCTACTACCGAAAATCTTGCTCAGATCGCTTACGTATTTTGAAATAACTGCTCCCCTGAACAAGATTTTCTTCGATTTCATTGTTTAGATTGTATTTTAGTTAGATGATACATATAACCAAATCAAACCACCAATAACAAATATAGTTGCTACTGTCCCCAAAATAGGAGGTAAATATTTCACTTTTTACTTCTCTCCTCTATTTCAGTTCTACCACCGTTACTCCTGATCCACCTTCACCAATAGCACCCAGTCGGTAAGATTTAACAGAACGGTGGCGTCGCAAGAAATTTTGTACTCCCGTTCGAAGTGCACCAGTTCCTTTGCCATGAATGAGATGAATTTGCTTGTATCCAGCAAGTACGGAGTGGTCTAAATACTGATCGATCTCTTGGATCGCTTCTTCTACCATCTTCCCTCGTAGATCTAGTTCTGGTGATACATCTTGGTTGCTACGAACAAATGTAGCTTTTGGCTGTTTGGTTTGTTGTTTTGGTGTCTCACGTTTTTCCAGTTGATTGGCTTTTAGTTTCATCTTTAAAACACCAATCTGCACTTGGAATTCTTTATTACCTACTTCTTCCACAATAAATCCTTTTTGTTGGAAACTAGGAATGTAGACCTCGTCGCCCACCTCTAGCTTCTCTTCTTTTTTCTTGGAGACCATCTTTTGTGGTAGTTTCATCTCTGGAACTACTTTTCCTAGTCTTGCTCTCATCTCATTTAATTCATGTTCTTTGAGATCTTGTGGACGTAATTTCGCCCATTCCCGTAACTCTTTTAATACTTCATCCGCTTCTTGTTCTGCACGGTTTACTATACGTCTGGCTTCTTGGCGTGCTTTTTCCCGTAGCTGGATCTTTTCCTCTTCGAAACGCTCCCAATTGGTACGTACTTCGGCATGCATCGATTCTGCTTCTTCTCTCAGCTTCATCGCTTCCTTCAAAGTCTCCTCGGCAGCTTTCCTTTCAGCTGTTAAAGTTGCAATCATCTCTTCTAAATCTCGTTCTTCTGGAGAAAGATGTTTTTCTGCGGCATCAATCAACTCTAGTGAAAGCCCTAACCGCCGTGAAATAGCAAATGCATTTGATTTTCCCGGTACACCAATCAACAAGCGATATGTAGGACGAAGGGTCTCTACATCGAATTCTACGCTGGCATTGAGTGCATGTGGGTGGGTATGAGCAAACACCTTTAGCTCACTATAATGAGTGGTAGCCATGACGGTAGCTCCACGTTCCATTACATCTTCTAAGATGGAGATTGCGAGAGCAGCTCCTTCTGTTGGGTCAGTGCCCGCACCAAGTTCATCAAATAAAATCAAGCTGTCTGAGTCCATTTGTGACAAAATTCGAATGATGTTAGTCATATGTCCTGAGAAAGTACTAAGACTCTGTTCAATACTTTGCTCATCCCCAATATCGGCAAAGATCCCACTAAATAAAGAGATCGTACTCTCTGGTTCTGCTAAGATGGGAAGTCCACATTGGGCCATCAAAGCAGCTAGTCCTACTGTCTTTAGGCTGACTGTCTTACCTCCAGTGTTCGGTCCAGTAATGAGAAGAGCTTGGATTGGAGTAGAAAGCTCTACATCAATTGGAACTGCAATCTTCGGGTCGAGTAGCGGATGACGTGCTTTGCGTAGTGAGATAGTTCTCTGGGTTGCTAAATTGGGGATCACCGCTTTATGACGGTGCGCAAATCTTGCTTTCGCTAACAAAAAGTCGATCTCGCCAAGCAAATCGATATTGGATCGCAAAAAGTCAGCTTGTTCCGCTATTAAATTAGTTAGTTCTGCTAAAATCCGCTCTACTTCTCTTGTCTCTTTCAGCTCTAACTCACGTAACTGGTTATTAAGTGGTACTACACTTTGCGGCTCCATAAATAGAGTTGCACCAGATGCTGACTGATCGTGTACGATTCCACCAAACTGGACACGATATTCTGATTTTACTGGAATGACATACCGATCAAAACGCTGGGTAATAATCGCTTCTTGTAACATTTTTTGCTTGTTTCGCAGTACTTGTTGTAAGTTACTTTGGATTTGGGCTCTGGTCGTCTCCATCTGACGACGAATTCTACTCAATTCGGGGCTTGCTGAGTCTCGAACAATTTCTTGCTCATCAATGGAATCAGTCAAAGTATGTTCTAAATTTTCTAGACTTTCAATTGCCTCTGTCATCTGACGTAACAAGGGTAATTCATATTTTTCTATATCAACCTGTCGTAAGCTTGATTTGGCGTTTCGCCCTGCTCGGATGGTACCAGCAACGCCTAAACACTCTTCTTCATTTAAGATACCACCCAATTCGGCTCGTTTGAGTGAAGGGCGAATATCTACCAGACCTCGCAGGGAGATTTCTCCTTTCATCCGGAGCCAAACCATTGCCTCTTCAGTCTTGTCTAACCATAATTGAACTGTCTGTCTCTCAGTAGATGGTTGCATTTGCGAAATCCACTCTTTTCCGAGTGTGGAAGTTGCAAGCTCTTCTACCATCTGACGAATCTGATTAAACTCTAGCGGTCTCTCTGTCCATTGCTTCACCGCTGTCACCTCCGTACGAATGCAAACAGATCTATTATATCATGGAAAGAGAGAATTCAATAAAGGTCTTATGAGTAGTTATCCCTACCTAATCCTCTGTGTTTTCTTTCGACATTGGAGATGGGGATCTTACTGCCCGTTAGAACGTTGACAAAACAGGCACAAAACACTCCAAAAAACGGTTGTATTAATTCTGAATTCCGTTATAATTTACTTAATTCTCTTGGCTAGCCTTAAATCGGTAGTTCCTCTACCTGTTTAGGGGTAGCCAAGAGAAGAGATCAAGAAATCTCTCTTTTGGCTATCGACCCATTAAAACACAAGGGAGTCGATAGAATTGAACATCGAGATTTTACCACTAGCTGTTGGATCTTCCAACGCGACACCGCTTGGTAACACTTCTATGTTAGTCAAATTAAAAAGAGAGTATTTCTTGATCGATACAGGTTATCTAGCTGCACTCCGCCTTAGAGAACAGTTGATTAAACATCCAGAAGTAGCTGATCAGATAAAGGCGATCCTGTTTACACACCAAGATAATGACCATACTGCTGATTATTTTGGAGTCATTCAGGAAATTTCACGGAGAAGAAGCAATCCATTTAAAAACGAACCCATTCACATATATGCTAATCAGAGGACGGTCAAAGAATTAAAGGCCCGTCTCAAAATATGTAACTTTAAATGTTCTTTCCTAATATATAACATTATCAAAGCAGGAGATTTTTTTCAGGTAGCGGATCTACCTTTGATGGTATCCACTCTTGAGATGGATCATATACGCAGACGACCTAGAAAACTATGGGACAAGCTTCGTAGAAAACGTGCAGAAGATGCACTCAGCTTCTCCTTTTCTTCCTTAGATCTATCTGAAAAATACTTTACAGTGTTTACAGATGGTGTATTAGGATGTAGTGCCTCTCGCCATGAAGCAGCAGCTTTTTGTCAGGGAAGTCGTGTTATCTTAGCATCTGCTATGCATGGTGCAAAGGAAGACTTACCAACTGGAACTCATGCAACCACTTATCAATATGCACAAGTAGCGAACTTAGCAAATATTCCTGCAGTATACTTTTACCATCAAGAAGAAAGCTTTACACCAAAAGAACAATTATTACTAGAGGCAGCTCCTTTTTATCAAGGAGAAATGGATTTTCTGGAAGTAAATCAACCTGTTACCGTATGGGAGCAGTAAAGATAACTTGTGATCTTAGTCCAAAATTCAGGACTAAGATCTTTTTATGTCATTCGATCTAGCTAAGTCTCTGCCGCGATTGATATATTTCCATTCAGTATAGGGAATTACTCAAGAATCCCCCACCTCTTTGGTTATGTATGTGGGGGATTAATGAAGCTAGTTACAGAATATATGTTTTCCTATCTTTTTAATTTGTGGACGACTCCAGATCCACTTCGAAGTTGCTGTAACGGGATTAAAGTAATAAGTTGCACCACCAGAAGGATCCCAACCGTTAATAGCATCTCTCACTGCCTTTCGTGCTGACTCATTGGGCTCTAGCCATATTTGTCCATCTGCCACTGCTTCAAATGCAAGTGGCTGAAAAATAATACCTGATATGGTATCTGGAAATAGTTCACTGTCAATGCGATTCAAGATAACCCCTGCAACTGCCACTTGACCGATATATGGCTCCCCGCGTGCTTCTGCATGAACCGCTTGTGCGAGTAGACGTAGGTCTGCGGCACTAAATCCTTTGGAAGATTGAACAGGTTGGTTTTGAGGACCTCCACCTCCGCCATAAGGATTGTAATTCCTACTAGCAGCTTTCAGTTTTTGCTGAGTTTGAAAGCCTGCAACTCCATCGATCCGGAGTCCAAATTCATATTGGAACAGACGGACAGCACGATAAGTTCTAGTGCCAAAAACTCCATCAATTTTTCCAGTATAGAACCCAACAAATTTCAGACGTGATTGTAGTTCCCGAACATCCAATCCACGGGAACCTCTTTTTAAAATTCGACCAGCAAAAGGAGCCTGATTCTCTTGCATCACAGTTGGCTGATATTGCTTAGAATCTACATCAGCATCTATTGGAACAGGCCAAGTAGGAAGAAGAAAAACCGATGCGGTAAAAGAGAGGAAAAACTTTTTCCACATAAACTACCACGTACCTTTACATCTTATTGTGGGATTAGTATGTGAAAGTGAGTGGAACTTATGTAAAGGAGAAAGAAAGATGGGGAAAATTGGAACAAGATACATCCTAGGAATGTATCTTGTCGTCTGCTAAAAAGTTACTTTTTAGCTTTTTTCGAGTGAAGCGCGACCTGATGGAGTCCATTTTTTAACTTTGTTTTCCATCGTTGAATCTGCTCATGCCCGAAATATGGGTGATTTTCATCAGACACAATAAAATCTGCAATTAACTTTACTCCAAAGAACAGTGCATATTTCTTCGCTTCACCTTGGAGAAAGTCTAGCATCTCATTCCAAGATACAAGTTCGAATTGCAGTTCTTGCATTGCTTTGCCGAGCTCAATCATCAACTCAGCAGCTAATCTCTTTTGAGCGGCTTGAGTTGCAGGATCACTAATTGTATTCACTAGCTCAAACTTATCAAATCTTCTTTTGTGTTTTTTGATTTCGGATTGCTTTTTCTCCAATTCCTTCTGACGCTCTAGCAACTTCTCCAGTGATAGATTGTGCTCCGTTTGGTAACTAACTTCCACCATCCGAACCTTACGGTCAAAAGACATGATGACTCGATAAAGAACCCGGATGTCGAGTCCTCCAATCGAAACGGTGTGCTGGAAGATATAATTTGTTCCATCTGGTTTTGGAAGAATAAAAGGATTTACTACTGGTCCATTGACAGATACAGGATTCGGTGTAGTTCCAGAATTAATGCTTTTCTGCTTTTTCCCGATCCGAATGAGATCCTTTACAAATTCTATCTCTTGACCATAAAAAAGGTCTAAAAATTCAAGAATTGGTTTGAGATTTCCTTTAGTCGGATCCCAATTGTTCAACTTTTGTAGGATGTTTGGCAACTGACCCAAATGAAATTTTTTCAATTTGATCCCCTCCTTGGATGATAATGAATGACCAAGGAAGAGATCCTCCTCCTTGGTTTCCTATGCTCCCATTAAGAAGAACAGGAAACCAAGGAGGATCTAGTTTTTAGGAGAACAGAATGTGTCGAAACACACCCTGTTCTTTTTTCGCTAGACAGATCTGCTTAACAGATTTTCTAGCATTTCAACAGTAGGAGATGCTCCACTTTGCAACTCTTTCTGCCGGTCTCTAATTACTTTCTTCCAACTCAAGAGATTTCGCTTCGTTTTTTGTAATGCATTCAACATGAGTTGGAGATCCAATTCTTTGTATCGAAAGTCGACAAATTTTTCCCCATACTGTTCAACTATAACCATTGTACGAGGAGGTACAGCTGGGACATAGACTGAAGTAGGGATGTCTACAGATGGTTGAATATTGGTCAGGACCATCTGCTTTGTTACAAAGATTGGACCAGTGGACAAATTATTTAAAATGTGTCGAACAAAAGCAGTCCTTTCTGTCAGCTCTGTTTCGAATTCATTTTCAAGTTGTGTGAGAAATAAGCGAAGGACATAGAGTAGTGCTTTTTTTACCTCTTCCGACATAGTTACTGATGGATCCGAATCATCGCTCTCCATAGCAGTAAATAGCTGTTCCATAGCGTATACGATCATTTTGCGGCGATCAAATGCGAGGTCTTCTCTATAATCAAACATTTGTTGATATAAAGCGACTCGGTTCCAATCCCAAACTTCCGATTTAGAAGGGATCGGAAATGTGGATTGAACATATAGATTAGGAGTTATTGTTGAGTCTTTTTTTAAAGATACGATACAATTCAAATTCTCTGGTATATTCATCCAAAATGGTTCACAGTAACGATGTGAGACTCCTGAGCGAATGGCCCGTAAGCTGTCAGACAAAACATGCTTCTTTCGATTGCTTTCAAATAAATCCACTTCTGCTGCAATTAATAGGAAATCTACTACATCTTCGATGGAAAGGATCTCTTGATTTAACATTTCTGCCTTATCGAATAAAACACTTAAATCATGGTAGTTTTTTAACATTCCTCACCACTCCTAATAATAATGCTAAGGAGAGAACCTATACAGGTCCTCCTTGCCTCGCAGATACCCAGCTAGAGACAAACTGCATACCACGAGGCAGGAGATGAGGGCTTTATTCGATTAATAAAATTATATAACTATTAGATCTTTCGGACAATAGAACTACTTACAAAGAACAACAATATCCTATAGTTTGCTACTATTGTGTCACCAGAGTTTCACATGAGCTTAGGTTGTTCATTTTTATACATCATTTGTTCTTTTAGCTTTTCAAACCAAATTCGTTCCAGTTTCCCAAAACCAAATCCACCAGCTTCCAGATTCCGTAGCTCCTTCTCCGACTTTTCTATATATGTACGAGATGAATCAACATCCTTCTCTAAATACTTCATAATAGCAAGCGATCGATAATACGAGTATAAATCCAACTTTGGCACAGCTACAAAATGCTTTTGGATCTCTTTGGGTTCAGTTTCTTTTTCAAATAAGAATTTATACAGTATGAATGAACTATGAGAAAAACCAAATAACAATTTATTTTCTTTTGTTGTTGATAATTGAATAATTGGCTCTAAATAGGAGACTCCTTTTTCCATCCCCTCTTGATCACTAACATAATAAAACAGATACATTAACGGAGTTACTTTTTTAAATATATCGTCCTCTGTTTCGATTAAGGACTTGCACTTGTGAACAAGTGTAGGTTCCCAATCTCTTGGAAGTTTTGGACTGTACAACTCTCCTACTACTAAGATAGCGTTTAAGTGTTGTTTAGCTTCTTCGTTGTTTTTACGAAGGATTAGGAATTGAGCACCATCTGTATTAAATGATGTTTTACTTTTAATTGGGATCGCTGTAGCAAAGAATATCATAATATGCAATATACTAAAGAATAAAATATACTCATGATCAATTGAAATATATAGTAGATAAGACAAAATAGCAGCAACTAAACTAGTTAAGGGACCTCCAAGCGTCATGATGGACCACTTTTTTGAAAGGTTCGGTATATCAAAAAAAGGTGGAGTAAGTAATGCCACTCCTCCAAAATACATCCACTGTTTATTTTCTAAAATTCTGATTTTATTGCCTTCCTTTTGAAATAACACCGGGCCAACCGCAAAAAACTGGAAATTAAGTCCGTTGTATATTCCAAAAAGAACATGCCCTAATTCATGTATGGTAACTACCACTACCCAAAGCATGAACATTAGCCAAATATTGAGTAAGGCATCTTTCCATTCTGGAATGAAGAGTATCAAGGCTCCGGAAATAATTGCAGCGGTTAAAATAGTGAATAAAGGTCTTTTTAATAAATCCATAAGCTACCTCCATAGTAGTAGATAATGTCTTGTCTGTCAGACTACACAAAAAAAAACGAGAGATAGATCTCCCTCGTTTACTTGTTGTCTATTTATTCATTTTAGCACGTTTGCTACCCAAGAGTTTTTTTAATTCCGTTAAAGTTAAGGTATTGAGCACATCTTCTTTCCTCAACCATCCTCGTCGTGCCGTAGCAATCCCATATGGAAGCATTCCTAAACCTTCGATACTGTGTGCATCCGTATTGATTGCGGTCATCAGACCGTATTCTTCTTTCATCCGTTTTAGCTGTTCATCGTTGAGATCCAAACGATGCGGATTGGCATTTAGCTCTAAGATCGTACCTGTTTCTTTCGCTGTCTGAAATAACTTTTCTAGATTGACTGGATAAGAATCTCGTTGTAATAACTTTCTTCCTGTAGGATGGGCGATAATATTTACATAAGGATTTTCCATCGCATTGAGAATCCTTCTAGTCATAACTTCCTCTGATTGGCGAAAGTTAATATGAATGGCCGCAATCACTATATCCAATTCTCGGAGAACCTCATCTGGGAAATCCAGCGTACCATCTGGGAGGATATCCATTTCTGTTCCTTTTAAAACAGTGATCCCTTCCCCTTTTAACTGACGATTAACATCCTCGATCTCTTTCCACTGTTCTTCTAACTCTTTGATTGAAAGACCACTTGCAACTTGTAGCGATCGAGAGTGATCCGTAATAGCGATATATTCATAACCCCGTTCTTTTGCCGCTAACGCCATTTCGAGAATACTATTGGCTCCATCGCTATAAAGAGTATGCATGTGAAGATCTCCACAATAATCATGTTGCTCGATAAGATCTGGGAGGTTTGCTTTGTCCCCCTGTTCCATCTCTCCACGATCTTCTCTTAGTTCTGGAATAATATAGGGGAGATGGAGGTGATCAAAAAACTCCTGCTCACTGGAAAAGGTGATCGTTTCTCCTGATTCTGTATTTTCTACTCCATACTCACTTACTTTTAAACCCATCTGCTTGGCACGTTGGCGCACTCGTACATTATGATCCTTGGAACCGGTAAAGTGATGCAGCGCGGATGCAAACTGCTCCTCTGTAACCAACCGTACATCACAACTGACCACAATCTCTTCTACTTTGACAATGATACTAACTTTGGTATCTCCATGATTTACCACCTCTTGTACCTCGGGTAACGATACAATCTGCTTTGCTACCGTAATAGGATCTAAAGTCGAGAGCACAAAATCAATATCTTTGATCGTCTCTTTACGACGACGAATACTTCCAGCTAATTGAACTCGTTTTACTTCTTGCATATCTTGAATTTGGCTTAGCAATCGATAAGCTACTAGATCTGCTTCATGTAACAAAATACGCTCCGGACGAGCATGAAGCTGTTCTAATCCTTCTAAGATTTTTTGTTCTTTTTTAGGACCAAATCCAGAGAGCCCTCTTATTTTTTGTCCTTCTGCCACATCGCGAAGATCTTGGAGATTCCGAACCCCAAGTTCTTTATGCAAGGTATAGATCGATTTCGGCCCTAACCCTGGTACATTTAGTAGTTTAGGAAGTTCTGGAGGCAACGCTTCTTTCAGTTCTTCTAGTGCAAGTAGCTTTCCAGTAGATAGAATCTCCGCAATCACTGTTGCAGTTCCTTTCCCTACACCTGGAAGGGAGGTCAAATCTTCCAAATCCGCTACTGCTTGACGGCTATTCTCAATAGCTCTTGCCGCTTTTCGATAAGCTCCGACTCGAAATGCATTCTCTCCACTTATTTCTAAATAATCTCCATAAGTATGTAAGATTCCTGCAACTTGTTTATTATTCACTGCTCTCCTCCATAGAAGTTTATTTTGGACAATAAACATGTTCTCGTTTTCCTATATTTTCGTTACTTAATTACTACTAGATCCCTATCCAAAATTGGATTAACAAAAAAGGATGTTCCAAAAAAAGAATTTGTGATCTATTACTACCAACTTGTTAGCATCTCCCGAATTGCAGGGCTAACTTTCAAGATCCCCTGAGCCAAGAAAGACTGCTCTACCATTCCTAACTTTTCACCAAATGGAAAATAGTTGACAATGTTCAGCAATACAAAAGCCAATAGCACGACCGTAAGCGTACCAAATAAGAGCCCACCATAACGATTTACACTTGCGACAACAGGAAATTGAAAGACAGGTTGGAATAGCTTGGTAATGCCCCAGATCGCTAGCTTTACTCCTGTGAAAAGAATCAAAAAGGAAATACTTCGATAGATCATCAATTCTACCATTTCGATTGGCAATATTTTCATCCAAACGGAGGAACTAGTATCAAATAGAGGAAATTGACCTTGTAAGATCATTGCCAAATCCAAAGAAAAGGCATAGGCTACCCATACAGCAAGGAAAAAGCCAATTAATGAAGTGATTTGAGCGATTAATCCCCTTTTATAACCTCGGAATGCAGATATCACCAAAAATAAAATGAGAATGAAGTCAAGTCCATTCAATTTGAATACCTCCATAAATCGTGTCTCCCCTCCATTGTTTCCCAACCAAGCGGAGAGACAAACTATCTTTTATGATGCGAAAAGCCGCCTAGAGACTTCTCCAGACGGCTTTTCGCCATTAATATATTGCATAGACTATATTAGGGCTGTTCATCCTCAATCAGATGAAGCAACTCGTCATACTCTTGTTTCAGTCTCATATACTCATCTGCAATATTGACAGCAGAGAGAACAGCTAGTCGAGATACATCAAGACGAGGGTTGTTCTCTGCAATCTCACGCATTTTGGTATCCACATGACCAGCAATCTGCCTCATATAACTAGGAGAGGCTTTACCGACTATGGGATAAGACTGACCATAAATTTCTACATTCATTCGGTTGCGGTTACTCATTGGGATATCACCATCTTTGTGAGGTAAGCTACTTTACTGCCTCAGTTCCGCTCCCATCGATGTTTCGAGATGATGGACTACCCGTTGATGTGCTTCTTGTACTTCTTCATCTGTTAAGGTGCGGTTCTGAGCACGATACACGAGGGAGTATGCGACATTTTTCTTTCCTTCCTCTAGTGGCTCTCCGGTATAGACGTCAAAAAGTCTAACAGATTCAAGTAGTTCGCCAGCAGCTTGGCGAATTCCTGCCTCTAACTCTCCTACAGGCACCTCTTTATCCAAAACAATGGCTACATCTCGTGTTACTGCTGGGAAACGACCAATTGGTTCATACTCGATCTGGAAATTGAGGCAACTAAACAATCTGCCAAGATCGATCTGACATAGCATCGTATCTCCAAGATGATGTTTTTTCGCTAACTTCGGATGTAATTGCCCAATAATCCCTACAGGTTCTCCTTGAATATGGACCTGTGCCGTACGTCCTGGGTGGAATCCATCTACTTCGACTGCTACTGTCTCAGAACGATTAATCCCTAAACGCGCGAAGAGAGCTTCTAAAATCCCTTTCGCAACAAAATAATCGCCTCCCGAAACAGCTTGTTGATTCCAAGATGCATTACGCAAGTTACCTGTGAGGAGGAATGACAATTCCAGTCTCTCCAATGGTTGCTCGGTAATCATCTCCTCTTCTGTCAAGTAGCTTTTGCCAATCTCAAAGATTGCTACATCTTCCATACCTCGATTGCGATTGTAAACTGCTGTTTCTAGAAGTTGTGGCAATAGTGTAGTACGCAAGTAAGCATGTTCATTACTCATCGGTAGAGCAAGACGAATTGGTTGAATTCCTGTATGAAGCGAGGCTACTTCTTTTCCTTTTTGCTCTGAAGTAAGGCTATACGTAACTACTTCATTTAACCCCAGGTTACGAAGAGTCCGTTTAATAGTACGACGGAATTTCTGTTGACGAGAAAGTTCACCAGGAGATTGTTGTCCCCAAGGCAATGTAACTGGAATCCGATCATATCCATACATCCGTGCCACTTCTTCGATCAAATCTACTTCGATTGAAACATCTTGGCGACGTGTTGGCACTTGTACATAATAAATGTCATCTTCGAAACGAGTAACGAAGTTGAGACGACGGAAAATATCCAATACTTCATCAGACTCCATTTGAATTCCGAGTAAACTGAGAAGACGTTCATGACGAAGTTCTACTTCTACTTCAGAGACTTCTCCGATACTCTCAAATTCAACATTGGAAACAACAGTTCCACCAGTGATTTCTTCTAACAATTGAACTGTGCGAGAAAGCGTAGGGATGACTCGTTCTGGGTCAATTCCTTTTTCAAATCGGTTGCTTGCTTCTGAACGAAGAGCATGTCTACGTGAAGATTTACGAATGAGATCTGGATCAAAATAAGCAGATTCAATTAACACAGATGTAGTTTCATTCGTTACTTCAGAGCTTTCTCCTCCCATAACACCTGCCATCGCTAAGATCTGATGTCCGTCTGTAATCAACAAGTTATCTGTCGAAAGCTTTCGTTCAACACCATCTAGGGTCATCAGCTTCTCACCATCTCTGGCACGACGAACTAGGATATCGCCTCCTTGAATCTGATGATAATCGAAAGCATGTAGAGGTTGTCCTGTCTCAATCATGACGTAATTAGTTATATCAACGACATTGTTAATAGGACGAATACCTGCCGAGATCAATCGGTTTTGCATCCATTGAGGGGAAGGTCCTACTTTCACGTTTTGAACCACTTGTGCTGAATACAAGGGACAGTCATCTTCGGATTCAATGATGATCTCTACTGTTGTAGCTTTTCCCTCTACCGTGATAGGAGTAATTTCTGGTAATTTCAACGGACGATCAAAAATAGCAGCAATCTCATAAGCTACTCCAATCATACTAAGACAATCAGAACGGTTTGGAGTAAGTTGGAGCTCAATTGCTTGGTCATCCATACTAAGATAGCTTCGGATATCTTCCCCAACAATGGCATCATCGCCAAGTACTAAGATCCCTTCCGTTTGCTCTTTCATAATCACTTTGTCAGGCAATCCCAACTCTTCTGCCGAACAAATCATCCCATTGGATTCCACACCACGTAGAGTCGTCTTTTGAATCTGTATACCACTAGGTAGTTGTGCACCTTCTATTGCTACCGGCACTAGTTGACCTGTCGCAACATTAGAGGCTCCACAAACGATCTGGAGTGGATGAGCACCACCAACATTTACAATACATACTTTGAGACGGTCTGCCTCTGGATGCGGTACTGTCTTGATAACTTGTCCGACCACCACATTACGAACACCCGTATCCCGAGTATAGATCACCTCTACTTCGATACCCGTACGATTTAGTTCGTCTGCGATATCCTCTGGAGTAATACCTGTCAGATCTACATAATCTGATAACCATTCATAGGAAACTAACATTTCGGCTTTCTCCTCCTTACACCGACCGGAATTGTTTCAAAAAGCGCAAGTCATTTTGATAAAAATGGCGGATATCATCTATGTTATATTTAAGCATCGCAATACGCTCAATCCCAATACCAAACGCAAATCCGGTATACCGTTCAGGATTATATCCTGCTTTAGCAAGAACATTTGGATGCACCATGCCAGCTCCTAAAATTTCTACCCATTCTTTTTCTGGGTGGTAGATATCTACTTCTACACTTGGTTCCGTAAATGGGAAGTACGAAGGGCGTAGACGCATCTCTGTACCAGCACCAAATATTTTTTCAATGAAGGTGAGCAAGACACCGTTTAACTCACTCATCGAAACTCCTTTATCCACGACTAACCCTTCGATTTGGGTAAATTGATGGGAATGAGTAGCATCATCGTCATCACGGCGATATACTTTCCCAGGACTGATGATCCGAACGGCAGTGTTTCCGCCTTTTTCTAACATCGTACGAATTTGAGCTGCAGAAGTATGAGTACGTAATAAAATATCATCAGTAATATAGAATGTATCCTGCATATCACGGGCTGGATGATCTTTTGGGATATTCAGCATTTCAAAGTTAAACTGGTCTGTTTCTACCTCTGGACCTTCTACCACTTCAAAGCCCATCCCTACGAAAATATCCTCAATCTCTTCAATAACAGCAGCAAGTGGATGAGCTGCTCCAATTGGATTTACGATCCCAGGCAACGAAACATCTAATTTTTCTTCACGAATCTTTTCATCCAATTGTAACTCTTCTAGATGAGTTTCTTTGGTCTTTAGTGCCTCTTCCAATTGGGATCGGATCTCATTTGCAAGACTCCCGATAACAGGACGTTCTTCAGCAGAGAGTTTCCCCATCCCACGCAAAACAGAAGTAAGCTCCCCTTTTTTCCCTAGATATTTCACTTTCAGGTCACGTAGCACCTCTAGTTGATCTGCCGCTTCTGTAGCAGCCAACGCTTCTGTACGTAACGATTCTAAAGCCTCACGCATTCACTGGTCGCTCCTTTCTAAGCGAAAAAGTGCCCGAATAACAAAAAAACCCCCGACCCTCTAAAGGGACGAGAGATCCGCGGTACCACCCTTGTTGAGAAAAGAAAGATCATTCACTCTTTTCTCCTCTTTTCTTCGATAACGGAAAAGTTCCGGTACTCCCTACTATGTAGTAACAACAGTTTCGGGAGCCTTGCTCCAGAGTGAATTTCAATAGCCGTCTCCTTAAAGTTGCTTCCAGTCACGGCAACTCCTCCCTGTCAAGGTCGCACTATCTACTCGTCTCTTTCTTCGCAACAAGAAATATATGGGCAAAATTTATTTTCATTATAACGAAGGCTTTGGTCGCATGCAATAAATTCCTATAAATGATTCCGGTTTTGCCTAATTTTTTCGTACAAAAGTAGTCCGCCCGCTATTGCAACATTGAGAGATTCTGTTCCACCTGGCATTGGGATTCTTACCGTTTGGTCTACCATTTCTTGTAGCGCTGGATCTACCCCTTGTCCTTCATTGCCAAGTAATATAGCACAGCCTGATGAATAATCAGCTTCATCATACATAATTTCAGTATGAAGCGAAGTACCTACTACGGAAATCTTATGCTGTTGTAAGCATAGAATTACTTCCTTGAGATCTTCCTGTGCTAGAGGTACATGTAAGATAGCCCCCATCGACGAGCGAACTACTTTACCATTGTACGGATCAACAGTTCCTTTACCAACAATTACTTGTGTTACTCCAACCGCTTGTGCTGTTCTAAGGAGTGTACCAAGATTACCAGGATCTTGAATACGGTCTAATAACAGATAAAATCCATCAGCGGAAACAATCATATCTGATTTGGGAAGAGATATTTCTGCCATGATCTTTTGCGGAGATTCAGTCTCTGCTATCTGACGAAATAAGGACGGGGAGAGCAAAAAAATTGGAAAGTCACTAATGGTGGGAAATCGTTTTAGATAGGAAGAAACTATTTCTTGTGAGTCTCCCTCGACGATAATGTGTGAGATGGTGATGTGAGGAGATTTCAGCGCTTCTGAAAGCAAATGTTCTCCTTCAATTAGCATACTGTTTGCTTTTTCTCTACCTTTTCTCGTTTGTAACTTTTTCCATCTCTTCACATGGTCATTTTGTGTTGACTCCAAACGGTTCACTTTCACTTTTGTCACGCCTTTCGCTTCCTTGTTCGTTTCTGCTAACCATTCTATCCCACTTTCCATAAAACGAGTAACAAAACAAAGCATAAACAGAAAGAAAGAAGAGCACTTTATGAAAAGAAGGAGGGATTAGGATGAATTTTAATATTCGTGGAGCAGTACTACATAATATCAAAGGAATGAACGAACAAGAGCTTTCTGACATGGTACAAGACTCGATCCAACAAGGGGATGAAAAACTGTTACCAGGACTAGGAGTACTCTTCGAAGCAATCTGGAAAAACAGTCAACAGAAAGAGAAGTCACATATGATGGAAACATTGCATCAAACTGTAGCATCTGGCAATACACCACCAGTTACCAGTTAATACAAGTGAAATCTGATTGTAATATTCTCGACTTTTCAGTATAATAAAGGAGAAAGATTTCGTTCTTTCACCGCATTTTTCCTTCTTATTATTGAATGTATTCACTCCCAAACCTATGAAAACCACCCTTAAGTGGGTGGTATTTTTTTTGTAAGGATTTTGTGAGTTACTTTCGATCATCATTCTCTAAGTTATATGTTTATCATTATATTGATTATCGGTTTGTTTATTAGGTATTTTCGCTTTTTAATGAAGATGAAAAGTGAAAAAATCCAACCTAAAAGTATGGAGTTCTCATTACTTTTTCCTTCATACCTTTCTCGATCCTCCCAAACGTCATTGACATCATTCCGAAAATTGTAAAATAATTTAGAGGAGAAATCCTATGCATAAGGCATTTCAGTTCCAGATCGATCTACTAAGGAACAAGTACAATTGATAAATAAATCGATCGGGTGTAGTCGTTTGTTTTTAACTATCTCTTATAGCTTGTTGCATTAAACTAAGTTAAGCGTAGGCGCGCCGCCGGTTTTCCCGCTTCTGATCTGCTCCGGCTCCCTAACGCTCATAGTCGCATCTCAAAAGGGGAAAACCTCTGGCTTTGGGTTCAATGGCAAGAAGCCTATCGAGAAACAAAGAAAGGGCTCACCTATCCTACTTGTGTAGCTCCACTTCTCTCCAAAAACAAAATGACCGACCACGGTGGAAAAGCAAACGGAATCCAGTACAGTCTTATACCAGTCAATGCACATCACAAAAAGAGTTGTCCTCTAGTATCGAAGTCGGTACAAAATCAAACGTTACCCAAGCTAGGTTGGGTAATGTTTGCCAAGTCTCGAGAAGTAGAAGGGAAAATCCTTTCTGCTACCATTTGTAGAAACCCTACTGGCAAATATTTTATTTCCATAGATGGGATTACCCAAGAATCCCCCACCTCTTAGCGTTAATGTAGGTGGGGGAGTGTTCAATAGCCTAATTGTAGTTCTTTTACTTTATCTGCATCCAAGCGTTTTACCATCTCTACGAGTAAATCTACCAATTGTTCACAGTCACGCTTATCAATAATAGAAGCATGGCTATGAATATATCGCGATGGGACTCCCATTGAAACAGCTGGTACCCCGATTTCATTCAGATGGATATTGGCAGCGTCAGTAGCACCCCGTTGAATGAATTCATATTGGATCTTGATACCTAGTTCCTCTGCTACTTCTTCTGCTAAGTGTACTAATCCTTGATTTGGAATATGGCGTGCATCATACAGCACCATAATCGGTCCTCCGCCTAACTTACTCTCAGAATGAGTGCTCGAGATTCCGGGAGAATCGGTCGCAATACCTACATCGATGGCAAAAGCAATGTCAGGGTTAACTGCTGCAGCTGCTGTTTTGGCTCCACGGCACCCAACTTCCTCCATAACAGTACCTACCGCAAAAACTTGGTTGGGATGATCTACATTATCTTGACGCAGACGATACAAAACTTCTGCTGCTACTGCACATCCCATACGATTATCCATCGCTTTAGCCAACCAACGATTACTATTTGCCATCTCGGTGAACGGAGAATAAGGGATGGCAAAGTCTCCTGGACGTACCCCTAGTTCTTCTGCCTCTTCTTTTGATTCCACCCCTAAGTCGATGAATAGATCCTCTAGTGACACCCCTTTTCTTGCTTCCTCTGCACTCATCATATGAGGTGGCTTTGATCCGATTACCCCAAGTAACTTCCCTTTACGAGTAAAAAGCTCCACTCGCTGTGCTGGAAGAACTTGACTCCACCATCCACCAAGAGGTTGGAACCGCAAGAATCCTTTATCATCGATTCGTGTCACCATAAGACCTATCTCATCTAGATGTCCCGCAATCATGATCCGAGGCCCTTGGCTTCCTTTTTTCGCCACCAAACTACCTAAACGATCTCCTGTAACTTCATCTGCCCATGGTTGTACATAACGTTCCATCACTTCTCGAACCGAGCGTTCATGCCCAGGAGCTCCAGCTGTCTCTGTCAAATCCTTCAACATAGTCTGAAAAGAGTGTTTCACCTTTGTATGTAGCATTGTTTGGCCACCTCGAATTTATCTTTTTCAATTTTTATGGGCAAAAAGAGGGAAAAACCCTCCCGATAAGGGAGGATTCTCTAACAATCATAACCGCCATAATCATAACCGCCGCCAAATCCAAACAGACCAAAACCTAAGAAACAAAGGACGAAGACAATTGCGATCACTGCAATGAAGATCCACGAACCGCCACCTAAAAATCCTCCATAGTATCCGCTCATTTCACGTCCTCCTCTCAATAGCTCTACTACCACTATATGGGAAGAGATTTAAAATGGATGGGATAGTATCAGTAGGCGAACACCCTATTTTATGTCTTCTCCTTTTTCTTTTCCAATCCATAAAAAGAAGGTGATCAAAATAAAGGCGATAAATGCTAGTAAAGGAACCGTAATTGCTTCTGGAATCCAATAATAGGTATTAAGCGGATCTACAATACAAGATACTACACCACAAGATTCGTGCGAATCTTGGAAAAAAGTCACTTTCTGTAGCAAATAGTGGTAGAGAGAAATACTCCCCCCTATGATACTCAGGGGTAAAGCATAAATCCTAATTGTATGATCTTGGCGAAATGTAGCGATTCCCAAGAGAATCACAAATGGATACATAAAAATCCGCTGCCACCAACATAAATAACATGGATTAAAAAGCAAAACTTCACTTAGATAGAGACTTCCACCTGTAGCAGTAATCGAAACAATCCAGGCGAAGTAGAGACTATATTTTTTCAGTAACTGTAACATCTACTTAGCACTTTCCTTGAGAGCTTCTTCAATTGCTGCTTTTACGGAACTATAATCAAGTGGATTGTCTACCTGTACCCCATTGATAAATACAGCAGGTGTTCCTTGTACCCCACCTTGTTCCGCTTTTACGTTCGATGTGGATACTTCGGTTTGATACGTTTTGTTGTTTAAATCTTGTTCTACCTTATTCGCATCTACCTCTGGAATATTCTTACGTACTAGATCGAGCAAGAAAGAAGCCGTAGCCCACTGGGTTCTTTCGTCTCCTTGATTTTGATATACCAAGTCATGATATTTCCAGAATGCATCAGGGTTTTGTTTGTAAATAGAAAGTCCCGCCTCTGCCGCTGTTACAGAATCCGGACCAATAAAAGCGTAATTTCCGAATGTAAAGCTAATCTTTCCTGTATCGATATAATCTTTCTTAATTTGAGGATAAATTTGCTCCGTAAACGTTTTGCAATAAGGGCATTTATAATCCCCAAACTCCACCACTTTCACCTTTGCATTTATATTTCCTGTAGTAGGTTGGGTAGCGTAGTAATCTTTAAATGGATCTACTACCTCTTTGGGCATTACTTGCTGAATAATACCAAATGCGCCTATTGCTACAACGAGAATCAGTATGGTGATCATAACTAGTCCAGACATATCTCGTTTTTTCTTATGTTGATTTGCCAATTTATATGTACTCCTTCCCATGCCATCTAACTTAGATCATAGCAATTTCTTACTCTTTTTTCATCCCCGTTACAATTCAGACACATTTATCACAGAAAATTTTTCGTAGTAATTAGATCTAGTGTCAATCAGCCCTCTACAATAATATCTAGATTTTTCCCAACAGCTAAACGAGCAATTAGTTAAGCAGTTACACCAAATATTGGCATAAACAGAAAAGATCGATGAAATATATTTTTATTTCCATTCTATTTTATGGATGTTTAACCAGTAAATCTTATTTAGTAAAAAAACATTGTACAAATTATGAAATTGTAGTATTAATTTGATAAAATAAGAATGCTCTGGTTAATTAGACTAAATGTAATTGAAACAAATCTATATCCAATTTTGTATATGATACTTGAAAACCGGAGTTTACATAAATCATTCAACACTGAATAGGAGTGAATAATTTTGTCTCCAATTTCTAGTACTCTGGGCGGAATGCTGAGAAGTAGCGCATTACACTATGGCAATATGGAGGCTCTTGTTTCGCCAAGTCTAAGGATTACTTACAAAGAATATGAAAAAATAACAAATCAGCTTGCTCATTTTCTAATAGATAAAGGAATTCAAAAAGGAGACCGCGTAGGGATGATGTTAGGGATCAACCCAGCCTATCCAATTGCACTTATGGCGGTAGCGAAAACAGGAGCAATCGCAGTAGTAATGAACTACATGTGGAGTCAAGATTTAGCCGAATGGGCAGTAGATCATACTGATTGTAAATATCTCTTTTACGAAGATCAATTTGCGCCAAAAGTAAAACCTAAATTGATGCAGAGTGGTATCCCATCTACTCAGATGGTAGAACAACATACACTTACCAAACATTTTTGGAAGGAGATTGAAAATTATCCAGTAACCCCTCCCAAGATTTCGATTACTGGGAATGAGCCAGTTGCCATTACCTTTACCTCTGGTACAACTGGACGACCAAAAGGAGTCTTGGCAAACCATAATGCCTTTTTCTCTAGCGGAATCAATACAACTGCGACCTTAGAAACCAAACCGGGGGATCGATTCCTTCTTGCTATGCCATTATTCCATATCTCTGGGACGATCGTTATTGCTTATCAACCGTTTATGAAATACACATTAGTATTTCTTCCTCAGCTAGAACCGATGAAACTGCTCGATATTATGGAGAACGAAAAAGTAAATTTGACGTTTATGCCACCTACTTTATTAAGCGTCATGTTAACTTTAATCGACCAAAGTGATCACCTACTCGCAAATTTTGAACGATTTGTTTCTGGTGGCACAAAAGTCCCCATCCCAGTAATCAAAGGATTTGAAGAATTAGGCTTTAAAGTAGTAGAAGTATATGGAAGCACAGAAAGTACAGGTATTGTCGCATCTTGGAAGCCGGATTTTGGTTACGATACTTGTCATACAGTAGGAAAACCATACTTATTCCCTGAAGTGGTCGTATTAGATCGTGAGACTAGAGAAATTCTCCCCAATGGAGAAATAGGAGAATTGGCAATTCGTGGACCACAGCTTTTTATGGGATACTGGAAAAATGAAAAAGCGACCAAAGAGTCTTTCCATCAGGATTATTTTTTAACTGGGGATGCAGCTCGAATGGATGATGAAGGTTTTATTGAAATCATTGATCGGTACAAAGATGTCATATTCTTTTCAGGATTTGGCGGTGTCTATCCAAGCGAGATTGAAAAGATACTTTTAGAGATCCCTGGTATAGTGGAAGCTAGCGTCGTAGGTGCTTATCATCCACGATGGGGTGAATTTCCTTGTGCTTTCGTTTATCTCGAAGAGCAAGTAAACCTGACAAAAGAAGATATTCTCGCACAGGTACATTCACAAGTCGATCGATATAAGTTGGCGGAAGTAATCATCTTAAGTCACCAACTCCCTCGCAATGCTACTGGTAAATTAGATAAAAACCGAATGAAAGAAATATATCAAGAAATGGTGATGGAATCTTCTTCCTAAAACGGAAAGCTTCATAAAATGAAAGGCAAGAGACTGCAATGTTTATCTACAATGCGGTCTTTTTGTTACTAAATAAATGGTAAATGAAAGTTTTCCATAGCTTTTGCAGGACTTTTTTTGCTTTATATAGAATTATATTATTGTAAGTAATAAACCACTCTTTAGAAGAAAGAGGTGTAAGCTGTGAAGCATCACCATTCTTCCCTCACTTCCAAACCATCATGTTGTTTCAAAAACAAGGTGTTGGCTTCAAAAACATAATTTCTAGAGATATGACTCTCCTTCTATGTACCTGTCAAATTTTTTCTTATTCGCATAGTATGTAACTAATACACTTCTATTTTCGAGATAAAGTAACTTTTTCTCATTTCACTACCAATATATAGTGCCAGTAGAAAAACAACTTTCGGGAAAACTGTTATTACCTGCGAAAAGAACAACAAAGATCGGGGGTTTCCCCTGTATGAAACACGTTGTAGATACGAATGTGTTGTTGTACGGTGTCGAACATCTACACACACATGAAATCGTCATCACATCGATGGTGCTTCGCGAACTGGAAAAGCACAAGTTGAGTGTAAACGGCCAGTTAGCATATCTGGCTCGGGCTGCCACGCGTCTAATCGAGGAGCAGAAGGATCTCTTCTCATTCGACACAAAAGACTATCAGGTAAAGCTTGGGGAAGATTATGATCCACATTATATGGACAACAAGATTCTCCAATGTTGCCTAGACAATGGATACGGGCTGATCACGCACGATCTATTGTTAAAGCATAAAGCCCGTGGTTTTGGTATCGAGGTACTCGACTTGGTTGTCCAAGATGACCACTACACCGGGTATGTAGAGGTGGATGTGGAAGACGAGCGCTACGCAGATCTCTGTCATAACATGGATGAGAACTATTTTGATCTTCTCACCAACCAGTATCTCGTCATCAAAAGCGGAGAAAAGCAGGTGGATTTGCTCAGGTGGACAGGAGAGTCTCATGTATATGTAAGACCCCGTGGCTTTGAAACAGTTTATTTTGGTAAGTTTTCGCCAAAAGATGCTTATCAACGCTGTGCATTAGATAGCCTGAAAAACAATCAGCTCACCATGATCAAAGGAAAAGCAGGTACAGGGAAATCTCTCATTGCACTCAATTATGCGATGAAAGAAATTGAAAAGGGTCGCTATGACCGCCTTATCTGCTTTGTCAATCCAATGGCTTCTCGGAACTCAGCGAAACTTGGTTACTATCCGGGAACGCGGGATGAAAAAATCATGGATTCGGCAGTCGGTTCTATGCTCAGTAGTAAGTTCGGTGACAAGATGATCTTAGAAGAACTGATGAAAGGGAAAGAGAAAGAGCCACCAAAATTACTTCTTCTTCCTTTCAGCGATATCCGGGGTTTTGACACAACCGGAATGCGAGCTCTCGTTTATATTGTCGAAGCACAGAACTTAGACATCGAACTAATGAAGCTGGCTGTACAACGTGTAGGAGAGGACTCCAAATTAATTATTGATGGAGACTTTGAAGCACAAGTCGATCACCATAGCTATGAAGGTGTGAATAACGGAATGAGACGTCTGTCGGAAGTGTTCCGTGGTCAAGAATACTATGGTGAAGTAGAGCTTCCTATTATTTATCGAAGTAAAATTGCCCAAAAAGCTGATGAGATGTAAAGTATTAAACAACCGCAATCTATATGATTGCGGTTGTTTCTTCCGTTCATTTATTTGTCCCTACAATGAAATTCCTGTATAATAGAGTAACTATTTCACCCCATAAAATAAAAAAGGAGCTTATTATGGCCAATCGGTTGGATCAAATTCTCCAATTGGAGCATCTATCTCGGCAACTTTTTAAACAAATAAAAAAAGAGTTAGCTGAATTATGGAAAGACAGTATTACTGGAGCAGAATTTGGAATGTTATACACACTTTCGCAACGTGGACCTCAAATTGTCACTGCAATGGCACAAACTTTTGATGTCTCTGTAAGTCATATTACACATGTTGTAGATCTCTTAGAAAACAAAGGTTATATTAAACGATTGCGTTCGCAAACGGATAAACGAGTTGTGGAGCTACATTTAACACAAGAGGGTAGAAAAATAGCCGAAGATTTAACAAGACAAAAGATGGAATATTTCCGTGAAAAATTTGCTATCTTGGAAGATGAGGAACTACAACAATTAATTGCAATTTACCAAAAATTGACATCTTCATAATTATTTCCCTTTGTATATTTTACATTTTATATTTCATAAGGTTAAACATATATTTCGATATGCGAAGGAGTTGTTTTCGTGCAAGACCTGACGAAAAGGGAGAAATCGCTCATTATGGTGGCGATTGTCTCGCTTCTTTTGTTTGCAGCACTTAATCAAACGATTATAGGGAATGCCCTCCCCAAAATTTCTGCTGAGCTAAACGGTGCTGCTTATTACAATTGGGTATTTACCATATTCATGCTCACTTCTAGTGTTACTGCCATACTAGTTGGAAAATTATCCGATATTTACGGCCGGAAACCGATTATTGTAGTCGGGGTAGTGATCTTTATGATTGGTACTTTCTTATGTGGTACCTCTGCTAATATTATTCAATTGATCATCTACCGTGGTGTTCAAGGCTTTGGCGCAGGCATGATCATGTCCACGGCTTTTGCTGCTGTAGGGGATCTATTTCCTCCTCGCGAACGGGGGAAATGGCAAGGGATACTCAGTGCTACCTTCGGATTTTCTAGTATATTAGGACCTTCATTGGGCGGTTATATTGTAGAGTACTTTGATTGGCACTGGATTTTTTGGGTTTTCTTACCGATTGGAGTTATCGCGTTGGTCCTGATTTTTTGGCTTTTCCCCAAAACAGAAAAGCAAGGCAAGCAGCCCATTGATTTATTGGGTTCTTTCTTTGTTGTCACGACCATTGTTCCTCTTCTCCTTGCATTTTCTTGGGCAGGAAAAGAGTATGCTTGGAGTTCTTGGCAGATTATCGGTTTGTTTATTACCAGTGTGGTGTCACTTATAATCTTTATTTGGGTAGAAAAACGAGCAGTCAGTCCCGTTATTCCACTCGATCTATTCGGAAATTCGATTTTTACCCTATCCAATGTGATTTTGTTCTTAATCGGTTTCGGGATGTTTGGAACGATTATTTATGCCCCTTTCTTTATTCAAGGAGTAATGGGATTAGGTGCAACTGAATCGAGCTTTATCACAATGGCACTAACGCTAGCAATGGTTGTTGCCAATATTACAACGGGACAGATTATGTCTCGAACAGGTAAATATAAAAAATTGGCTATTGTAGGTGGATTTACTATGGCATTAGGTCTATTCCTACTCTCTTTCTTAGGACCTAATACCAGTAACATAACCATGGTATGGCATTTAATCATTGTAGGAATCGGATTAGGGATTGTTTTCCCAGTCTTTTCCCTAACAGCCCAAAATGCAGTCAGTCATAAGTATCTAGGAGTAGCTACTTCCTCAGTCCAACTCTTCCGACAGATTGGGGGTACCATCGGGGTTGCCATTCTTGGAACAGTACTTACCGGTTCTCTAACAGACGAGATGAGTAATCTTACTCAAAAAACTTCAGCTAACATATCGCTAGTTTCACCAGCTATAAGCTCCAAATTGGCTGCATTACAAGATTCTCAAATCCTAACCAATGCAGACAAATTGCAGGAGATACGAGCATCTCTACCAGCTTCTTTTACTGCTTTGTTTGATAATATGTTAGCAATGCTACGAGAGGCTTTTGCGACAGCTTTGAATCATGTGTTTCTGACTGGTAGCCTCGTTGTCTTATTCGGGATTTTCTTTATGTTTTTTGTGAAAGAGATCCCTTTACGTACCAGTAACAAAACTTCTTCTGAAAAAGACCTAGAACATTCTTGTAACACTTCTTATCCAAAAGCTAGTCAGCACTAAAAAATATTCAAAAGCCCACATTCTTAGAATGTGGGCTTTTAGCATGATAAAAAGGGTTATAAGTGCAATGATAATACTTTTGAAAATTATGTCGTTACATCTTCCGTCGTTTCATTTAACTTGTCCGAAAAATCCCCCATGATTTTTTTCATGATCCATTCATATTCTTCTAGGAGATATGGGACAAAAAAAACGTGGTAGTTTGCTTCACGTTCTTTTTCTAGGTACTCTAGAACAACGTTATTACAATATTGGACCAGCTGCTCCCAGTCTTCGAAATGTGGCAACAGCTCCGTTAAGTCTAAGCTGCCGAGATGCAAGAACAGGTCTTTCTCTGTCCATAGAACGAAGTTTACGCCAATGATTCCTACATTTAAACGATTACAATCATAGACAAATTCTTCGGCAGCAGTCAGTGGCAGGTACAATTCCCCTTCAGCGGCGAGATATCCGCTATCTTCATACTCGCTGATCAGCCATTCTGCTAACATGAATCGTGCTCCTTCTAGTTTCAAGATGAAAGTAGACATAAAGAAAACGCTGAATCACACAAACGCGATCTCCACTGCCAAAATTGTCTGTATGGGAACACTCTCTATATGAAACTGCTAAATTTAGTAGCAGGTATAAAAATATTATATGGTATATTGGAAAAGATCGAAACTGTTTCTCTGACAATTGAGTGTACAAAAACAAAGAAGTCATTATTTTGACAAATTTTGGTATATCCATTTTCTAACCTGTTTTTAAAAATCTTCTTTCGGATCAATGCTACTTAATATATTGGAATTTTTATTATATCCTTTCTATTCTGCCTTTGTCTAGGTTCCTTCATTTCCTTTGAACCTCCCCCACCTACGCTAACACTAAGAGGTAGGGGATTCGAAACTGAAAGGCCTTATACATTGGAATTCACCTCCCTATAAGTAGTTGAAAGTATTTTACAACTTTTCAGAATAATGTCAATGTCATTCTGGAGGATCAAGAAATTCATGAAGGAAAAAGCACCATACTAGGTCGGACTTGCGAGAGGGTAGAAACCCTCCCTCGTCCGACGCAGATTCATCTCCCACTTTCGCTTCGCTTAGAAGCGGGAGTATTCTCCGCTATAATAGATAAAAAAGAATAGCTCACTCTTAAAGAGTGAGCTATTCATAAGTAATGCTATATTAGAAAATCCTTATCCAACTTGCTTTGCAGATTTTGCTAGTTCTGCAAGATCTGCAAACGCTTTTGCGTCAGAGATAGCTAGTTCAGATAGCATTTTACGGTTGATATCAACACCAGCTACTTTCAAACCATGCATCATTTGGCTGTAAGAAAGACCATTGATACGTGCAGCTGCATTGATCCGAGTGATCCATAAACGACGATAGTTACGTTTTACCTGACGACGATCGCGGTATGCGAACATCAAGGATTTCATCACTTGTTGTTTTGCTGTTTTAAACAGACGATGTTTGGAACCAAAGTATCCACGTGCTAGTTTCAGGACTTTTTTACGACGACGGCGTGTAACCGTACCACCTTTTACTCTTGCCACAGTATTTCCCTCCTAATAAATCCGTTTTTTATTTGTAAGCAATCAATTGCTCGATGCGCTTTTGGTCACCAGCACTCATGATTGCACCTTTACGTAGTTTACGTTTTCTTTTTTGGCTCTTCGCTTCAAACAAATGGCTTGTGTATGCGTGGTTACGTTTGATTTTACCGGTTCCGGTTTTTTTAAAACGTTTTGCCACTGATTTTTTGGTCTTCATTTTAGGCATGAAGAGTTCCTCCTTCAGCTATGACTGTTTAGGTGTTAAGATCATGATCATTTGGCGACCTTCTAGTTTAGGAGAACGCTCCACATCGGAGATCTCTTTCACTTCTTGTGCCATCCGATCCAAAACTCTACGTCCGATCTCTTGGTGGGTAATCTCCCGCCCACGGAAACGGATCGACAATTTAACTTTATCGCCTTGATTGAGGAATTTTACTACATTACGTAACTTGGTTTGTACGTCGTTCTCCTCAATTGATGGGCTGAGTCGCACTTCTTTTATCTGAACGATCTTCTGATTCTTGCGGGCTTCTTTTTCCCGTTTGCTTTGTTCATAACGATATTTACCGTAGTCCATGATTTTACAAACTGGGGGTTTGGCCTGCGGAGCAATGTTAACCAGGTCGAGATTGGCCTCTTGTGCTTTACTCAGTGCTTCGCGGAGTGGTGTAATACCTAACTGTTCTCCGTCTTCCCCGATCAAACGAACTTCTCTTGCACGGATCGCTTCATTGATCAAGTGTTGTTCCTTGCTAATGACCTGCCACCTCCGAAAAATTTCTTGGAAAACAAAAAAGTGTGAGCCTCTTAGATGAGCGCCCACACTTATTCACTGTCCACTGTCATAAAGAATCAGTTTCAGATTAACCTAGCAACTGCTTCCTAAAAGCGTCACTTAGGTGAGAAGCGGGCGCTTCTTCTTGCAACATCAGTGATCATACCATATTATCTCAAAGTAAGTCAAGAATGGTTTCTCACCTTAACTCGGCAGCTCCTCCGCACTATCCAAATCATACTGTTCAAGTACAGATTCTTGAAGCTCCGCCAAATGTGCCCGACTAATCTGATTCACTAACAGGTAAAAACATAATGTACCAAACATCCAGAGAAGATCTACTAGATAGTAGAGTGGTTGGACCTGATAAATCTCCCCGATCTTGCTTGTAAAGTAAACAAGCCAACTATCCATATGAAAGAAAGCATAGATGCCCAGTACAACTCCCGACCATAAACTAGACCAGAAAACGATCAAAATCGGTGGTGCGGGAAGGCTACCCCAAAAACAGTTAGGACAAGCCGAATGCCCAGTCACTTTTTTGGCAATGAGTGCGTTGGAAACGTCTTTTAGCGCTTGAAATGGTTTGTACATCTGAATAATAGGAATCAAATGGTAGATATCAAGTTTACCACCCACAATTCTGGTAGGCAGTTTACTCCAAATACCAATATTAGCAGTGATCCTTTTTAACCAGTGTAAGTATATCCATAACATAGGAATAATCGAGATCCAGCGTACAAGATGAATAAAGTGATAAAATTCTACTCCTACCATATGTTTTGCAGGAGTGGTCTCCTCGGCATAATACCAAAATTGTATATCATATATCAGGGCACACACACAAAACATGAAATGAACTACTATGGAAATCTTAACGGAACGAATCACTCGCTCATTTTCTCGATAAACTAACCACATTCTCCTTCTACTTCCTTTCAAATTGCATTTGATTGGACGCTAGATAGGAGTGGTTTTGTCTCCACTGAGTGTGGGTGTTCTTTTGTCTACGAAGCTTATCAAGTATTATCTAGGAAAGACAATGGAAGATCTGTAGGGTTCCGATATGCGTTATAGATCCTATCAATCTATTTACTACGAATCGTTATGTGGATAAAGATGATGTATTGCTATAGATCGTTCTAATGAGATGTTAGAGAATAAGCATAGTTTTCTTTTGGCTAGAGGAAGTACTTCCTAATTTATTGGCAAAATAGCGTATGATAGTTATCTCTCTTGAACCACTTTCTATCATGCGTTGTATAAGGCCTTTTCGAGTTACGAAAGAAGCCCTCTCCCCATTAATTCGTTTTGTAAGGTGATGTTTCCTTTCGATCAAATAAGACAAAATAATGAAAACAAGGAGTACCAATATTAGATACCCCTCGTTCTTCATAAAGCAACTATTTATTTATCGACGTTCGATCATCTCTTGCTGGAACTTTTGTAGTGCATCTTGGATGGTGAGCACTTCTTGGTCTTTTTCATGACGCTTACGAATATTGACCGTACCAGACTCGATCTCTTTCTCCCCAAGTACAATCATGTAAGGAACTTTTTGAACTTCACCCTCACGAATCTTGTAGCCCAGTTTCTCATCACGGCTATCTACCGATGCCCGAATTCCCGCAGCTACAAACTGTTCTACTACTGATTGAGCCTGTTCATTGAACTTAGCAGAGACTGGAATAACTCGAACTTGTTCTGGAGACATCCACATTGGGAAATTGCCTCCATAATGCTCTACTAAGACCCCAACAAAACGATCAATAGAACCAAAAATTGCTCGGTGAATTACAACTGGACGATGAGGCTTATTATCTTCTCCTACATAAGAGAGGTCGAATTTCTCTGGCATTTGGAAGTCCAGTTGTACGGTCGCACATTGGTGACTCCGCTTGAGTGCATCGCGAATATGGAAATCAATTTTAGGACCATAGAATGCCCCATCTCCTTCATTTACACGATACTCAATCCCAGAACGATCTAACACATTTTTCAGTGCCGATTCTGCTTGGTCCCAGAGTTCATCCGAACCCATCGAATCTTCTGGACGGGTAGAGAGTTCAATGCTATATGGGAAACCGAATACTTTATACATCCGGTCAATCAAATCCAAAACCTGCTCTAATTCTTCCTCAATTTGGTCAGGGCGTACAAAGATGTGTGCATCATCTTGAGTGAAAGTACGCACACGGAACATACCATTAAGTGCTCCAGACAGTTCATGACGGTGTACCTGTCCAAATTCAGCTAAACGCATTGGGAGATCCCGATAAGAACGCAACTCATTCTTGAAAACTAACATATGCCCTGGACAGTTCATTGGTTTGACCGCAAATTTACTTTCATCTACATCGGTAAAATACATATTCTCCCGATAATGATCCCAATGACCAGATTGCTCCCATAGACGCTGGTTCATCATCAGTGGAGTACGAACCTCTTGGTAGCCAGCCTGTTCTTGCATATTGCGTGAGAACTGCTCCAATTCATTGCGCATAATCATCCCATTTGGTAGGTAAAAAGGCATCCCTGGCGCTTCTTCAGAGAACATGAAGAGTTTCAAGTCTTTCCCGATTCGACGATGATCACGTTTTTTCGCTTCTTCTAATAGATGTAAGTGCTCGTCTAGCTGTGATTTTTTTGGGAAAGAAGTGCCATAGATTCGTTGTAACATTTGATTGTCACTATTTCCACGCCAGTATGCACCAGCTACATGTTGCAATTTAAACGCCTTGATCTTACCAGTAGAAGGAAGATGTGGTCCACGACAGAGATCAAAAAACTCGCCTTGCTCATAGATGGTGATAACTGAATCTACAGGCAGGTCTCGAATCAGTTCTAACTTTAAATGATCATCTATTTCTTCAAAAATAGCGATTGCCTCATCACGACTTACGACTTTACGTACGATTGGGTGGTTTTCTTTGATAACCTTTGCCATCTCTGCTTCGATCTTTGGTAGATCTTCTGGAGTGAGGCGGACTGGTAGATCTACGTCATAGTAGAAACCATCCTCAATGACAGGACCAATCCCTAGCTTTACTCCAGGATAAAGACGTTTGAGTGCTTGAGCTAACACGTGTGCAGTACTATGACGATATACTTCTAAGCCTTCTTGATCATCTAGGGTCAAAATTTTCAGTTCTGCTTGATCTGGAACTTCGCGATGTAAATCTACTGCTTTGCCATCTACTACTCCAGCAACTGCCTTTTTTGCAAGTCCAGAACTGATCGAATTAGCCACATCTAGCACAGATACAGCTTGCTCATATTGACGTTTGGAACCGTCTGGTAATTGAATGGTGATAGACATATCATTTTCCTCCTGTTTTTAAACATAAAAAAACCCGCCCCAAAAAGGGACGAGCGTTTGCTGTCGTGGTTCCACCCTCATTTGACCAATCCAAACATGGATTAGCCCTTTGGGACAAGATAACGGTGTCAACCGATAGCAGTTAATAGTAAACGAGTACGTTCCCTGCTATAGCTCCGAGGTGGTAAATCTTCTATGAGTGGGTAAAAGGGCTCCCAGCCTGTGACCCTTTCTCTCTAAACCATCATCGGAAGATCCTGATCCTCATCAACGCAAAAATGGTAAGTTTTATGTATTATACGAAAACACTTCGATACTTGTCAACGCTACTTGCCATCCGTTTGAGAATCCAACGTAATCCCGCAGGAGCTGCATCCCCGACAAAGTAAGATTCTGCCCTCAAAGATTTGTAATAAAGTCTTGATCACATTCTCTTCTGGATGTTTACTGTGTAATACAACTTGTTCTGGGGCAACTGTAAGAAGGGTACTGACGATGAGATCCTCATGAGAATAATTTTGTTCTAGCACATCCTGTAAAGTACCTTCCATCTCCTTGATTTCCAAAGGAGAGCCATCATCTTTTAACAGCTCAAACTTTCGCTTTCCATTATGAATCAGATGAACAAGGGGAATCTTCGAAGTTTGGACGGAAACAAAATACTTTAGAAGTTGGATGAAATCTTTGTACTCTTTTTCTAATGTATATTCCTCCACAGCTTCTTTGATCTGCTTGGAAAGGTATTTACGATAGGTTTGCATACGAAATCTCATAAAACCGTCTAACGCAAGTAACTTACTGTCATAAAAATATCGAGCAATCTCTCGTGACAAGTAATCTTGTTGTCTAGACATCTGAAGAGCTGTTAGCTTTTTCTCTTTGGATAAAATGTTTTCTTTGCTAATCGTCTCTATTTGAGTAATTACATCTGGCTCCCGAAAAGCAGTCTCTTTGATGATGAGTTGACGGATCAGATACAGTAGCTGATCTTGGCAAATAAAACTGGCTAGTAACTCCCCCATCACCTGACGGATCTGCTTTTCTTGGCCTCTTCTTTTGAGACGACAAGTAACTAAATAAAAGAAGCGATCTCCAACCAGTCTCTCTCCTAACGAGCTCATCACCCCGATCGATTCCAGCTCTTCCAAGAGCAGTCGAAGATGCCCAAATAACTGGGTTGCTTGAAAAGATGGGTGTTGAGGAATGGAAATGGTGTAATCCATCTATTCCTCTCCTTTCTTTGTCCACAATCACTTCTCCTAGTATATGGGGGCAAAAAGTCCTGTATACGTAATTACAAAAAGAAGTAAAAAAGGACATAAGAAAGCTATCCTCATTTTATTTGATCAAAAGGGGAGTTTCTGGAAAATCTCCGACCAAAATCGGAGCTAATAATTCTGCTAACTTCTCTGGATAAATACGCTCATTTGTCATACGAAGTTCCTCTATGCTCCACCAGTGGTGTGAAAGATAACCTTCTTTTTCCTCTAACGTAAATCGGTCCATCTTCACTTTCGTTTCCTTTGTTCGGGCAACAAAGTAATATTCTACAAATCGGGTTGGCAAATCCCGAAATAAAACATCTACTTCTCGAATCCAGACTAGTGGTCCCCACTTCACGTCCGTGAATCCTGTTTCTTCCCAAAGTTCCCTTCGAGCCGCTTCTTCAAAAGTCTCTCCTCGCTCCAATCCTCCACCTGCTGTGAACCATACTGGTTCCCCAGGTAATGTGTCCTCTGTCTTTACTAATAGTTCCTTCATTTGTAACAACAATAACTGATCTAGTTCATTAATAAGTAATATGCGGGCTGATTTTCGGACGTTTCTCATCACCATCTCTCCTAACAAAAAAAGCAATGTATCTCGCACCATTGCCATACCTTTTATATTAACCCAGTGAAAATAAACGATTATAAAAAACAGGGAGAAGAAATCCATGCCCCTCCTCCCATACCAAATATTTCAAATTCTATTTGTTAGTTTAGTTTACAGCCATATTTTGACCAACTTGTAGATAGAGGATATATGCATAACCGACTAATGCCAATCCAATCGCAACACGCCCAATAACAACGTCTACGATACTACCACTTTTGATTTTGACTCCCATTTGTTTCAGTCCGATCTTTTGTTTGGATGGCCAAAACAGAGGAATTCCTTGTACCGTAAAAGCATCCATGATTAGATGTGAGACATATCCAGCTAAAATAGCATATGAAAAGGACGTTGATGCTAAATAACAGACGAAAGCCACATAAGTAATCCCGAGAAGAGAATGCGTGACGCTACGATGTGGCACATAGGCAACACAAGCCGCAAAAACACCAATCAAGGTTACCCAAGTGGGAAGCTGGTAAAAAGCAGCTAAAATGACGATCAAAACTCCCACAGCACAAAGTGCCAAGGAACGATGCTTACGATTTAATTTAGAGAAAAGAGCTTTGTTAATCAGACTACCGTCTTCATCAATATCTGGAATCATGGAAGCAATCCCTGCTACAATCACTGTACCAGTCATATTCCAAAAGTCGAGTTGTTCCCATGAGAAACCAGCAACCGCAACGCCAGTAGCAATTCCTACACGAAAATGAGTTTTCCCTTGCATAATGTACCTTTCTATTATAAGTATTTTGTCTTTTCATTATTTTAACATAGAAAAACCCTCTCTTCATTAATAGGCCAATTGCCTTAAATCAGAGTAGGGTTCATTTCATTTATATATATATTAGGCATGAACAATTTTCACAGCCAGTTCCCAGCCTTTTAATAACTGTCATGTTTACAGTTCACATCTTAAATGAGGGAACCTCTAGTTAGCTAAATGTTCGATTTGCAACATACCCTTGCTATCTTCTTAGTTTTGCATGATAAAATCACGATCAGACTTTTCTTGACTATCAAAGACTCGTAAGATTTGATAATGTGTGTTTCGCTGTGCCGGAATTTTTCCTGCCTCTCGGATGAGCTCCAAGGAGAGGTTGATGTTGACTTTGTGAGTCGTACCAGCTGCTGAAACAACATTTTCCTCCATCATCGTACTTCCAAAATCATTACAACCAAAATGAAGCGATTGTTTCCCTACTTCAGGTCCCATTGTTACCCATGAAGATTGGAAATTTGGAATGTTGTCTAGCATAATCCGGCTTACTGCCACTGCTTTTAGATAATCTTCGGCTCCGAGTTTTTCCCGTGGCATATTGGTATTGTCTGGTTGAAATGTCCAAACAATAAATGCTAAAAAGCCACCTGTTTGGTCTTGTGCTTCACGAACTCGTAAGAGGTGTAAAACCCTCTCTTCTAACGTTTCCCCAAAACCAATTACCATCGTTGCGGTAGTTGTCATGTCATGTCTGTGAGCAGACTGCATCACATCCATCCACTCTCGCCACGAACCTTTTAATCGACTGATTTTCCGGCGGGTCCGATCATCTAAGATCTCCGCACCACCACCTGGGATAGAATCGAGCCCTGCCTCTTTTAATTGGCGTATTACTTCTTCCAGTGGGAGTCCTGAAACCTCCATCATTTTCACAACTTCTGCTGGAGAAAAGGAATGCATATGAATCGTAGGGAAACGCTTTTTAATCTCTTTCAGTAGATTCGTATAGTACGAAAAAGGTAGATTTGGATTGGTACCACCTTGCATCAAAATCTCTGTACCACCTACATCCAAGGTCTCCTGTATCTTTTGAAAGATGGTTTCATCGGGTAGTACATAGCCTTCATTCGACCCTGGTTGTCGATAAAAGGCACAAAAGCGGCAGTATGTATCACATACGTTGGTGTAATTGATATTTCTGCCTACTACAAAAGTGGTGATTGGCTTCGGATGTTTGGCAAGCATCAATTGGTTGGCTACATGTCCCAACTTTTCTATTTCATTGCTCTCCCAAAGTGCTATTCCCTCTTCTAAGCCCAATCGTTCTCCTTGTAATGCTCGATCTAGAATTGCGTCTATTTTACTCATAAATCCACCTCCGCCCATGTTTAAGAGGATAAGAAACAAGCCAGCGATTGCGGCCTAAAATCTTCTTATTTCTTCCATGTAGACAGCTCTATTTTATCATAGTAGACCGAAATATTCTGTTCTGGGATGAAATTTGCTCTTATTGAATTGACAATGATTCTCACTCTTGATACGATCAGGGTAACGAAGTGAGATGGGGGACGGACATGTTTGCGTTAAATGATAAGGAGTTGCAGACGTTACCAGTAGGGTTAGCACCATTTCAAATACTAGAGGGAGAAGCTCCAAATACAGTTTTTTCCATGAAAGGAAAAGAGCTATTAACCTCAAACTTACATGAGTTTCTGAATATGATGGGGCCAGCGATCAACTCACCGCACTTAAAAGTAACAGGTTCTCTTTTTCTGAAACGATACGCCCTATATATGGCTTCACTTTATGTAATGTCTTCAGAAGATTGTGTTCTTCCGATTGATTTTGGTGATTTCCAGATGTCGATTCAAGGAACACAGTTCTTGTTTCATTTTCCATCACTAGTGATCAAGCCAAGAGTGGGAAATCGAAATGAATGGCGAATGCAAGTCCTACATCACATTTTTCGCGACCATCTCACACCTTTGATCCAAAACATCGTGGAACAAACCAAAGTATTCCCCCAAACACTTTGGTCCCATGTTTCCTTCTATATTGCTTACAGTTATGAAAAATGGATCCAAGAAACAACCGACATAGTAAAGAAAAACAGGCTACTAGACGATTATCAGACATTGCGTGAACTAAAAGCAGAACTATTTGGAATGAACGAGAATCCACTTTCACAACCAATTGAGCGGTTCGAACATTCTGCGTTACAGGGAGAAACAATCCCCATTCGATCGAAATGTTGCTTCAACTTCTGTCTGTCTAGTAGAAAAGCATGTTACACCTGTCCGAAATTATCGGATGAAGAACGTATTTCGCTTTATATAGAGGATACCTATAAATACAGGCGTTCTGATCAATAGAGTGCTGGTAGAAGAATAAATCATGTCGTCAAGAGGAGTAAAACGATGCAACTGCATACTGAAGGTTTAACCATTCGTTACGCGAACCACGATGTGGTTCATAACCTACATTTAGAGGTGCCAATTGGTAAAATTACCGCATTAGTAGGCTCAAATGGATCAGGTAAGTCTACTATTTTAAAAACAATAGCAAGGATCCTCACTCCACGAATGGGGACTGTCTATCTCGATGGTAAGTCGATTCATAACCTCCCATCCAAACAAGTAGCTCAACAGTTGGCTATCTTGCCCCAGACACCAGAAGCTCCCGAGGGGACGACAGTAGAACAATTAGTCGGCTTTGGGCGCTTTCCTTATCTCAAAGGGATCAGAGGACTCTCCTCTAAAGATCGAGAGATCATTAACTGGGCAATCGAACGGACTGGACTCGATTCCTTCCGGAACCAACCAATTGATGAGTTATCTGGTGGACAACGTCAACGTGCTTGGATTGCAATGGCATTGGCACAAGATACGGAGATTCTCTTGTTGGACGAGCCTACTACTTATCTCGATATGGCTCATCAACACGAAGTACTATTGCTTCTACAAAAACTAAATGAAGAACAAGAACGTACTATCGTCATGGTTGTTCATGATCTCAATCATGCCTCCCGATTTGCCCACCATATGATCTCGATTCATAATGGTGGCATCTATAGCCAGGGCTCTCCCGATGAAGTGATGACTACTGACATGTTGCGTAATGTTTTCCGAATAGATGCAGACATCATTCAAGATCCACGCTTAAAAGTGCCGTTGTGTATTCCATATGAAGTATTAAGCAATGAACAGGAAAAAACAAAAGTTGCAGTAGGATGAGAAAAGCCTAGATGGGCTCCGTGAGAGAGTCGCCTTCTAGGCTTTTTAGTTTAATAGCGAAGGTTTATATAAGGGGCAAGTTTTCTGGGCTCTGGACAAAAAAGCAGAGAAACGTGTGAGCATCAATGGTTAAGTTCTCATTATTTATCTTGAACATTCACAATAATGCTGCCAAAAAAGTCATCTTCAATATAAGCATCCAGTTTCCAAATTCCTTTAGAAGGCAAAACCAAATATCCATGAGACATAGAGTAGTCATATGGCGGTTTTATTACCTCTGGATTTGGAACACTAATAGAACTTTCAAAAGCTGTAACTGCTTTTCTTTCCTCTTTACTCGTTGCTATTATTTTGACGTGTTTATTGAATAATTGCTCCGTTTTTTCAGGTGTTACTCCCCAAAGATGAAATACTTGTTTATTATTTGTCCCTGCGATAACTGGAGCGTCAATAATAGCCAACTTACCGTTAACCCCACGTAAACTATAAGGTTCATTAGTTCCTCTAGGACCTAGTTTTGGGATTGTAAAGATAGGACTTAATTCCCGAGTTTCTTCTTTTGTATTAGTATTTGCAATCTCATTTTGAACAACCTACTATCATTAAAAGCACTGATAATAAGATAACCACATAACGCAATAATTCCCACCTCTACTTATTCTTAAGTTAAATAACATAGAGCTTAGAATTGCGTAAAGGAGATTAATAACATACTAAATAGTAGTAGTGTTGATTTACCAAAGATTAGGAGCTGATTTTTAGCCCTGAAATGCTTTTGTACCGCTACAAAGCGGAGACAGACCGTGGAAGGATCACGAGATCCAACTGTTTGAGGCATTAGCCGAGTTTTGGATCTCGCCTGGAACGGGCTGGCGGAGCGGCCTTTCTTGCTTCTTCGCAAGGTACAACCCGCATGGAAGGCAAAAATCATGCGCTGGGCAACTACTGTAAAATTTTAGCTAATCGACACTACTGACTAAATAAATACTATAGTATACATTATTCAAAATAGTTTGGCATTAGTTGTTACCCAGATTGAGATATGGTTGATATTTTCTCCATATATCAAAAGCCCCTTTCTTCAAATGAAGAAAGGGGCTTGCGCAATGTATGCCGAAGGTCGGACTTGAACCGACACGATAGTCACCTATCGCAGGATTTTAAGTCCTGTGCGTCTGCCTATTCCGCCACTCCGGCAAATATGGAGCGGAAGACGGGATTCGAACCCGCGACCCTCGCCTTGGCAAGGCGATGCTCTACCCCTGAGCCACTTCCGCAATTTGTGGTGGTTCGGGACGGAATCGAACCGCCGACACGAGGATTTTCAGTCCTCTGCTCTACCGACTGAGCTACCGAACCAAGTCACAAAAAGTATTATATCAGCTATAATTCGATAGCGCAATACTTTATGCAAAATTAAATTCGGCGATTTGGTCCTTCCACCAAGATCGGTGTCACAAAATGGCGAATCCGCTCCATAATACGCTTAGCCTTCATCTCATCTGTGGTGTTGCGACCTTGTGCTAAATGGTCCTCTAACTCATCTAATGAGAGATTGGAAGTATACATCGTAGGCAATCCATTCGCGGCACGATAGTGTAAAATGGCACCAATCACTTCATCACGAACCCAAGGAGTCAAATACTCTGCTCCAATATCGTCTAAAATTAAGAGGGAAACACTTTTAAAGAGAGATAGCTTCTCCCCTAAGGAACGATCTTCAATCGAATTACGCACCTCACGAATAAAATCTGGTACATATACCATAAACGAATCGATTCCATTCTCTACTAACTTATTGGCTATCGACCCTGCTATAATACTTTTCCCTACTCCGAGTGGTCCATGCAAAAAGAGCCCTTTGGAAGGGAGTTTACCTTGACTAAACTGCTCACAAAAGTCAAAAGCAGCTGCAATAGCTTTGGCTCTTCCTTTTGTGAAGTCAATCTGATCGAGAGATGAAGAGGTGATATCCATTGGGATATGCATGCTTTTAAAAAGATCCTTCTGTTTATTCCATTCTTCTTCTCGCAGTTTCTTTTGACAGGGGGTCATTCGAACCTCCAAATAGCCTGCGTACTCCATTAGTTTTGGAGTATGTCCTTTCATCATATTGGGACACTTGGCAAGTCCAGGACAATGATTACACTGCTCCTGTTCCGTGACCAGATGCATCAACTGATGATAATGCCTGTCCAACTGGGAACGAGTCACTTCTGGATGTTCTGCCAAGAAGGAACGAATCGCCGGGTATTGCAATAAAAGATTTAGTTGTTTGGAACGGTTTATTTTGGCTTTGGGATCTGGCTTGGTAAAATGTTGGATCGAGTTCATCAATATCGGCTCTCCTTCCCTTGCATACTCTTCCGCCTCTCAAAATTCTCGTCCATTTTTTTCATCTTGGCATGAAGTTGTGCCTTCATCTTTTCAAATTCTTCATCAGTCAACTCATCCGAACCCGATTTTCCCTCTAGTTGGTTACGAACTGCTTCTGGCAAATTGGAGTTATTTTTTGTTGTATTTTTGGTTGTTCGAGTTCGACTCTCCCTTACACTAGAAGCATCTTGACGACTTCGGCGTTTGGTCTTTCCTTCCACTTCTTCTACTTCTTTTAGACACTGGTTTCTCGCTTGTTCCAACGTTTGGATACCAAGTCGTTTCCAATGACCAGCAATTTTTTCTACCAAAGGTCGAGATAGTTTACGATCATACTTAATCAACACATAATCAAGCAATACATTGACGACAGCAGACGGAAGTCGAAACTCTGTTAAAAGAGATTCCACTAACTCTACATCTGCTCGGGCTATTTGGGATCCACCATGATACAACTTCAATAACTCTAATGGCGAAATTTGGGCAAGTCGCTGAAAATGTTGCTCTGCACGGTCATCCATCTTGGTTTTTGGCTCTTGTGTAAGGGGTTGAGCAATCGTTAGCTTATCTTCTTTTTCTCTTTCCACAAGCTTAAGTCGGTCTTTTCGTTGAACCGAGGGTAATGACCGATATTGATAGCGATATTCTTGTCTGACATACTCTCGGAGACGTTCACGATCCACACGCCCACCTGGTGTCACATATGGATTTTGAAGAGCTTTAATCAGTCCCCATGAATCTAATTGGTAAAAGCAACAGATCTCTTGAATCTCCTCTTCTACTTCTTGAGTCCATGCCTCAGGGCCTAGCATGGTAGCCAATCTCATCTTAATCGGCTCCAAATCAATCTGCTCTGGGACTTTTGGGCGTTTTCCGTTCATGCCTTCGGTGTTGACAGTCGGAGTGGCTTCTTGCCATTGTGCCGTTTGTAACATTGCTTGAGGAGAGATCACACCAAATACTTCCTGAAATGATTTGGTGACATTTCGCCCTTCTTTCTTTTTGTCAACAGAGTCCAAGGAAAACAACCACTCCCTTGTCATCTGAAAACGTTCCTTGCCAATCCGCTCCCAGAGCATCGCTCCTAAAATATCACTAGCAAAAAAATGCACTGGTGCAAGTGGTGGAATCAAGCGATACTCTAAATATTTATCCCATTTATCTGTTTCTGTCTCATATGTTTCCAAAAGACCGATCCCTTCTAGACGTTGTCTAGCCTCCAAGAGCTGTAAAGAGGTGATCGATAATAGATTAACTAGATAGGAGTGTGTATATAGTGGAGATGCTCCCGGACGATGAAAGGGTAGCTGATATGATAATGTCATATACAAGGCAAACGCATCTGTTCCAATTAACGGTTGATATAGATGTGTTAGAGACAAAAAGTCCGTCCCCTCTATTGGACGAACCGAGCGTACAAGCCAACCTTGTTCATTAGCCAAGAATGTATAACCTCCTCTCCCCATAAAACCAAATACAGAATCTCTATTTTAACTCTTTTCCTGATCGATGCAACAAATCTTTTAACTCTGTGACAAACACATTTAAATCTTTAAATTGACGGTAAACGGAGGCAAAACGAACATATGCTACTTCATCTAAAGAGACCAGCCGATCCATTACCATCTCTCCTACTTCTTGAGATGGGATTTCAGCCCGAGAACCTTCTCTTAAATTCCGCTCGATCTCAGACACCAATCGCTCTAACTTTTCCAAGGGTACTGGGCGTTTTTCACATGCTCGAATAAGCCCTCGTAGTAATTTATCACGATTAAACTCTTCGCGGCTTCCGTCCTTTTTTACTACAATGAGAGGCTTTAATTCTAGCATCTCAAACGTGGTAAATCGTTGCTCACACTCTTCGCATTCCCGACGACGACGTATTGCTTTGCCATCATGTACTGGACGAGAGTCGAGAACTTTACTACCTATGTAGCCGCAATACGGACATTTCATGACAAAGTTCTCCTATCCTAGTAACTTTCCTCCTATTGTATCGAGCTTAAACTACGATGACAACTAACGGTTTTGTCGGTAAATTTTGAGTAGGCTCCCATATAGGAAGCCATCTTCTTTTACATGCTCAGCAAATCTGTATTTTATGGAGCTAAGCATTCAATATATCTTTACGATGGAAATAATAGCCTCCCAAGAGAAGGGATCCTACCAACCAGAATACTAAAATGAGCGAACCTGTGAAAAAAGACAGTTCGAAAACAGTTCCATTGGTAATATAGTGACTCCAATATTTCCCGATATTTAAATGATAGGAATAAAGCCAAGCAAAATACTTGTTACCCGTTCCTACAGCTTGACCAAACATCGGATTTGCAAAGATGAAAATAACGACAAAACTAAATATATTTACTACTAACGCTACCGCAGTACTAACCATAGAACTTTTAAAGAAGGAAGAGCATAGCATGGTAAAGCTCGCTACCACTAGCATCGTAAGGCATGATAGCCCATAGGTCGTCCAAACATACTCAGACATTGGGATAATATCCGCCTTCGTATAATCTGGGATCAAAATCTGATCACCTTGTCGTTCTTCTCGTGGGATGTTTTTTAGTTCATTAGCAGGGATTGTTTCATAGGTTTGAGGTACATTTACAAATGTTGGCTCATTGGCTCCTGCTGTTCCATTTACAGCCAATACTCCCAAAATGGTAGTAACGATAAAACCTATACTCAACAAAAGCGTAGCAACGAAACTAACCAACCACTTTCCAATAAAAATCTTCCACCGTGAAATTGGGCGAACAAGAAGTAACTTGATAGTTCCAGATGTCGTCTCACCAGATATAAAATCGGCGACTAATAACACTACCAAAAGCGGTAAAACTGCAAGAACAATCAGAGGGCTGATCTCGCTAAGCATAACGTAGGAGGACGACCATGCATACATAGGATCCAATGGGCGTTGATCCTGATCTAACAAATACTGCATCTTCAGAACTTCTTGTTCTCTCAACGCCTCTTCTCTTTTTTGAATAATAGAAGGTTGACCTTGCATATCTTCTCGAAGCTCTTCCGGAATGTTTTTTGCTTCATTTAGTCGTTCTGTAATAACTCTTCTCCAATCTCCTGTCTGCATATCCTGGGAGTCTTTTAACTGTTTGTCCATCATGATAATCGATTCATTCATATTCTTCATCTCTGATTCCAAAGAACTACGTTCAGTAGGATCTGTCGTTTTAGCTAGTTGTTGTTCGATCTGCGTAACCTGTAATTTCATATCTTCTAATATTTTCTTATCATCATGAATCGAAATGTCAGATCCTGCACCGGTTATCAAAATCAATCCAGCTGCAAATACCAAGGCAAGTCCAACCGTCACCCAAATCCGTTTTCGGGCTAAAAGTTTCATCCACTCGACACGAAATACCATTCCAAGATCACGCATATTCTTTCTTTCCTTTCATGGTCATTGATTTCTCCCCTGTCAGCTTGAGAAACTCTTCTTCTAGGCTTTGCTTTTTTCGTATTACTTCCGTGATCTGAATCCCACGCATTACCAATTCTCGAATCAGATCTGGTATTTTCCCCATTGGTACTTTCACTAAAAAAGCGCCTATTTCTGAATTTTGGAACCAAAGCTTTTGTTTTCGTAAAAAAGCTACCACTTCTTGAACTGGCTCACATACTAATTCAATCGTTTCTTCTTGCTGCTCCAACAGCTTATCCATTGACTGTTCCGCAACAATAATTCCGTTCTGGATAATCGCAATACGATCCGCTACTTGTTCTATTTCTGCCAAGATATGGCTGGAAACAAAAACAGCCATTCCTTGATCTGCCAATTGACGAATCAGATTTCGAAATTCTCGCATTCCAGCTGGATCTAATCCATTGGTTGGTTCATCTAATATTAATAGTTTTGGGTTTGAAAGAATGGCTTGAGCTACTCCAAGCCGTTGCCTCATGCCAAGTGAGTATGTTTTGACTTTGTCATGGATTCGATCAGTTAGTTTCACTAACTCGGTCACTTCTTGGATTCGGTATTCTAAATTGGGTATTTTGCTTAGCAATCCAAAATGAACGAGATTTTTCCAACCAGACATATAGGAATAAAGTTCGGGATTTTCCACAATACAACCAACATGTTCTAAAGCTTTTTCCCTCTCTTTTTGGATATCGTGACCACAAACTTCCACCGTGCCCGAAGTAGGTTTAATGAGACCTACCAACATTCGAATCGTAGTAGTCTTTCCCGCTCCATTTGGTCCTAAAAAACCATATATTTCACCAGGTTTTACATTCATACTGATCCCATGGATAATTCTCTTTTTTCCAATTACTTTGGATACATTTCGCAACTTCAATATGGTTTCCATAGGTGCCTCCTCAAAATTTTCAAACAATTTACAGTATATCACAACATTTCCTTTTTCGATCTCAAAATAAAAACCTCACTCTATTATAGAATGAGGTCTAATTTCAGTATATCCGCAATTAGGCAGTGGTCTCTACCAATTCTTTTTTCTCGATCCGTCTACCTACTAGTTTAACTAGATCCACAACACGAGCAGAATAGCCCCACTCGTTATCATACCAAGCAAGAACTTTTACTTGTCGTTCCCCTACTACCATCGTAGAAAGCGCATCCACTATGGAAGAGTATGGATTACCTACAAAATCAGTGGAGACTAGAGGTAGTTTACAATACTGTAGGTATCCTTTCATGTCACCCTCTGCCGCCTCTTGGAACGCTTGATTCACTTGTTCTGCTGTTACTTCTTGCTTTAGGTCTACGACCAAATCTACGACCGATACATTCGGTGTAGGTACTCGAAGTGCAAAACCATTTAGTTTCCCTTTTAACTCTGGTAAAACGAGACCCAGTGCCTTGGCTGCCCCTGTTTTGGTTGGGATAATCGACTGCGCACAAGCTCGAGCACGGCGGAGATCTTTATGTGGGTTATCCAGATTTTGTTGATCATTTGTATAGGAATGAACTGTTGTCATCAGTCCATGTTCAATGCCAAAGCGATCATGTAATACTTTTGCTACTGGTGCGAGGCAATTCGTTGTACAAGAAGCGTTCGAAATAATGTGATGTTGCTCGTGTTGATAAAGGTGTTCATTGACTCCCATTACAATCGTAATATCTTCCTCTTTGCCTGGTGCGGTGATGACAACCTTCTTGGCGCCAGCTTGTAAATGAAGACCTGCTCCTTGGCGATCGCAGAATTTACCTGTTGCCTCAATTACTACATCAATCGCTAACTCATTCCAAGGAAGTTCTGCCGGATTACGGTTGGACAATAGTTGTACCATATGGCCGTTTACTTGAATACCTTCTGGTGTAGGAATCACTTCTTCATCGAAAAAACCTTGAACAGTATCGTATTTAATGAGATGTGCCAAAGTCTCTGCTGGATAACTAGCATTGATCGCTACAACTTCCATAGATGGATCCAAGATTGATTGTCGGAAAACCATTCGTCCAATTCGACCAAAACCATTTATCGCAACCCGTAATTTCATATCATAATAGCCCCTTTTAATTAATTATATTACATACCATTTCAACTACATATTATATTAAGTATGTCACATTGACAACAGATAACAAAAAAAACCTTGCTCTTTTATAATAAGAACAAGGTTTAGGTTACTTTATTTCCTTTTTCGGATGCTTTCGGTAGTATTCTTCTACCTGCTTCCCATAAAGTTCTTTATAGTTATCATAGTAAAAGGTAACTTTTTGAACGTAGTGACGAGTCTCTCCATACAACCCCTCTGTGTTGTTTGGATCTCCATCCCATTTTCCACTCTCTATAGCCTTTTTAATCGTACCTGGTCCAGAGTTATATGCAGCAGCAATGATTGCAATCTTATCCGTTTGAAACTGCTTGGATAAATCTACCAGATACCAACTACCCATACGTATGTTGATACGAACATCATCTAGTTCATTAATCAGAGAGAGAGAGAAATTGCCTCTCTTTACAATATCCTTTGCTGTATCTGGCATAATTTGCATTAGCCCTTTGGCGTTTACACGGGATTGTCCATTCGGGTCAAATTTGGTCTCTGCTCGAATAATCGCCATTACAAGATACGGATCCGCACCAGTAGCTGCAGACTCTTCCAAGATGATCTCCTCATAGCGCAATGGGTACATCCATTTTTTAACCAGTGGCACGATCAAAAAAGAGGCGACGATAATCACAACAAGTGAGATCAAAATCCACCGTTTAGGTGGCAATGCTTTTACAAGTGGCCGAAGCCAGAATTTGACTTTAGATAGTTCCATAATCGATCAACCTGACTTTCTGTACTTGATAGAGATCCTTGGTTATCGATCACATAATCTGCTATTTGTCTTTTTTCTTCTATCGACATTTGGGCCTGAATCCTTTGTAAAGCCTCTGTTTCTGTCAATTGGTTTCGCTTTTGAAGTCGTTCCAATTGGACCTCTTTTGGTACATATACAACAATAACTTTTTTCACAAATTCGGTCAATTGACTCTCATAGAGAAGCGGTACATCCCAGATCACAACAGCTTCTTGATGCTTGCGATATAAATCTGTCTGACGATGCATCTCTTGACGAACCAGAGGGTGGATAATCGCATTCAAACGTTTCCGCGCATTTTCATCCGAAAATACAATCGCCCCTAATGCCTCTCGATTTAGATGTGTTCCATCTAGAAGATGAGAACCAAATGTCTCTACAATTTTTTCCAATCCTGGTGTACCTGGTTCTACCACATTACGCGCAATCTCATCTGCATCCACAATCTTGGCTCCACGCTTAGCGAACATCTTGCTAACAGTACTTTTGCCAGATGCAATCCCACCAGTCAAACCGACTACCAAGCTCATATGAGATCCTCCTACTGCTACAAAATCCTATCGTTCTAGGGCTGTCCTTCCTATTGGAGGAACTACTTTGTAACGTGTCCAAATCTTTGTTTGAGTTAGTTTTTGTTTAGTACCTGACATTTTCCACAAAAGTGAGTTCCACGTCCTCCTACCACAATGCGACTAATCGGAGTTCCACAGACTACACATGGTTCCTCTTTGCGACCATACACTTGAATTTGAAGCTGAAAATAGCCCATGTCCCCCTCTCCATTGCGATAGGACCGAACAGAGGCACCGCCTGCTTGGACTGCTTTTTGTAAAGTAGTGCGAATGCTTTGGTGCAGGGATTGAATCTCTTTCGCCGTTAGCGTGTCCACCGTACGTTCTGGATGGATTTTGGCTTGAAACAGGGACTCGTCTACATAAATATTCCCTAATCCAACTAGAAATTCTTGATTTAAGAGGAGCGGCTTGATTTTCGTCTTTCGTTTTTGCAAACCTTTTGTCAACCAATCAATTGTGAAATCATCGGTTAGTGGCTCCGGACCTAATTTTTTAAGCGGAGGATGTTTGTCTTCTTCCCCACTTTTAAACAATTGCATCGTTCCAAATTGGCGAACATCTTGATAACGAAGCTCTGTTCCATCAGTAAAATGAAATATTACATGTGTGTGCTTGGGCACAACCTCCTCTTTTGGGGTGACCCGATATTTCCCTTCCATCCGCAGATGAGAAACAATCACATAAGGTGGCACATTGATTTTTAAAAATTTACCTCGACGTCCTACAGACGTAATCGTCTTGCCGGCTAATTTTTCTGCGAATTCAGATGGAGTATCGGTTTTTTGAATAATGCGAGGTAACGAGACGGTAACTCGCTGAATTGTTTTCCCAACCACTAATTTTTCTAGGGTGCGACGAACTGTCTCCACCTCAGGTAATTCTGGCATCGTATCCCTTCTTTCTTCTCAACAAAGGGGAACCTAGTCTTGCGGGTCCCCCTGCTTATTTTACAAATCATCCTTATTTGGCTTCGTACCAAGTGTCCCCTACATTAATGTCTACTTTTAGAGGGACTCGTAGCTCAAGTGATTGTTCCATCTGCTCCCTCACAAGCTGTTTCATTTCTGGTAACTCATCAGGAGGAACTTCGAATATCAATTCATCATGAACCTGCAATAACATACGGCTTTGCAGATTTCGCTTGGACATCTCCAGGTCGATTTGTACCATCGCATATTTGATAATGTCAGCAGCACTACCTTGAATCGGAGTATTCATCGCAGTTCGTTCAGCAAAACTACGGCGGTTAAAATCAGATGAATGAACATCTGGCAAGTATCTTCTTCGATTTAGTAAAGTAGTCACATACCCATCTTGGCGTGCTTGATCTACAATTGATTCCATATATTTCTTTACTCCTGGAAAGGTAGCAAAATATCGATCAATGAAATCTTTAGCCTCTTTATTGGTTATATTTAAGTTTTGAGATAGGCCAAACGCACTGATCCCATAGACAATTCCAAAGTTAACAGCTTTTGCTTGACGTCTCATCAAAGAGGTAACTTCTTCCTCTGGTACACCAAAGACATCCATTGCTGTGCGAGTGTGAATGTCCTGTTCTTTCCGAAATGCTTCTTGCAAAATTCCATCGCCAGAAATGTGAGCCAGTACCCGTAACTCTACTTGGGAATAATCCGCCGCTAACATCTTCCAGTCCGGATTGGATGGAGTAAAGATCTGACGAATTTTGCGACCTTCTTCTAAGCGAATAGGAATGTTTTGTAGATTCGGTTCCGTACTGCTCAGACGCCCCGTAGCAGCAATCGTCTGATTAAATCGCGTGTGAATTTTGCCATCATCCGCAATCTCTTTTTTTAGCCCCTCTACATAGGTACTATATAATTTCCCAATTTGGCGATAGACGAGGATCTGTTCGACAATTTCATGTTGAGGTGCCAATTTTTCTAACACATCTGCACTAGTGGAATATCCTGTTTTGGTCTTTTTGATGACTGGCAAGTTGAGTTTATCAAATAAAATCTGCCCCAACTGTTTGGGCGAATTAATATTAAACTCTGTTCCTGCGAGTTTATAGATCTCCTTAGTAAGTTGACGAAGTCCTTGGTCTAACTCTACACCCATTTCTTCTAAACGTTCTCTATCAACCTTTACTCCCAACAGCTCCATCTTAGCTAGTACCCAAGTGAGAGGAATCTCCAAATCGGTTAAGAGATTCGATAGATCATATTTTATCAATTCCTCTTGCAGTTTTTCTCGCAGTTTCATCTGGAAGTACGCTTTTTTGCTCAGATGCTCCGCCAATCGTTCTGCTGATAGTGCTTTCCGTTTCGCACCTTTCCCATAAACTTCTTCATCAGAGGAAAGACCACCATCAAGGTAGCGGGTTACCAGATCTGATAGCTCTAGCTGTGTTTCAGATGGATTCAGTAAATAAGCGCCCAAAAGGGTGTCAAACGGCAAACCCTGAACTTTAAAACCTGCACGTTCTATAAGCACTGCATTTCGCTTGATATCAAAAACAACCTTTTCATGTGTATCCGAAGCAAGCCAATTACGAAATGTTGGATTCTCTTTGGCGAATTCCCAATCAAGGAAGTAACCTTCTTCTCCATCAGAGAGGGCTAGTCCAATTATATCTGCCAGATGTGGATTTTCTTTCGTCGACTCGATCTCCATTCCCAATAGAGGTTTCGCCAATAGTTCATCTAGTAATGTACTATTTGATTCCGTGATCACCGTTACCGCAATCTCTTGTTCTTTCGTCTTAGTGATCACAGAATCTCCTTTAGCTGTCGCTAATTTTTGAACCCGATCTACCAACGTCTTAAATTCAAATTTGCGGAATAGCTCTATAATCCGTTCATAGGGTAGATCTCCGATCTCTAATTCTTCCAAGTCAGATGAAATCGGAACCTCTGTAAAGATCGTAGCTAATTTTTTGCTTAACTTTGCCTGCTCTTCGTACTCAGCTACCTTCTCTTTTAGTTTTTTCCCTGATATCTCATCTTTGCGTTTCAACGTCTCCTCCATCGTTCCAAACTGATGAAGTAGTTTCAATGCTGTCTTTTCTCCAACGCCTGGTATGCCAGGGATATTATCAGAAGTATCGCCCATAAACCCTTTTAAATCCGGAATTTGCTCTGGAGTTAGACCATAAACCTCTTGCAATTTAGCTAGATCATAATGATCCATCTCCGTGATTCCTTTACGTGTGAGTAATACGTGTACTGTTTTATTTACCAACTGCAATAAATCTTTGTCACCGCTGATAATCTCTGTTTCTATACCTTCTTTTGCCGCTTGTTTGGCTAACGTCCCGATAATATCATCGGCCTCGTAATTTTCTTTTTGTGTATGCTGGATTCCAAATGCATCTAACACTTCGCGTATATAAGGAAATTGCTCAGATAATTCACTTGGAGTACGTTCCCGTTTCCCTTTGTATTCAGAGAAATCATCATGACGAAATGTTACCTTCCCAGCATCAAACGCTACAAGAGCATGGGTTGGTTTTTGATCTTCTAACACTTTTAGGAGCATCATGGTAAATCCATATACTGCGTTGGTATGGATCCCGCTCGAATTTGAAAGGAGTGGTAATGCAAAAAACGCCCGAAAGGCGATACTGTTTCCATCGATTAAAAGTAGTTTGCTCATAAGCCCCTCACTATCCTACAGATTCAATATCCTCTTATTGTATCATTCTATCCGCATTTTCTAACATCCTCTCTTAACCATTGGAAAAACCTCCTATTTTATTAAGGAGGTTTTGATCAACTTTTACTTCGTCTAAAATTACGCCAAGCGATCCCGATTGCGAACAGCCAACTTACTCCAAGTAGTCCATATACAATCCAAATAATATGATCTGAAGCTTTTAGTACAGATAAGAGTATCTTGGCATTGGTAACTAGAATCATCCCACCTACACTGACACCCAAAAATTCTGGCGGTACTTTTCGTACGATCCATGCTGCAAGCGGGGCAGCAAGCACACCCCCACCCATCAATAGAAAAACCCATGTCCAGTCAACTTTTTGCCACCCTAATGTGAGTAAAAAACCGAGAGAAGCAGAAACAGCAATTGCAAATTCACTTGTATCTACCGATCCGATCACTTTTCGAGGCTCCAAATCCTTTCGAGCTAATAAAACAGGAGTGGTAAGGGGACCCCAACCTCCACCACCGGTCGCATCTAAAAAACCAGCAACTAGACCAAGTGGGGTATCTGTCCAATTGGTAGACCGCTTTTCTGGTGCTACAGAGGTATTTGTATTCACCGGAAAACGCACAAAACGTAAAAGGACATATAACCCAAGTAAAAATAAAAAGCCAGATACATAAGGTTTTACCAGATGGCCAGGCAACGAACTTAAAAAACAAGCACCTACAAATGCTCCAAGGGAACCAGGTACAATCAGTCGTAACACAACATTGCGATCTACATTCCCGAACTTCCAATGGGAGATTCCCGAAGCAGCAGTAGTGACCACTTCTGCTAAATGAACAGACGCAGAAGCAATAGAAGGAGCGATTCCAAAAAGTAAAAGGAGAGAGGTAGACGTAAGACCATATGCCATTCCAAGTGATCCATCCACTAACTGAGCGAAAAAACCAATAAGAGCCAGAATGACAAGACGTTCCATCTATAATCCCCCTTCATTGTGAGAAATTGATTAAGATGGTCGATAACTTGATATTCTGGCTCATCATATGCATTTATCCCATATTGGGTTCGTGTCTAACTTGACAAACTTCTAATTTAGGTCGCGCTGTTTACCCGTTTCGATAAACACAACACTCTCTCCTAAGTTTACCGTATGATCTGCAATACGTTCCAAGAAACGTGCTACGAAGCAAATCTTCAGTGCTACTTCTTTTTGATTATCGTCTTTCATACGTTGCATCATTTCTCGGAACACTTTTTCATATAGATCATCCACTTTGTCATCCGCAACAGCAAGCGATTTTGCTAACATAATATTTCCATCCACATAACTATTAATTCCATCATGTACCATCGCTTGTGTTTGCTCAGCCATTTTATCAATCTCTGGAATTTGTGGCTGAATTACTAAGTTATTTTCGTGCAACTCCAGTGTGATCTCTGCAATATCTTCTGCCAAATCAGCCATACGCTCTAAGTCATTAGCCAACCTTATCGCAGCAATTAACAAACGCAGATCTCTGGCTACTGGTTGCTGTGTTGCAATCAAAATCATTACTTTATCATCAATCAAATCTTCCATTTCATTAATTTGAATATCTTCTTGAATCACTTTTTTAGCGAGATCGACATTTCCTGTTTGGAGTGATTGAACCCCTTGATGAATGGAAATTTCAACCATTCTTGCCATCTGCAACAGCAACCGCTTAATCTCTTGAAGAGATGTATCAAATGGACGTACCATCTCGATTTCCTCCTTAACCGAAACGACCCGTAATGTAGTCTTCGGTCTCTTTTTGTTTTGGATTGGAAAAGAGCATCTCTGTGGAGTTGTATTCAATCAGATCTCCACTTAGGAAAAAAGCGGTCTTGTCTGAGATTCGTGCTGCTTGTTGCATGTTGTGAGTCACAATTACAATAGTATATTTTTCTTTCAGTTCTTGTACTAATTCTTCTATTTTCGCAGTAGAAATAGGATCTAACGCCGAAGTAGGCTCATCCATCAACAATACCTCTGGCTCAACAGCCAAGGCACGAGCAATACAAAGACGTTGTTGCTGACCTCCTGATAAGCCGGTTGCCTTATCTTTTAATCGATCTTTTACTTCATCCCAAAGTGCAGCACCACGTAAACTTTTTTCCACCATTTCATCTAATTTAGCGCGATTTTTTTCACCATGAATTCGTGGTCCATATGCTACGTTATCATAAATGCTTTTTGGGAATGGATTAGGTGCTTGAAAGACCATCCCTACATGCTTACGTAACATTTCTACATCAACTGATTTATCATAGATCTCTTGATTTTGTATTTGAATAGAACCGGTTATTCTTACGTTTGATATCATATCATTCATCCGATTAATCGTTCTTAAAAAGGTTGATTTTCCACAGCCAGATGGCCCGATCAAGGCAGTTACACTGCCTTCTTCTATCTCCATTGAAATATCTTTTAGAGCATGTTTTTCTCCATAGTAAAGGTTTAGATTCTGAACCGAAATCGTCATCTGTTTTGCTCCTCCTATCGTTGGAATTTATTACGTAGATAAACTGCGATCCCATTTAAGGTTAAGAGCAGAGCCAGAAGCACCATCATACCGGCAGCTGCTAATTGGGCGAATTCCTCTTTTGGTTGTGCTAACCAGCTATAGATTTGGATTGGCATTACTGTAAATTCATCCAAGATACTTCCAGGGGTAAATGCAATAAAGGTTACCGCTCCAATCATAATAAGAGGAGCAGTCTCACCTATTGCCCGGGAAATAGCCAAGATCGTTCCTGTTAAAATACCTGGCATTGCATATGGTAGAACGATATTACGGATCGTTTGCCAACGAGTAGCACCCATTGCCATTGATGCATGGCGAAGAGCTTGTGGAACACTAGAGATGGCTTCTCGTGATGAAACAATAACAATAGGGAGAACGAGTAGCGTCATGGTAAGCGATCCAGCCAAAACACTTTTTCCTAAATCAAGTCCTCTTACAAAGAGAGTAAGTCCCAAAATCCCAAAGACAATAGAAGGGACTCCTGCTAAATTGCTAATGTTTAATTGTATAAAACGATTAATTCTCTTCATAAAAGGGCTATTCCCACCATATTCCTCAAGGAAAATAGCAGAAGCTACTCCGATTAGAAAAGTAAGTGGGGCTGTAATTAAAATCATCCAGATAGAACCATAAAATGCAGCTTTGATCCCGGCTCTCTCTGGGAGACGTGAGGCAAAGTTTTGAAAGAAGTCTGCGGTTAACCAAGGAGTTCCTTGTTTCACAATATCAGTTAAGAGTACAGCCAAAACTGCTACTCCAAAAAACGTTGCGATTACAAAGCAAATCTTTCCTATACCGTTTAGGAGCTTTCGTGATGAAACATTTTTGTCTCGTTGTAGCATCGAATTTTGCTGCTTCATTAATACTCCTCCCGATATTTTCTAGCAATATATTGCGCAATAAGATTCATCACAAGTGTGAATAAGAAGAGTGTAAATCCTACTGCATAGATGGATCTGTATTCAATACTGTCATAACTAATATCTCCAAAAGCAGCTTGTACAATATAAGCAGTCATCGTCTGAATAGATTCCAATGGATTCAGTGTTAAGTTAGGAGTTGCTCCAGCGGCAATCGTTACGATCATCGTCTCTCCAATAGCACGAGAAAGCGCCAATACAAACGAAGAAATAATTCCGGAAATCGCAGCTGGAACTACCACTTTCCACGTAACTTCTAAACGTGTGGAGCCGAGTCCATATGCTGCTTCTCGTATGCTATTAGGTACTGCACTCATGGCATCTTCACTTAATGAAGCAATCATCGGGATAATCATAATACCAACTGCGATACTTGCAGATAATGCATTAAAAAAGCTGATATCAGGAAATATCTTTTGTAAAAGCGGTGTGATAAAGGTGATCGCAAAAAAACCATAAACAATCGTTGGAATACCTGCTAAAACTTCCAAAATTGGTTTTACCACTTTTCGTACTCGATCAGAAGCATACTCACTAAGATAGATGGCAGAAGCCAGACCAATTGGTATAGCTACTACTGCTGCCCCTACTGTCACTAATAACGTACCGGAAATTAACGGGCGAATACCAAATTTCTGTTGCTCTCCAGAAAATAATGCTGTCCATTGATCCGCCATGAAAAACTCTTTAATTGGTACCTCTTCAAAAAAAGCCAGTGTTTCCTTGATCAGAGTTATTACTATTCCGAGCGTAGTTACAACGGAGATAATGGCACATAGAAACAAAAGAACAGGAATAATCTTCTCTTTCCATTGTCTGTTGTGAGTATTACGGCTAAATATCTTGTTTTGTTCCAACCGAAACTCCTCCCTTCTTTGAAACGAAACTTCATTCAGCGGGAGTTTTCTTTCATCCACTACTGAATATTGATTGACCTAATCAGGTTCTTAACTGTCCGTCAAAACTCAATAAACAACGCAAAAGGCACCTCTCCCCATTGGGAAGGCACCCTTCGCCGAGTGATCAAATGAACTCTGATCTGTTACTTCACTAGTTCCAATCCTTTTGTATACTCAGCATCTGGCAAAGCAATGTATCCAACCGATTTTGCGATTTCTTTTGCATTTTCGAGGTAATATTTCACAAATGCTTTTACCTCTGGACGCTCTAATGCTTTGCTACTTGCATAGATAAAGATTGGACGGGAAAGAGGATAACTTTGGTCATTGATTGTTTGTTCGGAAGGCTCGATTGCACCTGTTCCTTTTTCTTTCGCCACTTTAACCACTTTCAGTTGATCTTTGTTCTCGATATAGTAAGCGTAACCGAAGTAACCGAGCGAATTCTTATCTCCTGCTACCCCTTTTACAAGCTGATTGTCATCTTCACTTGCAGTGTAATCCGTACGAGATTTTTTCGCTTCGCCAACTACCTCTTCTGTAAAGTAGTCAAATGTACCAGAAGCATTTCCCGGACCATAAAGTTTAATTGGCTCTTTTGGCCATTCAGGACGCACATCACTCCATAGCTTTACAGAGCTGTTTGGTTCCCAAATTTTCTTCAATTCTTCTAACGTTATATCTTGAATCCAAGTGTTTTGCTTGTTGACAACAATGGAGATTCCATCAAATGCCACAGGCAATTCCACTGGGTTAATTTGTTTGCTAGCCGCATTTGTTTTTTCTTCATCCTTAATTTTGCGAGAAGCATCGTTAATGTCGGTCTCCCCGTTAGCCCATTTTTTAAAGCCACCACCGGTTCCTGACTCTGACACTGTAACGTTTACTCCAGGGTTTTCTTTCATAAATTCTTCTGCGATAGCTTGGCTAATCGGAAAAACGGTTGAAGAACCGTCGATTTTTACCGTACCAGAAAGCTTGCTTCCTCCATTTTGGGAGTCAGTTGCATTATTCCCCCCACCGCAACCTACTAATGCTCCAAATGCGATGGTCATGATACCACCTAGTAAAAGCCCTTTCTTCAACATAAGATCCCTGTCTCCTCATCAATTAGGTATGATTGCTTTGTACTATTCTTATCTTAAGTATGAAGTGTTAGGGCAAGTTCAATACAATGTAAATCATTTGTAAAAAAATATTCATTAAAAAAAGAAACCCTTTGTGTTATCCAAAAGGTTTCTCGTTCTCTTGTTCTAATGGGAACCAAATCGTAAAGGTTGTTCCCTCTCCCACCTTACTTTTTACATCAATCTCTCCATGATGCTCCTCTACCAGGTGTTTCACAATGGCTAGGCCTAACCCAGTCCCCCCAGAGTTACGGGATCTTGCCTTATCCACGCGATAAAACCGCTCAAATATTCGAGGAAGGTCCGATTCTGGAATTCCAATTCCAGTGTCGCTAATTTGTAAAAAGAAACGTTTTTCTTCTTTACCTAATTTGACTTTTACCTCTCCCCCTGCTGGAGTGTAAGTCATTGCATTACTTACTAAGTTTAAGACGATCTGTCGATAACGATCTGGATCGATTGTTGCCAAAAAAGAAGGTAGTTCTACATGAACTTGCTGATCTTTCTGCTGAAGTCGCTCTTCTAGAGTTCGTAAAACGGACAAGATGATTTGTGATGGATTACTCATCTCGAATTTCATCGGTAATCGTTTGGATTCAATCTGAGATAAATCCAAAATATCAGATACGAGTGCTTGAAGACGAATACTCTCATCATGGATGATTTGTAAGAACTCACGACAAGTAGCTGGGTCCTGATGTGCGCCATCTAACAATGTCTCTGCAAATCCCCGAATAGAGGTGATGGGTGTTTTTACTTCATGGGAGACATTTGCAACAAAATCTCGTCTCATCTCCTCTAAACGTCGAATGGCGGTTAAATCGTGAAAAACTACTACTACTCCAACCCCATCCGCTTCTACCCACATTGGGGCAAAGTGAGCATCTAGAACTCGTTCTTCTGGATAATACAAATGTAGCTTCTCTTGGAAGCGTACCTTCTCACTAGAACATCGTTGTAGCATCTCTCCAAGTCCGGTAGGATAGGAAATCTCTTCTATCTTCAGTCCTACAATATCGGTAGAAGGAACACCAAATAACCGCTCAAAAGCTTTATTTACTAAGCTGACTCGTCCTCTTGTGTTAATCAAGATCAAACCGCTCTCCATCGTCTCGATAACACTCTTCAGTCTTCGTTCGCTTCGACGTATGGTCTCCACTTGAAACTGCAAGGAATATGCCATCCGATTAATTGCTTTTCCTAACTTGGCAATCTCATCATCGCCGTCTTCATAGACACGTCGATGGAATCGCTTGCGGGAGATATCATCTGCTACTCTGGTTACTTCTTCTAAAGGTTGTGTCACTCCACTTGCAATCCGAGAACTAGCAAATGCGGCAAGGATAAATGCAATTATTAACCCCCCTCCGAGAGAAATCCATACATTCTGCAAAGATTGGCTAATTACATCTAATTCTATGTCTAATTGAATTACACCTAATATTTGTCCATTCCGAATAACTGGGAGAGCAGTGAATAGTTCTTCATCATTCATATTAGAGACTGTTTTTCCCTTTAGTGCTTGTGCAATTTCCTGTCGATGTCGTTGACTTTGGATAACAGCTTTTTCCCCATAACTACCTAATACTCTTCCATCAGTTGATAAAAAGATCAAATCCGCTTCCAGTTTTTGCCCATATAAAATAGCCTGTGCTGGTAGGTCACGTTCATTCCAATTTACGGTTTCCGCAATGAGAGATGCTTCCCGATATAAACGGTGATCTAAGGAATCTAAATAGGAAGAACGTAGCAAAAAAGCGACAAAGATACCAGTTGTTAAGACCGATAAACCAATTAAAATAAGGAAACTACTAGTTATTCTAGTACGAAGGGACATCATGTCCTTGGTCCCTCAAACTTATATCCAATCCCTCTCACGGTTTTGATATAGATTGGGTTTCGTGTATCTTCTTCGATTTTCTCTCGTAAATGGCTAACATGAACATCCACAATTCGGGAGTCTCCTACATAATCATAGTTCCAAACTGCATTTAATAGTTGATCGCGCGAAAGTACCTTCCCTCGATGATTGGCTAGGTATACTAGCAATTCGAATTCCTTTGGAGTAAGCTCTAATCGATTTTGGGCCAACGTTACCTCATATGCTTCTGGATCAATCACTAAGTCACCGATGATCATATGTACTTCTTTTGGTTCACTTGCTTTTACTTTTTGTGCCTTCTCAAAACGACGTAAGACCGCCTTAACTCTTGCGATCATCTCACGTGGGCTAAACGGTTTGGTTAAATAATCATCTGCACCAAGCTCTAATCCTAATACTTTGTCAAATTCATCTGATTTTGCTGTCAGCATCAAAATGGGAATCGCAAGATTTTCTTGTTGAACTCGTTTACAGACTTCCAGACCATCAATAACGGGAAGCATTAAGTCCAATACCATTAAATCGGGAGGATTCTGTCTAGCCTTTTGCAGTGCTGTTTCTCCATCCATCGCAACATCAACCTGGTATCCTTCTTTTTCCAAGTTGAATTGGACCAGTTTCACGATTGATGCCTCATCATCTACGACTAATATACGTTTACTCACGCACTCTCATCTCCTAGTCCCATTTTCTTTCAATATATCATGTTTCCAACTAATAGAAATATAAGTATCTGTAAAAGAAAAAAGCCTGCTCATTAAAACAGACTTCTTTTCCACAGGATTCTTATTCTCTCTTTTTCCCATAATGAGAGACCAGATTCCGATACACATCTTGCTTTTCAAGGGAAGAAAATAGTTCATCGACCACTTTCTGATCTTCCATCTCTAACACTAATAAGCATAGGTCCGTTATCTCTTTTCGGGAAGGCTTCTGATCTCGATAGAGGTATTGGTTGGGGATCTGAACCATTTGTACTTCTTGAAATGGCTTTTCGCCACGGATACGACTTTCTAATACATACAAAACCCATTCTAGGGAGACTCGTTTTTCATCAAAGATTCCATTTCGGATAATCCAATCATGATAAGCAAAATCCGGGTTAACTGCCTTGGCAGTAGTCAGTAGGAAAATCGCCTCTTTGAGACAACTAACTTCTAGTTCTAACTTCTCAATTCGTTTTCGGTAGCTCTCCTCCACTACTTATACACCCCTAAACCAAACTAAAAACGTAAAATAGAGTTAATATTTTGATCTATATTATACGAAAAAAAGCTGCTGGCATACTAGCCAACAGCTTTTTGAAAAAGGAAATTTTTGTGTTAAGAAGGTAGGACTTCCATCACTTTGCGAACAGAACTAGCTGAACGATCCAAAGATAATTTCTCTTCTTCTGTCAGTTCTAGTTCAATTACTTTCTCGATCCCGTTTCCACCAAGGATCGTTGGAACGCCTAAATATAGATCATGGTATCCATACTCACCTTCTAAGTAAGCAATAGAAGGAAGGATACGCTTCTTATCTTTTAAAATTGCTTCCGCCATTTGGGTTAGGGCTGCAGCCGGAGCATAATATGCACTACCATTGCCTAGCAAGCTGACGATTTCACCGCCACCTTTACGAGTGCGTTCCACGATCGCATCTAAACGATCTTGAGGGATCAATTTATCTAGTGGAATTCCACCAGCGTAAGAGTAACGAACCAATGGAACCATGTCATCTCCATGGCCACCTAGTACAAATCCAGTTATGTCTTCTACCGATACACCCAACTCTTGTGCTACAAAGGTGCGGAAACGAGCTGTATCTAGTACTCCAGATTGTCCAATTACACGATGTTTAGGAAATCCAGATGTACGATAAACTTCATAAGTCATTGCATCTACAGGGTTGGTTAATACAACGATAATGGATTCTGGAGAATACTTCACCACTTGTTCTGTAACGGCACGCATAACCTTTGCATTGGTGTTAACCAAGTCATCACGGCTCATCCCAGGTTTTCTAGCGATTCCAGCAGTTATAATGACGAGATCCGAATCTTTGGTATCGGCATAGTCCGATGTCCCTACAATATTGCTATCAAATCCTTGAACAGGACTCGCTTCTAACATATCAAGCGCTTTTCCCTTTGTTGGGTTTTCTGCTTGTGGGATATCAACAAGTACTACATCACCTAGTTCTTTTTGTGCTACCATCAGTGCGGTTGTTGCTCCAGTAAAGCCACCGCCAATAACTGAGATTTTACGTCGACGAATCATGGCAAAAGTCCTCCTCGTTGTATGTAACTCCAATTATTTTACCACTTTGAAAATAGTCGGCAAAATAATCGTTTTTTACACAAAAATGAGGGCCTGGAAAATGTCATTCTTCAGGAGATCGTCTTCCTTGATTCCTTTACCTCCAAGCCCTCTAAAAAATTTTGCAGTCAAACCCTGAGATAAGAAGGCTAACACCACTTACAAGAGCATCTGCCTATAGATTTTCAATTAGACAATCAGCAAACTCAGAGCACTTCACTTCTTTTGCTCCATCCATTAGACGAGCAAAGTCATAGGTAACTGTTTTGTCCTGAATCGTTTTGCTCATCGACTGATAGATTAAATCTGCAGCTTCTTGCCAACCCAGATGTTCTAGCATGAGAACACCTGATAGAATGACAGAGCCTGGATTTACTTTATCCTGTCCAGCATACTTTGGTGCAGTTCCATGAGTGGCTTCAAAAATCGCATGACCAGAAACATAGTTAATATTAGCTCCAGGTGCGATCCCGATGCCTCCTACTTGAGCAGCCAAAGCATCTGATATATAGTCCCCATTCAAGTTGAGAGTTGCAATAACATCGTACTCTTTCGGACGTGTTAAGATTTGTTGCAAGAAAGCATCTGCAATCACATCTTTGACGATTATTTTGCCGTCTGTTTCTGCTTTTGCTTGTGCCTCATTGGCAGCTTGCGTTCCTTGTTCATCCTTGATTCGGTCATATTCTGCCCATGTAAACACTTTGTCTGAATACTCTCGTTCCGCTAGCTCATATCCCCATGTCTTGAATGCACCCTCTGTGAATTTCATAATGTTCCCTTTATGTACTAGGGTGACACTCTTACGACCATGATGGAGTGCATATTCAATAGCTGCACGTACCAAACGTTCTGTTCCTTCTTTGGAGACCGGTTTGATCCCGATTCCAGAGGTTTGAGGGAAACGGATCTTCTTTACTCCCAACTCATCTTGGAAGAAAGCAATGACCTTTTGTGCCTCTTCAGATTCAGCAGCCCATTCAATTCCTGCATAGATATCTTCTGAGTTTTCGCGGAATATAACCATATTCACATCTTCTGGACGTTTTACAGGGGAAGGAACACCGTCAAAGTAGCGAACCGGACGTAAACAGACGTACAGATCCAACTCTTGACGCAACGCCACGTTCAAAGAACGGATCCCACCACCCACTGGAGTAGTGAGGGGACCTTTGATGGCAACAAAGTATTCACGAACTGCTTCTAACGTATCATTTGGAAGCCATTCACCGAATTGATCCTTTGCCTTTTCCCCAGCAAAAATTTCATACCAAGCAATTTTTTTCTCCCCAGAATATGCTTTCTCAACTGCTGCGTCGAGCACACGCTTGGCAGCTGCCCAAATGTCAGGACCGATCCCATCTCCTTCAATAAATGGAATGATAGGATGATTTGGAACGTTTAATTTTCCATTATCTAACGTAATCTTCTCACCTGATGTAGGTGGTGCTAATTTTTCCAATGAAGCCATATTCTACACCTCTTATCCTGCTATTTTTGTTCACTGCACTTTATTCCCTATAGAAAGAGCTATCGTTTGTCGATGGATACATATTTTTGATTGACTGGACCAGTATATTCAGCACGTGGACGAATTAGGCGATTATCGTTAAATTGTTCTAAGATATGTGCTGTCCAACCAGTCACACGGCTCATCGCAAATAATGGAGTAAATAAATAACTTGGAATATCTAGGTAAGAATAGACAGTAGCAGAGTAAAAGTCGACATTTGGTTTTAAGTTCTTTTTCTCCATCATGAGTTTTTCTAATCTGACAGACATCTCATACCATTTGGTATCGCCTTTTTGCTCACCTAATTGACGAGACATTTCTCGAAGATGTTTGGCACGTGGGTCTCCATCTTTATAGACACGATGCCCAAAACCCATAATTTTATCTTTGTTATCCAGTTTGGTTTGAAGATATGTTTCAACACGGTCTAGACTTTCAATTTCATATAAAGTGTTCATAACGCCTTCGTTTGCCCCACCATGAAGTGGTCCTTTTAATGCCGCAATGGCTGCGGTTACAGAGGAATACATATCTGCTAACGTAGCAGCAGTTACACGGGATGCAAAAGTAGAAGCATTTAGTTCATGGTCCGCATGAAGAACCAGTACTTTGTCCAACGCTTTGATGGCTACTTCACTAGGCTCTTCTCCATTTAACATGTATAAGAAGTTGGCAACAAAGCCCAAACCTTTTTTAGGAGCAATCGCTTCTTCTCCTTGACGATAACGATGCATTGCTGCTATAATAGTCGGGATTTTTGCTGTTAATTGGATTGCTTTCTGATAATTGGCCCATGTGTCACTCACTTCTGCTTTGGAGTCAAACATACTTAAAGAGGAAACTGCAGAACGTAATACCGCCATACTGTGGGCATCTGCCGGTGCGGCTTTTACCAATTGGAGTACTTCTTGTGGTACTGATGCGTTCTCAGTTAAGTCACTCTCTAATTTCGTTAACTCTGTTTGAGAAGGGAGACGACCATTCCACAATAGAAATGAGACCTCTTCAAAAGAAGCATTATCTGCTAAATCGTCAATGTTATAACCGCGATATGTGAGCACACCGTCCACAATAGAACTAATCTCCGAAGAAAGTGCCACAACGCCTTCTAATCCTTTTGCAACCATATATTTCGCTCCTTTTCCTCTGTTTTGATCAAACATCCACAACTTTTGGCGATAAAAGTAAGCGATTGCATTTTGTTTACGATTAAAAATGCTCCATGATGCTCAAACACTAACAATTATCAGCCTATTTGTGACAAAATGAAGGTTTCTTCATTAGTTTAACACAAAGTTTTTTGAGACGCATCCTGTCAAAATGTTCACAAACTGCCTCTTTGATTGTGAATACGTGAACAAACTGATATTTTTTCTGTAATTATGGAAACCACTCTTTTTTCCTACCCATTTTTTGTTTATTCTAGTTATTATCAGTGCTTGGCAAGGAGGTGCTTTTGATTGACACGCACGTATTGGGTTGGAGTGACGATTCGCTCTATCATTGTACTCGCTGCGGTCATAGTGTTATATTTTGGTCTCTCCTTTTCCATTCCATTACTTTACCCATTTCTCATCGGTTGGTTAATCGCAATACTAATCGAACCGATCATTAGTTGGATGGAACGGAAAACACGGATGCCAAGATGGTTGGCTATTACGATACTGCTCGTCTTACTTTTAAGTCTGTTGTTCACCTTTTTAGTCGCACTTGTCTCCGAAATTATCGTGGAATTAGCGAACTTAGCAGAACAGCTTCCTAGTTTCTTAAATGACACAGGAGACACGTTGGTACAGGATTTCATCATAGATAATCATGATCTAAAAAAGACCATTGACACCGTTCAGGCTTATTTAGCAAAGTATCCTCAACAACAACAAGGAATTCAAGATAGCATTCAACAAAATATTCAGCTGTTGACAGAACGAATCACGACTTGGATTACCGATATCTTTAGCACCATTGGAGATTTTTTGAGTAATTTACCTTACTTACTTACTGTTGCAGTCTTCATTACACTAGGTACTTTTTTTATTAGTTTGGACTGGCCACGTTTAAAAAAAGACACCATCACTTTTTTGCCAGATCGTATCAGTGTTACTGTCCGAACGGTAGCGAAAGACCTACGCAAAGCATTATTTGGCTTTATCCGTGCTCAGTTGACTTTGGTCAGCATTACCGGTTCCATCATGTTAGTTGGACTTCTCATCTTACAAGTGGAATATGCGTTTACGATCGCCCTCCTTACTCTATTCGTTGATTTACTCCCTTATTTTGGAGTAGGAAGCGTTATGGTCCCCTGGATCATCTATTCCCTCATTTTAGGTAACTATAAACTTGCAATTGGTTTAGGAGTAATCTATTTAATCATTTTAGTAGTACGCCAAGTAATCGAACCAAAATTAGTTGCAAGTAATGTGGGTCTTGATCCACTACTCACTTTGGTGGCACTCTTTGTGGGACTTAGATTGATAGGAGTATTAGGTCTGATCTTAGGTCCAGTCGTCACAGTGATCGTTGTGGTTCTCCATCGAGCTAACGTCTTTCGAGATATTTGGCGTTACATAGTAGGAAAGCGCGTACGAATTGAAGATGTCTATTAAGAACATATAAAAAAGCGCCCATCCATCTTAGGCGCTTTTTTATATTACTCAGCATGATTTTGAATATAGATTCGCTTGGAAGTGGTCGCATTGGTCATCGTCTCTGTCATCTTTTTCGTACCATATTGGATGAGGCAATCTACCAACAAACGTCTCGACCATGGAAGCAAGAGGAGTAAACCGATTATGTCACTAAAAAATCCAGGGAACATCAGAAAGAGTCCACTTAATAAAATCGCGAGTCCTTCTACTACCGTATAACCAGGCACTTGACCTGAACGAAATTGCTCCATGACAGAACGGTAAGCACGTAATCCTTCCCGTTTCGCGAGATAGGTCCCAATTAAAGCCGTCAAAATACAAAGGCTGATTGTCGGCAGCGCTCCAATCCAACTTCCTACTGTAATTAGACCAAACAACTCTATTAACGGTATCGTTAGCAGGAGAATAAAGATAAGTCGAGTCATTGTTTTGATTCACCTCCTTTAATTTATAAAGCCTTCGTCAACACTTGATAAATCTCCGGATACAATTTTTCCAGGTTAATGCGTTTCATCTCTTTACTGCACCATATATGTTTAGAATGCCCTGTAGTAAGCATTTTTTCATCTGATTCTCGATATACCTCATATCCAAAAACTAATTTACTGCCAGTCATTTCTTGCACATAGCTTCGAATGGTCAACTCATCCTCATAATGAGCTGGTGCCCGATAGTTAGCATGAACCTCTACTACAGGCAAGATAATACCTTTCTTCTCTAGATCACTATATGTGTAACCAAGTTCTCGAATGAGGGAAGTTCTTCCCACCTCAAACCAAACGAGATAATTGGCGTGATAAACGACACCCATTTGATCCGTTTCTTGATAGCGTACTCGAACATCGGTCTCAAACACTTTTGTTTCGGTTCCCATGCAGTTCTCCTCGCTTTTTGGTTTCTAGGATGTGTCAACTGTTAGCATACCTAAAGGTTGTATATTTCTATTGTACCAAATGTAGTCGACTACTTCTAAAAAAATGGTTGCATTGTTCTCCAGACTATGGAAAGATAATGCGGACACATATTTCCGGAAGTTGTCTCACATAATGATAGTACTAACATGAAAACAGTCCTGATCAAAAGACCGAGAGCTTGACTCTTCCGTATACACAAATGAAATTCCCGAAATGGAAAGGAGGACAACCTGTGTTTCGCCGCAATCGTAAAAAGTTACGTCGCAAGTTACGTTTATGGATTTTTCCACGTTTAGGCCTAATGTAGTTTTCCCTTCTTCTAATTATAATCAAACAAACATATAAAAAACGCGCTGGAAATTTTCTCCCTGCGCGTTTTGTTTATTATAGAACCTTTGCTTCTCCTGAATAGATCGCTCCATGAATAGGATCTACTGTTATACTCTCTTCCTCTTTCAACACACGCATTGCATTAGAAGCACCCACTACAACTGGGATATTCAAACTTACTCCTACGATCGCAGCATGGGAGGTAAGCCCACCCTCTTCGGTAATCACTGCCGCTGCACGCTCAAATGAATCCATCATATCTTTATCAGTGCTCCGAGTTACAATGATCGCACCGTCCATCATGTTTTTGCGGATCTCATCTGCGGTATTTCCAATCACGACAGGTCCTGTCACAGCCTTTTTCCCAATACCTTGTCCTTGTAAAAGCACGCCACCCATCACATACACTTTCATTAGGTTGGTACTTCCGGTTTTTCCGACTGGAACACCTGCTGTAATCACAATCAGGTCACCTTGTTTGACAAAGTTGCTTTCATAAGCAGCATGGATCGCAGTTTGTAGCATATCATCGGTATTATCACAACTTTCCCCTACAACGGGATACACACCCCACACAAGGGAAAGTTTGCGTTGAACTTCTTCATTCGTCGTAACTGCAATAATGGGAGATTGAGGGCGGTATTTGGAGATCATTCTCGCTGTATAGCCGCTCTCGGTTGGAGTTACAATCGCGGAACATCCTAAGTTTTGAGAAGTATATACGACTGCTTGGCTAATCGAGTCAGTAATACTACGATCATGCTCTTTTCTAAGTTGGCTAAATAGTTCTGGATAACGTAGTGCCGTTTCTGCGCGTTCTGCAATAGTAGCCATCATATTTACTGCTTCTACAGGATATTTTCCAGCTGCTGTCTCACCAGATAGCATAACTGCATCTGTTCCGTCAATAATCGCATTGGCAACATCACTCGCTTCTGCACGGGTTGGACGAGGGTTCCGTTGCATAGAATCCAACATCTGAGTGGCGGTGATTACTGGCTTGCCAAGAAGATTACAACGCTTGATCATCTCTTTTTGCAAGAGGGGGACTTCTTCTGGAGGTACTTCCACTCCCAAATCACCACGAGCTACCATGAGACCATCCGAGACTTCCAAAATCTCTTCTAGATTCACAACACCCTCTTGGTTCTCAATTTTGGAGATGATATGGATATTCGATCCATTCTCCTCCAGGATCTTGCGAATTTCTAAAACGTCCTCTTTTTTCCGGATAAACGATGCAGCAATAAAATCTACATTTTGCTCCATACCAAACAAGATATCAGACTTATCTTTATCCGTGATCCCAGGCAGATTCACCTTGACTCCAGGAATGTTAACGCCTTTTTTATTTTTTAAGACTCCACCATTGACTACAGTACAAATAATATCGGTATCATTTACAGCCTTCACACGTAAGCCAATGAGACCATCATCGATTAAAATGGTTGCCCCTTCATGTACATCCTGAGGCAATTGTTGATAAGTCACCGCTACTCGTTCTTGATCCCCAAGAATATCTTGAGTGGTCAGGACAAACTTCTGTCCAGTTTGTAATTCTACTTGATCTACCTTTAGATCACGTGTACGAATCTCTGGTCCTTTCGTATCGAGTACAATAGAGACTACTTTTCCTTCTTCTTTGGCAGCTTGACGGATATTATGAATCCGTTGCCCATGCTCTTCATGTGAACCATGTGAAAAATTCAGTCTTGCTACATTCATTCCATTTTGGATTAATTCTCTTAAAGTAGAAATTTCTTCACTCGCCGGACCAATAGTACATACAATCTTTGTTTTACGCATTCTATGCATCCCTTCGTCTAAATCGATAACTCTCCTGCCAAATGATACAAGGAGAGATTTGGTTGATGTTTGCCGTTGAAAGCTTCTACAAAATCGATCCCGATTATTTCATTGTTACGCACGGCAACCATCTGATTCGTTTTCCCCTCTAGTAAAAGTTCTACTGCTTTTGCTCCCATACGACTGGCTAATACTCGATCAAACGCAGTAGGAGAACCCCCACGTTGTACATGTCCTAAAACAGTAACTCGTGTTTCATAATCGGTTCGTTCCTCAATTTGTTTGGCAACGTCTACTGCGCTACCAACGCCTTCTGCCACTAAAATAATACTATGTTTTTTCCCACGAGCAGCACCGTGATTTAAACGTTCTATGATATTACTAATTTGATATGATTCTTCTGGAATCAGAATCGATTCTGCACCTCCAGCTAAGCCTGCCCAAAGTGCAATATCTCCTGCATCTCGTCCCATTACTTCAACTATGTATGTACGTTCGTGTGATGTGGCAGTATCTCTAATTTTATCAATACAGTCTATCACGGTATTGATCGCGGTATCAAATCCAATTGTGAAATCAGTACCAGGGATATCATTATCAATCGTTCCTGGGATCCCAATTACAGGAAAACCTAATTCATCAGATAATTTCATCGCTCCCGTAAAGGTTCCATCTCCCCCAATGGTAACAAGTGCCTCAATGCCTTTTGCTCTTAACTGCTCTGCAGCTTTCTTCCGCACTTCTGGATCCTTAAATTCAGGGCAACGTGCACTGTACAGTTTGGTACCACCTTTTTGAATAATATCTCCTACCGAACCTGCTGTCATCTCGACAAAATCCCCTTGAATTAGTCCAGAATAACCACGATACACACCATATACTTCTAATCCTCGATATATACCTGATCGGACAACTGCACGTACCGCTGCGTTCATTCCTGGTGCATCTCCACCACTAGTTAATACTGCAATCCGTTTCATCGTTTTCCACCTCTTATAGTTAGCTTTTCTAGTCCCGCAGGGACAAAAAATGTCCATTCAAGAAAAAAGAGTAACCGCAGACTTACTATCTCATTTCTGTTCATAAAAGGTTAAACAGAGATAGTATCCCACGGTTTTCTTTTTAGAATCGCCGTTTTCTCCGATGCGCATGATAGCGCAACATAGAAAATGGCGTTTCTATTTGTATTCTTATTTTACAGGTTATACTGGCTTCTCTTCCAGTACTTCTTGCTGGGTAAACTGACCAATCTTTGCAAATTTTGCATGTCGATCTGCCACCAGTGCGTCTGGAGAAAGGAGCGTTAGCTCTTCTAAATGACGCAAAATGGCTTCCCCGACCCACTGAGACTGCAAAGTAGGATCTTGATGAGCTCCTCCTTTTGGTTCCGGGATTACTTCATCGACAATTCCTAATCGCTGTAAGTCATCTGCCGTAATCTTCATCGCTTCTGCCGCTTCTTGTGCTTTTGCTGCATCTCTCCACAGAATTGCAGCGGCACCTTCAGGCGAAATAACGGAGTAGTATGCATGTTCTAACATGAGAAGTCGGTTTCCGACACTGATTCCAAGTGCACCACCACTTCCACCTTCTCCTGTCACGATACAGATAACAGGTACAGTAAGTCCTGCCATTTCCCGCAAATTACGAGCGATAGCCTCACTTTGACCACGTTCTTCGCCTTCAATACCTGGTTGAGCCCCCTGTGTGTCTACAAAACAAATGACAGGCCGACGGAATTTCTCTGCCTGTTTCATTAACCGAAGTGCTTTTCGAAATCCTTCTGGTAGAGGAAGCCCAAAATTACGAGCAATTTTATCCTTGGTATCTTTGCCACGTTCATGACCGATCACAGTCACTGGTATTCCGTTTAATTTCGCAATTCCACCCATGATCGCAGGGTCATCACCATACAAACGATCGCCATGCATTTCGAGAAAGTCGGTGAAGATCGAACGAATATAATGCAAAGTAGTCGGACGAATAGAGTGACGTGCGATTTGAACTTTTTGCCAAGTGGTTAGATTACCATAGATCTCTTTTTCCAGTTTAGAAGCTTTTTTTTCCAGAGTCGCAATCTCGTGGCTTAAATCAATATCTTTTTCTTGAGTGAATCGCTTTAATTCCTCGATCTTTAGCCTTAACTCAACTAGTGGCTTCTCAAAAGGTAGTTGCTTGCTCATCTTGCTGCCTCCCTTGGTGCATGCATATCCAAAATCTGAACGATTCGATCTCGCATCTCATGACGATGCGTAACAAAATCTAGCTGCCCATGTTTCAAGAGGAATTCTGCTGTTTGGAAATCATCTGGGAGTTTTTGACGCACGGTTTGTTCAATTACCCTGCGACCCGCAAATCCAATCAATGCACCTGGTTCCGAAATATTAATATCCCCAAGGGACGCAAAACTAGCTGAAACTCCACCAGTTGTTGGGTTGGTAAGTACGGAAATAAACAGTACTCCTTCTCGATCCATCTTCTCCAAGGCTGCACTGGTTTTCGCCATTTGCATCAGAGAGAGAACCCCTTCTTGCATCCGAGCACCACCAGAAGCCGAAAATAGCAAGAATGGTATTTTTTTCTCAGCAGCATACAGAGCAGCACGAGCAATTTTTTCTCCCACTACAGAACCCATGCTTCCCATCCGGAATCGAGAATCCATAACCCCAATAACAAGTGGATAGCCTTCAATAGTTCCTTCACCTGTCTGGATCGCTTCTTTCAACCCAGTCTTCTCCATATCTTGACGTACTTTTTTGGGATAGTCTGGGAAATTTAGCGGGTCAACCGATTCTAAGTTTTCATCAATCTCTTGGAAACTTCCTTCATCCAAAAGTAAGGCGATCCGCTCAGGAGCAGACATGGAAAAATGGTGCTGACAAGTTTTACAAACTTTTTGGTTGGCCTCTAACTCTTTTGTAATAATAACCGAATTACACTTTGGACATTTGGTCACAATTCCTTCTGGAATCTCATTTCGTAACTTTTCTGAAGGAATGGTCGCATATTTTTTTTGTTTGCGAAACAGCTCTTTTAGCACAGAATCACACCTCGTTAAGCGAATTAGAAAGGAATTGCTCTAGATGTTGCTGTAGTCGCTGATAAGCACAGAGAGAGTCTTTATCTTGGATCGCACGAAGAACCTGCTTCAATTCCTTTACTACTTTTTGCCACTTATTAATATCTTGATTGGAATGAGTGCACAGCGTGAAATACTGATGTACAGGAAACCAAGTCCGTATCAGTAATTTATTTTTAGATAATCGAACAATCGTATGATGAAATTCTTCTTTTTGTTGATGAGGAAGGTAACCAGCTTGAATCCATTCTTCCATATGCTGAAGAATCTCTTTTAGCTTCTCTATATCAGAGTCGCTAGCACGTCCTACTGCTAAACGGACAGCTTCTAATTCTAGCAAAATCCTCATATCAACTAGATCCTCTTGCGATTCTCTGTCTCGTAAAATGTAGTCTGCCAGCAACTGAACTAGATGATGGGTATGGTAGGGTTGTAAGAAGGTTCCTTCGCCCCGTCTCGTCACGATGAGCCCTAATAGCTCTAGAGCACGTAAAACCTCCCTTACGGAAGATCTACCTGCTCCCAACCTCTCGGAAAGTTCTCTTTCAGAAGGCAAACGGTCTCCAGGACGTAGACGATCTTCTTCGATCAGCGAGTGAATCCCTTTTAAAATGGACTGAAATTTTCCGGTATTTCGTTCCTGGTGCATAGTCTTACAACCCCGCTCCTTCCCCCTATCGAACGACGGTATTTTTCGTTAAGCGCATTGTCTTCTCGAATATAGACTGTGGATCTACAATTCGATTCGCCTCTCCTGTTTCCATTGCAACACGTGCTACTTCTGATGCTACATGGGGAGCTACACGCTCATCAAATGGTGCAGGGATCACATATTCTGCTCGAAGCTCTTGTTCTGATACTAAGCTGGCAATTGCTTTTGCTGCTGCTAGTTTCATTTCGTCATTGATTTGACTTGCGCGAACATCGAGTGCCCCGCGGAAAATCCCCGGAAAAGCCAGTACATTATTTACTTGGTTCGGATAATCAGAACGACCTGTTCCTACCACTTTTGCTCCAGCAGCTAATGCTTCTTCTGGCATAATCTCTGGAACTGGGTTGGCCATTGCAAAAATGATCGGGTCCTGATTCATCGATCTTACCATTTCTTGGTTCACGACTCCAGCCACTGTTACTCCAATAAACACATCCGCACCTTGAAGAGCTAGTGCTAGATCACCGGTTTGTCTATCTAAATTGGTAGTTTGAGCAATTTCTTCTTTTATTGAATTCATACCATACGGGCGCCCAGCATAGATCATACCTTTACTATCACACATAATCACATGTTCTACGCCGGCTTTTTGTAATAATTTGAGAATCGCAATTCCAGCAGCACCTGCTCCATTGATGACAACTTTCATCTCCGAAAGCTTTTTGCCTACCAATTTGGAAGCATTGAGAAGACCAGCCAATGTCACAATCGCAGTACCATGCTGGTCATCATGAAAAACAGGAATATCCAGTTTTTCTTTTAATCGCTGCTCAATCTCAAAGCAGTTGGGAGCAGAGATATCTTCCAGATTGATTCCACCAAAGCTTGGAGCGAGTAAGGTAACTGTCTCGACTATTTTGTCTATATCGGTACTATCTAAACATAGAGGAAATGCATCCACGCCTGCAAACGCCTTAAAGAGTACCGCTTTCCCTTCCATTACTGGCATAGCAGCCTCTGGGCCTATATTGCCAAGTCCGAGAACCGCAGTTCCATCTGAGACTACCGCAACGAGATTCCCTTTGTTTGTATAATCATAAACAGTCTCTTTGTTTAAATGAATCTCTTTACATGGTTCGGCAACGCCTGGTGAGTAAGCCAGACTTAGATCTTGGGCTGTTTGCACCTCTACTTTGGAACGAACTTCTAACTTTCCTTGATGTTCGCGGTGTAAGCGAAGAGCATCTTCTCTTAGATTGGACAAAAATTACAACTCCTTATCTCTAGTTCATCATCAGTGGTCTGACCACTAATAGAACACATTATAACAGATAAAAAGGAAAACACCACCTATCCCAAAATAGGATAAGATGGTGTTTATCGAAACTTATTTGTAGTCGAAGTAGGCTCTTCAGACTGCGTCCCATCTAAAGGGAAAGATCGTTCTATTCTTTGTGAGCGGGGTCGTGCTTTTCGATTCCCCTTTTTTTGTCCTAAATAAGCTATTGCGAGGATGAACACGGTCAGAACTACCAAGCCATCCAAAAATAGTTGCATGAAAACCCTTACCTTTCTACCCCTGTAAATGATAGGGTTCTCTTTATACTATTATACAACAATTCATCTAACATACTTACTTTATGCGATGTTGATCCAAAAGATGACAGAAAAACGTTTCTCACCTATTGATTTGTCAGAACCACTTTTCCTATTGTTTTACCTGATGCCAATTTTTCATGAGCTTTCCCTACTTCTGCAAAACGGAAAATCTCCTTATCTATAATAGGGCGTATATGACCTCTTTCTACCCAATCAGAAATGAAACTCAAGATAGAACCATGATATGCTTTTCCCTCTTGAGTTTGTTGAGTTTGTATCATAAAGATTCCGTGAAGAGTCAAAGCTTTATTGTGTAATGGAGTAAGATCATGAGTCGATCGAGCCGCGATCAGAGCAACTTGCCCATATGTTCTCACTGCTTGCAAAGAACGATCCACATTCTCGCCACCAACAGTATCCAATACTGCGTCAAAACCATGGCCACCTGTCAATCTCTCTACATATTGGTCCACTGTGGTATGTGGGTAGTAGATAATTTCATCTGCTCCTAATTTTTGCGCGATCTCTGCTTTGGACTCGGTGGAAACAGTTGTTGCAACCTTTGCCCCTTTTAACTTTGCGATCTGAATCGCAATATGACCTACTCCCCCTGTTGCGCCATGGATCAGTATTTGTTGTTTATTGGTCAGTTTAATCCGATCGATCAAAGCTTCCCAGGCGGTGATACTAACCAACGGAAGTGCAGCAGCTTCTGCAAAACTTAGATTACTCGGTTTTTTGGCGATCACACTAGCATCTACTACAGCATAATCAGCTAATGCGCCCATGGTAGTAACTTGTGACGCGATAATCTCGTCTCCTACTTGCCATTTTGTGACTCCTGATCCCAATTGCGTAATCTCGCCCGCAATATCGCTATGTAACACGAGAGGAAAATTAGATGACACCAATCCTTTCACTGCACCGCTACGAATTTTCAAGTCAATCGGATTGACACTAGTAGCATGAACTTTTACCAATACTTGACCTGGGCCAACTTCAGGAATCGGAATCTCGATGGTCTGAAATTCCTCTACCCCACCGTAATTCATAATTGCTTGTGCTTTCATCATTCTGCTCATTCTCCTCTCTCACTTATATATCATAATAGATTCCCTTTCTATCTCTAGACAATGCTTTCGTACAAAAAAAAGGCAGCCCTCCAACAGAGAAGCTGTCTTTATTATCTAGAGCATGTTGCATAATGAGCCTAAAGCCAGAGGTTTCCCCTTTTGAGATGTGACTATGAGCGGTAGAGAGCGGAGCAGATCAGAAGCGGGTAAACTGGCGGCGATCCTATGTCTTACTTTGATTTATGCAACAATCTATATCTAATCTTGGTACCTTGATTCATCTGGATGTGCATGTGCTATACGAGCCGAGGCTGCTGCCGCGATACCAGCGATCAGATCGTCTAGAAAGACATGCACTTCTTTACCATGATTGTTTAGTCCTCGGATGATTCCCATTTTTTCTTTGTCCAAATATCCAAAGCTAGTTAGTCCAATCGTCCCATATACATTGGTGATACTAAGAGCCAAAATCTCATCGATGCCGTATAACGGCTCATCAACTTCCATAATGGTCTGGAAAGGTTCCGGAAGTTGTTTCTTCTCCGCTAAGATATCAATTGCGATCCCGGTAATCACCGCATGTTGGACTTCTCTTTTTTTCAATACTGCTTCCACACTTTCGAGACACTCGTTGATCTGGAGAGTAGGATTGTATGGAAGCTGAAGATCATAGACTACTTTCGCAATCTCTGATAGATTTACTCCACGTTCTTGCATGAGTTGGACTGTGTGTTGATAAAACAAGTCCATCACCTTCTTTTCAGGGGATAACTCATCTTATGCTGGTGTTTAACGTATATGTTTGGTCTTCACCCGAACAGATTTTTCCCCTAAAAGATCGTGCAGATGTTCCAGTAATTTGGTATTTAATTCTACTCCATATGATGGAACTGGAAGACTTACCATACGCTTTTCCGATTCGTAATAAAGGTGAACTGGAGTATTACCAGGAAATTGGGTCAAAACATCTTTGATTTGATAGAGCAATTGCCCACGCTCAGAAGTCATAGGGATCTGAAGCAGAAGCTCGTTTTGATCTGGAGCAACGGACGACGATTCGGCAGAAGGTCTCTTTTGGATTATCATCTTCTGTTTCGCATCCGAAAGTGCAACAAACCGATCTACCAATACTTTAACTGACTCGTCTTGTTGATTTAGTTTCCCAATAACAAAAAGCTCTGCTCCTTCGTTCAAAAGATGCCTTGATGCAAGATACACTTTAGGAAAGACGACTAACTCTACTACCCCGCTCTTGTCCTCCAACTCAACAAATGCCATCGCTTCTCCTTTTTTAGTCTGGATCTGTTTCATACTAGACAACATACCTGCGATACGAACCTTGGAATGATCCGGTAACTCTATCAATTTGGAAATAGCATGAGTTGTATATTGATCCATTACTTGTTGGTACTCATCTAGTGGATGTCCAGAGAGATAAAAACCAATCAACTCTCGCTCATAAGCCAACTGTTCCTTGAGTGAATATGGCGGAATATCCTCATAAGGATGATCCAATTGCGAAATGTAGTCGCTCATCTCTTCGAACAAAGACAGTTGGTTTTGCAAGCGATGCTTTTGGAGTTCTCCTGTTTTCTCTAATACTTCATCTAGCATATTGAGCTTTTTGGCACGATGATGCGAAAGTGAATCCATCGCTCCAGACAATATCAGCGACTCTAACACACGACGATTGCATATTCGCAGATCTACCCGATCACATAGATCAAAAAGATCTTGAAAAGGCTCCTCTTCTCTTGCCTTCTCTATTTCGTGAATCGCCTGTCTCCCCACATTTTTAATCGCTGCGAGGCCAAACCGGACTCCCTCCTCCTCCAAACGAAAACCTTTTCCACTTTTTTGGACATCGGGAGGCAAAATCTTCACTCCAAGTCTACGAGCTTCCTCAATATACTCTGCCATTTTCCCTTGGCTTCCCATCACAGTAGACAAAAGTGCCGCAAAATAAGCTTTCGGATAGTTGGCTTTCAGATAGGCAGTCTGATAAGCAAGCATTGCATAAGCGGCAGAATGGCTACGGTTAAATCCATAATCAGCAAATCGGACGATGAGATCATAGACCTGGTCACCTATCTCTGCTGGGTATCCTTCCGCAATCGCTCCAGAGACAAATTTTTCCCGTTGTTCATGAAGCAGCTCTTTTTTCTTCTTGCCCACAGCACGTCGAAGCAAATCCGCCTCTCCTAAGGAAAAGCCAGCCAACTTGGCAGCAATCTGCATGATCTGTTCCTGATAGACGATAATCCCATATGTATTGGATAGAATTTCTTCTAAATCAGGATGGGGAAAGGTTACTTTTTCCAAGCCATGTTTGGCACGAATGAAACGCGGGATCTGTTCCATGGGACCTGGACGATAAAGAGCCAAAACCGCAATTAAGTCCTCAAAATGGGTTGGTTTGAGTTCTTTTAGCACCCTTCTCATCCCGGCTGACTCCAATTGAAAGACTCCTGTTGTCTCACCTCTGGTCAACATTTGATAGGTCTTTTCGTCTCCGTAGGAATCATCTCGAAAATCGACCTCTTTGTTTTGTGTTTCACGAATCCACTCTTTGGCTCGTTCGATCACCGTCAGATTACGTAAACCTAGAAAATCCATCTTTAATAACCCAAGTTCCTCCAATGTCTCCATGGAGTATTGGGTCAGAGGAACATCTTGGCTTCCTTCTTGAAGTGGAACCGTATCGGTTAGAGGATCTCGAGAGATCACGACACCTGCTGCATGGGTAGAAGCATGGCGTGGAATCCCTTCCACACGATCTACCACATGAAGAAGGCGATCTACTTCCTCTTTTTCTTTTCGCAACTGTAAAAGGCGTGGCTCGTGATGAAATGCTCTTTCTAATGTCATACCAGGAGCGGCAGGAACCAATTTAGCAACTCGGTCTACCTCCTGATAAGGTAGGCTCATCACTCGCCCCACATCCCGGATCGCAGCTCGTGGAGCCATCGTTCCAAAAGTGATAATCTGTGCTACTCGATCCTCTCCATATTTACGCTTGACGTAGGTAATTACTTCATCCCGTCTCGTATCATCAAAATCTATATCAATATCAGGCAATGTTACTCTCTCTGGATTGAGGAAACGCTCAAACAGGAGATGAAAGCGAATCGGATCGATATCCGTAATACCAAGAACATACGCCACCAAACTCCCTGCTGCCGAACCACGTCCTGGTCCTACTGCAATCTGATGGTCACGAGCAAAGCGGACAAAGTCCCAGACGATCAAGAAATAATCTTGAAAGCCCATTTGCTCAATTACACGAAGTTCATATGCGAGTCGTGACTCGATCTCAGCAGTGATTCGATCTCCATATCGCCAAGAAACCCCTTTTTCACAGAGCTGTTGTAGATATGTACCACTACTAATTCCCTCTGGCACAGGAAAATGGGGCAACAGTCGCTGACCAAGCGGTAGTTCTACCTGACAACGCCCGGCAATCTCCACTGTATTTCGCAAAGCCTGTGGAACATGTGGGAACAACCTTCCCATCTCTTCAGCCGTTTTCAGATAAAATTGATCGTTAGGAAACCGCATCCGATCCTCTTCGCTTAATTTCCGTGCAGTACCAATACATAATAAACAATCGTGAACTTCTGCATCTCCTTGCAGGGTGTAGTGGACATCGTTCGTTGCAACTAATCCAATCGAGAACTCTCGGCTCCATTCGATTAGCTGTAGATTCACTTTTTGCTGCTCCAACATCTGATGGTCCTGCAACTCTAAAAAGAAGTGATCTCGTCCAAAAATATCAAGGTACTCATGTAGCAATTCTTTTGCATGTCGGAGATTCCCATTTAAAATTGCTTGAGGAATCTCACCACCTAGACAAGAGCTAGTAGCAATAATCCCTTTATGATATTGACGCAGGAGATTCCGGTCAATCCTCGGTTTGTAGTGAAAACCACGAAGATGTGCCTCCGTTGTCAGTCTCATCAGATTTTGATACCCTTCCACCGTTTCTGCCAATAAAAGCTGATGATAGATTTTTTTCTCCCGCATCGACGGGCGTTCACGATAATCTCCATCTGTCAGATACATCTCACACCCTATGATCGGCTTGATCCCTGCTGTTCGACATGCCTTGTAAAAGGGGACTACCCCATACATGGCACCATGATCGGTAATCGCGAGCGACCTCATCTCCATCGCTTGAGCACGCTGTACTAGCTCTTCTACTTGTCCAGCTCCATCTAATAAGCTATAAGCACTATGTACATGTAAATGAACAAACTCCTCCGCCATCTTCTCTCGATCCTCCGATCCCCGTTCCAATTAACTTCTTCTATTATAACGAACTGCGCAATAGATGCGAACATATTTTCCCTGCGCATCCTTATATTTGGTATTTCGAGAGATCTCTAGATCACAACAGAAAAAAGACCTCTACCTATGTAGAAGCCTTTAGATTCGACTTTTTAGGAAAAATATTTCCTTTGCTATCTGACCCGTTGCAGCAACCTTATTTTGTACCTCTTGCGTGAGGAGTTGGGAATTTACTTTTTTCTCAGACACATCACTCTGCAATATAAAGATAGCATCTCCAATCTGCCCACTAAATCGCTGGACCCGTCTTCAAACTTTGTGAATTGATCTCTTAGTTGTTGACATTCCTCTTCCACTCTTACCACTCGCGCCGTAAGTTCGACAATTGATTCTTCTACATTCTCTAGACGTGTCTCTACATTCTCTAAGCGTCTATCCATATCTATTAGACGCTTGTCCATACTCTCTAGCCGGTTGTCCATTTTCTTGATGTTCTCATTCATGGAGAGTAGGAGCTCTACCAATTGGTTGTCTACCAACAGGATCCCTCCAATCCATCTTGATCCATATCTTGCGAATATCATAATCGAACTAATCAATATGTAATTTTCCATTTTTCGGATAATGATATTCTACTGGAATGTAATAAATAGACAACTAACTGTTGCGTCATTGTTACTCTCAATACCCTAACCGTTTGTTATGTACATATTGTCTAACATCAATCAATTTTCTAAATATTAGCTTAACACAACGAATACAGATACTTACTATCCTCAAACTAATTCTTTTCCTCATATTCCCGAATGCAAAAATAATTCGCATTTCTAACATTCGGCTTTTGATCTTGTCGAATCCACTTTCAAGTTATAAAATTCATCTTATAAGACTTTTCTTGTTACTTTTGTAATGAAAACGGGTACATTAGAAAAGTCGAAACTGGAACGGGAGGGGGGAACAAACATGATTATCAACCGTAAGCATCTCGCGAGACAAAAACTCGAAAAACTACGCAAAGGTTATTCCGTCTACACGGAGACCAAAGAAGTACAAGAATATCTTGAAAAAGAGATCGACCAAGCAGGTATCAAGGTGACAATCGACCGTACCCCCATTGGAACTTGGTATATTCCAGAAGAAAGAAAACAAGCATAAGAAATGGAGCCAATCCTCTGGATAATCCCGAAGATTGGCTCTTTTATCGCGAAAGGACATTGATATGCTACAATTTTGGGCCATGATCACACTTGGTACTGGGATCCTATCCCTTTTTGGTACGCTATTCTACAGCATCCAATCTCGTCGATCACACGGGGTAGAGCAAGCTATTTATCGCTCTTGGATGAATCTTTGCATGGGTATTTTATTTGTCTCCATTGCAGGGCATCTAGCCACTTTTGGGCTTCCAACAATCGGTTATGTATTGGTTGGACTAATTGGTGTATTAGGACTAATCAATCTCTACTATGGGTGGAAAAATCGACGCTACTATACAGCTCTTCTATTAGAAAAACAAAAACAAGTATAGTAAAAGAGCCTAATTTCTCAGAGTTGTATTCGAGAAATTAGGCTTTCGTTATTTCATAAAAGTAGCGATCATAGAGAATCTGCTAATTACTCTAAATGAGTAGACTCGCTTACAAAAATAATGTTCTAAATAAAGGGCAGACAAAAACCTATATTTTGTTTATAAGCGCTTTTTAAGACTTCTTTTGCAACCGATATATCTTGAATAGATAGACCTGTAGCATCAAAAATGGTAATTTCACTTAACGATTCTCTACCCACCTTATTACCTAAAATTATTTCTCCTAATTCTGCATATACATCTATATCTACTATGACTTGTTTTTGAATCGCATGTTGTAGCTCTCCACGTTTCGAACATTGGGCAAGACTGTCCACAACTACTTTAGTATCCTCAAATAATTGTTCATCTATTTCTTGTTTCCCCTCCATATCAGCACCAATACAGATAATATGTGTCCCTGCTCGAACCCAATCCTTTTGAATGAGAGGTACTTTGCTCCCAGTAGTTGTAATAATAATATCTGCATCTTCAATACAACTTTTGGGTGTCTCTGATTTCATAAAAGTTGCAGTACTCTTTAATTTCATTGTGTTTATGTATTCAGAAGCTCTCTCTGGATTTCTGCCCCAAACTTTTACTACTTCCATATCAAAAATCTCTTCTAGTGCAAGGATTTGCATCATTGCTTGCGTCCCTGTTCCTAATACGGCTATTTTTTTCGAATCGGAACGAGCTAAATATTTTGCTGAAATAGCGCCAGCAGCACCTGTTCTCATATTCGTAATAGCACTGGCTTCTATAATTGCCAACGGCACACCATTCTGACCACTTTGAAGTACAATGGTAGCCAAACTTGACGGTAAGCTATAATTTTTTGGGTTGTGCCAATATCCAGAAGCAATTTTTGTACCAATCAGTTCATTCTCTTGGTCATATCCTGATTTAATATCAACTTCACCGTCTGCATTCTTTATCTCTAGCGAAACAACAGGAGCTAATTGTACCTTGTTCATTGAGTACAATTTAAACGCTTCCTCCACTGCTTTTATCACTAGATCAAAGGTTAAAATCTTAGATACATCCGTATTTGTCAGAATTCGAGTTGTACAATCTATCTTTTTACTCATGTGCATTCATCACTTTCATAAATAAGGATGCATCCACATTGCCACCTGTAATGATACAAAGGACGTTTTTGCCAGCAATATCTTGAACTTGATCCTGTAACAAGGCTGCAATCGTTACAGCACTTGATCCTTCAATGATATAACGATGATTTGTTGCCATCCATTTCATCGCATGTGCGATACTCTCTTCACTAACTATTAAACTTCCATCTACTCTTGAAAAAGCAAGCTGTAAAGGAGCTTCATGAATCCCTCCATAAATCCCATCCGCGATGGAAGGTTGATAAGTCACATCTACCATTTTTCCTGCCATAAATGACTCATGCCAAGCTGGAGAGGCCTCGCTTTGTACCCCGATTATTTGCACGTCGGGATTAATCGCTTTTGCTACAGTGGCAATCCCATTGAGTAGTCCACCACCACCGACTGGCACTAAAATGACATCAAAATCTGGTTTTTCCAGCATAGCCTCTAAACCAATTGTTCCTTGACCGGCCATTGTCACAACATCATTAAATGCATGAATAAACATCCTGCCTGTTTCCTTCGCTAATTGTTCCGCATATTCTTCTGCCTCATCATAGGAAGTACCATATTGTACAATTTCCCCACCAAATCTTTGAATGCCACTTATTTTTGCTTGTGCTGTATTTTCCGGAACGACTACAAGTGCAGAAGTATCAAATAAAGACGCTGCATAGGATACTGCTTGTGCATGATTACCAGAGGAAGCTGTAATGACCCCTTTCTTTTTCTCCTGATTTGTTAATGCTGAAATTTTACTGAGCGCACCTCTTGCTTTGAAAGAACCCGTTTTTTGGAGATTTTCTAATTTAAAATACACATTTGCAGATAGTTGTGCCGACAAGCGATCCGAAAAAACAAAAGGTGTTTCGACAATATGATTTTTCATACGATTCTTAGCATGGATAATATCAAAAATAGATAATTGCATTAATTAAAGCCTCATTTCTTTTTATGAGTATATATTTATCATTTCATTCACTAATATTTTACTTATAAAATACTTAAAATACCTGTGTGCTAGTAATAAAATAATAGCCCTTGCAAAAAAATCCTTCAATGAAAGTGCGACCTTATCATCAGGAGGAATTTCTTATGCAAGAGCACTCTCATTTTATCAAATCGCTTCCGCAACTTCAAAAGCTATATCAGAAAATTCTTTTAGAAGTTCAGGATCTGTATAATTATCTAGTTCCACTGAAATTACGCCAAGCAGTATCAAAAGGACTTTGTCATCATCTCTGTTTGTTTATTAGGAAAAATGATGGGATTCACTTCTGAACGCTCTTGGCATTCATTCGTAAAAACTAACTTTTTCCCAAATCAATCTTTTCCTGAACGATCTCGTTGACCATCGAATTTGTCGTTAACTTCTTTGGATCATTAAGTTTCTACGCTATCAATTTATGCGTCGCTTTCTAGCGCAAGCTCCTTATACAATCGTAGATAGTTTGCCACTACCTTTATATCATCTACTTGGTCGTTTCGAGTGACAACGACTTCGAGGATATGCAGATCGAGGTTATTGTGTTCCAACAAAGAGCATTACTATGGATTTAAGGGCTCTTTTCATATTACCAGTACAGGATTCATAGTTGGGCTATGTTATTTCACGTGCTTCGGCACATGACCTTAGTGTGTTGGAAGAGCTATTAGATCAATCTCCTTATAGTATTGTTCTAGGTGACAAGGGGTATGTAAGCGATAGAGTGGAACGAGAGAGCACAAAAAGGTATTCAACTTTTTGCGATAAAGCGTGCAAATAGTAAAAATCCTCATCCTGTTGAACTTACTAAGTTCATCCGCTTCCGTAAGAAGCAGATTGAAACTCTCTTTTCTAACCTGTGTGATGTATTTCATATGAATCAACTGAAGCCAAACTCTCTAATAGGTTTTGAGTTATCTATAGATACCATTCTATTTGCACATTCGTTTCTTGTTTTATGGGCAATACAAGATCACGGAAAAGGAACTAAGTGGTGTGATCAGATTTTCAACTATCACCACAGGTTTAAAATGCATATTATGAGAGACGATTATTTGTTCATTAGGGTAGAGAGATCATCAATTGACGGATGCTCTCTTTATCCCAACATTCATCCTCTTTTCCAAAAAGAAAACGAAGGGTTTTTTGTACATTTCTTTTGCTCTTATCGCTTTCTGTAGGAAGGGCAGTACACCTTTCCTCACAACTGAGAGAAAAGGTGTACTGCCCTTCACTGTATAAGGTGTTAGATCCTACACAAAACAACCTTAGCAAGGTGCTTTCATAAAGACATATCAATTGGAGATCACTCTACTTTATTGACTATTTCTAATATTGACGTTAGACTGATAATAGAATGCTAAAAGCATTTTCACTTTGGAACCTTCAATCCGAGGTCTGCTGTATGGATTGATCCTAGATTATTCATACAACAGACCTCGGGAAAGCGTTGATTTATGCTACCCGGAGTCTGTGTTTTACCCCACCAAATCCAAGTGAGGAGGACTCCGGAATTGGAGCAAAACAGCAAGCATGCAAACACCACAAGAGTGAAAGATCTCAGTTCCCTAGCATCGTGTTACGATGAAAAAAAAGGGAGCTGGAAGGTCGGCGATCTGAAACAGATGTCACTAGAGTTATTCAAACCAACCAACTATGCAAATATCGCAAAGTTGGAATCTGCCTTATACCAACTCGGAATCGAAGAAAAAGCCAAAACGTCAATACTAGAGTTTTGGGAGAAATCCTATACGCAGCATATAAAAGAATACGAGATCGAGCAAACAAAACGACGTGATTCGGACAATAAGCAGCTATCGGTGGAGAACTTACATTACACCAAACGTAACCAGAAACAGGCCCTCTATGCTATAGGAATCTCTGCCAGTTCACCTGTAATATTTCAAATTCTCCTCGCCTACTTCAAAGGGCAAATTGATATTACGACATCTGCTCTTTTAATAGCAGGATTAGTTTCTGGATCGGTCGTCGGGCTAATTGTAATACGGAATCGTGCAAAAGATGTAGAAGTAGAAGACAAAAAATAGCATTCAACGTTGTTCCAATGGTGACCACGTCATACTTATTTGTTGACGTGGTCACTCCATTTTTATAACAAAAAAGAGCTACGAATACAGCAAAAAAAAAGGCTACGAAATTCGTAGCCAATTGAATCAACGTTGTTCCAATGGTGACCATGTCCGTAGACATAACCCAACAATGGACTAATATTAGGATATATTAAAAATAAATTACTGTCAAATAACTCTTCTAACCCTAAAAGCCAGGAGGAAAAACTATGTTAAAAAAAGCCCTAAACCAGGAATTTTTGGTTCGTTACTTTTTAAAGCATTTCCCCTTGATACATATTTACGAAACAGCTTTGATGGAAGGAATCATGCAGAAGCTTGGTTATGATCACCATGTTATAAGAGAAGTAATTTCAGAAATGGAAAAGATTTATGATGAAAGGAACTTGCATAGAGAATATGTAAAAATGAAACCTTATTATGCTGAAGTCCTATTCTTCCGAGCTTGTAATGAATTAGAAATAGATATCGGATCTAACCATTCTGACATATGGAGGCAAGTATATAGGAAAGGGGAAATTCACCAAGATTCTCTTAAAGATCAACCAACATCCCAAAAACCGGATCCATCCAGAGACATGATGGAACAGAAAGCGCTTCGCTATAACCAAATGACACTCTATTACGTTTTATGTATAGTAGGCGTAATGCTAGCTTTGCCGGGAATTATAGACTCTCTTCAATCTTATCTCGAAGGAGATATCAACCTGGTCGAATTAGCCATTCTGGGTCTAATATCAATCTCGGGTATACTTGGAGTGTTATGGATAATGAAACGGAATCAGTGAGCTAAAAAAAGTAAATATAATAAAGCAGTAGTGGCGGTTATCTATTACTTCGAAATTGAAGAAACAGCTCTGTCTAATCAATTTGAGTCCCTCTTTTCCCACAAGAAAACGAGGGTTTTTTTGTACATTTCTTTTGCCCTTATTGCTCTGTTTCGTATATCCTGTAGGAAGGGTTTTTTCATCATAATTGAGAGAAAAGGTGCAAAAGAGAAAATGAGTATTCTAAGCGTATCCAATCTTAGTCACGGGTTTGGGGACCGTGCTATTTTTCATAATGTCTCATTTCGTCTATTAAAAGGGGAACATATCGGACTAATCGGTGCCAATGGCGAAGGAAAGTCAACCTTCCTCAATATTATCACCAGAAAATTAGAGCCAGACGAAGGCAAAATCGAATGGGCTTCCAAAGTACGGGTCGGGTATCTCGACCAACACAGTGTGCTGCAAAAAGGGCTTACCATTCGCGATGTATGTAAAGGAGCATTTCAGTATCTATTTGATATGGAAGCGGAAATGAACCAAATGTATGAAAAAATGGGCGAAGTAGCCCCCGAAGAGCTAGAAAAGATGCTAGAAGAGGTCGGCACGATTCAAGATACGTTGACCAATAACGATTTCTACATCATCGATGCCAAAATCTCAGAAACCGCTCGAGGACTTGGGCTTGATGAAATCGGCTTGGATCGGGATGTTCATGATCTAAGCGGTGGACAGCGTACCAAGGTATTACTTGCCAAACTGCTTCTCGAAAAACCAGATATTTTGCTCCTAGATGAGCCGACCAACTATTTGGATGAGCAACATATCGAATGGCTCAAACGCTACCTTCAAGAATACGAGAATGCCTTTATCCTAATTTCCCATGATATTCCATTCTTAAATAGCGTGATCAATCTGATCTACCATGTAGAAAACCAAGAATTAAGCCGTTATGTAGGAGACTATGAACATTTCAAACAGGTTCATGAGGCGAAAAAGCAGCAACTAGAGGCAGCATACAAGAAGCAACAACAAGAGATTGCGGATCTCAAAGACTTTGTCGCTCGAAACAAAGCTCGTGTCTCGACTCGGAATATGGCGATGTCCCGTCAGAAAAAGCTAGACAAGATGGAAATGATCGAATTAGCTCCCGAAAAGCCAAAGCCAGAATTCCATTTCAAAGCTGCCAGAACTTCCGGCAAGATGATCTTTGAGACCAAAGGACTGGTGATTGGCTACGAAGAACCACTCTCTCGTCCACTCGATCTATACATGGAGCGTGGACAAAAAATCGCCCTAGTCGGAGCCAACGGGATCGGGAAAACAACTCTGTTACGCAGTATCTTGGGGGAAATCCAGCCAATTTCAGGCTCTGTAGAACGTGGCGAGTATTTGCATATTGGTTATTTTGAACAAGAGACTAAACGTTCCAATCCCAATACTTGTATCGAAGAAGTGTGGCAGGAGTTCCCATCCTTTACTCAATTTGAGGTTCGTGCCGCACTTGCCAAATGTGGACTGACCACCAAACACATCGAGAGCAAGATCGACGTATTAAGTGGTGGAGAGAAAGCAAAAGTACGTCTATGTAAACTGATTAATAAAGAGACCAATCTCTTGGTATTAGACGAGCCGACCAACCACTTAGACGTGGAGGCAAAAGAAGAACTAAAACGAGCTATTCAGGAGTACAAAGGAAGCGTCCTGCTCATCTCTCACGAACCCGAGTTTTATCAAAGTGTCGTGACCGATGTATGGAACTGTGAATCTTGGACGACAAAGGTGATATAAAGACCAACGAACCCCTCCCAATCGCAGATGTGATTTTGGGAGGGGTTTTTTTTCAATAAAAATACGCCTTTCTATGAAAGAAGGGCGTACTCCTGTATCCTTTATCCCTTTTTGATTATATTTCTATATGCAATTATTCCTATTAATACATATAGAAAAACTTCTCATTCTATCAATACAAATCCCACCCTCTATCATCGACCCTCACCAGTTCTTTTTTGTTCAATTTCGTGATCAGACGAAGCATATCTTTCTCCACGATCCCATAATCTACATCATACTTTTTACTAATTTTGTTCATTGCCTTTTCAGCACTACCCAAAATACTCCACCACTCCAAAAGCTCCACACCTGTTTTGCTAACAGCATATAAGTAGTTTTTCTTGCGATCCAGAATAATGTATTTACCATCAACCTTTGTCACCTGTACATAATCAGGAATACTTAGCAACTTGATCTCTCCTATTCACTCGACTTTAGGAAAGGGCAGATTACAGCAAAACTACGTGTCTTTCAAAAGAAAGGCGTAAAACACAGTACCCATTATTCCTTTTCGTTTTGACATTCATGTTCATCAACAATATCCACAAGCCTCTTCCCATGAGTTACCTCTTCAAAAGAACCGATTTCAATCAATTCCGGTGCTTCATACTCTTTCTCCATTCTGTTCATCTTCTTCGCCTCCCACCTCTTCGAATATCTTGATCAGACTCTACAGAAGCGGAGCATTCCCATACCCCATCGACACAAGTCAAATCAAACACTTCTCGATCTGATCGGATATCAACTGCCTTCCCAGCATACTGACGAACACCTTCTCCAACTTCCGTATTGGTGCAATACAATAGAGGAATTTCGATAGTATCACCCTGATCCGTTATGATCGTCAAAATCCGAAGTTGGCTTTTCTCTCTAGTTCTAGGCTGTGGTCTCTTAAACATTGGAACAATTTTGGTTATCCGCTTCTTCAAAACCATTTCATCCTCTCTATTTAGGAAAACTAGATTAATGGAAAAACTCATTGGTTAATCTTCTGATATTATTGTAAAACTTTTATGAATAATTTACAATTTCAAATAAATTTTGGTTTTTTTCACTGTTTTTTATGTAGAAATGAGCTAATTGGACACAACTGATAAAAATGCATCTATTTATCCACTGGTTCCATTGGATAAATAGCCAAAAAATAAATTATTGATAATATTATGAGTTTTATGGGACAATCTTTTTTAACATTATCGGAGGAGGTATTGATAGTAATGGTCGAAACTCCTTATGAACTCTCGCTTGAACAGCTTAAACACATCGGAAAAATCTTGCGCCAATCGCGAAAAGACCAGAAACGAATACTAGATGAATTGGCAGATGATGATATTTCCACCTCCACCATAAGTAATCTAGAGCGTGGCGAACGTGTCTCTTGGGAAAAGATCGTGATCTATGCACAGAAGTTAGGGTACTCAACAGAGGAAATTCCGAAGCTACTTGAAAACGAACGTGATCGAAACCAACAGCTTCTTCAACAGTTAGAGGATATTGCAAATCGGATTGATCTAGTTGGGGCGGATAATGCACTGGAGAAGTTACGAAAATTGAAGTTATCTGCAACCAATCCATTAAAAGCAAATGCAGAATATCTGACTGGCAAATGTTATACCCGAAAAAAGAAATGGGTAGCTGCTCGAAGCCATTATATGAAAGCTCTTCAAATCATCAAACGTTATCCCGACTTTTACAAAACCAATCTAAAATCATCTTGTCATCTCCATCTGGCACGCACGTTTTATTCCCAAGAAAATGACTTAGTCACAGCGTTAAAGCATGCTGATCAAGGCTTGGAATCGCTTGTTACTAATACAGAAGAGCAAACTAAGTATTTACTGCTGATCGGGAAAGTAGTCTATTTACAAAACTTAAATCAAGACACAGAAACAGTAAAGCATATCATTGACAAACTATGGGAACAAAAAGACCGAATCCAAAGCATTGATGCCGTTATAAGTCTTCATGAAGCAAAAGCTACTTTGCTCAATAAAATGGAATTGTATGAGGAAGCATTGGAAAGTGTATTGGAAGGAATTGAACTTGCACAAAAAAATAGCATATTAGATCGAGTACTAGAGTTATTAACAGCTTACGGTTCCATTTGTATTAGTCTAGGTGACTATGCAAAAGCCGAAAACCATTTAGCTTTAGGTTTGGACATGAAGGACAAAATACGAAAAAAATATCAAAAAGAATACTTGTTTGTGACTACCCTTGTAGTACTAGGGAAATTATTGGTGAAGCAAAAACACATAGAAAAGGCTAGAAATACTTTTATGGAAGCAGTTCAGCTGGGAGAGAAAACAAAATCAAAAGAAGTATTGAGATACCATGATGCCTTAGTTGCATTAGGTGATTGTGAATTAATGCTAGAAAACTTTCAAGAAGCTACTATATCGTATCGTAAAGCATTAGAAATTGCCCAAATCCAATCAACAGCACAAAAGAATCCTATGTTATGGATCGAGAAAGAGCACCATCTTTGGATTAAACTAGGAATTTGCTATGAGAAGTTTGATAACAATGAATATAAAAAATGTATGGAAAAATCATTTGAGTTTAACGTACAATACATGCAGAAGAAAGGGGTGATCACATGGCTAAACAATTCCTAGTAAATGAACCACCAATCGATAGTCCACTTAGCTACTTTGTAAACGAACCACCTGGAGATGGGCCAATTAATTTCTTTGCAACTGAACCCCCAGAACAATCTCCGTAATCCAATGATAGACTTTCATACATAGGGTTGGATGATGGTAACACATAATCCAACCCTTGTCTTTATTGATTAGAAAACACATGAAGATTTCGATATAGTTAGATGTAGAAGGCTAATTGCCCGTAAGATTAGTAGACATAATACTTATAATTTTAGGATGGTTTTATTGGAGAGAACATTTCGAGTATCCCGTTATCATATCAACATGTTTTCGACCAAATTATTGGAACTAATCGAACAGAAAGTGAATGAATGGTTGAAAAATCCTCCAGAAGATCTCATGGCTGCTTATGATGAAGCAGTAACTCTTGAAGAAAATTTAAAAGGACTTTACGACCTTTGGGATGAGTACTTTTTTGAGGATTGGAGAGAAGAAAATATTAATTCTAAATTTCATAAAACCAATCTTTTAAACCGTTTGTATCGAACGAGTACCACTCTTGACCATTTAATAGACCAATGGACTCCCTTCTATATAGAGAGTACTGATGGTTTAGAGTATCCTGACTAATAGTATAGGTTAATGCATCAATGCCACTTTTGAGCATTTACTAAGAGTACAGATACCAAAAATAGTTAAGACCGCCAAATGGCGGTCATTTTATTAACCAAGTCTCTTTCGTACGCTAATCATCAAATCTGTCTGGATCAATTTAAAATAGAACCCATTTATGAGATTTCTCCATCATGAAGTGGGGCAGAATACTTTTTATTCAAAATAAAGAAGCTAGCACCTAAGAACACAACCAACGACACAATCAATACAAGACTTGCAAACTGAATTAACGATCCACTTACTGTATCAAATCTATAAACTGCTATCTGTGTGTATGAAAAGAAAAACCATTTTGACCATAACGGAAGAACCTTTCCATAAATTATGTCTGTCTCTATAAATGATACAAACCATCCAATTGCTGTACTCCCAATTGCTATTCCTATAGCCCAAGGTCTACTTTTGATAATGGATGCGATTAACATACTCCATGCTAAATATACCGATATCACTAGTACTAGAATCAGTTTCGCTTTCAGTAAGTGAGGAATAAGTGGTATTTCCGCTAGGTCATAACCGACCAATGGATCAAACATACCCTCGAAACCTATCAAAACCCCGCCTATTAGTATCGAAAACCCTAATTCCAACCCTAGCAATATAACCACGAATATATTCATCACCATATACTTTGAAACAAACATTTTGATTCGATAATTGAGACTTGGTTGGGGAACATTGTGCTCCCTACTAATAATGCGAACTGCTATAACAGAACAACATATTAAAATAACCAAGTATGTTAAAGACATATCTGTTAGCAATATTTTTGGACTTGGAAAACGAATATTTTGATCTAAATGATATTGGTAATATTCAATGAATGGATCAATATACTCATCATCCGGGAAATACCTGGAGTCCTGTGCTCTTTCTGGATCTTCTAGTTTCTCATATCCATGTTCGATTTCATTTTCAAGATTCTCTTGCCAATCAGAATATGGTGGTATAACGATACTAATAACCAATGCTCCTAATAATACTGATAATGTTAGTGCTATTAACCCACCTTTAATGAGCTTACTTAGATAAATATTTTCAAACTCTGTTTTAATTAAAGATAACATCTGTTCACGTCTCCCAACAGCACACCCAAGATCAATACCATAGTTACTAAAAGAGTTCTAAGAAATTTGAATCAAATCCTAGTATCAAAATTATAGCAATCGTTTTTACAACAATCGATCCAAAAATTCAAAAACATTGCCCATTAAAAAAAGGTGATCCCACCCATGGAATCACCTTTTTTCTCTAAAACAATGCCAATTGATTACTTTGTGGCAGTCCTTCGAGACAACCTAGTTCTTTTAATACTTCTATCACGGTGGAAGAAGCTTTCGTCCGCGACTGGAACTCGTCAATAGACAGATACTCTCCATCTTGGCGACCTTTCATCATCTGGATGGCGGCGTTCTCTCCTACTCCTGGAATCGTAGCAAATGGGAGGATCAAGCTATCTCCATCGATTACAAATTCTTTCGCATGAGAGCGGTAGAGATCGATCTGCTGGAAGCGGAAACCTCGGGCGTAAAATTCCAAGACGGATTCTAGTACGGTGAGGAGTCCCTTCTCTTTTGGAGTAGCTGTGTTTCCTTTTTCCTGAATCTCCTTGATCAGTTTCTTACAATACTCAGGACCTTTTACTACGACATTACAATCAAAGTCTGCTAGAAGACGATAGAAGTAGGTAGAGTAATAAGCAATCGGATGATGAACTTTAAACCAAGCGATCCGTACTGCCATCATGACATATGCGGCAGCATGGGCACGTGGGAACATGTAGGCGATCTTGCGACAGGAGTTAATATACCACTCTGGCACATCGTATTCCCGCATCAGCTCCGCTTCTTCCTCTGTGAGACCTTTTCCTTTCCGCACTTTCTCCATGATCTTGAAAGATGCTTTGGCAGGGACGCCTTTTAAGATCAAGTAGAGCATGATGTCATCACGGGTACAGATCGTTTCGGATAGGGTAGCTGTGCCATTTCGAATCAGTTCTTGCGCATTTCCCAGCCATACATCGGTACCGTGAGAAAGTCCGGAGATCCGCACCAGTTCTGAGAAGGTAGTTGGCTTGGTATCTTCGAGCATCTGACGTACAAACGAGGTACCAAACTCTGGGATCCCCAATGTACCCATCTTAATCCCGTTGATTTGCTCCGGTGTAATGCCAAGTGACTCGGTGCCAGAGAAAATCTTCATCGTCTCTGGATCGTCGATCGGTACATCTTGTGGCTTGATTCCCGTGATATCTTGCAATCTGCGGATGGTGGTCGGGTCTTGGTGACCTAGAATATCTAGTTTCAAGATCATCCCACCGATGGCGTTGTAATCAAAGTGAGTGGTTTTGGTCTCCGATTTCACATCATCTGCTGGAAACTGTACAGGGGTAAAGTCATAGACATCCATATATTGTGGTACTACCATCAGACCACCTGGATGCTGACCGGTTGTCCGTTTGACTCCGGTACATCCATGAACCAATCGATCGATCTCTGCTTGACGTAACTGAAGGTTGTGTTTTTCAGCATATTTTTTCACATATCCGTATGCTGTCTTCTCTTGCACTTTTGCGATGGTTCCGGCTCGGTAGATATATTCTTTCCCGAACAGTTCCTCTGTGTAAGCATGTGCTCTTGGTTGGTAATCAGAGCCGAAGTTGAGATCGATATCGGGAACTTTATCTCCCTCAAAACCAAGGAAGGTCTCAAACGGAATATCGTGTCCGTCTTTGATCATCTTGGTCGCACAGTTAGGGCACTCTTTGTCCGGTAAGTCAAAGCCAGATTCATAGGAACCATCTAAAATGAACTCACTATGACGGCAAGTTTCGCAACGCCAATGTGGTGGGAGTGGGTTGACCTCCGTAATATCACTCATGGTAGCAGCAAAAGAGGAACCAACAGATCCCCGTGAACCTACTAGATATCCATCTGATAGAGACTTCGTAACCAAGCGTTGTGAGATTAAATAGACTACCGCAAATTTATGTTTGATGATACTAGTTAACTCTTTATCTAATCGTGCTTGTACCACTTCTGGTAGCGGATTGCCATACCACTCATGCGCCTTTTTATAGCACATCTCCTCAAACTCTTGATCCGCCCCCTCAATGACTGGGGTAAACGGTTCATCTCTTCTTGGAAATGGTTGAAGCTCTTCAATGTCGTCGGCGATCTTTTTCGGATTGGCGACCACCACTTCATGCGCTTTTTCTCGACCTAAATAAGCAAATTCAGAGAGCATCTCATCGGTGGTTCGGAAGTGGGTTTTTGGTAATTTCCCATCTCCGCGGAAACCAGTCACACTCTGTACCAGAACATCCCGATAGATGGCATCCTCTTCATCGAGATAGTGCACATTGGCAGTCGCTACAACTGGTTTACCTAATCGTTCGCCAATCTCTACCAAAAGCCGGTTTGTTTCCCGTAGTCGTTCTGGACTCTCCACAAAACCTTTTTCTACTAAGTGCTGGTTGATATCGACTGGTTGAATCTCCAGATAATCATAAAATTTCGCTACCTCTTCTGTTTCCTCAGGCGACTTATTAAGTGCCGTTTCAAATAGTTCGCCTCGTTCACATGCAGAACCGACGATCAAGCCCTCTCGTAACTCAACCAGCTTGCTACGTGGGATTCGAGGCACTCGAAAGAAATACTCTGTGTGCGAGATGGAGATTAATTTATAGAGGTTACGTAGACCAGCTAAATTTTTCACGAGCAGGATTGCATGAAATGGACGCATTCGAGACATATCACGCTCACCCATATGCTCATTCAATTGATGTAATTGGGTGATCTTCCGTACTTTGATCGTCTCTTCTAGCATCTTGTATAGGACATAGCCTGTCGCTTCCGCATCATAGATCGCACGGTGATGTTGTTCCAGATGGACTTCTAATTTCTTGGATAACGTGTTGAGACGGTGGTTTTTCATCGTCGGATACAGGAATCTCGCCAATTCTAAGGTATCCAAAACAGGGTTGATCACTGGCGGTTTGCCGATCCGTTTGGCAGCCTGTTGCAAAAAGCCCATATCAAAGCGAGCATTGTGAGCAACCAGTACAGAGCCTTCGATAAACTCTAAAAAGCGAGTGATCACATCATCCACTTCTGGGGCATCGACTAACATATCATCGGTGATATGAGTCAATTCGATGATTGTCTGAGATAACTTGCGATGAGGATTGGCAAACTCCGAGAACTTGTCGATGATCTCACCATCACGCATTTTGACAGCTGCCAACTCGATGATGACATCATGATAGGCAGATAGACCTGTAGTCTCCACGTCAAATACGACATATGTATCCGACTGAAGATCTCGTTTTTCCGCATTCAGAACGATTGGCACGCCATCATCGACGATATTTGCCTCCATCCCAAACAGTAACTTAATCCCATTTTTCTTGGCTGCATCATAGGCATCTGGATACGCCTGTGCACTCCCATGGTCCGTGATCGCAATCGCTGGGTGTCCCCATTTTGCCGCACGCTTGACCAATTGGGTCACGTTATTTACTCCATCCATCGCCGACATAGACGAATGAAGGTGCAATTCAACCCGTTTTTCCTCTGCTAGATCTTGTCTTTCTGGAACGTAGACTTCCACTAGATCATTCACCATCAGGACCAAATCCCGGGCAAAGGTGTCAAATTGGACGGAACCTCGAACTTTTAAGGTATCTCCATCTGAAATCATACGAAAGACAGCTGCTTGTTCCTTATCTCTGGCAAACAGTTTACAGGAGATGGAATCTTGGAAGTCCGTTATGTTAAATGTAAGGAGCTGTCGTCCGCTCTTTAGTTCTTTTAGCTCCGTTTTGAATACTTTTCCTTGTACCGTCACACGACGTTCTTCTTCTTGAATCGTGGAAATGGGGACAGGCTCATCTTGGATCTGGTACCCAAGTTTCTTCTCTAGCACCATCTCTTCTTCGCTACCACCAGCAGCTACCTTTTCTGCCAAACGCTTCTCTGCCAGTTCCCGCTCAGCGATTGCTTTGGAAATAATCTCTTTTTGCTGTTTTTCCTTTGTCTCTTCAAATTGGCTACGATCTTCTTCTCCTGTACGCGCTTTTAACACGACTGGTAGCTTTTCTCCTGTCAATTCCGCATAATATCGGGAAATTTCGCGATCTATCTCCCGTTGAAACGCCATCTCTTGTACTTGCGAATTCCGCAGTGTCACTAAAATCTTTTGGTCTTGGATCTCCCAGTCTGCTTTTCCAAACCAACCTGCGGCGGCAGGTGAGACGTTCTCTTGGATCCGTTTTTGAATCCAATGCTTATATTTGTTTAATACCACCGTGTGCTCCACTTGATCAATCTGCTTGCGAAGACCTACCCGAATATCTGGAGCAAAGTGTTGTTTTACTCGCTCCATAAACTCCATCCAAATATCCGGATCCATTGGTTCTGCTAGACCGAGCAAGATTTGCCAAGCTCTCTGCCGAGGATGGATTGTCACTTTTTTGATCCATGCTTTCGCAAAATGAGACGATAGCCACTCCCCTGGTAGCTTCGCCTCCTCAAATAACCGTTCTAAGCCTGTACCCTTCTGAGACAAGGGATTTCACCTCTTCATTCCGAATTTCTCCAACTCTATTGGATCTATACGAATCTAGTTATCAGTAGGTACCATCTTATCATAGGGAGTTAGAGGGGGAAATGGAAAAAACTCTAGCACTTTTCGTGGTGTGCTAGAGTGGAAGATTGTCTATATGTAGTTAGTTTAGGTTCCATACTTCATTAAAAAAAGAGAACTGTAGAACATCAAGCACACCGAGAGTCTTGATCATGCTTTTTTCGTTATTCGAACACACTCATCTTTCTCCTATAAAAAAGCGGATACCTATAGTATCCACTGCATTGAAATATTGAATTTAAGCTTCTGGTGGATCAGTTTCAAAATTTTGGTACATATCTGTATCCTCCTTTTGATTGTATTCTAACAAACTTTTTGAAAGTGTTTCAATTATTTCATTCGGACTCCTCTTATGTGTCTTAGCAACATTCAAATAATTCTTTGTTGCTTTAAATTGAAGATCATTTAAGTTGAGCTTTGTCGAAATATCAATTGCTTCATTAAAAGCAACTAGTGAAGCATCAACATCATTCTTCATCTCATACAATGTTCCTATTAATACACAAACCTCACAGTAAGAACCATGATCATTTGCCGATAATGCTAGGTTTTTAGCCTTTTCTAGGTACTTTAACGCAGCTTCCAAATTTCCCTGTCGTTGAAACATCTCTCCTAGTTTTTTATATGGAACAACAAGCAAATCATCTCTTGCATCTTCTGCTTTTATAGCTTCAGTAAAACACGATTCTGCTAGATTCCATTGTTCTAGATGCATCCAACTTGTTCCTAGTGTAGAGTATAGCTCCACAGATCTTTCATGTCTGCGATCTAATCTAGCTAATTCTAGACCATAAGTGGCTTCTTTGATTGCTTCACGATAGTATCCCAAATCATTTAACAATCCAGCTTCTAAATCTATTAAACTTAACAAGATAGTTGTTGTCTCTACCTTATTTTTAAGAGGTTTTAGATCTTCCAAGCGCTTAAAAGCTTCCATAGTTCTATTCATCTTTTTCAGATAAATGACTTGAGAGGTTAGAAGATAGTAGTAGACGAACTGCTTCTCTCCATCTTCTTGAAAAGCTCTTATTCCCTCTTCGATAAATAACAGCGCTTTGGCTAGTTTACTTTCATAATAAGCATTTCTACTAAGTTCATAGTAAGACAATGCTAAAATATTATCTTTTGAAGATATATTACTGGATTTTGAATACTCAATTGCATTGCGAAAGTAACTCTCGGCATTGTTCCATAATCTACGCTTTGAGAAGTACTTACCTTTTAAATAACTAACTTTAGGGTGCGTTCCATCTAGGGCTTGCAGTCTTTTCCATGCCTCATCTGACCGCGTATCTAACTCCTGCTCAATCATTAGGAGTTCTAAATCTATTAATTCAGATGTCAATTTTTGTGGTTCTTCTTCTAATGAAATTAACTCTTCATAAATTAAATTCACCTTAGTACATAAATACCTGAGTTTCTCTTGACTAACATTTCGGTTACCACGTTCTAAATTACTGATTGTACCAGTTGATAGCATATCATCAGAAAGTTTTTCTATAGATAACCCTAATTCAATTCTAGCCTGCTTTAAACGATCACCCATTGTTGGTGTGATGTAATGATATTTAGCCATAATCACTTCCACCTAAAAAATTTTTTGGTAAAAATAATTGTTTTTAAATATCTGCAATGAAAACCATCTTAACATCAACTCTAAATCCGGTTTATCCAATGCCAATTTCAGAATATATATTCCCCTTCATTGAACCATAAATGAATAAAAAAGGAAACCGATAACATCATCAATTTTTGGTATATTCAAAAATATATGACATACTTGCTTTACGCGATTGATCTTTAACCAATTAGGAGGTCTGTCTATGAATGCTGTATTAAGTACTAATATTCAAGAATCAGCTGAGGTCGAACTGGGGAAATTCTTTATGTTATTTGGCAAAGGAGTAAAAGGTCTGACAATGTTCTCGGGATTAGTTGATAACATTTGGCATGAACTACTTGAGACACCCATTAAATATCATGATTTTTGCGAGAAAACAGCTGGAAAACAAGTAGCACACGTTGAAATGAACGGTGTAGGTCCCATTAAATGGGTAACACAATATGAAACAGAATTCGGTAAGCTTAACGAAGTTTGGTTTATGAATAAACATGGTCAGCTAGATACACAAGCGTACAAAGAGTATCAGGTAACTGGGGAAGTAAAGCGTCAGTCTTGGGATTGTGGACCAGTGCCAACAGAATAGAGAAAAACATCCTCTATCTCACATAAGAGTGAAACAAGATAACTCTAGAGTCTCCTAGAGTTATCTTGCCTTCAATTTAAGGAGCTGTTATTCAATGAACAGAAAGATTGTCTCATTTAGTGATTCAGATAAATTCTCTCAGTATTGCAAGATGATCTCAAAGTCATTCTGTCCATTTCTTCATCCTGCTGAAAAAAATGAAGTTTTATTTTGTACCGAGTACCACTTAAAATCCGACAGGATAGAAAACATCAAAAAGGAAATTTTTTACTACGGTGTCGAACATGCAGAAAGACTACGCCAATTCCGTCATCAAGAACCCGATATCTTAAAAAAACTCGTGGCTTGTGAAAATATTGTGTTCTACTTGCCCAATGCATTTAAGAAAGTCGATGGTAGTGATCTTCTAATGTGGTCTCATTTTATGATTAAACTCCTCTATACCTCAGTGGGAATTATGGTAGGGAAGTTCTGGATTAATGAGAAGCAAAACGCTAGAAATGGAGAAATGATACCTGAACCTCCTTGTCACTTTCTATCAATTAGATCTGCCATTAAAACAAAAGATCCTTATTTCTTCAAGAGAGCTGATTACCTCTTGCCTGACCTTATGGAGTCGAAAGACAACATGGAAAATGTTCATATTCTATTACCTAAAGAGAAAGAACTAACATACAAGAACATGGAAGAGCTCGATTATTACAATATTGTCTATAAGTGGGCAGATGAGGAGAGGGTGAGGAGAAAAAATGAAAAAAAATCTTTACCATCTATACCAATCCAACGTTCCAGTAGCTAACTTAAAGGTTTTACTGTTTGATTTAGATGGAACGCTTTACCCTGCATCAGCAATTGAAAACAAAATTGGTCCAACTTTTTTTGGTCATGCTAAAAAGGTATTTCAACTTGATGCAGAACAAACTTATGAAACGATTCAACAATATCGAAAAGAATTTCACCATGTTATCTTTGGACTTAAAAAATACTATGGTATTGATCCAGATACTTTCTATGCTGATGTATTTGAATCTCTTGATATCAGTGCTGCTGAACCTTATAACGGGCTAATTGATATTCTTCATGAGTGTTCTAAGTACTACAAACTTGCACTTTGGACGAACTCATCTCGGGGACATGCCAAAAGACTGTTAGAAAAATTTTCATGCCTTAACCTTTTTTCATATATTTTCTCCTTAGAAGATTTCAATTATTATAAAAAGCCTAACAGAGAAGGCTTTGAGATGTGTTTGGAGAAGCTAAAAGAATCCCCAAAGAACGTTTTGTTTTTTGACGATTCTTATTTAAACCTAAAAACTGCTAAAATCATTGGTTTAAATACCGTTTTAGTATCAAATCATATAGTAGAGCCACCGTATTTTTGGGAAATGCATCGCAAAGAGAAACATTTTCCTCAATCATTCGTTGACTACAATACCCACAACCTAACAGAAATGCTTGAATTTATTTTAAACGAGAGGAAGCTATGCCAACATGGAACTAACTGAACTGGTTGAGCAAATTTGCCAAGAACAAAATATATCAACTAATCGTATTGAAGTGTTCCCCTCCAGAGAAGGGGCTTCTTTTAAGCTATATACAAACCAATCTACGTTTCTATTGAAAATGGCTAATCAACAAAGCAGAGCCAATACAATACAAAACGAAAGTACTGTGTTACAGGAAATAAAAGACCCCTCTTTTGTAACAAGTGGCACTCACTCAAACTATGTTTGGCTTCTGCGTACTTGGCTATCTGGAGTAACATCTTCTGATTACACAGCCTATGTTCGCCAAAATCCATCAACAGAAAATCAAACTCGGTTTGTTATAGATCTAACCAAAATGCTAGACAAAGTAATAACTCTAGATAAAACAGGTTATCTACATGGAGATCTACAACCTGCTCATTTTTTGTTTTTGCCTAATCAAGAGGTGCATCTACTCGATTTGGAGACTTCCTACAAAAAAGGGGCGATTCATGACTACAAAGGAGCATTAGTACATTTTGTTTCACCTGAAGTAGCCGATGCCATGCTACAAAAGACAAATGCTCCATTGAACGAGCTGACAGAAGTATACGCTTTTGGTGCTACGGCATTCTTTTTATACTCTGATGTAGTACCTATTGCCTACAGTGAAGATCATACCAATACAAATTACAAATCCATTCCTTTTGAAGAGAAACTGAAACAAATTGTACGAGGGAAGAGAAGATCCTTCCAATCTGTTGGAGTAACACCTTTTCCACAATTGGAGCAGATTCTAAATAGATGTCTTATTCTTTCTAAAAACGAACGATTTGCAAACGTCTCGGAATTAATGTTGGAATTAAAGAGACTGGTAAATTAGAAGATCTACAATGGAGAGAATCTTGATTTACTCCAACAAAATTTGATGAGCAATTTTCTTATTTTGTTGGAGTAATAGCAAAATAGTTTTCATTAACGACATAAAAACACCTACTGGCTACTTATTTCTGTATTCTACAGGAGATAAGTAACCAATTTTCCCCTGAATACGTTCAAAGTTATGGTAATGGATGCAGGAGTGTTGATTAGCTAAATTTTTACCGTAACCGCCCGGAACATGATTTTTTCCTTCCATCAGGTTATACCTTACTAAGAAGCAAGAATCGCTGCTTCACCAGCCCATTACAGACGAGGTCCATACCCACAACATGTGCACAAGAAACTTGGAATCAAATAGTATAATAGATTGATTATCAAATAATCAAAACTGTTTAAAAAAGAAGTGGAAATTCTGCCTTCTACTTGTATAATAAAAGAGTCTAACTCGGTAAATTTTCCTCTTCGAATCTGGGCTACCCTCAAAGGCAGTAGGTATCTATTGGTTTTGAGGGTAGTGATACCCAAATTCATTAAAGGGGAGATTTATTATGGCAGAAAAAATATTCGTATTAAAGGCAATCGAGGCACTGAATAAGGTCGATACATTTGAAGAAGCAGTGAAAGTATTAGAGGATTTAACAAGACCAAAAGAATTTGGTAAATCAGTTATTCCTATCTATAATCAAGGATTAGTAATAGATATATTAGAATTTTGGCTGAAGAAAAAAGAATTTGAAATGAATAAAGCAAATCAAGAGGATCTAAAGACTTTATATGCTGCCCTACTTGATCTATCCGATAATCTCTCATAGTTAGACAAAGACCAACCTCCTTCGTGGAAGTTGGTCGATTTATTTTTATTAACGCTCCATCACTTGCGCTGTGAGCAATCCTTTGACCACCACTTGTCCTTCTTTGCGAATCTCTAGATCCATTTTGGTCATAGTTCGACCCAGTTCAAGCAAGCGACAATAAATTTGTATCTCACTATCAATCTGGACTGGCTTAAGCGGGTATAGCATGATATTTTGAACGGTTAAGTCTTCTCTTCCACGATCTCGTAGACTAAGCAATGCGGTTTCCGTTAGGAGACTAGTCATCACCCCGATACTGAGAACGCCTCGATTATCGGTCATCTGTGGAGTCACTTTCCCAGCATAGACTGGATTGCCAAACTTATCTTGTTCCATCTCAAATCCACGAATAGATAGCTCTTGAATGGTCTCTCCTACTTGTGGTTGCTTTTGCATGCTCTGTAACGCTTCGATTACATCTTGACGACTTACAACTCCAATCAATTTTTTGGAATCATCCACAACGGGCAAAAGTTCAATCCCTTGCCAAACCATTTCATGAGCTGCGGTAGCAATCGATGTCTTTTTCGTTACACTAATCGGTTGTTTGGACATCAACCTACTTATTCGCTCTGTTGGTCCTGCACCCATCACATCTTTACTGGTCAACATTCCTACCACTCGTTCTTGGGCATCTAATACCGGATAGCGAGAATGTCTAGTGGAACGTACCAGTTCTTCATAATCCCCCACAGTCTCCTCTATCCGTAGAAATACAGGTTCCTTTTGATCATCGATTACGTCTTCGACCATGAGGATCTCTTTTTTGATGAGACGATCAAAGATCGCACGGTTGATCATCGTAGCAACGGTAAAAGAGTCATAGCGACTTGAAATAACAGGGAGCTCCAAGCGGTCAGAAAGTTCCTTGATCTCATCCGAAACCTCAAATCCACCTGTAACCAACACTGCCGTTCCTTCTAACAAAGCGTGACGATGAACTTCTTCCCGGTTCCCCACGATCATGAGACGATCTGGACCTAAGTATTTCTTGAGTGCCTCCAGTGCCATCGCCCCAATCACAAACCTTTGCAACGCTTTATGTAAACCTTCCTTTCCAGATAAGACAGTGCCTTCTACAATATTTACTACTTCTGCATAGGTAAGTCGTTCTACTTTTGCTTTATTGGTTTTTTCGATCCGTACCGTTCCGATTCGTTCGATCGTACTGACAAATCCTTCTAACTCTGCCTCTTTGATGGCACGATAGGCAGTTCCTTCACTCACACCAAGTGTCCTCGCCATCTTGCGAACAGAAATTTTCTCTCCTACTTCTAACTCCTTGATATATTGAAGCAACTGCTCGTGTTTCGTCGCCATCCACTTAATCTCCTTACGTTCTATGATCTGTATAATTCATTATACCCATAATAATAGAACAGTTGAAACGGAATTCCGCTTCTCATATAAAAGAGGCGGGACATCTCCGCCTCTACTGTTCAGCCTTTCTCGTTGTGACAGGGTCTGACTACAAAGAAAGTCCACTACCTGGTTCTAATACATACACTTGGATATTTTTCGCTTGTAGTTTTGTTGCAAAATCATATGGATCTTGTTGAATTGGTGGGAAAGTGTTGTAATGCATAGGTATTACTGCTCGTGCTCCTACCCACTGTGCTGCGGTCTGTGCCGCATCTGGTCCCATCGTAAAGTTATCACCAATTGGGAGCATTGCAAGATCAATGGGAAGATCCCCATTGATTAACTTCATATCAGAAAAAAGGGACGTATCTCCTGCATGATAGAGAGATTTTCCTTCTATCTGAAGTAACAATCCTGCTGCTGGCCCCAGATAAGTAATTTGTTGTTTCTCTTCCTCAATAAAACCACTTCCATGATGAGCAAGTGTCAACTCTACACGACCGAAATCAAAGTTAGCACCTCCACCTGTTGCGAGAGGATGTGTGCGAACCCCTTTCCAACTGAGCCAAGTAGCCAACTCAAACGGAGCAACGACCATCGCATCATTACGTTTGGCAATCTCCACAGTATCCCCTACGTGATCATCATGTCCATGGGTAAGGAAAATGTAATCAGCTTCCACTTGATCCGCAGAAAGATTGGCAACTGGGTTACCAGTCAAAAAAGGATCAATCAACATCTTGTGACCACTAGCAGTTTCAATGGAAAAGGCAGAGTGCCCGAGAAATGTTATCTTCATTGAAAAATCTCTTTCCTTTCTATACTCATTTTTCCTTGCACGATTAATCCTTTATTGTCTCTGTATCCTGTAGATCAGTGGAGTTCGGGGATGGATAGTTTTCCGACAAAGACGGATCGCGGAAATTTTCCATGTCTGTATCGTATAATAAGCAGCCTGACAAAATTGCACAGCACATTCCTAATAGAAGCAATACCATTGCTTTTTTCATTTCGATTCCTCCTATGTATAATTTTGATTTCTATTTTAATAGATACAATCCCCTCTTGACAGAAGGTTGGAAAAACTCCTATTAAAAATCAATAAAAAAGTCTTTAATGTATCTTATTTAAATAGAAATTCCCCTTTACTTTGCCAAATGCTCCATCCTATTTTCCACAAAAAGAAGTGCAAGCCTCTTTTTTTCACCCTCCCCTACTTGCCCACATAAAGTAAAGAAGAATGATATGGCGGAAGGGGATGGATCATGGGGATTGCAAAGATACAAATAAAAATTCTACCGGATCACGTTTTTCCCCGAGATGTAAATGTACTCATGAGCCGTCCGCTGGTTCAGATGTTAGGTCTAGTAAATGCCCCATTCTGGATCACATTTGGATCTGCTGCCGAAACTGGTTATTTTGCTGTAACTTCAGATCGATCCATGGTTTTGCGTGTTCGGGCTCAGTTGGCTACTCGCTTACATCTCCCTAATACCTTAAATTTACATGCTCAATATGACATAAATAGCCGACATCTTCAACTTGGCCCCATGTTGGGAATTATGATCGACCCTACTCCCCTTCACGACCAACCTACCTTTGGAAACACGGGGAAATTTCTAGAAGAGTGTTGCCAGGCTGGAATGCAACAAGGTATTTATCTGATCATTTTCCCACCTGAAAAAGTCTCTCTGGAGAAACAAACCATTCAAGGATGGACTTATATGAAAGGGAAGTGGCAACGAAACACCGTACCTTTTCCTAATGCTATCTATAATCGAATTCTGTCACGCAAACAAGAGCAGATAACTTCCGTTCAAACCATACTCCAGCGTCTCATGAGGAACCATCGCATCCCAATTTTTAATGAGAAATTCCTTAATAAGCAAGAAGTTTATGATGTTTTATCTACCGATGAGATAATGAAAAGCATGTTACCAGAAACTCACCACTTCCAAACATCCAAACTAAAAGAGATGGTTCAAAAATACAGTACTCTCTTCCTAAAACCGACAAACGGATCGCTCGGAGGTGGAATTATCCGAGTTACGCGATCAGCACCTACTTGGATCGTTCAATCAACTACGAATACTGGTATCCTAACTCGTAAATTCTCGAAATTTGTAGAGCTAAAGCGAGCCTTGGTCGGTCGGATTGGAAAACAGAAATATCTTATTCAGCAAGGACTATCTCTTATACTGTTTCAAAAGCGACCTGTCGATTTTCGAGTATTAGTTCAGAAAAATCGACAAGGGCAGTGGTCCATTACCTCTTCAGTAGGTCGGATTGCCAATGATCAACAAATAGTATCCAATCTGGCACGTGGTGGGACAATTCGGAAAGCCAATGAACTACTAAGTGAATTAGAGATTCCATCCAAACCTTCTATACAACAAATTCGCAACGCAGCCCTTCTGATAGCCGAAACTTTTGAAAAGAAAGCAGCAGGGCATTTTGCTGAGTTGGGCATTGATCTAGGAGTAGATCATAATGGCAAGATCTGGCTTATTGAGATCAACTCTAAGCCCTCCAAGTCAGATGATTCGATCGTTGCCAATCCCAATATGATCACACGTCCATCGGTAAAGAAACTATTGGATTATACCTTATATTTATCGGGCGTTTCCCAAACCCGAGTCCCAAAAAAGAAAGTTTCGAAGAGGAGGCTACGACGGTGAATCGCCCGCAGAAATTACGTATCAATCGTACCCTTGGGGTAATTGTTTGTTTTTCAAAAGAGATGAATCGCATCCCTCCATTTGGAGAGTCTGCTTTCTTTCGGAAACTAGCGGAAGAAGCACGTCCATTACATTTTGATCTCATCATTTTTAACCCAAAATGGGTGGACTGGAAACAACGTTCTGTTCAAGCTTGGTTTCTAAATGCGAAAGGAAATTGGACATCTGGCACACGCAACCTACCCAATCTCATCTACGATCGTTGTTTTTACCAAAATCTAAAGCAATATAAAAGTTATAAGCCAGCTATTTTGAAACTCCGCAATGATCCTGATATTCGATTACTTGGACGTCCTTTAGGCGGCAAAATCCAAACATATGAGATCTTAAAGCAAAACGAGATAATCGCTCCTCATCTTCCTGAAACTGTGTTATATCAATCACCAAAAGATGTATTTGCGATGCTGACAAAACATGAAACAGCACTAATCAAACCGAATGGTGGAAGTCATGGCATTGGAGTAGTTGGAATTACTCCAAAAGAGAAAGGCTATATACTTCGTGGACGAACGGAAGCCAACAAACCCTTCCATCAAGAATTGACCAGTGCTACTCAGTTGGCAAAGTGGTTAGAGAAGTTTGTTGGTCAGACTCGATATATTGTGCAACCGTTCCTTTCTCTTTCCACTACAGAAGGTATTCCTTTTGATCTTCGGATCCTACTACAAAAAAATGAGCGGAGATTATGGGAACAAACTGGATTAGCGATTCGCCGAGGAAAATCAACATCCATCACCTCAAATTTACATGGCGGAGGGGATGCCGAAAAAGTAGGTCCGTTCATAGAAAAACATTTTCCACCGTTTCAAGTAGACCAAATTTGGCATCAGATTGATCTCCTCTCTTTCCATGTCCCTATGTATATCGAAGAAAATCATGGTTCACTCGTAGAATTAGGATTGGATTTAGGAATTGATCAGAGCGGCAAGGTCTGGATTCTAGAGCTAAACTCCAAGCCAGGACGTTCTGTCTTTTTACGCACCGGAGAGACGGAGATTCGCAAACGAGCCATTCAGTTACCTATACTCTATGCTAACTCGTTACTTACAGGACAGTTAGGAGGGAAAACATGAATTCGATCCTCTGCCATACCAAAATATCATCCAAGATCCCTGCACTCTCTGTCGGAGTGAGCGATAATTTAATGCTACTATGGGGGATTCGACCTGGACAGAATCTCTCTTTGCAGTTGGGACAAAAAAAAGTGCAGGCGAAAGTCATACGATATCGATCTAATACGGACACCATACTCCTGACTCCCACACTCTCTCGTCAGCTATCGTTTCCTTTCCATTCCAGCATACGAGTCTCATACACAGGACGAAGCCTACGATTTGGCCCTGTAGTGGGAATCTTCACAACAGGCGCTAGCATGAATTCCTCCAGTCCGTTTGGCTCGAGAACTTCTCTCTTCCGTAGTTTTTTGGTGGCAGGTGCACAAGATAATCCCATTTACTATGTATTTACCAAAGAAGATATCGATTGGAAAAATAAAACAGTACACGGTTGGTTTTATCAGACAATTGGTTGGAAAAAGTCTCAAGCGCCTTTACCTGATGTCATCTTCGATCGCATTCCCAATCGTAAGGTAGAGAAGACTGGCTCCATACAAGCTACCATGCAGAGATTAAAGAGTTTGAACATCCCTATCTTTAATCAGGGATTCTTTGACAAAGGGACAGTTCATCGCTGGTTAACCAGTAATCCCGAAACAGATCAATACGTTCCTGAATCAATCCTTTCTCCTACTATTAGAAGCCTGTCTCGACTATTAGATCACCATAAGATCATTTACCTAAAACCAGTTAGTGGGAGTCTAGGACTTGGCATTTATCGTGTGACAAAGCATCCAAAAGATGGATACTATATTCGTTATTTCCAAGGGAATCGGGCTGTTCTCCAACGTTTTGCTACCTTGGACAAATTGATAGCACAGTATTTTACACAAGGGCGATTACAACGTTATATGGCACAACAAGCAATCCATTTAGTTCGTGATCAGAACAAACCAGTCGATTTTCGGGTTCACTTACACAAAGACGAAACAGATAAATGGAAAGTGATTACCATCGCTGCGAAAAAAGCAGGAGAAGGTTGTGTCACAACACATGTTCGAACAGGAGGAGAACTTCTGTCCACAGAGGACTTCCTTCAAAAGATATATCCTGACCGAGTTTCCGCAATTAAGAGGCAGATTTCGCTTGCTTCCATCACGATCGCACAAACGGTAGAAGCAAATTATGAGGGTGTTATAGGGGAGTTAGGGTTAGATATCGGTATTGATAAAAATGGGCACATCTGGGTTTTTGAATGCAACTCCAAACCGGGACGCCATATCTTCCATCATCCAACCCAAAAAGCAGCAGGCCGAGAATCAGCCCGTCACATTGCCATCTATAGCCGGAAACTATCTAATTTTGTGTAGGAAGAAGGTGCAACATGAGTATCTTAACAGAAGGCTGGTTGGAATATGGAAAGAATGGCTCACCTTGTTTATTTGTCCCACAAGATCAGTTTCGGAGTCTCTCTTTCCCTGAGACTCTCTCCGTTTTAATTGGATCGCGTTATTCAACAGAACTCCAAATCCAAGAACAACATCATCAGGTTAATCTCCAACGATCCTTACCAGCTAGAATTTACCGTACTGATCAAGGAGAGTTGCGAGTTGGCCCATTTATCGCCATTTTGACAGGTGATGGGAATGAACCATTTTCCGGAAATCACCAAAATTTCAAGGATATCATTGAAACCGGTCGGAAAATGGGAGTTACGGTCTTTGTGTTAACACCTAGCGGAATCCAAGAAGGAAAAAAAGTAGTCAAAGGCTATCTACTTCAGCAAACGAGAAATCGGTACCGCTGGAAAGCTGCCATTCTCCCTTTTCCAAACGTTGTCTACAATCGGATCCCCAGTCGAGATACAGAGCGTACTGCACCTGTACAAAGAGCCTTACGAATTCTTGAAGAAAAAAAGGTACCCTTATTTAATCCTAGTTACTTCGATAAATGGACCCTCACTCGTTATCTAGAACAAAGCACCCAATTAGCAACTTTTCTCCCCTTCACCCAAAAATGGTCCCTAGATTTAAACCTATTGGAAGCATTTCAAAAGCATCCTATCCTTCTCATGAAACCGGTGAATGGGAAGGCGGGGATTAATATGATTCGCATAGAGAAAAAAGAACATGGTTTCTATTTTATCCATCAGACCATGCGAGCGAAGAAAAGAACCTACCTTTCCAACTTGGTAGCGGTAAAGCAATTGATACATCAAATCGTTGGCAATCGTCCTTATCTAGTTCAACAATGTATTCCACTGGCAACATACCAAAATTCTCCCTTTGATGTACGAATGCTTTTCCAAAAAGATTCCAAAGGTGAATGGGGACTCTCAGGTGCTGGGGTTCGAGTCGCAGGAAAAGATGCCATCTCCACTCATGTGCCAATGGGCGGACGAATTGAACCGATCAACAAAGTACTAGATTCATCTTTTGGCAAGAAAAAAGCAACTGCACTACTACAAAAACTGGAGCGAGTTGGAATCAAGATCGCCAAACATATTGAACAAAGTGTTGGAAAAGATCATGGGGAGATGTCGATGGATTTCGGAGTGGATCAAGAGGCAAAAATCTGGTTTTTTGAGGCCAACGCCAAACCAATGAAGTTCGATGAACCTGAAATACGAGCAACATCTTTACACCGATTAATTCAGTATAGCTTGTATTTGAGTGGTTTCTCGGGGAAAGTAGAGGTAGCGAGCCAATGAAAATTCGAAATCTTACCCCAACAGATCTTACTCGTTTCCGAAAGTCTCTCATTCAATTTGTGACAAAGCATGGAGATCAACGAATCACAGCAAAAGCACTTCGTTGGCTTGCTCAACTCCCTGCAGAAGAATTTGCTCCAGGAACATTGCTTACTGTGATGATATATGAAAACAAATTAGCTGGATTCATCGCTTTTGCAGATTACGGTCAGACTGAATCTTTTATCGTGGTACACCCCACAGTTCGCGAACGGAACGTAGGTGAACATTTAGTGCGGCACTCAATGACCGAATTAGGCCGTGTTTATACACGAGTCTCAATCGACAACATTCCCAGTCTCAAACTTTGCTTCCGTTGTGGCCTACAAGCTTTTCGTCTCATCAAAGGTCCCACTGGCAAACCTACCTTCTGGTTAGGAGGCGGGGACTGGAAAGAAGAAGAGATTCCACAAGAAGAAGAATTCCTACAAATATAAAGAATAAAGCGCGAAGCAGGTCATGAATCACCTCTTCGCGCTTCTTTATTGATTTACTATTATTTGGTTACACGTTTAGACGTAACATAGCTACTTACAAGCCATTTTTCATTGATATCGCTATACTTCACGCCGCCTTTACCATAGGTGTGAAGGACTTTGCCGTTTCCAGCATAGATTCCAACATGGCCAATTTTAGGAGCCGTACTGCTACGAGTAAAGAACATCAGATCCCCTTTTTGGAGATTTGCTTTACTGACCGTAGTACCTACTGTAGATTGCTGACGAGAAGAACGTGGTAAGGAAATACCGTTTTCTTTAAAGACACGCTGAACAAAAGAAGAGCAGTCAAATACAGCAGTAGTGCTAGAGCTAGCTCCAAATTTGTATGGTGTACCAAGGTATTTTTCACCTGAAGCGATCAATTTATCACCTAGTGCGGTGTTTTGATTGGTACTAGTAGAAGGTTTGCTTGTACTGCTATTGCTACCCTCTTGCGAACCTGTTGAAGGCTTAGAAGGTTGTGAAGGCTGGGATGGTTGAGAAGGTTTCGAAGTAGTGGAACGTTCCAAACCTACTTGCTTAAAAATTTGGTCAACAGTAATTGCATAACTGTTAGCCGCTGGTAATGTTATCGACAAGCCGACTGCAGCAGCCAGCGTAAAAGTAATAGTTTTGGCAGTTTTGCGAGTGAGCATCGAATCCTCCTTACACAATATTTATTTTGGTTATGCTCAGATGCCCTTCCGAACTGCCCCCATACTAACACAGCATTTTCTCTATTAGAAAATGTAAAAATTGGTATAGATAATTATTTATGTAAAATAATTACATGATTGATAGAGTAGCATTGGTCTGATTTCCTCTTTATTCTCTTATTCTACTTAGTAGATTGCTATTTCCATTTTCATTTTTACGACCTGTGTTCATCTCAATTTAAACAAGGAGTTTCCTAATTTGCATCCTCTCTCGTACACAATAAAAGAACCTACTATTTTTAATCAAAATCAGATGAATCAGGAAAATATTTTTCTCTACTTGTTCTTCGAATAAGAAGTACAAAATGTATTTACTGATAAATATTGGATTTGATAAGTACGAAAAGCAAAAAGATCACCCATATTAGGTGATCTCTTGTTTCAAATGTATGTTAGGTTACTTCTTTTTTCCGTCTATTCCTGCTCCTATTCCTGCACCGATCGCTATACCAATCCCTAATCCTAAAGCAAGATTATCCATAAGCAAACCAAATGATACCCCAAATGCAACGCCTAACGATATTCCATATGTAAAACCTATCTTTGATTTTTTATCTTGACTCATACTATTCACTCCTTATATTTCATAGAAACCATCATTTGTGATTAGTACCTAATCAAAATCGAAGTACTCCGTTTAATCGATTCGCTATCCTTATCCTTATTATATAATAATTCATATATTTTCTAATAAAAGATTATTATATAAGAATAATAAAGAAGCTCCTTAGAATCTGGTTCTAGGAGCTTTTTCTTCCTTTACAAATAACGACGAATCACTTTCTTCCCATTGTAACTAAACAAGACTGGTTTCTTCTCAACAATCGTCTCTAGATGGACAGCTTTCCCCCATAAAGCATGGACATGTGGAATGGTTCGTTCCAGATATTTGAGATCCAATTCTAGATCTTCGAATTGGTGCACTAGGTAAAGCTCCCCGTTTTGCATATAGTCCCCGTCTTTTACCATAATGATCGGATGCCCACCGTTGATTCTACTTTTCACCAGTTCATCTCGTACCCGTTCCCATCCTTTGTCCGTGATCTTCCATTCGTTCCCCTTCTTCTCATAAACATAGAGATCTAAATCCTCCACAAGTTGCTCCGTTAGATAATTCCGTAAAAAGGAGATATCAGAGTCGAGTTCACGCACTTCAAATATTTTGGCACGACCTTGACCTAGTTTTCTGCCTAATAACCTTTGCTCTTCTTTTGTTGGATGATCAAAACGGCGTTCTAAATCTTCAAACACCTTTAGCCCCACATAATAGGGGTTAATGGAGGTAGGTGATGGCTGGATGACGGATGCATTTAACTTGGCAAATTCAATCGTTTCTTCCTCATTCAGATTTAACTCTCTCATAATCCGAATGTGCCAATACGATGCCCATCCTTCATTCATGATTTTCGTCTCCAATTGCGGCCAGAAATAAAGCATCTCCTTATGCAGGATCGTCAAGATATCTTGGTGCCACTCTTCTAAAACACGACTATTTTTCATCAAAAAGAGCAATAGGTCTTTCTCTAGTTGTTTAGGAGTTTGGGATGGTCTTGTTGCGGGAGGAAGAGGTTGTTTTCCATCTAGTTTCCACAAATCATCATAAGGGGTTTTGAGGTTCGTTGTGTTGCCTGTAGTATGAGTTGGGGTAATTTGGATGAGACTAGGATCGATATGTTCTTGGATTGCCAAAACATGATCCAAAAATTTCTCTACTTGTTCTTTTCCGTATTTCTGTTCGTATTCACGGATCCGATCTGCACTGGTAGCCATACTCTCCACCATATCACGTGATGTTTGAGAAAAGCGGATATTGTTCTTGAAAAAGTCACTGTGTGCCAAGACATGCGCAACAATTAACTTGTTTTGAACCAGCGAGTTCCCTTTTAGTAGAAAGGCGTAGCAAGGATTAGAGTTGATCACCAACTCGTAGATCTTGCTCAGGTTCAAGTCATATTGCATCTTCATACGAGAAAATGCTTTGCCGAAACTCCAATGGGAGAAACGGGTTGGCATACCATACGCACCAAATGTATAAATAATGTCTGCGGGACAGATCTCATAACGCATCGGGAAAAAGTCCAAGCCAAAATGCTCTGCGATCTCCGTGATCTCCGCAATCGCTTTCTCTAGGTCTTTCCATTCGTTTCTCATGCATATCCCCCTTTGCTTTTTAGCAGATATAAAAGTTGCATTGATCCTACTAAAGTCGTAGGCTCGCCGCCGGTTTGGTTGAAAACTATAGATGAGAAGTGAAGGTAGTTTTCAACAGATGGCACCGCTTTTGATCTACTCGGCTCCCTTCGCTCATAGTCTCATATCAAAAGGGGAAAACCTCTTTCTTAGAGGTAATTATGCAACATACTCTTCAAGTCAAAGCGGCTGCACCAAGATTCAAATTCTTATATATATTATAGCAAATATTTGACATCTGCATGAAGGAGGTGCCTATTTGAAATAAATAGAAGGAAAAGCAATTGACACCTCTGTTCGGCGTTCGTTATACTCGTTGGTGTTGCACAGAACAAAACATCACTGTCTCTATTAGGTGAGGTTCCTGTTCGGAGAGATGCTACTGCCCAGAAATGTCGAGAGACGCCAATGGGTCAACAGGAAAGATCGGAGGAAGGTTTTTCCTAACGTAGCTGGTCGTGATCGACCTATGCCGTTCAGTGCCAAAGCTCAATTAGGGGGACGGGTTTTTTCGCATGGTTGCGAAAGTACCAACTCCCTTTCCAAAAATGGGAGTTTTTTTGTATCGTAAGGAGGTGTAATTTATGGAAATGGTTTTTGCAAAAGAGCGTATTCAAAGTGCCCTCTCTGATAACCTGACAATCGAAGAGGTACAAGAGCTGGTCGATAACTTCCAGCCATACGACTTAGCCTTAGTCGTAAATGAACTGACTCGTACAGATAAACTTTATTTATTTCCCAAGATGCCAGTGGATCTAGCTGCGGAAACATTGGTCTATCTAGAACCTGAGGTACAATACGAAATTTTAGGTCATCTAGAAGAAGAGCAAGCCGCTCCTCTCCTCATCCAAATGTCATCTGATGAGATAACCGATATGTTACTCGCCATCCACCCTCATCAAGCACAACGGTTACTTCAGTTGCTCCCAGAAGATTACCGAAAAAAAATTAATCAACTGATGACTTATCCAGAATATACAGCCGGTAGTTTGATGACCATCGATTATATCTCAGCAAGGGCCTATTGGAACGCAGAACACACTTTACAGCATATCCGTAAAATTGGCAATAGTGCTGAGATCGTCACCTATATTTATGTGACCAATGTTCGAGGGGAATTAGTAGGGATCGCATCTCTCAAAGAGATCATTTTAGCTACACCCGAAACACGGTTACATGAGATTGCTACCACTGATATTATCTCGGTGCCCGCAGAGCTGGAGCAAGAACAGGTTGCCAATATTTTATCTCGTTATGATCTGGTCGCACTTCCCGTTGTGGATATACAACAACGCTTAGTGGGGATTATCACATATGACGATATCCTAGAAGTAATCGAAGAAGAGACTACCGAAGACTTCCAAAAGTTAGGTGGTAGCCAACCATTAGATGATGAATACTTCAAAACGAGTAATTGGCAGCTTTTTACCAAACGAATCGTTTGGCTTTTAGTTCTATTTATTGGCGGTTCCTATACGGCTAGCGTACTCGAAGCATACCAAGATCAGATAGACAAAGTAGTAGTACTCTCGTTCTTTATCCCACTATTGATTGGGACTGGAGGAAATACCGGTTCCCAAATCGTTACCACCCTAGTTCGGGCATTAGGCGTAGGAGAAGTCCAGTTCTCTGACATCTTCCGCGTCCTAAAAAAAGAGCTGATGACTGGTCTTTTGCTCGGAGTATCTTTAGGCGGTATCGCCTTTATCCGTGCCATCTTTATGGATGTAGATCCTACGATTGGTTACGTAGTAGCCTTGTCTGCTCTTTCCATTGTAATCTGGGCTTCCATCGTCTCTGCTGTATTGCCGATCGTGTTAAACCGCTTGCGGGTCGACCCTGCTGTAGTCTCTGGTCCACTAATTACGACATTGGTAGATGGGACTGGTTTAATCATCTACTTCTCCATCGCACAAATCTTACTACAAATCTAACCCTATCATGAAAGGGAGGGAACTCCGTTCGATACTTGGCAGAGGAATAAGCTACGACAAAATTGGTTGCGAAGTCTCCTATTATAAAAAGCGATGGCTGGGAAAAATGATTCCAACCATCGCTTTTATATTATCTTCAACTTTTTATAAAAATTACGCAAACCAAAATATCCGCCTTATCTTTTACTACATGAGCAAAGATTAGGATACTCTTATGCACTTTCTAATTCTCTTTATTTTTCCAATATTAAAAATAGATTTATTTTTAATCCTCATTTATTTAAAGCAGGAATTATAGAAAGTTAGTTGTATTATATATTTTAAATAGTACGACTCTTATTCAATCCTAACATCAGTTAACCGATTTTTCTAACTATTCAATATACCATTTCTGTTTGGGATTGGAATCTAAATGTACTATTAAGCATTATTTTCAGACTATTCTATAAGGGGGAGTTCTATTGAAAAGAAAGCTATTGGTCTATTCCCTGATTGTAGCATTACTTAGCTTTGTTGCTATCGGTTGTAATAATCAAGCGGCAAGCAATAATGTGATCAAAATCGCCACACACACTGCACTCTCTGGTGGAAATGCAACCTTGGGAGAGGCAATTAAGCTAGGTGCGCAATTGGCTTTGGAAGAGCATCAAGCAGAGTTTGAGAAACTTGGTTTCAAATTGGAATTGGTCCCGTTTGATGATCAAGCAGATCCCAAAAAAGGGGTTGCCAATGCACAACAGTTAGCTGCTGATCAAAATATCTTTGGAATTGTAGGGCATTTGAATTCTGGGGTAACACAAGCAACTGCTCCTACCTACGAAAAGAACAAAATTGTTCTTGTCTCTCCTGCTAATACAGCTGTTACTCTTACTGAAAGTGGTTGGAAAACGGTTCACCGCATTGTAGCGCGCGATGATTTCCAAGGTCCCGCGGCAGCTCAATATGCAGTGAACACGTTAAATGCAAAAAACATCTTTATTATCCAAGACAAGACCGCTTATGGTCAAGGCTTGGCTGAAAACTTTAAAAAAGAAGCCGAAAAGTTAGGTGTAACTATCTCTGGTTATGAAGGAATAACAATTGGTGAAAAGGATTTCAATGGTGTTCTAAACCAAGTCCTCAATAAAAAACCAGATTTGATCTACTTTGGTGGTCTATATTCAGAAGGTGGGATCTTGACCAAACAAGCTCGGGAAAAGGGTATCAATGTACCTATTCTCGGCGGAGATGGGTTAGATTCTTCTGACATGATCAAGATCGCAGGAACAAACACTCGACACACATATTACACCACTGTGGCTGCTGATGCTAGCAAAACGCCAGAAGGGCAAAAATTTGTCGAAAAGTACAAACAAAAATTCAACAAAAGCCCAGAGTCCTATTCGTTCTATGGCTATGACTCCATGCAAGTAATCCTGAAAGGGCTCAAAGATGCTGTAGATCAAAATGGAGGCAAAAAGCCTACTCGAGAGCAAGTTCTCAATGCAGTACACAACGTCCAAGACTTCCAAGGGGTTGCAACTCGTGTAGGTTTCGATGAAAAAGGAGATAACAAGTTCGCTAAAGTCTTCATCTTCAAATTTGAAAATCAGAAATATCCAGGTACCGAAGTTTCGGTCATTGAGAAAAAGTAGCGCTTTTATGTTAGGTGTGGGCAACTACTGCCTACACCTTTTTTCAAAAATTAGAAGCTAATTCATTCATTTTGAAGCTAATATTACTCTGAAAATCCTGATCGGACAACTAAGTTACAATGACAAAGTCACTCCCTAGATCAAATTTTACGTGCGATTTTGTTTTTTGACACAACTTCTATTACCTAAACCAAAAGGGAGGCAGCCCCGTATGGATCAAATACTCTCTACCCTGCCGCAAGTATTCGTAGACGGTCTCACACTCGGTGCGATATATGCGGTTGTAGCATTGGGTTATACCATGGTGTATGGCATTTTGGAACTGATTAACTTTGCCCACGGGGAGATCTTCATGGTTGGTGCCTTCACTGGTACTGCTATCCTTTTTGCTATGGATGGCTTTGGACTTTACACCTTACTACCATTTTGGCTCTCCTTTATTGTGGTGTTTTTCTTATCCTCTTTGGTCACAGGTTTGTTGGGAGTAGGCATTGAACGAGTCGCTTATCGTCCATTGCGAAAATCCCCTAAATTGATCACCCTGATATCAGCGATCGGGATCTCGTTCATTCTTCAAGACTTGGTCCGATTTATCGCAGAATATAATACCGGAAATTATATCGTAACAGGACTTACCCCGTTCAAAGAGCAGATTAAGATTCCCTTTCTAAATGCTAATATTACGACCAATGCGGTTATCGTTCTGGTGGTTACCGTGTTGATCCTCATCACAATAGAGCTTTTTATCAAAAAAACTCGTTGGGGAATTGCCATGAGAGCAGTAGCCCAAGACCGGGAAACCGCCTCTCTCATGTCTGTTGATGTAAACAAAATAATTGGAATTACGTTTTTTATTGGTTCAGCAATCGGTGGTGCAACTGGATTTCTCTTTGCACAACAATATTCCACGATCGATCCCTATATTGGATTTATCTTAGGGCTTAAGGCATTTACCGCTGCCGTACTAGGTGGGATCGGTAATATACGAGGAGCTGTCTTTGGTGGACTATTAATTGGATTAGTAGAGATGTTTGCCGCAGCCAATCTCGCTGTCCTCACCAATAATACGATGGGTGCAGAATATAAAGATGTTTTTGCTTTCCTTATCTTAATCTTGGTACTTGTCTTCAAACCAGAAGGGCTCTTCGGTCAGCCTGTGAAGGAGAAAGTGTAGGTGAAGCAAATGGAGAATCAGAAAACCAAATTTTATGAAAGCAAGTTAGGCCAAGCGATCCTCTTATTTCTCTTTATTCTTGCCACTTCTACCAGTGTCTTCTTGTTAGAAAAGACCGTCATTGGATTTCTACTCTTATTTGGCTCCCTCTTAGCACTCTATTTCCTACAGTTCCCTACTTGGGGAAAATGGGTTATCTGCATCTTATTACTCGCAGGTGTCATCCCATTTGTCACCTATTTCAGTCCTTCGCAACAAGCTTATATGGAAGTAGCCGTACAAGCAGGTATTTATGTGGCAATGGCCCTCGGTCTCAACATTGTGGTGGGATTTGCAGGACTACTTGATCTTGGGTTTGTCGCTTTCTTCGCCATTGGAGCATACACTTATGGGATCTTTGTTTCGCCCCAAGCCAAAGAGTTATTCCCTGACTTTAGCCTCTTTCCTCTAGGAGGTGAGTGGTTCTGGGCATTTATTGTCATAGGAGCATTAGTAGCAGCACTATTTGGTGTTTTACTAGGAGTACCGGTACTTCGGGTAAAAGGTGATTATCTCGCCATCGTAACACTCGGTTTTGGGGAAATTATTCGCCTCGTCTTTAATAACCTAGATAAACCAATCAATGTTACGAACGGAGCACTTGGAATTAATAGTATTGAACAACCCACGCTAGCTGGATATACGTTTAGCTTCTCCAGTGAAATTTACTTTATTGTCCTAGTAATCCTACTTGCAGTATTTATTGTCGTACAAAATTTGGAGCATTCCAAAATGGGGCGTGCTTGGAAAGCGATTCGCGATGATGAGATTGCCGCTCAAGCAATGGGCGTTCCGCTAGTACGTACCAAACTGTGGGCCTTTGCCATTGGAGCATCTTTCTCTGGAATGATGGGCGTACTCTTTGCTGCCAAAAATCAATATGTAAGTCCTGAGAGCTTTGGTCTTTTAGAATCAATCACGATTTTGGTGATGGTCATCTTAGGCGGAATGGGGAGTATTCCTGGCGTTATTTTAGGTGCTTTTGTCATTACCGCCCTCAATCTTCAAATACTGAACGAAGTAACCATGTTTCTAAAATCAACTTTCCCTAACTTACCGACAGCTCTTGATCCAGCCAAAATGCAACGTTTCCTCTTTGGAATCGTCCTCGTCTGTATCGCAGTCTTCCGACCACAAGGCTTGATCCCAGCCAAAAATCGTGCAGTCGATGCTCAGAAATTGAAACAAACAGATATCAATACCACCACACAACAGGAAACTATGTCAACCTAAAGGGGGACTCATGATGGCGATTTTAGAGACGAAACAGCTAACCAAGCGCTTTGGTGGACTAACAGCAGTAAGTCAGGTAGATCTATCTGTACGAGAAAAATCGATTACTACCGTAATTGGACCAAATGGAGCAGGAAAGACAACCTTCTTTAATATGATTACGGGAATCTATGAACCTGATGAAGGTACCATTCACTTTAATGGACAATCGCTCATTGGAAAAAAACCAAATGAAGTAGCCGCAAGAGGCATCGCACGTACATTCCAAAATATCCGTCTGTTTAAGGAAATGACGGTACTCGAAAATGTTCTTGTTGGGATGCACTCCCATCTCCAAACTCATTTTTTAGGGATGTTCTTTTCCTTACCGGGGACCAAGAAAAAAGAGTTAGCTGCTCAAAAAGAGGCCTACGCTCTATTGCGCTATGTGGGGTTAGAAGAATTCCTCAATGATACCGCCAAAAACCTCCCTTACGGTGCACAAAGACGATTAGAAATCGCTCGTGCACTAGCACTTAAACCCAATATTTTATTATTAGATGAGCCAGCAGCAGGAATGAATCCACGAGAAACCCGAGAACTGACTCAGTTGATCAAGCAAATACGCGATGAACTTCACATTACAATGATCTTGATCGAACATGATATGAAACTTGTGATGGAGATATCCGAAGATATTATCGTATTGGATCACGGAGAAAAGATCGCCGCAGGAACTCCCGATGAGATTCGAAACCATCCAAAAGTAATCGAAGCATATCTTGGGAAAGGAGCTGTTTCGTAAGATGAGTCTATTGGAGCTACAGCAAGTAAATGCTTACTATGACCAAATCCGTGCTTTACATGATTTGACGTTGGATGTTCAAGAAAGAGAAATCGTAACCTTGATTGGCTCCAATGGTGCAGGAAAATCTACTACTCTGAAAGCAATCTGTGGACAGGTAAAGACGACGGGAAAAGTCCTTTTTGCCGATCGAGAAATAACACCACTTGCCACCCATCAAGTAGCTCAACTTGGGATTTCCCATGTACCAGAAGGTCGCCGAATCTTCCCAAAACTAACCGTCAAAGAAAACTTAGAGATGGGAGCTTTTTCTGTTCGTGATAAGAAGGTTGTTCAAGAACGTATAGAGCGTGTCTTTGACTATTTCCCACGGATCAAGGAACGACTTCACCAGCAAGGTGGAACGATGAGTGGTGGGGAACAGCAAATGCTGGCAATCGGGCGGGCCCTCATGAGCGGGCCCAAACTCCTTTTGCTAGATGAACCATCCATGGGACTGGCGCCTGTCATTGTGGAGCAAATTTTTGAGATTATCCAAGAACTAAACAAAGAAGGGATGACCATCTTGCTGGTGGAACAAAACGCCTATCAAGCCCTTCAAATCGCCCATCGTGGCTATGTCATCCAGACAGGCAAGATTACACTTGGGGACACAGCAACTAACCTTCTAGGTAATGAACAGGTCAAAGAAGCATATCTCGCTTGAAAAAACACGATCCCTCCAATCACAAGGAGGATCGTGTTTTTCTTTTATTTGCCAATTTATTTGCTGCACCATAAAACAAGAGACAGTATAATTTCATTAATGATACTAGAAAGGGCGATACATATAGTTGGCTGAAATACTGAAAAATATTATTCGTGGTATTGTCTTTATTGTCTACTTTCCTTTTTTCGCACTTTACCGAACGATTCTCTTTGTATGGGAGTATGTCCTAGTTATCCCATGTATGTGGCTGTGGAGCAGTGTTCTGAAACCCACTTTTCGCTTCCTGTACCGCTATATACTATTCATACCATCCAAGTGGATTTGGCAGTATCTTCTCCGACCGACTGGTGTCTTTCTCTACCAATACCTGCTACGACCGATTGGGATTGCTTTCGCTTGGCTTGGTAAATGGATCTGGCTAGGACTAGTTACTCTATGGAATTGGATTGCCTTTGGGGTTACCTTTGTGTTTCGCTACCTTGGTCTGGGACTTTACTATCTCCTTATCTTTCCGCTTCATTGGGTTTGGGAAAAAGGGCTGTTTCCTTCTCTACAGTTTATTTGGTTACAAGCCCTTGTTCCGTTAGCACTCGGAATCTGGTTCGTTGTTACTCATTTAGGAAAGTGGATCTGGCTAGGAATAAAGTATGTAGGAATGGGAATCTACTATCTCATCTACTATCTCCTTTTTGTTCCCATTCGCTATCTTTGGCTCTATCTAATCTACTATCCAATCACTTGGCTTTGGCAACAGGTGCTCATTCCCTTCGGAAAATGGTTCTACCGAGAAATTCTACTCATTGTCTTCCGTTGGTGTCGTATAGTTTGGAACTTGATTGCCATAGGGGTAACATGGATCGGAAAATATATCATCTATATACCATTGCGTTTTCTCTATCTTTACCTTCTACACTATCCTATTCGATGGTTCTGGCGAAATGTTCTGAGACCAATTGGTAATTTTATTCGAGTTTATTGCATTCAAAAACCAGCTAGTTGGTTGCGCAAAGAAGTGATCACACCGACAAAAGATTTTTTCCGTGGGATGTTTTAGGATAAGCGATAGCTATAAAATGTATATCAACAAATTAGGGAGAGAATTTTTTGGAGGGCAAACAAAAACATCAAGGAAATTGGAAAAGATTTATCATTTTCACATTCATTATTGGATTAGTTGTTGGATTCTTTTCAGTTAGGTCTGATAATTTGCCCTACTTTGGTAAGGGTATGACAGTTTCTGTTTTCGAAATCGTTTTATCATATCTAGCAGTAATGATAAATTCCTTACCAATATGGTTTATAGTTGCAATGATAGTTGGTTATTTATTTGGAAGGAATATTAAGGAAGGTATATTGCTTGGTGCTATATATACCGTCATTGCAATTACGTTATATTTTGTAATTGGTAATTTTTACGAAGATACACAGATACCATTATCTTTCAAAGAGCAGATAGAAACACTTGCAATTTGGTATGGAGCATCAATTGTTGGTGGTGGTATTGGTGGGGGTGTAGGATTTTTATATAAAAAAACACCTTATGTATTACTAATTTTACTACTCGGTTTAATTCTGCAACTATTTGTAAATGGTGCAGGAAGTTGGAGTGATATTGTTAGAGTTGCCCAAAATGTTACCTTCTGTCTAATGATAGTTGGTATTATTTGTTTGTTAATGATTGTGAAAAGGACAACTCGAGAAACAGATGAATTTTCAAGAAGCCTATAAACTATTCAACTATCAAGTGTGTTCGTTAAAACAAAAAATGAAACACGATGAAAAACGCTTAGATATTTTTCTAAGCGTTTTTACGTACTAATTTACTGCCAATTCTTATCCTATTTGTCTTGATTTTTATAGCATCTAAAACATACTACATTTGGTTCTGTTTCATATAATACTCCATCGCTTGATTTAGCCACTCTTCTTCTTTTTTTGTATATGGAGAAAGAACGAAATTCGGTAGATTATCTACTTTAACCGTCTCCACCATTTGGCTAAACGAGTTTATAACATCTTCTCCGATAAATTCCAAACTTGCCTTCATGTTTTTGTCTATTAGTGCTTGTACTTCTAGATCATCAACAGGCTTTCCTACTAATCTTTTCACCTCTTTGGAGAATTGAATATATTCTTTTTCCAATGAGATCATCTCTTCTTCTGACTTATTGTACAATAGCTCCGCCACTTCCTTAGAAGTATGCTTTTCTACCCATTGTCGTTGTTCTTTCTCTGTTTGGATACTATGGATCAGACTCATGAGAACTGCACTATCCACCTCTCCTTCTTCCTCTAATAAACTAATCGTGCGACGGACCGCTTTTAATGCCGTCTCGATTGATTCTTTTTTCTCCTCCAAAGCATTCTGGTGCAATTGTAGTGTTTCATTTAATCCCATATCAAAACTAGCCTCTTTAGTCATGATACTAATATCCTCAAGGCGATATCCCAAAAACTTAAGGCTTACGATCTTTTGCAGTGTTAGTGCATCTTGGTCTGTGTAAATTCGATGTCCAGACGTAGGGTGCTTTTCTGGTTGAAGAATCCCTATTTCATCGTAATAATGTAATGTTCGTATGGATGTACCAGTCTTTTCGGAGAATTCTCCAATTGAGTAATTTTGCTCTTTACTCATCTGCTATCACCTCTATCAATTTGTTATCTCGATCATACCTCCTCACGTAACTGTAGGTTCAAGCATAAATTTCAAAAAAAGATACAGAGAATCTCCCTAACGGGGAAGGGTGAAAAAGTCCTATTCTTTATACCAATTTTCATCAAATGTTAGGTTTAATGCTTTTCCAAAACATACTCCAAATCTTATAAATCCTCTGCCTCTTGCAGTTATAAGTTTTCCATCCTGAACTACAAGTTCTTCACAATAATTTTCCCCTTCAAAAACACCAGACTTCTCTCGATTTTCTTCTGTCATTCCAATAGTGTATTTTTTCCCTTGTAAAATCCCCGCTTTAGCTAACAAATAAGGGGAACTTGAAATGCTTCCAATTACAGATACCTTACTTTCTATTCGACTTATGAACTCAAATAATTTATTCTCACCTTACATAACTCATACTCGCTATATTGAGGATATAATTACACTGCTGTTTTTTCAATTTACTTATTCCTTTATCATATTATTTTTTAAAAGAATCCCTCTTCACTAACCTCTCTGTTAGTAAAATGACCGTAAACATTTTAACATACAACCACATACCCCTAGAGGAATTTAATTATTATATAGATTGTTACAATAATTCTGACTAAAAATATGTCCGCCCTCAGTGTTCTCAATTTTTTCCTGTCCTGCATGTACTGAGATTCTGCTAGTTTGGCAAAAAAATAGGAGCCCTAATTCATAGCGAATTAAAGCTCCAAATAGTATGTGTCTCATTGCTTTCACTGTTATTTCGACGAAACTGCTTTACTTGCTACACTTTCATTGTGCAATCGATCTACTGCAGTAATGACATAGGTGTATTTCTTAGATTGATCTGCTTCCTGATCTACATAAGTTTGGATTTTCCCAGTTTTGCGTACAGTTTCTACGATTTTGGTAGCATCATTTAGATCAACTTTCGCTCCTTTTGGAAAACGATAGACGACAAAATAGGTAGTGGTCGCATCTGTATCTTTCCAGTGAAGACGAACTCCGTCTTCTCTTTTTGTAACCGCTTGCAATTTAGGGGCGACTGGTGCTTGGTTATCAAGATACGGCATGGTAGGTACCAAAGATGGATAACAATACATATCATTGGCTAGCTTTTCTCTGATTCCCAGCGGATTGCGAGTAGAGAAGTCTTTGGCACTAAAGAAAATACTTCCTTTTACTTCTGGGTAGTTCATATTGAGCCGTAACTGATTTGGCATCTCTTCCGGATTGTTCCAAGCTTCGTTGTTAGCTGCAATTTTATAAGAGGCTTGTCCAATATATAATTGTACTTTGGTTCCTCTAACTTGTTCAGACCACCAAGGAACGAGTTTGTCATAAGCTGCAACATTTAAACCAATGTTCCAGTAAATCTGTGGAGTAATATAATCCAGCCACTCTTCTTTGACCCATTTCCGAGAGTCAGCATAGATCGAGTAGTAGCTTTCCGAACCAGCGGTATCTGAACCAGCAGGATCCGTTCTTTTGTTTTTCCAAATGCCAAATGGGCTAATACCAAACTTCACGTAAGGTTTGGTCGCTTTTATTGCTTGAGCTACCTCTTTTACCAGTAGATCAACATTGTTTCGACGCCAATCTCCTTTATCCGTGTAACCGCTTCCATATTGTGCGAACGTATCAGCATCTGGGAAGTCTTGACCACTTACTGGATAAGGATAGAAATAGTCATCAAAATGAATTGCATCTACATCGTAATTGGCTGTCACTTCTTTTATTACGTTTTGGATATGTTGACGAACAGCTGGAATCCCAGGATTAAAGTATAATTTTCCACCGTAACTTTCTACCCACTCTGGATGTTGTTTCGCAGGATGGTTGTCTACTAATCCATTTAAATTTGTATCCATGCTAATCCGATATGGGTTCAACCACGCATGAAATTCTAAATTCCGTTTATGGGCCTCTTCAATCATAAATGCAAGTGGATCATAACCAGGATCTACCCCTTGAGTACCAGATAGGTATTTTGACCAAGGATAGATGTTTGATTGATAGAATGCATCCGCAGTTGGGCTTACCTGCACAACTACTGCATTCATATTCATCGATTTAGCAGTATCTAGCTTGTGAAGAAATTCTTTTTGTTGTTCTTCTTTGGTCAAGCCTGTCTTGGAAGGCCAGTCCACATTAACGACAGAAGCAATCCACATCGCTCTTAGCTGATGCTTGGTCCAAGTCGGCTCGCTATCAGTAGCTTGTACTGCAGGAACAGCAGTGCTAAATACTAACGCAACAACTAAACAAGTAATGAGAATCAACGAGAAAATATTTTTTCTTTGTGTGATTCGTATGGTTCTCCTCCCCTTTCTGTTTTTCTCCACATAAAAAGAAAACCTGCATTTTATACTGAAACAGGTTTTCTTTCTTAATTTTATTATAAATATAAAATATATTTCAACAATTATTACTTCCTATCTCACTATCGAATTCTTGCTGTCATATTTCAGCTGTATTATCAGAACCATGATGCCCGTTTATAATATGGAACAAGAGGAGGAATTACAAAATGGATGATGAGATATTTCGCTCTGTATACGAGACTATTTTACGTCGAGATACCCGACACGATGGAAAATATTATGTTGGAATTATCACCACTGGTATTTTTTGTAGACCTTCATGTAGATCACGAACTCCCAAACCAGAGAACGTAAGAGTATACAGCAGTATAGAAGAAGCACTCCAAGCAGGATTTCGCCCATGCAAAAGATGCCGACCGGAACATCCTAGTCCACATGGCCCAGATGCAAAAATCGCACATGCAGTGAATGATCTACTTCAAAAACGATATAGTGAAGGTTGGACACTTGGCAAGATCGCCATGGAGTTAAATATGAGCCCTTACCACTTACAACGTGTGTTTAAACGAATAACTGGGACAACGCCTGCTAAACAATTACTTCTTACTAGAATAAATGCTGCAAAGCATCTTCTTGAACAAAAAGAACGATCAATAGCAGAGATTTCTGCTACTATCGGGTTCCGTAGCGTATCCCATTTTTCCGCTGCGTTTAAAAGACTGGTTGGCTGTACACCTAATGCATACCGTGAGCAACTATCTTTCCCAAAGGAGAATACAACATGATGAGCAAACCCGTGTCAGAAATATATTGGGGAACATTTCAACACCCACTTTTATTACATCCACTACATTTGGCTGTTACCAATCAGGGATTATGTCGAATCACTTGGCCCCATGAAACAATCGATGTTCTCAAAAAATGGGTAAATAGGAGGATACCAAACGCTTTTCTCATCCAAAACCACAACCAATTGTCGAAGTATGTTCAGCAGTTACAAGAGTATTTTGATGGAGATCGGAAAAAATTCACTCTCCCCTTGGATCTACGAGGAACTGCTTTTCAAACCTCTGTGTGGCAAGCATTAACCCAAATCCCATATGGTCAAGCTTGGAGTTACTCTGATATAGCAGAACGAATAGATAATCCAAAGGCTGTACGAGCAGTAGGAACCGCAAACGGAGCAAATCCAATTCCCATTGTCATTCCATGTCATCGAGTCATTGGCAAAAATGCCACACTTACAGGATTTCGTGGTGGTCTAGATATGAAGGAAAAGCTACTTCAACTGGAGGGATATTATGACTACACCAAAAAAGGTCATGCCCGTTTTCAGTTTTGATAAACATTTAGGAATTATTACGCTGATTCCCCCTAGAGAATTCAGCTTTACGGAGACACTTACCTACCTTTCTAGATCCCCTTTAGAGTGTCTACATCAAATCCAAAATCGCAGGATTTTGAAGATACTAGAGATAGAAGAAAAGCCGACTCTGATAGAAATTAGCGAAAAAGGAGACTCCTCTATTCAAGTACGTTTCGTCAACTTTATTCCCCAAAGCACTACATCGTATGAAGCAGTTGGGGATTATGTAATGGAATGGTTCGACCTACGAAAAGATTTGGTACCTTTTTATCTCATGGCAAAAAACGACTCGTTGCTAAACACGTTAACCCGCAATTATTTCGGTCTTCGCATTATTGGTGTTCCAGATTTGTTCGAAGCACTCTGCTGGGCTGTGATTGGTCAACAAGTAAATCTAACATTTGCCTATACATTAAAGCAACGGTTCGTTCAGTCATTTGGTAACCTTATTATATGGAATAACCAATCATATTGGCTGTTTCCGAAACCGGAGCAAATAAATGCTAGTGACGTAAATAAATTAAAAGAATTGCAATTTACTGGTAGAAAAGCAAAATACATTGTAGGGATCGCGCAACTCATGAAAAGCGGCAAGTTATCCAAAGATAATCTACTGAAATCAGGGAATATCCAAGATATAGAGCAACGGCTCTTGTCGATTCGTGGCGTTGGACCATGGACAGCACATTATGTTCTAATGAGATGTTTACGAGAACCATCCGCTTTTCCAATCGGAGATGCAGGATTGCACAATGCACTAAAGCAACTGCTTCATAGACCAAAAAAACCTTCTATACAAGAAATCCAGCAAATCTTTGCTCGCTGGAAAAACTGGGAAGCCTATGCAGTTTTCTATTTATGGAGAAGTCTGGTCTCGAGATAAAAATACAGAAGCTATAATCTCTCACCGTTTTTTAGTCGTTCACAAAATTGGTTAAAATCGAAATTTTTATCAAAACGAGCGAGCCAAGTCTCATCGACTATTCGCAATTCATTTTTCTCTGTATCGAGAATAGCCAAACTCCCTACTTGGACCCTTCCTAGATGATCCTTACGAAGGTCTATTATCACATTTAGACCTAGATAGGTTGTATCTCCGTACATTCTCGGACCATTCACATGATGATAATGACCTGCAATCAGATATGTGGGTTGGATTTTTTTTATAAGTGCCGATATTTTTTTGGAGCCCTGTACTTCACCATGATAGTTCGATCCGATACCATAAGGCGCATCATGGGTTATCAAAATATCAATCTCCCCTACTGGTAAAGCTAGTAACTCCATATATTTTTCTATATCTATCGAATCTTTTCCTTGATGAGATGTTTCAATTCCACCAAGAAATCCTACTTTGGTACTACCAATTTTTAATACAGTACCATCCTTCACATAACGAAAAATGTCCAAGGAATCGATACTGATTACATTGTCGTTGTTATGGGAACTTAATTTCTCAAGCCAATCAAAATCCTCATGATTACCCCGAATAAAATGAATTGGATTCGAGAGACGTCCCTTTATATAGTGCAAATTTTGCAGAAGAGCTCCTTGTGCATGGATAAAATGGCTAAAATCAAATTGCGATGGGTCTTGCATATAAAATTTATTATTATATAGCGATTCATCAGGTTCTGGGTAAACGCCAAAATCCCCTACCTGAATGATCAGATCCAATGCCTCTTGATGATGAATTTGCCATGTGGTAATCATGGCGAGAGTATGTAGAACTCTACCATGAATATCTCCAATCAATCCGATTTTCAAAGAACTCCCCCTTTACAAAAATTTGCGTTCACTTAAACATTACTTCCACTCTATTTTTCCAAATACAACTCTCGAAATCGTCCATCGCTCTTTACAGGATGGAATTGAATCACCTGATACGTTGCAATTCCTCGTACAAAATAAGGATCGTTAGCAATCATTTCATCTACCTCAGCTTGACTGGAAACTGCAAAGAGAATAACACCACCTGTTTTAGGTTCTTGGGGTCCAGAAACGATGAGCTTTCCTTTAGCATAAAGGGTATCGAGATAATCCCGATGATCTTGAACATGGCGATCTACTTCTGTGAGTGGTACTTTATAGTTAAGAATAGCTAAAAACATAGTAGTAGTCCTCTCTATATAAAAATAATGTGAATGGAGTGCATCAAGATGACAACATTTTTAGTTCCCAATTGGACAAAGGTAGCTGTTGGTACTACTAATAAAGCAAAAATAGGAGCCGTGCAGACAGTTCTACCTACTATACCAATTGTACCACTCTCCGTCCCTTCTGATGTATCAGCTCAGCCTTTTTCAGATGAAGAAACATTACAAGGAGCCAAAAATCGGGCAATTCATGTTTTACAAGCAGCAGCTGATGCTGAGGTAGGTATTGGTCTAGAAGGAGGTGTTCAGGAGACAGAAGTCGGTCTTTTCCTCTGTAATTGGGGTGCCTTAACAGATGGGCAAAATACCTTTATAGCAGGTGGAGCACGGATATTGCTACCGATTGAATTTCGAGAGCCTCTACGAAACGGCCAAGAACTGGCTGATCTGGTCGACCAATATGCTACAAGACGAGATGTGCGAAACCAAGAAGGGGCAATGGGAATCTTGACGGAGGGATGGCTGAAGCGTCGCGATGTATTTGCTCAAATCGTACAAATGTTGGTAGGGCAATACTTGCATCACCATAAGGGGCAATAATTAATCATACGTAGCAAACCAGTTCCCTTTCATTTGTACGATACGGTGAGCCTGTTCATCATAAAAAGAGACACCAGACAAGCGTAGACTCTGGAAAAAAGCATCCTGCTTACATATTGGGAAATTTCCTTTTAGCCAACCTCGACTCTCACTCTCATATGCAACCATCCACCAAAGATCATACCCTTTACTTACTTGTGCGGGAGTGTTCCATCCACCTCGATCTAAATCTGGAAGCAGCCCCATACTCCATAGATCAAGTGATAGAAGGACCAACAATGGGTTTTTCTCTTGAGAAAGCAGGTTACTCAGTGAGGTAGGAAGGACTTCGCTTCGATGTTTAAAAAAATAGAGTAGCCAGAGCGATTCTAAGTGTTTACCACTTTGAAGGAAAGAACTACATAAAGTGTGGAGTCTAGCTAGAATCTCTTCCTGTTCTGCTGCCTTCCAAGTGGGAGAGATCTTTAACATTTGATTAGTTGCCAAAGAAATGGTACGGCCATCTGATCTCATCGCATAAAAGAGAAACTTTTCATACAATGTGAGATTTGGAATATTAGATACACTAGCTAATTGCGAGATAACATATCTCAATACAGAGTCTTCTGGAAACTCTTTTGCGAATCGAACTGCTTTCTCTAAATAAGTAGAGAATCGAGAGTTGAATCTCTGATCTAACTCAGCTGGAAGCATTAGCTCTACCTTCCATACCGGCTGGGTAAGTTCTGGTGTTAGACCAACTCTCGTTTTATATGGATTTAAACGGAGCTTCCATCCATCCAATATCTGACTCAACTTTTGAAGAAGCAATTCTCCTTCTTCCACTTTTTCTACATAAAACCGATAGTCATCGAGAAATCGACTACCATGGATCGTAGGGTACTGTTCTTGCAATTGAAAGTCAATTTCCTGTGCTACTACTTCTGATATCCAAAAAGAGAGATCTGGTCCAACTGGAATCCCCATCGTCTGCCCTTCTTGCATATTCCGAACCAATGCATCCACTTGATTTCCCCAAAGTTTTCGACTTCTACGATTGGCTCTCGCATATTCTTTACCATGAATGGCCCAAGGGATGGAGTGAGTATAGAGAGATGCATAGTAACCAGCTAGATCTGTCTGGACATAGTAAGGTTTGGTTAACGAATCTTGAAACCGGGATTCATGTACCTCAGTGAAGGAATGAGTGGGACTAATGGCACGATTTCGATTAGAAGAGAAATATGGAGCACTTAGACTGAAACTTGATTTCTGCGTCAAAGTTTCAATAGAAGGGAACCGTTGAACAATCTCTTTGGTTAAAAGAAGATAGTACAGGGGATGTGGAATTTTGAGCCATCTACGGTTTTTCCCTTTCTTTGGTATGGTAAAAGCCAAAGGTTGGCTCGCTCGCCTTTTTCCTGAAACCTTGAGACTAGCATGTTGTTTTGCAAAACTACTACTATCCCATACTGGTGGAAGTTCTGCTGGAAAATAACCATTTGCTAAAATGATTTGGATCATGAAATGACTCACTCCCCTCAAATCTTGTCCTTTTTGCTATATATTCTTTTCTCCACTTGTCTCTTCTTCCCTTGTTCTCCATAATTGTTTTATAAGCTATAAATACATTCCTTATAAACTCCTCGCACAGAATTCTTTTATCCTTTCTACAACCAAAGGAGACTAGCATGAAGGGAAAAATACTAGGCGGCCGTTATCTGATAAAACGACCTCTCGGACAAGGAGCCATGGCGGTAGTATATGAGGCAGAGGATTCTCATCTGCAACGATCCGTAGCTGTCAAAGTGATGCGCCCTGAATTTGCAACCAATGAACATCTATTAAATCGGTTCATCATAGAGGCACAAGCTACTGCAAAACTTTCTCACGAGAATATTGTTCAACTCTTTAATATGGGGATGGATGGGGGATATTATTATCTCGTAATTGAACACGTAAAAGGAAAAACACTGAAGCAACATATCGCAGATCTTGGAGCTCTCACCGCAGAAGAGTCCATCGAAATCGCCATCCAAATGTGTGATGCGCTCATCCATGCTCATGATAATGGAATTCTCCATCGTGATATTAAGCCACAAAACATCCTATGGTATGACTATGGCAAAGTCAAAGTAGCAGATTTTGGATTGGCTCGTTTTTCGTCCCAGGCTTCAATGCATACAGAGCCTGGAGCAATTATGGGCTCTGTCCTCTACCTCTCTCCTGAACAATTGGAGGGAAAAGATCTCTTTGATTCCTCTGATCTCTATCCAGTAGGTGTCATATTATATGAATGCTTGATAGGACAACCTCCGTTCACTGGTGAAAACGGGTTAGAAGTAGCTCTAGCACACCTGCAAAAACCGATGCCATCGGTACTCGATATCCGACCAGATCTACCTCCAGAGCTTGAAATACTGATTCAAAAAGCGACTACCAAAGATCCTACTGAACGATATTTAAGTGCACGTGCTCTAAAAGGAGCTCTTCTCGAAGTACGTAGACTACTCCGAGAAATGGAAGAAAAGAAACGAATCATTACACCACCACCAGCTCGATTAAAAGTAAAACGTAGGAAGAGACGAAAAGTATTGCTACCACTAGTTCTCCTCCCGATTCTAGTAGGATCTGGAATCTGGTACTGGCAATATACAGCCAAAGAAAACGAGACACCAATTCAGCCAATCATTGAAACAACCACTACTAAACCACCGAATTCAACCGAGACAGAGACTCGAGATCCCAATCCATCCGCTGGATCTGTTATCTCAGAAGTTACTCAGAAAAAAGAGAAACCTCAAGAGAAGTCTTCAGAAAAAACTCCCACTCCAGAAAAACCATCCATTCTCTACTATGTCTATGCTGGTTCTTTCCAAGCAAAAGCCAATGCAGAACAGCATGCTCGTGAGGTAAAGAGTAAAACGGGTATCTCAGCAAAAGTGGTCAAGGCGGTCGTAAACGGCAAAACAATGTATCGAGTAGAAACCGGCTCTTTTGAAGATGAGAAACAAGCCGATTCTCAAGTCACCAAACTAAAAAAAGCCGATTTCTCAGCCTTTAAAACTCCTGTTCAAAAATAAAACCGACCAGAGATTTGGTCGGTTTTTTGTTATATTTCTCTGCAATCTACAATGCTCCATATGAATTTAAAATTGCTTGTACTTCTGACAGCTTTTCTTCCGAACAAAACACTGTCACACTAACATCTTCAGGATGTACAAATTCATGTCCCCCAGATTGTCCACTGGCGTCAGGATGTGATGCAGCCATAACTCGTTGATCCTGCGTAAAACCTCTTGGACTTCCCATAGAGGTATAAGTTAACGTATTTTTGCCCGTGATAATCCGATCTTCATAGGCAACACTACTTTCTGGATTCCCCCCCATCATCGGAGAGACACGATCCAGTGACGCTTCATAACCTTTCTCTTGTAATGCTTTCACCACTTCTTCTGCTCTTTCCATCGTTTGAAAGTATCCAAACAAGAAGCGCTCTTCCATCAAATATCACCTCATGGTTGGTTTTTGCGGAAGAAGGTTTTTTTATTCAATACTAGAAGCATTTCATTTTCATAAATAAAAAAGAGAGACCTTAATGTCTCTCCCCTTACCATCTCTTCTTCAATCGCAACCGCCACCACTGTCTCCACCAGAACTGCTACATCCACTATCTCCGCTAGAATAACTATCTCCACTCCAACTACTATCCGAACCGCTCCAATAGGAGTTATCATCAGAGTTACGTCTTTTAGATGATCGTGTCTTGGTTCTAGTAACAGATTGCTTTTGCTTTGTAGATTTATTTTTTTTATTACTTAATAAGTCCTTAAGCCATTTTCTCATGAAAATCACTCCTAATTTTAAGGGGGCATTTTCATTAGCCCCTTAATAATAATGAGAGCGAAAACATGTAAAGCGTGTACAATGGATAGTGAATATTTCTATCCATCTATCTATATAGTAATAACAGATTATTAAAATACATGTATTCAAATATTACATTTATATCTCATAAACTTAAAAAGAGAGCCACCGAAGTGTCTCTCTCCTTACAACATCTAGAATTAATCGCAACCGCCACCGCCGCCGCCATCTCCTCCAGAACCGCCGCCGTCCGAGATCCCTCCACCGTCATATCCTCCATAGTATCCACTATGATCATAAGGACTACGACCATAAGAACTTCCACTTGAAGAACGACGATTAGAATCAACTGGACGTTGTTTCTTTTCCTTGTTTGAATGTTGCTGTTGTTTCTTACTATTGAATAAGTCTTTTAACCATTTTTTCATAATAATCCACTCCTTATTTATTTATAAGGAGCTATCAGCCGTCTTCTGCCGATAGCCCCTTACATCGCTTCTAAAAAAGAACAGATGTAAGGAGCTACCGTAGAAGGTGTTGTAAGGTAGTATGAATATTTCTATTCACTGTAGTTAGTTTAATATCCCTTCACTAAAATAGATATAAGTTATTGTGAATAAAAATAAAATTTTCAAAAGTGTTGTGCAAAAAAGGCACTCCCTCTCATTACTCCTTGATGATATTCCTTTAAGTTTTTTTATTTTTGTGATTTCAAATACTATGTCTATTAGCTTTATAACCAATCAATTTAGCAAATTTGGCAAGTCCACCTAACATAACACGTTGTAAAAATATAGGTGGACCTTCTAAATAACCATCTATACATTCCCAAAGAAGTCCCAACCATAAAGGGTTGTTAGGGATACCTTTTTTATTCACCTTTCCTTCCCATTCTAACCTGTGAAGGAGCTCAAACATGGCTTGGTGATGACCTGGTGGAGAAACCTCATGGATCACAACTAATCGTTGTTGGCTTATGTTCCAAAATTGATGTACTTGATTTGGATGAACTATGATCCTCTCATTAGGTCCATATATAAACTCTTCTCCGTCGATCCGAAATCGCATTCTCCCTTCCACAATGATAAAAGTCTCTGTCAAGACTGGATGCCAGTGGGGACCAGACATCCTCCCAGGTTTTGTCCAAATATGTTTTATTATTAGTTTTTGATCGTTGTGGTCATGAAGAAATGTCACCATACGCCCATCAGAATACTGTAAAACTTGATCTACCATGACCTGATCATTTTGTTCCTCCATCTGTCCTCCTCCTTTTTATTTCTTAAATATTTTCATTCCCTTCTGTATCGATTTCAGACACGAAATATCGTTCGTTTCTGTACTTGTGAAATTCAAATAATTAACCAATAATAACAATATATTTCAGAGCAACGTAGAAGACTTAGGCATTCAAGCAAAGGAGGACAAGTATGTACCGAAAAGAGCTCTTTGTGTTTGATCAAGATCGACCTATCCCAGCGGTGATCCGAAATTATGAAAAAAAAGACTTTCCTGCTCTCATCCAAATTCAACAGGAAAGCTTCCCACCACCATTCCCATCTGACTTATGGTGGAATACCAAACAATTAAATAACCATATCATTTTGTTTCCCGAAGGAGCTTTATGTATAGAGGTTGATGGTGAGGTCGCTGGATCGATGACAGGACTGCTTGTTCAATTCGATCCCAAACATCCCAACCATACATGGGAAGAGATTACCGATAATGGGTATATCCGAAATCATAATCCCAACGGGAATACCCTCTATGTTGTTGATATTGGAGTTCGTCCTTCCTATCGAATGTTAGGCTTAGGAAAATGGCTTATGTTATCTATGTATGATGTTGTCATTCACCATAGATTAGAACGATTGTTAGGTGGTGGGAGAATGCCTGGATATCATAAAAAAGCAAGTGAGATGACACCAGATGAATATCTCAAAGCAGTGGTAAAAGGGGAGCTAAAAGACCCTGTCATCACCTTCTTACTCCGTTGTGGACGCACCCCTGTTAAGGTGGTGGCTAATTATTTAGAGGATGAAGAATCATGTGGTTACGGTACACTAATGGAATGGAAAAATCCTTATAACTTCTCTACAAACTGACGGATTTGCTGATTTACCTTTTGATGAGTTTTGGTTGGAAGTTGATGTTTTACTTGCGATATAAAGGAGAGCGAAGCATTTGGGAGTTTCGAATGCAGTATCTCTCCATATGGGTGATATGTTTTATCTTCTGTGCCATAGAGTAATAAAATCGGTTGTGTAATCTTAGGTAGCAGTGGAGTGCAGTTAAAGATAAGACCCTCATGGTAATATTGCGCAACATTTTGGGCATTCGCTTGTTTTGTATCTTGTAATAAATTCCAAAACATCGAGAGATTATTGGCATTACTCCATGAGATCGAGTAAGAGAGCGTTTGGATTGCCCCCATTTTTGCCATACGCTCTCCAAGCAAAGTCATTTGTTTTAATCTTCCATTCTTCATTTCCGAGATTCCACCAAGCAAAACGGCTCCCAATGAACGCTCTGGAGCTTCCAGCATAAAATGAAGAGCGATGGAGGCTCCAAGCGAATATCCACATAACATCACTTTTTCTATTTCTAGATGATCTAAAACAGCAAGTATGTCCCTTACAATCTTAAAATAAGTAAGTGGTTTGGGAGATGGGTCACTCTTTCCATGTCCTCGAATATCAAACGTTATCACACAAAATTGATTGGATAACTCTTTCATTTGATAGGTAAAGTTTTTACTACTTAGTAGCGGAGGATGAATGAACAAGATGGGAGTTCCTTTACCCTTCACTTCATAATGGATAGAAAGTCCTTGAACCTTAATTTTTGGCATTGTCTGTCCTTCCCATTAACCTTTTGGTTTGACAAATAAAGAAGCAAAAAAGGAAAAAACAATTGCGGCCGTGATTCCTGCACTGGTGATTTTAAAAATACCTGTTAGCATCCCGGTCCATCCATCCTTTTTTAACTCTTCTAATGCGCCATGTACCAAAGAATTTCCAAAGCTAGTAATCGGAACGGATGCCCCGGCACCAGCAAATTCAATCAACGGATCATATAGTCCTACTCCATCCACAATGGCACCTAACACTACTAACGTTGCCATTGTATGTGCGGGAGTCAATTTTCCAATGTCAAATAGGAGCTGTCCTATTACACAAATCGCTCCCCCTACAAGAAACGCCCATACTAACTGCATCATGTTTCTTACGCTCCATTCTCTATCGAAACTGCATGTGCAATACAAGGAATGCTTTCTCCTTGTTGTACTTCGAGTGGGGATAAAAGAGCACCTGTGGCGACGATCAACATTCTCTTGATCTCCCCTTTGCGCATTCGATTAAGCAGATGTCCATATGTCACTACAGCGGAACAACCACATCCACTTCCTCCTGATTGAACTTCTTGATTTTCATAATCATAAATAAGCATTCCGCAGTCGACATAGTTGGTTTCATGGATTGGAACTTGATGTTGTTGAAATAGGTCATTGGCAATTCCATAGCCTACCTTTGATAAATCACCTGTCGCAATCACATCATAGTACCCTGGTTCAATATTCAAATCCCGAAAATGAGCCTGGACCGTGTCAACAGCCGCAGGAGCCATTGCTGCTCCCATATTAAATGGATCAATAATACCCATATCGATCACTCGTCCAATCGTAGCCGAAGTAACAACAGGACCTTTGCCTTTTTTCGAGATAATCGCAGCACCTGCTCCTGTCACTGTATATTGAGCAGTAGGAGGTTTTTGTGAACCATATTCTGTAGGATAACGAAATTGTTTCTCCGCAGTTGAATCATGGCTACAAGTACCTGCTAAAACATAATCTGCTCCTCCTGAATCTACTAGCAAAGACGCCAGTGCTAAGCTTTCCATAGAAGTAGAACAAGCACCAAACACTCCTAGATAGGGCATCGCGAATGTTCGTGCGGCATAACTACTACTAGTAATCTGATTCATCAGATCTCCAGCAATCATAAATTGGACTTGCTCTTTGGTAAGGTTTGCTTTTTCAATGGCGATTCTTCCTGCTTCTTCCAAAAGCTCTGTTTCAGCTTTTTCCCAACTATCTTGACCTAGCATGGAGTCTCCATGAATGATATCAAAATCATTAGCAAGAGGACCTCTTCCCTCAAAAGGCCCGACGACCGTTGCTGTCGAAAGAATAACTGGTTTATTGGAAAAGACCCAGCTCTGATGCCCTTGTAACATCTTATGACCCTCCTGGCGTCATGATCGGATTAAACAAAAGATGGAGAAAAGCGATAATAAAGGCAGCAACGGTACCAAATACGATGACGGAGCCCGCCAATTCAAACATCTTACCTCCAACCCCAAGTACCATTCCTTCACTGCGGTGTTCGATAGCAGAAGATGCCATTGAATTAGCAAATCCAGTGACAGGGACGGCAGAACCTGCACCAGCCCATTGTCCGATTTTATCGTAGACACCAAAACAGGTTAAAATAACCGATAATAAGATTAAAGTTGCCACTGTAGCAGTATTTGCTTTCTCTTTTGGGAAGTGAAGCCATGTTTTATACATCATCTGGATAATTTGCCCAATGAGACAAATAGTCCCTCCAGCTATAAAAGCACGAATACAATTTGCAAGAACTGGTCTCGGGGGTTCATGTCTTTTAGCTAGTTCTTGATATTGTTGTTGGACAGGTGTTAGCTTTTTCTTCTGATTGTCTGCCATCTACTATCACCCTAACTTCTAAGATATGGTTTTACATTATCAATCACTTGTTGTAAGTGTTCGGAGCATTGTTGATACATCTGTTTTGCTTTTTCATCTTTGGTGGAAAGGCTGAACATCTCAATATCGGCTTCACACTTTTTCAATGTGGCAAGTAAAGCAGGTTTCTCTTGTGCTTCTGGTACTTGAATTTGGTCATCATAGAGGTCTATATATAGCTGTCCATAAGAGTCAACTTGTCCTAAAAGAACATTTTCTATAGCAACCCCTTGTTTTTCTAGTTCTGTTTCCAACCATCCCCGATTTAAACCTAATTTAGCTAAGGAATCATCCATTACATTGCCATCCATAACAACCACTTGTGGTTCTGCCTGTTCCGCCACTTTGATTCCTAGCATTTTGGGTGTGATTGGGAGATTTTCTGCTTTTGGTAAAATATTAATCGTTCCACTAGGTTCCATCACAGCAAACTCGACATCTGCAACTTGGAATATATCCTTTTTTCGCATCTGTTCTAGAAATTCATCAACTGTAATTCGCTCTTTTGTTAGATTGTCTTCTAGTATTTTTCCATCTTTGACCAATACAGTTGCTTTTCCATCTAGAATATCTCGTACCGTTTTACTCTTTAACTGTAGGAACTCGATAGCAATAACGATAACCACCCATACTATTAGGGAAATCGTCCCCAAATACCAAGCCTCGTCCGTCTCCATCGAAACATAACCAGCAATACTACCTATGGTAATCCCAGTAATATATTCAAACAAAGACAGCTGAGAAACTTGTCTTTTTCCTAATACTTTGGTTAGGACAAACAAAACAGCGATTGCCATCAAAGTTCGTATTACGACCTGAATCCACTCTGGCATCGATACTTCCTCTTTTCAAAAAGTAAATGATATCGTTTATCATGCGAAGAGGCGTGGTTATCTATACATTGATACCTAGATTTCATCCATACATAATTCTAGACTTCTTGGAGAAGATAACATCGGAACTAATCTCTAGTTCTACAACTACACACGAAAAAAGGTGAGCAAAATGACCGTATCGTCCGATGTTAAAACATGTGTCGCTTCCCTCAAAAGCGCACAAGCAAGTTTAGAACAATTCGCTCTTAGCACTCAGAACGAACAAGCAAAACAGTTGTTTACCCAAGCTGCAAGTTCTACTCAGCAAATTGTCGATCAGGTAGAACAACGTGTACAACAGTTAGAAAGTGAAGAACCACAATATAAAGGTCTATAAATAAAAAAAGAGAGGTCCTGCCACTTATTCAGGACCTCTTTTTTTTATTGTTAGAGCTTATAACTCTAAAACAGATCATGTTGTCACTCATATACTTTATCTACTAATCCATAGGTAAGAGCTTCTTCCGCTGACATAAAATAATCTCGATCTGTATCTCTTTGAACTTTTTCCAACGATTGACCTGAATGTTCTGAAATGATTCGATTCAGGGTATTCCGATTCTTCATGATTTGGTTTGCATGAATTTGAATATCAGACGCTTGTCCCTTAAGTCCCCCACTGATCCAAGGTTGATGAATCATCACTTCTGAGTGAGGAAGAGCGAATCTTTTCCCTTTTGCTCCTCCCACCAAAATAATGGCCCCCATGGATGCTGCTAAACCAATGCAAATAGTGGACACATCTGGTTTAATGTACTGGATAGTGTCATAGATCCCTAATCCGGCTGTAACAGAACCTCCTGGCGAATTAATATACAGGTGAATATCTTTGTCAGGATCTTCAGCAGAAAGAAATAATAATTGTGCAATGATAGAATTTGCCACATTATCATCAATTGCACTACCCAAAAAAATGATCCGATCTTTTAACATACGGGAGTAAATGTCATATGACCGTTCCCCACGATTGGTTTGCTCAATAACGGTAGGAATCAGATTCATAATAGCTCACCTTCCTATTAGGAAATTCATTTAAGCAGCACAGCTCAATGTTTGGTTACCAATGGAAGCTTCTACTTTTCCAAATCCAGAAGAAACCACTTTTATTTTGGTTAAGGGTTGTTGACTTTCCGATAGAATGGTCCATTCGCTAATAGTGGTTTCCGTTTCCATGTTGTTATAATGAACAGAAGGAAAAGTAATTATATTTTCATTCCATTTCGTTTGTTTGCTACTAGTTTCCCATACAACAAACGACGAAACTTTTAGACTCTCCTCCTTTTGAATTTCTGGATTTTCTTCTCTGTTTTTGCTCACTTCTACTCCTCCTCTTGATTCGCTTCCGGATAAACAGCCAATACAACTTGATATGGATCTCCATCCACTTGTTGTTGTGTTGCTTGATACTTTTGGAGTAATTCCTTCACCATATCAACGTATTCTTGGACAAATTTCTCTCGTGTCTGTTGATCTCTTAGCTGAACTTTCATAGATAAAGATGCACTGGGTATTTCTTCGTTTTCATCAGAACGTTCCATCAGGAGTAAGGCATCTTTTTTAATTTGATCGGATGTATGAATAAGGTGTGCAAGCGAACTTTGATCTTTGATCTTTTGGATCGTATCTGGGCTCCAGGCAAGTGATTCTGCCAGCACATACGTTTGTGCAATTCCTTGATATAACACTTCTACTAAATTGCGAACTTGTCGGTTCCCGATCTTCCGGACCAGACCTACCTTCTCCAACATTTTAAGATGATAGTTGATTCGTTGAGGTGATTCATTGATATTTCGCGCAACTTCAGAAGCCGATGCCGGTTTTCTTAAGTTGGAAAGTATTTCTGCTCTAAGGGGATTCATTAGTGCTGTCGCTTGTTCAGGAGATTCTACAATGTGTCTTTCTAAAAACTTGTGTTCCAAAACTTCACCTACTCGTTTAGACAAAAATAATATCTTACGTAAAAATATTTTATTACGTATTTTTTTTGTTGTCAATAAATTTTCCCTAAATTCAGTTATCGAAGTGGTACATAGATGGAGTACACAAAAATAGCATTTGAGTTCATTAGCAGAAAATATTACGTTATTTCATCAGAGAAAATCAAATTATGGAAACATATCCACTGCTCACTCCCTGTATAATAACGATAAAAAAAGAGAGCCTCCAGATTCATATCCAGAGGCTCTCTTTTTTATCGTTCCCTTTTTGATTTTACTCTATGATCATCTCTTTAACCTTGCAAATCCTGATATGCAGGGATTTCTCCTATTCCCTTAGCAGAACGGATCGCTGCAAGCACAGCATCTGCCATTACTTCCGCAGAGATGGCACCAACCAAATCTACCGGTGCTTCGACACCACCAGTTGCTAAAGAAAAGATGGTATCTCCATCAAACATCGTATGAATCGGATATATCGTTCTTGCTAATCCATCATGAGCCATAGAGGCAACTTTGCTTACCTGAACTTTTGTTAGATAGGCGTTGCTTGCAACAACCCCAATCGTCGTATTCGTCCCCTTTTTTAGGGTATGATCTGTTAAGAAGTCCAAACTATTTAAAATATTATTATCTGCATCTCTTGGACCTGCAAGTATTTGTCCCGTACTAGGATCACGCACTTCTCCCAAAGCATTGACCGCCACGATCGCTCCCACAACTAATCCATTCGGGTAAATCCGAGAAGCTGATCCTAGCCCACCTTTCATACTACGATCATATCCAGCTGTTTTACCAACTGTTGCCCCACATCCAGCTCCAACGTTTCCAAGTGGGAAAGGTCCCTTCATTGCTCTCATCGCTGCATGGTAGCCCATTTTTCGATCTGGACGAACCTTAGGATCTCCAAACGTTAGATCAAACAACACAGCAGATGGTACGATTGGAACGATTCCTACCCCAACACCCAACCCGTATCCACGCTCTTCTAAATACTGCATCACTCCACTTGCAGCATCAAGTCCATACGCACTCCCACCTGCAAGACTGATTGCATGAACCTTGTCCACTAGATTGATTGGATTTAGCAAGTCTGTCTCTCTTGTACCGGGTGCTGATCCACGGACATCTACTCCACAGACTGCCCCCTCTTCCGTCATAATCACGGTACAACCAGTATAACCTTGTAGATTTTCTACATTCCCTACTTTAATACCAGGAACATCCGTAATATTGTTGAAAGAATCCATTTTTTATAGATCTCCCGATACTTTTGATTTTTGATTTCCTGCGGTGCCTAATTTCTTCCAAGCTACCACTACTGCAAGAGAAATAATTACCGATACAATCGCTTCTGGAATACCACTTGTGATAGCTGCTGCTTGAGCTACTTCTGGAGAAAGATACCCTCTGAGTACAACCATTCCTAACACAAGAACTGTATTAGTCAACGATCCTATAAAACTAGCAACTCCAATTGCAACATATTCATTGATTCGTCTGATACCAACATACGTAAAATAGGCTACGATCCCAATAAACAATCGAGGTAAAATAGATACTAGCGGATCTTTAAACATCGGTACAGGTGAGTACAAGAAAGAATGGACTCCAAAAATCAGACCACTGATTGCCCCAACTATTGGCCCTTCAACTAATCCACCAATAATCGCTGGAACGTGCATAATAGTTGCATGTCCCGTTGCACTCGGCACAGGAATATAACCTAATTGTGTAACCCCTAGCAAAATCGCAATAGCTCCCAATACCCCAGCAACAACGATCTTACGTATCGATAAACGTTTTTCCACAGAACATTCCTCCTAGTAAGTTTTCATTCGTTATATGTATTTCCTTAATATGAAAACGGATATATCAAAATATAGGCGAGGACGATACTAAACAGAATCACCATATAATCTCGAACACCGATTTTATATTGACCATAGATCGTTCTTGTTCCACCTGGTGTATAACATCTCGCTTCCATCGCTAACACCAAATCCTCTGCTCTAGTCATTGCTACTTGGAATAGCGGAATAATGATCGGAAACAACTCTTTGGTACGTTGTACCATGTTCCACCAAGCTGCTGTTCCAATCTCAGCACCTCTAGAAGCTTGTGCCTTCATCATCTTTTCCATTTCCATCGCAAAGGTTGGAACAAAACGGATTGCAATCGTAATAATCAAAGAAAATTCATGAGTTGGAAAATTCACATATCTCAACGGTTTCAAGATACTTGCAATTGCGTGTGTTAGTTGAGTGGTAGAAGTGCTTAATGTTAGAACACTACTCACCAATAAAATTTCAATCAATCGTGAGATCGTCACAATTACAAGTTGAACACTTCCGTCGGTAATGTGAATAACACCGTATTCAAAATAAACGATTGCCTCCGAACCGATTTCTCCATGAAATAACAGCTGAAGTATCGCTAAAACGCAAATAAAGGGAATTGCCGGTTTAATTCCAGATAAACAATAGCGGACAGAGATTCGCGAGAATCGCACTAGTAGGAATGAAAAACTAAGAGCAATGAGATTTCCCAAATATGTATTACTAAATCCTATGGCAATCACCAATATAGAATAAGCGAGAATCTTGATTCGTGGATCTAGGCGATGAATAAACGAACCTGTAGGCAAATACTGGCCAATCGTAATATTGCGTGTTAGTTCAAATCCAGCCATTTATCAATCACCTCCTCTCTTTGGAAGAATGGAGACAATTTCGGATGCAGCTGATTCTACTTCAAAAGCTGTTACATCAACTGGATACCCCAACGTTTGCAACTGATATAACATTTCTACCGTAACGGGGGTATGAATAAGGTGTTTTGAAATCATCTCTTTACTACCAAAAATGTCCTGAGGTGTGCCTTGGATCACATTTTTACCATCTGCCATCACAAATATCTTGTCAGCTAAATAAGCTACTTCATCCATATTGTGCGAAACAAATATAATCGTCAGCTTTTCTTTTTTATTCAACAACTCGATTCGCTTTAGCAATTCTTTTCGAGAATGAGGATCCAATCCAGCTGTCGGTTCATCTAAGATAAGAATCTTTGGTCGCATTGCGAGTACACCAGCTAGAGCAACTTTTCTTTTTTGGCCTCCGCTCAATGCATAAGTTGGACGGTCTTTTAGATCGTCAAAGGATAGTCCCACCATTTCCATAGCCCATTTGACATGATCACGTACCTCTTTAAGCGGGAGTCCCATTTGGAGAGGGCCATATGCTACATCATCTCCAATTAGCTTTTCAAAAAGTTGATCTTCCGGATTTTGAAAAACGAGTCCAACCTTGCTTCGTAACTTTTTAAGGTCGAGCTTAGGATCAGATAAATCCTGATCATCTACCACCAGTTTTCCTTCTTGTGGACGATATAGGCCATTAAAATGCTGAATCAATGTTGATTTTCCAGATCCCGTATGCCCAATTATCGCCACACATTCTCCCTCTTGAATCTCCATCGTTACTCCAGAGAGAGATTGTTGCTCTAATGGTGTATTGATCATGTATGTATGTTTTAAATCCTGTACTTCTAAGATCGGTTTCATCTTCACACCGTAACTCCCTTTTGACTAGATAGTCTCTTCACTTCGTTAATGATTTCTTCCTTATAAATTAAGTTTGGTTGAAAATCAGCAACTTCGTTATGAATCAGTCTAGCTACCTGACTGATATCAGGAATATCTAGTTGGAGCTGACGAAGAATTTCGTGTTGTGCGAAAATTTCACGTGGAGTTCCTTGCATTGCAATTTTTCCACTATCCATCACAATAACTCGATCAGCTTCTGCTACTTCTGACATCAGATTTGTTACAGTAACAATTGCCATTCCATTTTGATGAAGCTTACGAATTACGTCCAAAATATCTTTTCTCCCACATGTGTCTAGCATACTTGTCGCTTCATCCAATACTAAACAATGAGGAATCATAGCAATAATCCCAGCAATTGCGATCCTTTGCTTTTGCCCACCAGAGAGATGATGAGGAGGTCTATTACGATATTCACCCATCCCTACTGCATCTAAAGCAAAATCAATTCTTTCCTTCATCTCTTCGTAAGGTATTTCAATGTTCTCTAGTCCAAAAGCTACGTCGTCTTCTACCGTTGTTGCTACAATCTGATTATCAGGATGTTGAAATACCATTCCAACCTTTTGTCGAATCTCACGTTCAAATTTAGCTTCTTTAATACTCAAACCATTTACATAGACATCACCTTGATCAGGTTTTAAGATGCCATTTAGATGCTTAGATAAAGTCGATTTCCCTGACCCGTTATGCCCAATAATAGCTATATATTCCCCAGGATTAATAGTAAAAGAAATATTATGGAGAACAGGAGCATCCACTTTACCTTGTTGGGTATAGCTAAATGATATATCATCAACTCTGATTAGTGGCTCTTTCATCCAATTTTCCTTTCTCTTTCCATCATTCGATCATGATAAATACGATATGCTAAAAACAAAAAATTTTAGTTCATATGTCATTTCTAGTATATTCAACCAGAAATCATATCTTCTGGTAGAAACAAAATCGATTCTATTTTACTAGATTTTTTTTAATAATTCAATTAGTGCAGAAAAGACACAATTCAAATGGTCTATTTTTTATAAGGAATATTCCGTTTTTTTATAAGTCCAATTACCATTCAATAAAACTTTCAATAGAATTATTATTTTCGAACAAACAACAAAAAAGAGTTGGTCACAAAATGACCATCTCCTATTTTCCTAAGATTTATCTTATTTTCTATTCTTAGTTTGTTGCATTAATCCAAGTTAAACGTAGGCGCGCCGCCGGTTTTCCCGCTTCCGATCTGCTTCGGCTCCCTATCGCTCATAGTCGCATCTCAAAAGGGGAAAACCTCTGGCTTTGGGCTAATTATGCAACATGCTCTATTATGAATACCAGAAGAACGCGTAATCCATCATAACCGATTTGTATCCCATTTGACGTAGCATCGCTGTAATATTTCCTCTGTGATATGTTCCATGATTCACAACGTGCAAGATAATTTCCGAAAAACTAGTCTCCCTAGCTCTAATATAAGGATTATCAAGAACAAACTTCTGATCCATGTCTTCCTGATTGTTAAAAAATAACTTGTACCGTTCAGACAAATCAAAAAACATTTTTTCTATACTCTCTATATTTTTTGTCTCTATCTGTTCCTTCAACTGATTCCCAAACTCCATTGCTTCTCCCATTTTCTTTCCATTAAGAATGTCTAACCAACAGTACTCCGTGATGTAAATGTGTGACATTGTCTTAGAAATAGATGGGAAAACGCTCTGAATTTCCTGTTTATAAATCTCCAGTGGTAGCTCTTTTAAACGATCCAAGACTTTTTTGTTTGCCCAAACGTTGTAGTCATACAATTCTAAAGCATGATGTGACATTGTTAACTATCCTCCTCTCTGCGGCAACTAAAAGTTTTTTGATATTTCAAAATATATTATACCAAAATGCTAATTAAAACACAGAATGTATTTCCATGAGAAAAAAACATCTAACGTTTTTTGGCGTTAGATGTTTTAGTAATTTAATTTGGTTCCAATTTATTTCCCTCAAATTTGTTTGATTTGATCTCAGAAAATATATTAGAAAATGTGACTTCATCTTTATTGGGTATAGTAGAGAGCGAATTTTCTATTTCATCCAATCTGGATAATACATATTGAATATCTGATTTTGTAGCAGGTTGCTTATCTGACTTTAAGTTATAACCAAGTTGACCACTTACTTCCAAAGTAGCCCACTCCACATCTTCTATACTGACAATACCTACTTGTCTAAGGCGTGCCTCCAATCCATCTATTGTTAATCTTAACTTTTTAGATTTGTTAGATTCACCTGTCCATTCTCGATCACAATCTTCGCTTTACCTGTACTTATTGTTTCGAAGCCATCAAACTTTAACTCTAAGTACTCAAATAAAATCATTAAAAATACCAGAACGAGTGCTGCTAGAAACGTATACCCAAGTCCATATCCTGTAACTGGTTGAATTAATAATGTACCAAGACCGATCATTACAATAACTTGGGGAATTGTCATTTGTGATATTGATTTTCTACCACCCAAACGCAATAACATAGTTCCTACGAGAAATATCAAAGTAGTTTTCCAAATAATACTAAAGATCATATTATCACCTCTCTGAGTGATAATATTTCCAGTTACTAAATGAATACACCTTGTATTAGTCAATTTAAAGAAGAGGGCAAAACCAGGAACTTGTCCTGCATCATATGGATAAAACTTGTACAAATTTAGTAGTGACATTTAAGAATCCTAATCTCGTATTTGTTCTGCTTTTCTCACAGCTATGGTTTGATCTATTTGAGCGTGATAATGCCTATATTCTTTATTTTTTCGAAACCCCTAAAATCTAAATTCATACACGGTTTTCTATCCTTCCTGAAGTACCTATTATTTCTAATTTAATTGATAGTGATTATCAATGTCAATTTATTTTTCGAAAAAATATTTATTTACAAATAATTTAAACTGGGCTATAGTGAGATCGTACTTTTGATGATAATGATTCTCATATTCACTAACTGGTTAGGGGGCATTTATATGAGTTCCATAAGATTTAACAATCAGCATTATCTAGATCGACAATCTTCCCGAGAGTCCAATGCCCGTTCGTATCCAAGACGAATCCCAATCGCTATCCGAAAGGCAATGGGGATTCAAGTAACCGACGTGGAAGGAAAAATATATTATGACTGTTTGGCTGGGGCTGGTACATTGGCACTTGGTCACAACCATCCGGTTGTTCGAGAAGCAATTGAAAAAACACTTCGTTCTGAATACCCTTTACATACGTTAGATCTTACAACACCTATCAAAGATAAATTTGTAGAGGAGCTGTATTCTGTACTTCCCCATTCTTTCGCTCAGAAAGCAAAGATCCAGTTTTGCGGACCTGCTGGGACAGATGCAGTTGAAGCAGCTCTCAAGATCGTTAAAACCGCTACAGGAAAACGCTCCATCCTTTCTTTCCAAGGTGGTTATCATGGAATGACTCATGGAGCATTAAGTCTGATGGGCAATTTAGGTGCAAAAGAAAAGATTCCAGGTCTAATGTCTGATGTCCATTTCTTACCATATCCCTACGAATATCGGTGCCCATTTGGTATAGGAGGAGAAGAAAGCATTAAGATTCACCAGCACTTCATCGAACGGTTTCTCGACGATCCAGAACGTGGAGTTACCCAACCAGCTGGGCTAATCTTAGAAATGGTACAAGGTGAGGGTGGCGCAATTCCTGCTCCAGATCACTGGGCAAACCACATTCGTAATATTACCAAAAAACATAATATACCGATGATTATAGATGAGATCCAGACTGGTTTTGGACGAACCGGGAAGATGTTTGCCTTTGAACATGCTGAGATTGAGCCAGATGTCTTAGTATTATCCAAAGCAATTGGTGGATCTCTGCCTTTAGCGGTTGTCGTATATCAAGAAGAATTGGATCAATGGGGTCCAGGAGCTCATGCAGGTACTTTTCGTGGGAATCAGATGGCCATGGCTGCTGGTTTGGCTACGATTTGTTTCATTCGTGAAAACCAAATTGCAAACCATGCAGCCAAAATGGGTGAGCTTCTACAGAGTAAATTACGATTGATTCAACAGGCAACGAGTTCAATCGGAGAGGTACGTGGAAGAGGACTTATGATTGGGGCGGAAATTATCAACCGACATCTATCTCCTGATCATCTGGGAAGTTATCCAGCACATCCTGAGCTAGCTCGTTTGATCCAGCAAGAGTGTTTCAAACGTGGGCTAATCTTAGAATTAGGTGGTCGTCATGGTAGCGTTGTGCGATTCTTACCACCACTGATTATTACATCCGAACAAATAGAAGAGATTACAAATATTTTTGGAGAAGCAGTTCTAGCGGCTGAGCGACAATCTTCCCCACATCAGGAGGCTAGCATCTTGTGAAGGAACAAAATTGGGATCAATGGTTTCTGAATAATTCGGTTGGCTCTACTATTAATCATAATCTAGCAAGTGAAACAACCCGCGCAGCTATACAAGAGCACTTTGCTAAGCTATCTCAACCATACAGTGGCGCTAGCACTTCTGAAATAGAAACGAAAGTAGCCCAAATAGATATTTGTCCTGATCAAGGAATTCCTTTGACAAAAGCACTATTTGACTTATCTCAAAGTGTACTTCAACACTCGATCGTAGTACACCACCCACGTTCGATTGCGCATCTTCATTGTGCACCACTAATCCCTGCTCTGGCAGCAGAACAATATATCTCAGCTACCAATCAGTCTATGGATTCATGGGATCAGAGCTCAGCAGGGTCATTTGTTGAAAATAGGATGATCGAGTGGCTTTGTCAATTGTATGGCTATTCCAACTACGGGGATGGGGTCTTTACGAGTGGTGGGACACAATCCAACCTCATGGGAATTCATTTAGCTAGGGATCACTTCTCCCAAAAAACATGGAATTGGAATATTCAACAACAGGGTTTACCACCTAAAGCATCTCGATTACGAATCTTGTGCTCAGCAATTGCTCATTTTACTGTGCAACAATCAGCTGCTCTGCTTGGGTTAGGATCACAAGCTGTCATCTCGATCCCTGTTGATAAACAGCAACGGATGTCCATCTCTCATCTAAAAGAAACAATTGATCAGTTGCTAAGTGAAGGATTTGAACCATTTGCGATTGTAGCAACTGCTGGGACAACCGATTTTGGCAGTATTGATCCACTAACTGAAATTGCAGAAGTCGCTCAGAAACACTCCATTTGGCTTCATGTTGATGCAGCATATGGAGGTGCCCTTATTCTTAGTAATCAAGAATCTACGAAATTGGCTGGTATCTCTCAATCAGACTCAATCACAGTCGACTTTCATAAATTGTTTTATCAACCGATTAGCTGCGGAGCTTTTCTCTTGCGAGATCAAGAGAATTTCCGATACATCCGTCTCCATACTGATTATCTCAATCCAGAAGATGACGAGGAACAAGGTGTTCCGAATCTAGTAAATAAATCCTTGCAAACAACTCGTCGCTTTGATGCCTTAAAGTTGCTTGTTAGCTTGCAGACATTAGGGAGAGAACAGTTTGCCAAGATGATTGAGACAACGATTGATTTAACACAAGACATAGCCAAATATTTATCAGATCATTCTGAACTAGAGATTGCCAACACTAATCCGGAGATTAATGCTATCGTTTTCCGATTTAAAGGTTCAAACCTTGAACATTCCGATAAAAAACTTGATGAGATCAACCTACAGATTCGGCAAGCTCTTTTACAGTCCGGTTCAGCTGTGATCGCAAAAACGAAATATAACGGTCATGTTTATCTCAAATTTACATTACTCAATCCACGTACAAAGCGATCTGACATCCACTCTTTACTTGAAGAAATCGTAGAGATTGGAAAGAGATTAGAAAGGAGAACTATCTCACATGAAAAGTTCAAGTAAAAAAATCGCTCAACAGCATAGCATGCAAAACCTCCTAAACTGTTTTCTACGAGAAATACACATTGGGAAAATCATTCATAGGAGTTCTCTTCCAGAGACACTAGCATCCCAAATCGAGGTCGAAACGATCTACCAAATTCCTCTTTCCTCTGTAGGAATGACAATTTTGGCACCAGTCTCCTATCTATCTTACACAGATCGACATCTATATAAGTTCCCGCTCTATTACCAAACTGATTCTACATATGCTGAACTAGACTTTGTATGGTTAGCTTCCTTACTAACAAAAGAGGCTGCTTCTCTTGAAGGAGTAGGACAAATTCCAAGTGATCTTCTTGCTAGAATCATTCAAAGCGAGCAGTTGATGGGGAGTTTCATCGAGTCCCGATTCGTTGATCAGGAATCGCTAATCCAACCTTCATTCACCTTTATTGAGGCGGAACAGTCTCTCCTAGTCGGTCATCTGCTACATCCAACTCCGAAAAGTAGACAAGGATTACATGAATGGGAGCAGATTCGATACGCTCCAGAGGCAAAAGGCTCCTTTTCTTTGCATTATTTTCGGGTCCACCACTCTCTTGTAATAGAGAAAACAAGTCTATCAGAAAGCGCTACCGATTGTATCAAGCAAGAACTTATGAATGATCCAAACATCTCAACAGAGTGGAAGGAAATGTACTGCCAATCCAGTGATGGATTCTCCATCATCCCAATCCATCCTTTACAAGCAGAGTTCTTACTTCAACAAGCATGGGTTCAATCCACCATCGTAAAGGGTATGATTCATAATCTTGGTACAGCTGGAAGAGCCTATCAAGCTACATCATCTCTACGTACGCTTTATCATCCTGAAGCTCGTTTTATGATAAAAGGCTCTGTTCCAATCCAAATTACCAACTCGCTACGAGTTAACAAATATAAAGAACTTGAACGTGGTGTGGAGATCTCCAATCTTGTAGAGAGTCCGATTGGTACAAGCCTACGAAATCGTTATCCTAATTTCCAAATTATTGTAGACCCTGCATTCATTACAGTAAAACACCCGCATGAAGAGGAATCTGGATTTGAGGTATCCCTAAGGACAAATCCGTTTATCGCTGGATACGATCAACAAGTAACCTTAATCGCTGGTTTAGGACAAGATGTATTCCCAGATCAGGGTTCTCGAATCAAGCAAATCATCGAGAATATAGCTCAGCAAGAACAACGGACAATAAAAGAAGTAAGTCTAGATTGGTTCCAACGTTATCTTGCCATCTCTCTTGAACCAATGTTAGATCTGTATCTTCAACATGGAATTGCCCTAGAAGCGCACCAACAAAACAGCCTTGTCCAACTTACTCCTATAGGCTATCCAGCTAAGTTTTTCTATCGAGATAATCAAGGTTACTACTATGCCGAATCCATGTTTGAACAGCTAAAACAATGGATTCCGGATGTAAGTACTATGAGCCAAACCATGTGCTCTGATGTAGTAGCCGATGAACGTTTCCGGTACTATCTCATCTTTAATCACATGTTTGGTCTCATCCATGCATTTGGAAATGCTGGGCTAATCGAAGAAGGAATCCTACTGGCTGAGCTTCGAAATCGTCTTCAAGCATGGCGTATCTATGATCGTCCTACTTCTCAGTTCTTAACAAGTCTACTAGAAGATCCCCAAGTACCATGTAAAGCCAATTTCTTAACGCGTTTATATGAGATGGATGAACTTGTTGGCTCTTTAGAAACTCAATCCGTTTATACCACAATCCCGAATCCTCTTTGGAAAGGAGAAACCTCTATTGATCAGACACCAATTAGCCAATCGAGCCATCACAGATGAGTCGATTCAGCAACAAATCACATTTCGCCCAGTTCAGATAGAGACAGACTTTGGTCTACTCCATCGCTGGCAACATGAACAGCACGTTATTCCTTATTGGAATCTAGATATCTCACTAGAAGCCTATCAGAAACATCTAACTGAATTTCTTCAAGACCCTCATCAAAGCCTTCATATCGGAATGATTGATGGTATACCGATGAGCTACTGGGAAACGTACTGGGTACAAGGAGACATCTTAGAAGGAAGTTATGACTCTCATCCCGCTGATCAGGGTGTTCATCTTCTAATAGGAGAAACGGACTATCTGGGGAAAGGATACGCCCTTCCTCTGTTACGAGCCATTACAAGTCTTTTATTTGAACACCCAGAAACCGAGAAAGTGGTAGCAGAACCAAACATTTTAAATAAAAAAATGATCCATATCTTTGAGAAGTGCGGATATAGGTTTCAAAAGAAAATCGACCTTCCTGATAAAGAAGCAGCTTTACTCTTTTGCTATCGAGAAGAATTTGAAAAGAGGTGGCAAGATGTCCAAGCAATCCATCAACACAAACACAATATATGATGTAATCGGAGTGGGACTTGGGCCTTTTAATCTAGGATTGGCCGCACTACTAGACCCTATCACAGAAGTAAATGCCTTATTTCTAGAACAAAAAGAACAATTTGCTTGGCATCCTGGTCTCCTGCTGGAAAATACAACTTTACAAGTACCATTTTTTGCGGATTTGGTTACAATGGCAAATCCAACGAGTCCTTATTCTTATCTCAACTACTTGAAACATCAAAAAAGACTTTATCATTTCTACTTCTTAGAACGGTTTCACGTACCACGTAAGGAATTCAGTCACTATTGTCACTGGGTTTCTGAACAATTGGAAAGCTGCCGATTTGGAAAGCAGGTAGTTGGAATCGAATTCCATCAGCAGGATGATCCTACACAAAACTATTACGAGATCTGTGTTCGGGACACATCCAGTGAGCAAATGGAGCTTTTACGATGTAAACACCTAGTTCTTGGAGTAGGAACGTCACCTGTGCTAGATAAAAAATTCAGTCTACTTTCGGAACAAGATATTTTTCACTCTTCCCAATTCTTAGAACGATTGGATCGATGTCGAGAAGCTCATAGGATTACTGTTGTTGGTTCGGGACAAAGTGCCGCAGAAGTATTTCTCACCCTTCTTCAAGATCAAACGAATTATGGATATGATCTCAATTGGTATACAAGATCTACTGGATTTTTCCCGATGGAGTATTCCAAATTAGGCTTGGAACACTTCTCACCTGATTACACACGCTACTTCTACTCTCTGCCTCAAGACAAGAGAGATGAACGACGTAGCAAACAAGACCTACTCTATAAAGGAATTAGTGCCACAACCATAGCTGATATCTATGACTTACTCTATGAACGAACGGTCGGCGGACAAGCAATCCCTGCTACTTTACAAGCGATGACTTCCTTGCAATCTATTCAGTCCATGCCAGATGGTACATACGAACTAACTTTGACCCATACCGAACAACAAATAAGCTTTACTCACCAAAGTGATGTAATCATCTTAGCAACAGGATATGCATCCCAGGTAGACCAGCTCCTCCAACCATTCGGGGAGTATATCCAACGTGATGAGAAACAACGTCCTATCATTCAAGAAGACTATCAAATTGCAACACAAGGCTCGCAATATAATCGCATCTATCTGCAAAATGGAGAACTTCATAGCCATGGAATTGGAGCTCCAGACTTAGGTCTAGGTGCATACCGGAATTCGATCATCATTAACTCCTTATGTGACTCAGAAGTATATCCAGTGCAAGAACGCAATGTATTTCAACATTTTGGAACAACCAAAGTTCCTACCCTAGCTCAAATGTAGAGGTGAGAAAACCATGAGTATTGATCAATCTATGCAAAAGATGAAACAAATTCTAACCCCAACTATTTGGGAAGAAGTATCAATCCAACTACTTTGTAAGATGCTTGCTGAAATGATGTACGAAGAAATTATTCATCCTACGGAAATGGCTCATCATCCCGAACGAGATACATATTCCTATGAATTAAAAGTAGCAAATGAGGTCGTTTATATATATGAAGCGAAGAAGCATTTGTTTGATAGTTATAGCATCATCCCTCCTTCTATCAAACGACTTCAGGGAAATACAGTGATTCAAGCGAGTAATCCACTACAATTCCTAATTGATTTGCAGCCGACAATCCCAATGTCAGGTGAAACTGCGGCTCATCTAATTCGTGAATACCAACAAACCCTGATCGCTGATGCGCACATCCTTCACAAAAAACGGAACAATAAAGACCTCAACCTCACCGAATTAGATTACGCAGAGCTAGAAGGTGAGATGGAAGGACATCCCTGGATTACTTATAACAAAGGAAGAGTTGGGTTCAGCTATGAAGATTACCTATCGTATGCACCAGAGCAACAGAAAACGACACAGTTCTTATGGATTGCAGCCTGTAAAGACCACACAGACCTTCGCACCGTCGAACAAGTCAATTTAGAGAAGTTAATTGAAGAAGAAATAGGCACAGAGCTTGCCGAGAAATGGAGAAAGCAACTCGTTCAAGAAGGACTTTCACCAGCAGAATATATTTTTATGCCCGTACATGAATGGCAATGGGATCAATACCTTATTCAAATGTTTGCAGAGCAAATCGCAAACCAAGTTATCGTTCCTCTTGGCCGTGGAGAAGATCAGTATCTCCCACAACAATCTATACGTACCTTTGTCAATATATCAAGAAAACAACGATATCATGTAAAATTACCAATGAGTATCTTAAATACGCTAGTCTATCGTGGACTTCCTAGTGAACGAACAGTCTTAGCACCACAAATTACTAGCTATATTCAAAACATCTATCACCAAGATTCCTTTTTACGTGATGAGCATCGAGTTATTCTACCTGGTGAAAATGCGAGTATCAACATAAGTCACCCATACTTTGAGAGAATTGCGGGCTCCCCTTATCAATATCTAGAACTGCTTGGATGTATATGGCGTGAAAGTATCTACAACCTAATTGAGGAAGACGAACAACCAATTACATTAGCATCCCTACTCTATATAGACGGCAATGGAAAACCATTTGTTCAATCGTTAATTGATAAATCTGGTTTGTCTGTAGAAGAATGGTTTAAACAATTATTCGCTGTACTCCTTCCTCCACTTCTACATTACTTGTATCAATATGGAGTTGTCTTCTCTCCACATGGTCAGAACACGATCTTAGTACTGAAAAACCATCGTCCACATCGCTTAGCTATCAAAGACTTTGTCGATGATGTCAATGTCAGCAAATATACTCTACCAGAACTAGCAAACCTCTCTGATGAACTTCGTAATGTACTACGAAGCGAAGAGCCAGAAGGACTTTGTCAGTTTATCTTTACAGGACTCTTCGTCTGTCACTTTCGTTATCTTGGACAATTAGTAGAGGCACATATTGGCTGGAGCGAGCAATCATTCTGGCAAGAAGTCCGAAGTGTCATCAAGAACTATCAAAAACGTTTCCCTGAACTCCAAGAACGGTTTGAGATCTTTAATCTACTAAGACCTCAGTTCACCAAACTATGTCTTAACCGAAATCGTATGCTTGATTATGGATATAATGATGATTCAGATCGTCCGCATGCGTCAGAATTTGGTAAAGTAAACAATCCATTAGCATTAATTTCCATAAATCAAGAATAAAAGAAAATAACGGAGTTATTTAATTTACAAAAAACGTGTGCAGATTTATCTCCATGTACCACGTCAGACTGTAGACAAATCTAAATAAAGATAGTTCTACAGTCTTTTTTGTCAAATTCCATGGAACAGATAGAATTTACTAAAGTTATCGAAACACAAAATAAGTTTTTGCTACATAACTTTCATCTCTTTGTATTCGGTTTCGTGAAACTTTTCTATCGATTTTCTTATCCAGTCCTGTTCTATAGAAAGAGTCATATTCGATTCAATTTCCTCGGTGGTTTCTTCCACCAATTGCAACATCATTTCTCCGTGACCCTGAATAAAAGTCTCGATGTCCACATTTTTACTTGACTCCATGAGTTTTTTGTATAATATTATTTTAAAAAATAAGAAAGGGGATAGTGAAATCATGAGTAAGCGGTTTTTAATTGTGAGTTTAATACTCTTAGCATTCGGAATTGGAACACTATTCCCGCAAGTTAGCAAAACAGTGGTAGCCGAAAAGTCGGCCCATTCCCGGTTGGATAATATTTTAAAGAAAAAGAAAATCCGTATTGGAACTACCGGAGATTATAAGCCATTTACCTATTGGAACTCCGAAACCAAACAGTTTGAAGGATATGATATTGATGCTGCTAAGATGCTGGCAAAGAATTTGGGAGTAGAGGTGGAATTTGTCCGAACATCGTGGCCGACATTGATGCAGGATCTTCAAGCGGATAAATTTGATATTGCTGTGGGGGGAATCTCAAGAAATCTGGAACGGCAAAAGACGGCTCATCTAACGGCACCTTATATACGTGATGGGAAATCGCCTCTAATCCGGATCGAAGATAAAGAACGATTTAAAAGCCTAGCGGATATTGATCAGCCATCGGTCAGAATTGGTGTGAACCCTGGAGGTACCAATGAGAAGTTTGTACAGGAGAATATTAAACAAGCTCAGGTAACCGTTGTTGAAAATAATCTGGATATCCCCAATATGGTTGCAGAAGGAAAGTTTGATGTCATGATTACAGACAGTGTAGAAGCCAGATTCTATGCGAAACAAGATACACGATTGTATGCCGCACTGGTGGATCAACCCTTTACAACCCATGAAAAGGGATATCTAATTCACCGAGGCGATCTAGATTTTCAAAACTGGATCAATCTCTGGATGGAAGAAATGAAGTTGCAAGGAAAATTTAAAGAACTGGAACAGAAATGGCTTGAATAAAATACCTCCCGGATGAACGAAGCATATGAAAGGGTAAAGTAAAAAGAAACTTGGCCAGATAATTAAGGCTGCTGGATCTCTCCAGTAGCCATTTTTTTATATTCAAATCAAGTCCAAACAAAAAAATACTGTTGAGAAAGCGATTTTCCTTCGTCAGAAAAACTGGATCTAATTGAACCGTACCCTTATTTTTAATTTTGTTATTTTACTTCTCGCTTATGGAAGAAATGCTTGAGTGAGTCATACACTTGCGATTTCTCCCGAATGATAGTGCAAAAAATGTGGGTCTTTGATATGACGGAAGGCAGTCATGAGAGTACTGTGGCGATTATATTGGTATAATTGTTCATGATATAACCCAACTCCAAACATATTGAATTTACTGGTTTCAACCTCTCCCCGTCCCTATCACTAGGGGCTGTTTTCATAGAATAAGAGAGTCGGACAAGCGGGGAGAGGGGGAGACTTACAGAGAAAAAGGGGATGGTCGAATTAAGAAAGAAATGATTTTAGTCGTCCAAGAGTCCTCCACTTCTGAAAAAAATTCTAACCGATACGAAGGAACTCCAATAACTATTTGGAATGAAAAGAAGGAAGAACAAGAGGAAATTTCTTTACCCAACTATAGACTACAAAATCAAATCTATTAAAAATAAACTCCCAGCGATTCAAATTTGTGAATACAGGGGTTTATTTTTAGGTAAATCGTTATTACTTCTTAATCTCTTTTGCAACTCTTTCAAGAAAATCTTTCAAATCCGCACGAATCAAATCTTCACAGAATCCAATACTCACTTCAACGCCATGCTCTCGCAGATGGTCGATTCCTTTCCCGTTGACTTCATAATAAGGATCTACTATACCAACAACAACACGAGAGACTCCTGCATCAGTAAGTGCTACACAGCAAGGGCCTGTTCTACCCCAGTGAGCACACGGTTCCAAGGTACAGTATACCGTTGCCCCTTTTGCTTTCTCATCAGCAGCAGCCAAAGCATTAACTTCCGCATGAGGTCCTCCAAGATGAGATGTGTGACCTCTCCCAACGATTTCTCCATCTTTCACAATAATTGCTCCTACAGGAGGATTCGTTCCAGTTTTCCCTTGAGCCTTCCTCCCTTCCATAACCGCTTCCATCATGAAATCTAAATCACTCATCTTTTTTAGCCTCCTAAAAGTCAAATTGATATGCAAACTCATATAGATCCGCACGATAGACTAATGGGCAGATTTCTACCAATTGTTTATTGGCATCAAACGTTTTTCGAATGATACGTACCACAGGGGTATTTGAATTCTTTGGAAGACGCAATTCTTTTCGTTCGTCACTTGTAGCAAAATCGCAAGTTACAATTTCTTCACAGGAAGTAGGCTTAAATCCTAAATATTCCAAGGATCCATAGAGTGACCCTCCTGCTTGTTTCATCAATTTGTGGAGCTTCCTAATCGGAATATGATTTGGAATATAAGCTTTCGATACTGCAACTAATTCTTGATTGAGAAATTGCTCTGTATGATAAAACAAAACTGGTGAAGAGAGCTCTTGTTGTAAAGATTCAGGTATCTCTTCCTTCTTCTGGAGGATTTGTAGAGCTAAGATATTCTTACTCGAAACATTCCCAAACTCAGAACTAAACCCACCTTTTCGGTAATAACGAGCACGTGTCGGTGCTTTTCGGACAATTCGTGGAGCTTTCTTACCTTGAGATAAAACCAGTCCATCATTTATGAGTGCATTGATTGCCGATTGAATGGTAGTCGAATGGACATCATACTTTCGCATAAACTCTGCATTTGTAGGAAACTCAGAACCAGGTTGGAACACACCAGTAATAATTTGGTCTCGGAGTTCTAAATAAATCTGTTCCCATCTTGTTTTTGGTTTCTCGTCCATTTTTCCTATACTCCTTTGTTGAAGTTACGACTACTCTTTAATCTAAACTAATGAGATCAAATTCATTATATTATACTTTCAGAAAATATTGTATGTTCGGTATTGCACTTTCTATAATCTAAACTTATAATCGTAAATGAAGGTAAATTTAAAATAGTCAAAATACATAACAAAACTTTATTTCCTAGTAAATATCTATACTTCCCCTATGAACAAGAATATTGAACACCAAAAATCGGACTTATTAATCTAGATTATTCTCAACCTTCTTTTCGCTTCCCAACATCTAAGACAGAATCACGTACACCTAGACACTTCGCTCCAGTACGTTGTTCTGTCTTATTTTTTATATATAATGTTTGAATTTTCTGCATTAATCACAAGGAACAGGAGAATTTAAATCATTCGGAGAAAAGGAGGAATGTTTTATCAATAACTCAACTATAGGAGCTCCTACAGCTGTTAAAAGAGTTGTAGATAAGACTGTTAGTCTCAGAGTAAAAATTATTGATGCTTGTGGTATGACTTGTACCTTTTGCCACAATGAAGGTACTCCAGTTGTGGCTGATAATTTTAATCGGAGTGTTGCTGATTGGAACGACGGTGGTAAGTCAGGGAGAAGATCCATCTACTCTGGTTCAAATGGGGTTCGGTTTCTACCAAAGATGATTCAACCAACAGAACAATTTATTGATGCAGTTTCATTACTAAGAGATGTTCTAGAAGATCCAAGCATTAAAGAAATCCATTAAAACCACGTTAAACAGTGGAATTAAAGCAAGCGCAAACATTGTAGTCCCTGATTACTCACATGCACCACGCATAAAAAGACTCCTGAAAGAGTATTCCCCTGATCTGTCAGTACGTCTACTAAATAGCTTGGATGATGGCCAGCCTTCCATCGACGGGATATATCTGATACTAGAAGATCTAAATGCCAAGCCGGAAACACAATTCTTTACTGCTGGTGTGTCTGGTTCTCGTACCTCCTTTCGTCTACCTACTGGAAGGTTAGTATATTTCAAGCAGATCCGCCCTGTACGGCTACCTAAGACCTGTGCTTCATGTCAGTTTAATAACGATAAGGATTGCTAGGAAGGGTATTATGGAATGAGGTTATATCAAGATTTCCGTGGTACTTTTCAAGTGGGTGTATGCATTCAAAGAATGGATTTGTGTTTGCCTCTTGAAGAATTTGTTAAGAGCGATTTACCAAAAGAGATTATCTCTCTTCGAGATAACGAGAATACGAGATTAACAGGAGGTTTATAAATGGACATTGAATTCGAAGCGAAAGTGATCGAAGTGAATAAGCATGAAATCGAAAAGAAAATCAAGGAGCTTGGTGGAAAAAAGATAAACGATACAACGCTAATGCGGCGTTATGTATACGACATTACTCCAGGAGATAAAAGTAAGTGGATTAGGCTGCGGGACACTGGAAAAGAAACTACATTGACCGTAAAAGAAATCAAACACGACGGAATCGATGGAACTCATGAAGTAGAAACAGTAGTTAGCGATTTTGAAGCAACAAACGAATTGTTAGGTAAGTTAGGCTATTCCCCTAAAGGTTACCAGGAGAACAAGAGAACAAGTTTCGTTCTGGAAGGAGCACGTCTCGAAATTGATGAATGGCCAATGATTCCTCCCTATCTAGAGATAGAGGCAGATTCACGCGAAGAAGTAGTGAGAGTTGCAGAAAAATTGGGTTATAGTGAAGATCAACTTACAGGCGAAAATACTATCAAGACTTATGCACGCTATAGTATTAACTTGAATGAAATTAAGGAACTCCGGTTTTAAAATACATCTTGTTCATCTAGTTGCATGTCTTCTAAGGGATCTTCCAAATAAAAATTTGGACCTTCTAGAGCAAAACATGTTGCCTTCTTAATTTTTTTACAATATGTTGAACAAGTTTCCTGTTTCTAGTTCTTTTTAAGTAAAGATCCTCAAGATCATTAACACTAAAATATGATGTAAATATGGTTGGCAAGTTCTCTTGTTCTCTAAACATTAAAATTCTATTTACCACACTTTCTAAGTGCCACTCAGCTATATGTTCTCCACCAAAATCATCTAAAACTCTAATCCTTGGCATACATACATTTAATTTATTTTCGGTCTCCTCTGAATTTGACTCTATAATCTCTCTTACGAGTGCAGGATAATGAACCATTAGTGTATCTATTCCTAACAACTCTTGATGATTACATGTTGCACTAGCAAGGTGCGACTTCCCAACACCAGATGAACCGAAAAGATAAAATCCGTTAATTGGCCAAGAGTAAAAGTTATCAAAACGAGCACAAAAATCTCCTATAAAATTTAGAATTTCTCGCCGATTTTCATTATGTACAAGATATTGGAATCCGGCATTGACCATCTCTGTATTAATCCCGTAACTCTCAAAATTTCTTTTTTTCCTATCTTCTTTCTTTTGTCTAATGGAATACTCACATTCTTCAGTAGTAACGGAGAGACAGTATCCGCTACATGCAAACAAGCTGTAAAGGTATCCAAAAAGGGGCAGTTCTCTCATTGGTGGAAGAGAAGGTTTTAGAAGGGCTAGAGCAGATCGTTAGTGCTTTTGAAGCTAACGAAAAGAAAAAGAACGCAAGGCTATAGTTGATCAAAAGAACAATCTTCATGACCTATTGGAAAAAGGTATTTACATGATTGATGTCTTCATGAAGCGGCAAAAAATTGTTTCAGACAAAATCCATGAAGTAGAAGAACAAATTAATACCTTAACAATGGAGATACACCAAATGCAACAAAGAAAGAAAACAGAAAATCAATTTATTCCTATAATCAAAAGCATGCTGTTAGAATATCGTGAAACAGATGATATAGAAAAGAAAAATCGCCTCCTCAAGTCAGTGCTCGAGAAAGCGACTTTCCTTCGACAGAAAGACTGGATCAAAATGGATCAATTTATAATTGAACTGTACCCTCTCTTCTAATTTTGTTACTTCCCTTCACGCTTATGAAAAAAATACTTGAGTGAGTCATACACTTGCGATTTCTCCCTAATGATATAGTGCAAAAAGTGTGGGTCTTTGATATGACGGAAGGCGGTCATGAGAGTACTGTGGCGATTATATTGATTCACTTCCCCATACCCAAAAAGATTAGAACGGTTAATTAGTTCTTTAACTAGGTGAACACAGCGTTCGTTATCAGAGGTGAGGTTGTCTCCGTCGGAAAAGTGGAATGGATAAATATTAAAACGGCTAGGTGGATAGCGTTCATCGATGACCTCAAGAGCTTTTCGGTAAGCAGAGGAACAGATCGTTCCACCGCTTTCTCCTTTGTTGAAAAAAATATCTTCATTCACTTCTTTGGCTTCGGTATGATGAGCGATGAAAACAATCTCTACTTGTTCGTATTTGGTCCGGAGAAAACGAACCATCCAAAAAAAGAAGCTACGAGCGATATATTTTTCAAATACCCCCATGGATCCAGAAGTATCCATCATGGCAATGACTACCGCATTGGAGTGTGGTACGATCTTTTCTTCCCACGTTTTAAATCGTAGATCGTCCAATGTAATTCGTGCTTTCCCTTTTTCTCCAGCCAATGCGTTTCGCTTGATCGCTTGCAAAAGCGTTCGTCGCTTGTCGATATTTCCCATCAAACCTTTTTTCCGAATATCTTGGAAGCGAATATCTTCTACTGTCTGATCACTTTGTTCTTTTTCCACAAGAAAAGGCAACTCTAATTCTTGGAATAGCATAGTTTCTAGCTCTTCTAGTGTTACTTCCGCCTCTAAATAATCTTCTCCAGCTTGATCTCCAGCACCACTGCCTTTGCCTGGTCCTTTTTTCCCTTTAGCAGGATCACTTGCCAAAACATCTCCTACTTTGCTATCTCCTTGACCCTGCCCCAATTGTTTGCCTTTTTGGTGATTATAACGAAAGCGATACTCCTCTAATGAGCGAATTGGAATTTTGACCACTTGCTTCCCATCAGACATCACTACACTTTCTTCACTTACGAGATCTGCTAGGTTCTCTCTAATCGCTTCTTTTACTTTTTCTTGATGACGAATCTGATCTTCAAACCCTTTGCGATGTAAGGACCAATCTTCTTCGGAAACGATAAACAGGAAGTCCTCTTTCACATCTTGCACCCCCGTTTCCAGATAAAGAGAAGAGCAGATCGCAAAGTTGGACCTGCTCTGTTATTCCATAGGTTGATCATCGGTTTAATAGACTTCCAACATACCGCAACAAACCATTGGCACTTGATGGCGTATAACCATAATCTTCTACTAGTCTGGCGATCACATCATTCATCTTTTGAAGTTGAGTCTTATCAGGTGATTTGATCGAGGTAGTGATCTTCACCACGTCTTTTAGATCAGCAAACAACTTCTTTTGGATTGCTTCTCTTAGCCGTTCATGGCTGTTATAGTCAAATCGTTTTCCTTTCCGTGCATAAGCGGAGATACGAATCAAGATCTCTTCTCGGAAAGCCTTTTTAGCATTTTCTGAAATGCCAATCTGCTCTTCAATAGAGCGCATTAACTTCTCATCGGGTTGCATCTCATCACCAGTCAACGGATCGCGGATTTTGCCCCAATTACAGTACGCCTCTACATTATCTAGGTAATTGTCCATTAGATTTTTTGCTGATTCTTCATACGAGTAGACGAATGCTTTTTGCACCTCTTTTTTGGCGATCTCATCATACTCCTGACGAGCTATCGAAATAAATTGCAGGTACCGATCTCTTTGTTCGGCAGTGATAGATGGATGTTGATCAAGTCCGTCTTTGAGTGAGCGAAGAATGTCAAGCGCATTGACATAATCTGCATCTGTTCGAATCAATGCACTAGAGATTCGATTTATTACATAGCGAGGGTCGATACCTGACATCCCCTCATCTAGAAATTCTGATTGCAGCTCTTCTACATCAATCTCTTTGAGACCTTCCACTTGTTTGCCATCATAAATTTTGAGCTTTTTGAGTAAGTCGACACCTTGCTTTTTAGATTCTTTGAGACGAGTTAGGATCGAGAAAATTGCGGCTGTGCGCAAGGAGTGAGGAGCGATGTGTACGTTGCCTAGATCGCTTTGAGAGATTAATTTATCGTAGATTTTTTCTTCTTCGGTCACTTTGAGGTTATATGGAATCGGCATTACGATGATCCGAGAGTGGAGTGCTTCATTTTTTTTATTGGCGATAAACGATTTGTACTCTGCTTCGTTCGTATGAGCTACGATTAATTCGTCGGCAGAGATCAGAGCAAAACGTCCCGCTTTGAAATTTCCTTCTTGGGTGAGTGATAGCAAATTCCAGAGAAACTTCTCATCACATTTTAGCATCTCTTGGAATTCCATCAGACCTCGATTCGCTTTGTTTAACTCACCATCAAAACGATATGCCCGCGGATCTGATTCGGAACCGTATTCTGTAATCGTTGCAAAATCAATGCTTCCCGTTAAATCTGCAATATCTTGTGATTTAGGATCGGATGGACTAAATGTACCAATCCCTACACGCTCATCTTCCGATAGCAAAACTCGTTCTACCATGACATCTTCAAATCGCCCATGGTATTCTTCTTCCAATCGAAAACGACAAGACGGACAAAGATTGCCTTCTATTTTAATTCCAAACTCTTGCTCGAACTCTTTTCGAAGTGCTTGCGGAACCATATTAAGTGGTTCTTCATGCATTGGGCAACCTTTTATGGCATAGAGCGCACCTTCATCAGTACGAGAGAATTTTTCTAACCCTTTTTTGAGCAAAGATACAATGGTAGATTTCCCACCACTAACTGGTCCCATCAACAGAAGAACCCGTTTTCGTACATCTAGTCGACGTGCAGCTGAATGAAAATACTCCTCCACCAAACGCTCAATGGCTCGATCAAGACCGTAGATCTCCCCATCAAAGAAATGATAGAGTTTGTTTCCTTGTCCATCTATTTCAATTCCGGCTTGAGCAATCATCTGATAAACTCGTGAATGGGCAGTCTGCGAAACATTCGGATTCTTTTTCACTAGTTGTAAATACTCTGCAAATGTACCTTCCCAATGGAACTGCTTTTCTCTTTCTCGATAGTCTGAAAGTCGTTTTAAGAAATCCATGGAAGCCTCCTCCCCCTCTGAACGGTTATCCTCCACAGAAACCATCTCTCCACTTTTTTGACATTAACATGGTAGCGAAAGAAAGTACCAAAGCATAAAAAAGTTTGTGAGTACAAGGTATGCAACGGACAGGTATTTGGTTGCGGCAAGTAATGCATTAATAGGGAAAATAGGTATTTATCTCAGAGGAAAATTACTAGATTGTAAGTAGGAGATAGCACCAGTGAAAGCTTGATAACGTGAGGAATGGTATTTGAAGAGTAGTATGAAAACAGCCAAGAACTTGGCTAACTTAGTTTTAGAGGTTATGAATATTATACAATAATAGAACAGGAAAAACAATTTCAAAAAGGAAGAAAAAAACAAATCTCCTCCTATTTAGGAAGAGATTTGGGCTGATCTTGCGAACAATCCTACACGATTTTGTATCTGATCCAGAAGCTGCTCCATCGTGCCTTCTTGGTCTACTTGATATTGTGGTTTTCCACGATCTATACGACATTCTTTTAAGTAGTAGGTTTTCATCCCTGTAGTGGATGATACCATATCCTCTTGCATATCATTTCCGACCATCAGGCACTCTTCTGGTTCGATTCCCAATTTAGTGGCTATTTCTCTATAATACGATGGATTTGGTTTACAGAAATGGGTCTCTTCATAAACCGTAACAAACGAAATTGGAAGATTTGATACTCCAGCCCAGCGCATTCTTTCCATGATCGCTACTTTTGGAAAAACTGGGTTCGTTGCGACTACTACCTGATAACCTTGATCGAGAGCAGCTTGGACTACTTTTTTGGCGATCTCTCCTGGCTGAGTATGTTCCATTAGCTTAGGGAAAGTTTTTTCATAAAAATCGTCAAAGATCGGCCAGACCTCCTCTTTTCTTACCCCAACACGTTTGCAAAAAGAGTCAACAAACACCTCTTCATTGGTACGTTCTGCTTCCTGATTACGGATCATATCCTCTGTTGCTGCCATTAGATGAGTGGTAAACTCTTTTGGTTCCATCAAATGCGCAAGTGATGGTGCAAGTTTTTGAATATAGGCACCCACGAATTGGTGCGTATCCATTGGTAATAATGTACCATCGAGATCAAAAAGTACCGCTTTTATCATGATGATTCCTCCAGTTGCCAAATAATGAATATATTGATAGAAGTAATTTCAAAACGGAGCAAATAGCAAGTTGGATCTTATTTTCGTATTGTAGCAATGGTATCCTAAACACTATCTACATCCAGGAAAATCAATCTGTCGCATCGCTTCCATCAATACGACGGCCACAGAGTTAGATAAATTCATGGATCGGCTGACTGGTAGCATCGGAATACGAATCAGATGGTCCCGATTCTGCTCTAAGATCTCTTTTGACAAGCCTGCCGTCTCTTTCCCAAAAACTAGAAAGTCTCCATTTTGGTATTGTTGTTGATGATAGAACTTGTCCGCCTTGGTTGTAGCACAAAAAAAACGCCCTTCCGGATATTTCTCCTGCAATTGGGCAAAGGAATCATGATATTCAATATGTAATTCATTCCAATAATCGAGCCCAGCTCTTTTTAGCTTTTTGTCATCAATTTCAAACCCAAGAGGACGAACTAGATGAAGCTTCGCACCTGTAACGGAACATTGCCTTGCGATATTGCCAGTATTTTGTGGGATCTCAGGTTCCACCAGTACAATATGAAAAGCCACCTATAAAACCCTTCCTATATATATGGTCAATTAACATACCCATTTGACTAAAGAAATGGTGATCAAAAATTGTATCTTTTTTATTCTACCCCTTAACCGATCTGAAAAAAAGCATATCTTGTGTTCTTTGTGTACCCAGGTGAATCTTGGTATCTCCAATATCGGGCTTGACTATCACGGGTGTGGGCATTTACCAGTGGTTCTCCGTTCTCATTAAAACCTGTTACCATCGTATTATGATTCCACTTACCGTCTCCTTCCCAGTCGTAACAAATCACATCCCCCAAACGTAAATCAGTTGCCTTTGGAACCACTTTTACCCCATCTCTTTTTCGTAAATACCAATATAGACTATTAGCCACCGTCCACGAATAGCTCCAGATCGCTCTTTGTCCAATTCCTCGATACCACCAACCCCTTGATTTGGACGCACTCACCTCAATCGGCATCCCACCTGCAAACAAGCATTGGGAAATAAAATTGGTACAATCATCTGAGAAACGTTTAAACTGTGGATTATAATTTTGCCAATACGTATTGGCATATGCTACTGCTTGCTCTCGTTCATACAAAAAAGGCGCCATGGACTTTCCCTCCTTAGATCCTAAAAAACCCGATAGTTACTCCTTACGCATACATATGCAAGGAAACCTATCATTCATGACATAATTTCATCCGAAATGGACACAATATCACTGTCATTCCGAAACTCGTCAGAGGAGGGTTTTCAATGGATCTAACTCAACAAACTGGTCTTAATCCAGCTCCCAATTTGCAGCAAGGTATGGTAGCTCGTAATCACAGTGGTCATGAGGTAAATGATGTTCATGAGTTGCTATCTGGAACAATCGGTGTTTTAGATCAGTACATGATGTTTCGTCAGTATGTACAATGCCAAGAACTTCTAGGGATATTGGATCGCCAATATCAGTTCATGATGGACGAATACAACATGTTGGTTCAATGCTTCCATACTGGTCAAGACCCACAACATGGTACAAAACGCTACCAAATGCACCAAAGTAACGAAAATATTGTATATGGTATCAAACCAGGACAACCAAAAAAACCTGCTCAATCTCTAGCAGAAATCAGTTCCCAACACATTTCCGGCTACATGCTAGGGCATGTTAAATCAATGGCAGGAATGAAAGCAGTAGCTGCTACGGAAATCACCAACCCGGTAGTTCGTCGTGTAGTAGCAGATAGTGTGCCAAACTGCATTGAAATGGCATACGAGCTCTTCTTGTATCAAAATAAAAATGGATATTATCCATTACCGCAATACAATGAGCAAGATATGAAAATGATGCAAAATGCTTATGCACCAGCTCAAGGAATGCCACAAATGCCTCAGCCACAAATGATGCAGTAACAAAACACAAAACGCCATCTTGCGTCAGATGGCGTTTTGTATGTCGATTCCTTCTAAACGTAAAAGATATTTCTTTTTATCCAAACCTCCACCATAGCCAACTAATGCCCCATTTGCTCCAATAACACGGTGACAGGGAACGATGATGGAGATAGGATTTTTATTATTAGCTCCACCCACAGCACGAACTGCTTTGGGATTTTCAATTTGATTAGCAATATCTTGGTATGACCTAGTTTCCCCAAATGGTATAGTGCGAAGAGCTTCCCACACTTTCCGTTGAAAAGGGGTCCCTAATAAATCCAATTCCAGATCAAATTCTTGTCTTGCTCCGTGCATATACTCTTGTAGCTGTTTGGTAGCCTCTTGTAGCTCTAATTCATTTTGTTCCCAAGATGGCGCTATTTGATGTTTGAATAGCCACTTCTCGGCAGAAACCAAAGCAGTAGTAGATGGTGCAAAGTCGAGAAATAACAAACCACCTTTTCCTTTACCCAAGGTCATATTTCCCCATGGACTCTTCCACTCAGACCAATAAATGCGCTGCTTATTCACCGATGCCCCCAGCCTTCCTCGGCTAATGCCTTTTGAATCTCCTCTAGGACTATACTCTCTTTTTCCAGCTCCAACTGAGTTTCCAAGATCTCTCTCGCCTTTGTGGTGCCAATTCGTCCAAGTGCATAGGCTGCGGTTCCACGAATAACCGGTCGTGGATCTTCCACAAGACACGTTCTCAGTTCTGGAATTGCCGTCTGATCACGAAAATGCCCCAATGCTAGTATCGCATTTCGTTGTATTGGCTTTTTCCCTCTCCAGGATCCAGCCATCTCACCATATTGCTCTTTAAACTCTCGGTTACTCATGTTCAAAAGCGGCTTTAGTAGAGGTTTGACCTTTTCTGGGTCAGGTGTAAGTTCAACATGGTGTGAAAAATCACGTTTTCTGTTCTTGGGACAAACCACTTGACAAGTATCGCAGCCATACAAACGATTTCCGATCTTAGTACGATATTCATCTGGTAACATATCTTTCGTTTGCGTCAAGTAAGCAATACAAGATTTTGCATTTAAAACACCCGGCTCCACAATGGCATTGGTGGGACAAGCATCAATACAGATGGTACAATCTCCGCATTGATCGGCAATTGGCTCATCTGGAGGTAAATAAACATCCGTTATCATTTCTCCAAGATAAACCCAAGAGCCAAATTCTTCTGTGATCAAGGAGGTATTTTTTCCTGACCATCCGATTCCAGCTCGCTCTGCCACCGCTCGATCAGACAACACACCTGTATCCACCATGGATTCTACGACTGCATCTGGTACAATCTCCTGTAAATACTCTCCTAACTTCTGCAATTTCCGACGTAAGACATGATGATAGTCCTCTCCCCAAGAAGCCCGGGCAAAAATCCCTCGATATGATCCCGGTTTAGAGACGGGAGCATTATGCAAGCGTGATGGATAGGCAATCGCAATCGCAATAATCGATTTCGCCTTTGGCATCGTTTTCTTGGGCACCACCCGTTTTTCGATATCCTTCTCTTCAAATCCCGATTGGTATTGGCGTTCCTGCTGTAAACGAAGCCATTCACGCAATTGATCAAAAGGATCTGCTGACGTAAACCCGATTTTATCAATTCCGATCTCTTTCGCTTTTGCTTGCATCAATTCTTTTAATTCCTCAGGAGTATACTTTGTTGTCATCACTCCCACCTCCTATTCTAGCTGGATTGGTAGTCCAACATCCGTCTTTCCTATTTTGTGTTGAACACATCTTGACTATTTTACCAAAAAAGAACATATGTTTCCATTTTAATCTCTAGGAACAGCTGCTCTTGCCAGTTCATCACAACGATTGTTCCAGACATCATCACTATGTCCTTTTACTTTAATAAACTCGACTTCATGTTGTCTTACCAACGCTAGTAGCTCTTTCCAGAGATCCGGATTCTTTTTAAATCCTTCTCTTTCCCATTTTACATACCATTTCTGATGAAAACAGTTGACAATGTAGGCGCTGTCTGAATGAATTTTTACCTTACAACGTTCTTTTAGTGCCTTTAGCGCCTCAATCACTGCTTGTAGCTCCATTCGGTTGTTGGTCGTCTCCTTTTCTCCACCACTCAGTTCTTTCTTGTGATCCTGATAGAACAGGACCGCAGCCCAGCCTCCCGGACCTGGATTATAGGAACAAGCTCCGTCTGTGTAGACAGTAATCTCTTTCATGAAGTAAACCCCTTTCTTTTGTACCCCATTTACCAATTCTTTGAGAGATGTTTACATCCTTTGCCATGCGAAACTTTTGTTTTTCTGCTAATCTATTGTTAGTGAATAGAAGGAGGAGAACATTATGCAGAACTTAACTACTCGTTTTCTCGTCTCCGATTTAGACGATACTTTGTTATCTAGCGATAAAACCATTTCTGAGTCAAATAAAGCTAGTATTGATCAATTCCGTAAAGCAGGTGGGCAATTCACCATCGCTACAGGTCGTTGTGTGCCAGAAGCACTGGAATATATTAAAGAACTAAATTTATCTCTACCTGCCATTCTAGGCAATGGTGCTGTAACCTATGAGCCAGCTACTGATGAACTTAATATCTTAGATCAACTATCAGAAGAAACGGTTCACCATATTTTGGAACATGGCACCAACCGTCCTCCTCAATCTGATATTTTGATCTACACACCGACTGAAATATATACTGCCGATCTTCGTTATCTAGATCTACAAGATTTCCAAAACTACTATAGCAAAATTGAGGTTCTCCCATCCTTTACTGAACTACCAAAAGATGAACCGATTCTTAAAATTGTACTAGTATCTGATCCGAATGAAATGAATCTCGTCTGGGATTGGGCAAATCAAATGGATCAACCTGTAGATTATGTACTATCATCTGAACGGTACTTTGAAATCTTGCCAAAAAATGTGTCTAAGGGTAACGCAGTACTCCAACTATTAGACCGCTTGCAAATCCCAAAAGAAGAGGCTGCTGCAGTAGGCGATCATATGAACGACCTCTCCATGCTATCTCTAGTAGGCAAAGCATTCGCTGTTGCCAATGCTCATCCAACTACGATCCAAACGGCAGACCACGTGATCCCATCCAACAACGAATCTGCCATTCATCATATCATCCAGGAATACCTGCTCCAAGATCTAAAAGAAGTAAATTAAAAAAGCAAGGCACGGCAATCGTCGTGCTTTTCTGCTGTTAAAAGGAGAGAACAAAATGATCCCCCTTCTGGTTTCTGATCTAGACGATACGCTGTTGACTAGTGACAAAACAATCTCCCCGAAAAACAAAGCCAGTATTGAGGCTTTTCGTCAAGCGGGTGGGCAATTCACCATTGCAACGGGGCGTAATTTGTACGAATCGATCCGGTACATCAAAGAACTAGAACTTACCATTCCAGCCATTTTGGCAAATGGATCTCTCCTCTATGATCCACTGACCAAAGAGACTACGATCCTAAATCAATTAGATCGAAAACTCGTCCAAGATCTCTACACTCAAACATCTTTATTACCAAAAGAAGTAGATTTTTTGATCTACTCAACAGAAATAATCTATGGATGCGACTTGCAATTCATTAACCAAGATGTAGCAAAAATGTATGATATACGATTAGAAATCTTGGATCAAATCACTTTCCTACCCAATGTGCCTATTCTGAAACTTGTGGGATTTTCGATGACTCATCTAGAACAATTGCGTAGTTGGACTGAGACGTTGACCCTCCCTATTGAGGCAGCTCAATCGTCTGATCGTGCTATTGAAATTCTGCCAATTGGCGTAAACAAAGGAAGCGCACTAGAGCTATTGGTTAAAAGACTAGGACTCTCTTTGGACCACGTAGCAGCGGTAGGCGATCAACTAAACGATCTTTCCATGTTACGCAAAGTAGGACATTCTTTTGCTGTGGCGAACGCCAATCCACTGACAATCCAAACAGCCAAGCAAATTGTACCTTCCCATAATGAAGATGCGATTCATCATATCATTCAAGAATATCTCACCCAGACATCGGAAAAGGCCGAGTAAGAAATACAAAAAGACCTGTTTAGCACGAAAAAGTTGCTGACAGGTCTTTTTTATCTAAATTCTCTTAGGGATTATCGGGATCATCCCAAAATCCTTGATTATTCGATGTAGGATTATTAATAATACCAAGTAACACCAAGATTCCAAGAATACTATCCACAATGCTATCGTACTGTTCTTCGACAAGGTCGATTCCAAAGGCACGGAGTACCATCAAAACAAGAGAAGCTACCGCAATCCATAAACCATAATTGCGTAAACGCTGTTTAATACGCAAGGCCTCATCCCTCCTTCTTCAATGTTCCGGATATCCTATGAAGGAGGACAAAGAAGTGATAATACTTTCGCCTATGAAACCAACAACTCCACTCACCACTATGAATAGAGTAGATAGATTAGCAAACACCTTATTCCACACCAACAACTAGAAAAAAGACCTCCAACATTATTGTTGAAGGTCCTTTGGGATACCTGAGGCCGGACTTGAACCGGCACGCCTCGCGGCACCGCATTTTGAGTGCGGCGTGTCTGCCATTCCACCACTCAGGCTCAATGAATTGACGAATATTATTTTATGATAGTTTGATGATGAAGTCAATAATCACTTTCTATTATTTCACCTTAATCGCAAATCTATTTCTTATGATCATGATTCATAAAATAGAAAAGAAGCTGAGAACGATCCTCAGTCTTCTTCATACAGAGTAATATAATTAAAAGTTTGTTGCTATCCATATCTTTGAACCTCCTCCACCTACGCTACGCTAAGAGGTTGGGGATTCTTGGGTGACTGTACTGGATTCCGTTTGCTTTTCCATCTTGGTCGGTCATTTTGTTTTTGGAAAAAACGCCGAAAAGCGTCAGTTAAGTTCTTTAACGAGTTTTGGAGAGAAGTGGAGTCTACTTCTCGTAACCATTCCTTTTCTTTTTTGAGTTGTGTCAACAAACGAGAACAAATAGGATAGGTGAGTCCTTTCTTCGTTTCTCGATAGGCTTCTTGCCATTTGGCTAAGAAATGATTAAAAACAAAGCGACTACAACCGATCGATTGATGGATGAATCGGACTAGTTCCTTAGTAGGGTAGACCCGAAACTGAAAGGCCTTATGCATTGGAATTCACCTTCCTATAAGCAGTTGAAAGTATTTTAAAACTTTTCAGAATAATGTTCATGACGATCGGGAGGATCAAGAAATTCATGAAGGAAAAAACACCAAAATAGGTCGGACTTACGGGAGGGTAGAAGCCCTCCCTCGTCCGACGCAGATTCATCTCCCACTTTCGCTACGCTTAGAAGTGGGAGTATTCTCCGCTATAATAAATAAACGCCAAGAGATTTGCTCTACTTGTCCAGGAGTTTCCAAAAAATTATATTCTATTATTTGGCTCCAGACCTCATTGGCTTTTTCTCCTCATCTTCTAACACTAACATCGTAAACTCCTCCTCTTCAGGTCTCAAAGGAAGATCGGTCACCCAATTTACCCGTGGTAGATCATTCCACTGGGGCTCTTTAAAATAATAGAGCTTGTCCAAATACATTGGATAACGACCTGCTTGGAAGACAACCAATTTATCTCGGTCCATCCGTTGAAGTTCATCGGCAGTCATTACTCTGCGCTGAGTAAAATGGACGCTCTGACCTTCACTTGATCGACCACTATCACTCTCCGAGGAACTTTTGGAATGAATCAATAATGTCGTTTCTCCGAGTTTGCTAGAAAAGTACTCCGCAGTGCTAAATTCATTAGAACCGAGGAAACAGATCGTATCACATGAGGCGATTATCGTTTTCCATTTTTCGTACCCTTTTTCTAATTGGTCTAGGTCTTGGAAAATACAGACTAGTGAAATTCCTCTACTCCGCATGGTAGTAATCTTCTGTTCTAAATCATAAATCGGTGCTACGTTAGCCATCTCATCGATAAGAAACCGAACTGGAACCTCAAGGGACAATTCATCTTTAGCTCCTGCCTGTGTATACAATACCTGAAATGCTTGTCCAATCAATAAAGATGGGAGTAAATTATAAGTTGTATCGTAATCTGGCATCAAAATAAACAATGCCGTCTTTTTACGTCCTAGATTACCTAAATCAAAATCACTTGTAGCGGTGAGCCGTGATACCCCTTTTGACGTCCAATGTTGTAATCTGGAACCTAGTCCCATAATGATCGAGGTGCGAGTATTGTCTGAACGACAGCTTTTAAAAACCTCAAACATCGTCTGTGCTTCGGACTCCTTGGGCAATTCTTCAAATAAACTATTAATTATCTGCTTTTTCCCGCCTGCAATAATACCTAAATTGTAAATACTCCTCAAGTGCTGCTCTTCTTTGGGAAGCACTTCCTTTACATATAGTATCAAGGCACATAAATAAGCTTTTTCCGCTTTCTCCCAGAATGGATCAGAGCTTTTTTCTCCATCTGTATTCGTAATAATCGTATTAGCCAACTGCATTGCTTGTTCGGTCGTATGTACATAATCTAACGGATTATATCGCCCAGATTTGCGAAAACCTTCGTTTTGTTCCCCTGTCAAAAGATTAAATACTACTACTTCATAACCCAATTCTTTGAGTCGAGCCAATGTGAGATTGTAGAGCTCTCCTTTGGGATCGGTTAAGATCATCGAATGACCTAATTGTTCCGATGTATAAAGAATATTAGGAATAACATAACCACTCGTTTTTCCACTACCAGGAGACCCGAACGTCATAATGTTCTGATTTAGTCGGCCATTAATCGGATGAATAATTCTCTGTTTCTTCAGTCCAATCCGAGTTATTCCTAAGATAAATCCATTGGGATCTCTTGTGTATTGTTTTTTCATCTCCAACTTACTCGCCCAACGAGAACTCCCGTGACTTCCATAATCAGATGCGTCTTCTTGGGTAAATCGTCCCCAGCGAAATTTCTCCTTTACATAACGCCATACCGCCCCAACTACCAATAATCCCAGCAATGGTAATTGTACTTTGAAGGAAATAAGATGGTATGTACTTGGTTCCAAATTGGATCGGTTTCAGAACCTACAAATAGCTCCCATATGTTTGTTAAGGTAATGTACTGTGAGATCATCGTAATACCATCTATTCCTTTTGCATCAAAAAGTACCTTTATACCGATCATCAGCCTGATATTGATACTCAACAAAAAAACGTAGACAAATAATACAGCGAACGGAAATAACTTCCATTTCCAACCGCTATTCCATGAATACATTTCTTTCCTTCTTTCTCTATAACAGTCTATCATCTGCACCAAATATCTAGATTTTCCGTTGTACAGAATTTTGGAATAAATATACTTATCTATTTTACTAGAAAAAACAATCTCGCGTTTATCCATTTCAAAAGTGAGACAAAAGAAAGAGTAGTCCTCTATGAAGACTACTCTTTCTTTTGTCCCATCGTTTGACAACAGGACAGGGACTATTCCACACTCCGAAAATTACTACAAAAAGCCTACCTTACCTAAAATCATCAGGTAGATCTTTCATGTAGTATCATAACTGGATGCAAATTATAAAATTCAGTCATTTGATTCCCGACAATACATAAAACTTTTATCATATCAATTTATCACATATTAAAAACTCGTAGCTCTGGCGACACCTCGGGCAATAGGCTAACTCACGATATGCTGTAGTACCAACTTGATCTTGTGGCTTACCAACTTGCTCACAGTATGGGCAAATTGGTTTTCCATCTACTTGATCTACTGAGATGCCCCAAGAACGTAATTTTTTCTTCGCTTCACGACTCGCACGATTCCAAGACCATGGCGGGTTGTATGAAAAAAGAACCCGTACCTCGTGCACCTCTTCCAAATGTAAAATACGGGTTACAATTTCCTCGCATAATTCAGATAAGTCTTCTAAATGGGAAGGGTTGATGGAGACGATTACTTTGGAATCAAGACAAGTTACCTCAGCTACAAATCCCATTTCCACAATACTAATATTTGCAAACTCTGGGGTCGGGATCGTTTGGAGAATATTACGCACCTGATCCAATTGCACGTTCACGCAGACCCACCTCACCCAATTTATAATAAGAAAATTCCCTAATCGTTCTAACTACCTTTCATATCTTTACCCGATTTTTCAAGAATAAAGCATGTTTCTTAGTAAAGATTAAAATAAAAAAAAGGGGCAACTTCCTTAGAAAGGTACGATCAGATTGATTAAGGGTGTAATGATATTCCTATTGCTTTTTTTGAGTAGCATCATCTTTATTGTCTCTATTGATTTACTTCAGGGTTTTCCACTTAGTAAGACTGTTTCTTTTTCACAATACTTTTTAGCTTTAGGTCCCACTGATTATGTCTTCTTTTTCTTATTTTTTTTACCTCTTCTTTTTCAACTGACGAAGCACTTTTTGCAACAATACCAACAAAAAAGAGCTTCTAAATAGGGGAATTTTTATTGTTTTTCAAAGGAAATACCATCAGCAAACTAATCACTAGTGGAATAATGAATTGAAATGGAACATGCAAATACAACGGGACAATATTCAATCCTTCAGCTATGTGATCTGTATAATTGGATGCGATGGTAAAAGAAAGGAACCATACAATAAATCCTAATGGAAATAAAGTCTGATTTGGTTTTGTGATAGAAAAAAGCTCATTGGTAGCATAAAATGCAGCAAAAAAGAAGATCGCGATTTTCATAAATCCTGTTAATACCATTACAATCACCACAATAGCATCCAAGTGTTGCACGAATTCTCCTATATTTATAACGGATACCGCAGCTAAGACGGGAAATGACATACGTTCCACAGCTTCTCCTCCTAGTATAGCTGCATTAAAAAAAGAGCTGATGGATAAGATGACTCCTGCTACCAAAACCCCTAATATACTTGGTTTGTATACTTTTATGTTGGCCAGAGAATATCGAAAAAGCATCATAAATGCAATCATTTCTCCAAATGGAAATGTAATCATAGTGGGAAATACATTATGGAAAATAGGCATCCATCCATCTGGTAAAACGGGCTGAAGGTTGCTAATGTCCACCTCACTCAATTCTAATAATGTAATCACCACAAAAGGTATTAACAGGGAATAGAATATCAGCACAGATAACCTAGCAAGGATGTGAAAACCTTTAGCCGCGACATAAAGTACCACAAGTACCATGGGAGTATGAATCACTGCCAAAGGGGATTTTTCATACGAGGCAATTATTAATAGTTCTCCAAAGTCACGAAGTACTCGTGAACAGAGATACAAAAAATAGATAATATACAAAAAGGAAATAATCGATCCCAATTTGCTTCCCATTACATTACGAAGTATTCCTATGAGCGACTGTTGCGGGAAGCGTTTATATATGGATAAGTATAGGAAGATCGGTAGTAGTCCTATCAATGTAGCAATCAAGACCGCAATCCACGCATCTTGTTTAGCACCTTTGCCTATGTCTAATAAGATTGCACTTCCGATCTCGTAAATTACAATGAGAAAAAACAATTCAAATTTGTTGATCTTCATACAACTCACCTTATTTTTCTTTTGGGAAATGTTTTTGTATATATCCTAATCTCTGTATATTTGATTGAACCGAAACTTCAATACTGGCATTTTGGAAAATGCGATCCCAGTCTTTTTCTACTTTCTTCCATTCCTGCGGTCTCTTTTGATAAATACTTAAACCAAATCCAAACACATCGCTTTGTGTTCTTTGAACTGTTTGAATCCCGTGTACTACATCATCCCGAAACTTTTTATTTAACTGCTCTTCTAGCTTGTGTACAACAAATGGCTTGGTCACATCTATTTCTTCTTGTAAACCTTCTAATTCTGCGTCGAGCTTTATCTTTACTTTCAATACGTACTTGCCGTTACGCAGAACCGCCTCTTTGTCTACATTGGATTCAGTTATCTCAAATGTAGTAGAACTATTAGGTAACGACACGACCGTATTCTGTAACTTGTTATGTAATAAAGTAATGGTTTTCGCATCTGCGCCATCTACCCATTGAACTAGTTTCATTTCGCGATTAAAAATTCCAATGCCGCTAATAAAGCTCTGTATTACTTGCGATGATTCAACATTCGCTAGTTTACTTGACTTGTCAAATAGACCATTTACCACTACCCCTGTTAAACAAGGATTAATACCCTTAGTGGAGATTCTTTGAACCAATTTGTATAGGGGCACATCCAAACCCGTACCTAGTAATCTTTCCATATTCTTTAGTTTCCCATTAATACTTTGCGCTGGAATAATATTTAAAGCGCTTAAGGTACCAAGAACATGAAAAGCTGGGACACCCCTAGAGATCAAAACCGGAACTTCAGCACGAACATTTGCATCTCGCTCAAATGTATCTAATATGCCATTTAATCCTTCTCGTGCAATCTCCTCTCCTATGATGATCACTTCAAGATGACCAAAGTAAGTTTGTCGAGATGTTTTTCTTGTTGCATCTCGAACTGCTTGAATAATATTCTCTCCTTCTCCTTTTATGTCCAATACGGGCACCCCACTAGCTCCAGGAGTAAACCCTGCGGAACTTGCGATCTGATTCGGGTCAACTACTTGAATAGTGACTCGATATAGCTTTTTTCCATCCAGTTGTTGCATTTGATCAACAGCAATACCCAATATTACTGCCATTTTGTTAATCTCTTGGTAATATACACACCCTGACGAAGTACACAGGATGAAAGTGAGACATATGATCCATAGCTTCTTTTTCATGTAAGTCATCCTTTAAAACCATCGTTTTTTTCTATATCAAAAATTCGCTCCCAAACGCTACGATGTTGCGTTGCTTTTTGAATACTGGGTAATTTCGTTGACATATAAAGATAACCGAAAGAATGCAAGCTATAGAGGTGCGCAAATAGAACAAAAAGTCCCAACAATATTCCATAAAAACCAAGTACAAATGCGATAAACATAAACAAAAACCGCAATAACCTCGTTGAAATCGCTAAGTTATATTGCGGGATAGCATAACTAGATATCGCAGTGATCGAGACTACAATGAGCATACTGGTAGAAACAAGCCCTGCCTGGACAGCTGCTTGTCCTAGGACAAGTGCCCCTACAATGGAGATAGTCTGACCAACAATGGTCGGAACCCGTACACCCGCTTCTCGAAGGATCTCAAACAAAAATTCCATTATGATCGCTTCTATCAGTGGAGGAAAAGGAACTCCTTCTCGTTGTGCATACAAACTAATGAGCAATGTAGTAGGGATCATTGCTTGATGATACGTGATAAGAGCAATATAGGTAGATGGTGCTAGCAGGGAGAAGAAAAAGGTAATGAAACGTAAAGTACGTAGAAATACGCCAATATCAAAGCGCTGATAGTAATCATCTGGAGACTGAAAAAATTGAACAAAACAAGACGGTGCGATGAGGACAAATGGAGTTCCATCAACAAAAATACCAACTCGGCCTTCCAAAATATTTGCAACCACAACATCTGGTCGTTCTGTATGTAGGATCGTCGGAAAGACAGTGGTTTGCTTATCTTGAATTTGTAGCTCTAATTCTCCTGATTCCAAAATCACTTCCTTATCGATCTGTTGGATGCGATGTCTTATTTCTTGTAGAAGAGTAGGGTTTACCCTATTTTTTAGATAAACTAGTTCTATTTTTGTCTGTAGTTTTTGAAGGGAAGGAACTGGTTCTATTCGTAAGTTTTTACTAGTCACTCTTTTTCTAATGAGGGAAGTGTTTGTACGAATGGATTCGACAAAGCTATCTTTGGGACCCCTAATTACAGATTGGGTAGTTGGCTCGGCGATCGCTCTCTCTTTTATCCCTTTTGTTTCTGCCAAAAATGACTTGGCATAACCATCAACAAAGATCACCGTATCACCAGCTAAAATCGCCTCCATGATCTTATGCCAAAGAGCCTCAGAGCGAACTTGAGCTGTTGCGAGCACTGTATTTTGTATCTCTTCCCATAGTGAACATGATGGTTCAAGATAATGAAAACTCTCTATAAGTGGTTGAATAACCGTTTCCGTCAACCTTTGCTCATCACTTATTCCTTCTAACCGAGCAATTGCCACACTAGTAGTCAAATGCTTTCCAATTTCTAAGAAACGAATGGTTAAATCACTACCGTCTCCTAGATCCTGTCTAAGACGGCGAATGTTAGACATCAATTTATTTTCTACATATTTTTCCATAATGAGTGTTTGCCCCAAGTCTTCTACCATATCAATTGTTGTTTCATAGGTTACCACCGAATTGGTTATTTATTCCATACGAACAAAAGAAAAGGGATACCTAATGTCTCGGCATCCCTGAAAACTAGTTTTTCTTATTTAATAAAGCAAGTCCAAAAACTCTGCTAAACTTACGTTTCCAAAATAATGCTTTAGATCAACATCCTGAAGCGCTTCTTCTAAAGAATCTCGCTCATACCGTACTCCGATTAGACGTTGTTCAATATCTGCAACATCTCCAATACCGAAGAAGTCTCCATAAATCTTACAACCTTGGATAATGGACTTCTCTCCTACATCAAGACGTATATCGATTGTACCCACTGGGAAACGCTTTGTCTGTTGTACGTTAAAGACCGGAGACTCACCATAGTTCCAATCCCAATTACCGTAGTGCTCATCTCGGATTTGATAGATTTTCTCCCAGTCCTTTTCTGTTAATACGTATTCAGGAATCTCATCCGTATTGGCAAAGATATGTTCTAGCAAAAATTGACGGAATTCCAGAATGCTCATCTTCTTCTCTTCTAGAAACTCGGTGATGTTAGCAACTCTACTTCGTACGGATTTAATTCCTTTGGACTCAATCTTTTCTTTTTTTACATTGAGGGCTTGGACAACATCTTCCACTTTTACGTCAAACATTAACGTACCATGGCTAAACATTCTCCCTCTAGTTGAGAACTGTGCATTCCCAGAAATTTTACGTCCATCTACATGAATATCGTTACGCCCACTTAATTCGGCTTGTACACCAAGTTGATGAAGTGCCTGGATTACTGGTTCGGTAAACTTTTTAAAATTAGAGAAACTCTTGCCATCATCTTTAGTGATAAAACTAAAGTTTAGATTCCCTAAATCATGATAAACAGCTCCCCCACCTGACAGGCGACGCACCACATGAATCTGGTTATCCCGTACATAATCTACGTGAATCTCTTCTACCGTATTTTGATGTTTACCAATAATGATGGATGGTTCATTAATATAAAAGAGAAGATATGTATTTTCTTCTACATCGAGATGTTTTAGTACATATTCTTCTATTGCTAGATTGATCCGTGGATCTGTAATATTTTGATTATCAATAAAGAGCATCGACATGCCCTTCCCTCCCTTTGGTAACGAATTACAACATGATTATTGTATACAAAACTATCTCCTTTTTCCCGTTTTTTGTATGATAGACTAATAAAAAAAATTCCAAGAGAGGAACAGCTATGGTCTCTCTATCGCAAGCTGAAGAAATTTTACAACGTGTATATGGTTATCCTCGTTTTCGTCGAGGGCAAAAAGAAGTAATCCAGCGTATTCTTCATCACCAGGATGTACTTGGTATTATGCCAACTGGTGGTGGTAAATCGATCTGCTATCAGATTCCAGCACTATTGTGGGATGGAATTACTATTGTGATCTCCCCACTCATTTCCTTGATGAAAGATCAGGTAGATGCGTGTACTCAACTAGGAATCCCTGCCTCTTATCTCAACAGCACTCTATCTTGGCAGGAGCAGGAAGAACGATTAGCAGATCTTCGAGCAAGGAAAACGAAATTACTCTATATTGCACCTGAACGTTTAGAATCGGAAAGTTTTCTCTCCCTACTTCAAAGTGTCCCCGTTTCCTTACTGACAGTTGATGAAGCTCATTGTATTTCACAATGGGGACACGATTTTCGACCCAGTTACTTAAAAATTAGTAAGCTATTAAACTCTTTAACAACACGACCTACCGTTGTAGCTTTAACTGCAACGGCTACAGAACAAGTGCGTCAAGATATACTAGATCATCTTCAGATCCCAGCGGAGCATCTAGAATTCACCAGTTTTCGTCGTACCAATCTATCTTTTTCTGTACTACATGGTGTGGATCGCAAAGAATACTTATTGCGATTTTTACGTGAACATCCTAAACAATCTGGGATTATTTACTGTGCAACCAGAAAAGAAGTAGAGAGTGTTAGCAGTTATTTAAACGATCATCATTTCTCTGTAGGAAAATATCATGCAGGGTTAAGCGATATGGAGCGTTCTTCCGTCCAAGAGAAGTTCTCCTATGATCAGATCCAAGTGATGGTAGCAACCAATGCATTTGGAATGGGAATTGATAAGTCTAACGTCCGTTATGTCATCCACTATCAAATGCCACGCAATATCGAAAACTACTATCAAGAGGCGGGGCGTGCTGGACGAGATGGGGAAGAAAGCGAGTGTATTCTACTCTACCAACCACAAGATGTCTTTACACAAAGCTTTCTAATCGAGAACTCCGAGTTATCTGAGGAACGTAAGAAATGGGAACTCCAAAAGCTACAAGCAATGAAAAACTATGCCCATACACAAGTCTGCTTACAACAACAAATCTTGCGTTACTTTGGTGAAAAAACAGAAGATACTTGTGGAAAATGTGAGAACTGCTTACGATCGACTCATTCCCAAAAAGAAGAGATCACCTCCACTGCCCAAATGATCTTTTCCTGTATCAGACGTATGCGCGAAAAATACGGACTCTCCCTTGTATCCAAAGTATTGGTTGGCTCGAGATCAAAACGAGTATTAGAGTTCCAATTTGACAAGTTAACAACCTATGGCATTCTGCAAGACTGGAAAGAAAAAGAGGTTCTTCGACTTTGCCAACAATTAGTTGGTGATGGTTATATTGAGGTAGTACCCAATAGTAGTGGCTTTCCGATCTCCAAGCTTACTCCAAAAGCTTGGTTGGTCTTAAAAGGTGAATTAGACGTTTACCGCTATGTTCCAAAAGATGAAGAACGTCTTGTTGAGGAGATGTCTACGCCACGTGAACAGCTCTTTGAGACCCTTCGAAAACTGCGTCTGATCATCTCCATGCGGGAAAAAGTACCACCGTTTGTAATTTTTCCAGATAGTACGCTGAAAGAGATGACACGATATGTTCCAACAGATGAAGCTAGTATGAGACAGATTAAAGGAATGGGGGAAAAGCGCTTTGAACGCTTTGGAGAAGAGTTTTTACGGGAAATCAAGCGTTTTTTAGAAAAGCAACCACTAGAAAAGGTAACTAACAACAGTACTAGTAAAAACGTTTCATCCAAAGAAGATCTCTCCAAACCAAAAAGCCCACCAAGTCATCTCGTCACGTATGAGATGTACCAAGCAGGCCAGACATTGGATCAGATTACGCACGAACGAAACCTTTCTCTCTCCACCGTTCAAGAACATCTCATTCGAGCAGATCAAGAAGGGTATTCGATTGATTGGAAGCCATTTATTTCAACAGACCACAAGGAATTGATTGAGCAAGTCACAAAACAAGCTGATACTACGAAATTGAGAGCAATCAAAGAAGCACTTCCGGAAGAGATTTCTTATTTTGAGATCAAAGCCTACTTTGCCATGTTAGCTCAGCAAAAATTAGAAGCTAGTTCATGATGTGATTTCTGATTCACTGAGGTGCTCTCTTTTTGATTCAACGTTGTGTTTTAAACTAAAGCTTTCTCCATGTTTTGTTAGGACAATTTGATCTACGTTGTTACCAGCAGCTTGTTGAAGTCGCTTTATCGGCTCTAAGATCGGTTCTCTTGATAATACAAAAGTATTCCAGTGTATCGGAATCAAATATTTTGCTCCTGTATCCTGATACATTTCCCATGCTTGTTCTGGCGTACAATGAGCTCTTTGGAAAGAGTCAGGAGAGTAGGCTCCAATTGGCATACAGGTAATATCTAATTTCAAGTCTCGTAACCAACGAAAGTTGGGAGTATAGGCAGTATCACCTGGGAAAAAGATGCGACTTCCTTTTGATTCCAGTACATAACCGCTATACCCAAACTGAACATTCCATGGAAAGCGATTTCCCCAGTGTCGAACGGGAACTGCTTGAACTCGGACATCATCATCAAACATAATCGCATCTTTTCCCTCTAATTCCACTATCTTTTGAAAAGGCATGTTGCGAAAGAGTTTGGAAGTATTTTTCGCCGTAACGACTGTGGTGTTGGGATTGGCCAGCTTCTTTAGAGTAGGAATATCCAAGTGATCCATATGCGCATGTGACAATAAGATATAATCGATTGGCGGCATCTCTTCCAAATCAATTGCTGGAAGTACATGCCGCTTTATACCAAATTGAAGGTGAAAAATATCAACACCTACTCGTTTTCCAAACACTGGATCAGTTAAAATCCACTTTCCATACAAGTTAATCAACAGTGAAGAATGCCCAATCCAACCTATGGTTACTTGACTAGAAGACCACTCAGATGGTTGTAAATATTGAGCGGGCTGACGCAAAGATGCTTTCGGCATTTGTTGAAAATGTGCATAAACGGCTCCAGCTAGAAGCAAAACCACCAATAACAATATCCACATTCAAACCACCTCGAAGTTTTTTTATGCATGAACATCCCATTTTCATGCTGATGACACTGTTTTACTTAGAAATGTTGGTCTAGCTTTTTTGGGATCATTCTCTTTGATAACATAGTAGAGAACCAGCTTTTGGTTTACACTACCATATATTGCTCTGATTAAACCTCTATACAAAAATTATCTTATCCAAGAAACAGGTGATTCTATGATTAAACTATTTGTAACAGACTTAGATGACACATTGCTAAACCAGGCCAAAAAAGTAGAGGAACGGGACAAAATGGCATTAAGCAAGTTGGTTCAACATGGGATTGCAGTCTGTTTTGCTTCAGGGCGCATGGATGACGAACTAATTCGTGTAATGAAAGAAGTAGAAGGGACATACCATCGTGTCAGCCACAATGGAGCTTATGTGTTTACTGATCAAGGAGAAGCATTGGGTGAAACTACTTTCGAAGGGGACATTGCAAAGCGAATTTATGAAGCAGCACGTGAGCATGGATTGTATGGATTTATCAGTACCGATAATATGAAATTGATCCCAGAGTACAATGACTATCTTCGTGAGATGGATAATCGATTACATATTGGTTTCCAAGAAAACCCTAATATTCTATCTCAAATCGGGCATGAACTTTTGCCTAGCAAAGTATGTATTTTCGGGGAGAAAGAGAAGCTGATCCAATTCCAACAAGTGATGAAAAAAGAGTACGACGAACACCATGACAGCTTCATTTCAGCACCAGATTGTATTGATTTTATGCCGAAAAACGTATCCAAAGGATCTGGACTCATAAAATTATTAGAGAAACTAGAGATTCGTTCAGAGGAAATGGCTTGTGTTGGTGACTCCTACAATGACATCTCCATGTTCCAGTTAACTCCTTATAGCTTTGCTATGGCTATTGCAGATGACGAAGTAAAACAGCATGCTAAACAAGGAGTTGTAGAGTCTGTTAGCGAAGCAGCAGAACGAGTATTAAAGGTAAATCAACAACTTTCTTCCCAAATTTAAAAGACTTCCATATATCAAATTACGGAGAGGATCTTGATCTAGGGAGCGACTTTGTCATTGCAACGGAGCGAGTCTGATCAAGATCCTCGGAGTGTAGTTTCGTTGCGGATCTTCCGCATCCCTAGTGTTACCTGAATAAAAACAATATTTTAAACGGAAAGTTTGGATGCCAAAGTGGAAATAACCTTTCTTGGAACAGGGGCTGGTGTTCCTGCTAAACATCGTAATGTCTCCTCTCTTATTCTCCGTTTTCCAGAATACGATGGAGATCAATGGATATTTGATTGCGGTGAAGGAACCCAACACCAAGTACTCCATACTAACTTACGACTAACCAAGGTTTCTCGTATTTTCATTACTCATTTACACGGAGATCATATATATGGTTTGCCTGGTGTTTTAGGTAGTCGATCTTTTCATGGATCTACTGAGCCCTTAACCATATATGGTCCGAAGGGAATACAGGAGTTTGTGGATGTTACGCTAGGAGTGAGCAAGACCCACCTTCATTATCCAATTGAATATGTGGAGCTTCAAGATGGACTGACCTTTTCAACTGACTTTTTCCATATAACAGTTCGACTACTAGAACATGGTATCCCTTCCTATGGTTTTCGCTTAGAAGAGAAAGAAAAACCAGGGAAACTAGAAATAGAACGCCTCCAAGCATTAGGAATTCCTTCTGGACCTTTACTAGGCAAGTTAAAACGAGGAGAAGTAGTAGAACTTCCCGATGGCACCGTCTTAGATGGAAGAGATTTTCTTGGTCCTCCTACGCCAGGGAAAGTTTATGCAATTTTAGGAGATACCCGCCCTACTCCTTCAATCGAACAGTTAGCCCGTCATGCGGATCTGCTCGTACACGAAGCAACTAGAAGATCCGGTGATGAAGAACTTGCCAATCTGTACTTTCATTCTACGATCGCACAAGCAACAGAGCTGGCCAAACGTGCCGAAGTAAAAATGCTACTGATCAACCATATTAGTACGCGTTATGTGGACAACTTAGAAGAACTCCAACAAGAAGCTTCTGCACAATTTGAGCATAGCATAGTTGTACAGGATTTCGATCAATTCGTGTTTTAGACTAGTATAAAAATATACAACAGAGAGTTAATGAATGCCTCTGTTGTATATCCAATCTAAATTGCTATTAACAAGAAAAGATATCCTAATCCATTTATGATTGTTATAAAATTTAGTATGTTAATATAGTTGTCTTATATGCGCCTGTAGCTCAAACAACGGGAGAGCGCAGTAAAACGTTGATGGGAGTTCCAGTAGCCTGGAATGGTGAATAGCCAGTAGGATGCGGCACCGAACAACCTCTCGGAGAAGCTTAGTAGGGAAGCGTGTTATCCTCTCAGGTATGCTTACAAAAGGAGTGCGGGTACGAATTCCGTCAGGCGAATTCAATTTAAACTATTTCACATTATGGTCTCAATAACCGAAGTCCATTTAAAATAACCAAAATAGTACTTCCTTCATGACCGATCACCCCAATTGGTAACGTAATCGCTTCTCCAAAATTACTGATCATCAAACAAAGGATGACGAGACTTGCAAAAACTAAATTCTGTCTGACTACTTTTCGTACTTTTTGCCCTGTTTGGATCACTTGTAGAACCAGCGGAAGTTGATCCTTCATCAAGATCACATCGGCTGTCTCCAGTGCTGCATCGGTTCCCGTTTGTCCCATTGCGATTCCTACATCCGCTAGTGCCAAAGCTGGTGCATCGTTGACCCCATCTCCTAACATCGCCACTGTGCGATAGCGTTCTTTTAATTCCCCTATTTTCGCCATTTTCTCTTCAGGTAATAGATTCCCGTAAGTTTCCTCTATGCCCAATCTATGCCCCATTTTGGTAGCAGCTATCTCTTGGTCACCAGACAACAAAATCGGAACGATCCCCATCTTTTTCAGTCCTGCAATCAGCTCTCTTGCTTTCTCCCTAATTTCGTCCTCTAGCGAGATAGCACCTATGATTTTTCCTCCCTGCTCCACGAGAAGAACTGTTCTCCCTAGCGTAGCTTCTTCCTCTACAAATCTACTCCACTCTTCTGTTACCTCCGCAAACGCACTTGCTTTCTGGATCTTCCATGTCTTCCCTTGGTAGATCGCTTCGATCCCGACCCCTGTATTGGACTGAAGATCTTCGACAGTTTCAACCCATATGGCTTGCCTACTTGCATAAGAGGTCAATGCTTTTGCAACTGGATGATTCGACAACTGTTCAATCGCTCCCACTGCTTGCCAAAAATATTCTGTATCTCCCTCTTGCATCACTCTTACTACACTCAACTCTCCTTTGGTCAACGTACCTGTCTTATCAATCGCAATCGCTTTTAACTGAGATAGGCTTTCCAAAATCCGACCGTTTTTCAGTAGCACTCCTGTGTTGGCACTTCGGGACGTAGCGGACAAAAGAGCAGGCATAATCGATGCTACAACAGCACAAGGCGAGGCGACGACGAGAAAGATCATCGCTCGGTAAAAGGCCACGTCCCACGACCATCCCCCACCAAATAGAGGGTACAAACCAATGAGAGTTGTGATCAACAGTACTCCATACACGTACCACTGCTCCCAACGTTCTATTTTTTGTTGACTCTTCGGTACCTCATGTTTAACCTGTTCTACTAAGCGAATTATTTTTTGAAAAGTTGTATCTTCATATAGTTTAGTTACTTTGATCTCCAACGCTCCTGATCCATTTAAAGTTCCAGCGTAGACCTCATCTCCTACTGCTGTCTCCTTTGGGACCGATTCTCCTGTGATCGAAGCCTGGTTTACTTCCGATCTTCCTTTTTCGACTTTTCCATCCATCGGAACTCGTTCATTTGGTCTCACTAATAACCGATCCCCGATTTGAATCTGATCTAGCTCGATGATCTCTTCTCCATCTGAGGAGAGCCGGGTAGCTTCATTTGGTTGCATCTCTAAAAGAGCAGATAAGTCTCGTTCGCTCTTGGCAAGTGTAAGAGATTCTAATGCACCACTCATCGCAAAGATAAAAATCAAGAGATTCCCTTCCAGCCAATAACCAATAGAAATTGCACCCGTTGCCGCAAGCAACATGAGAAAATTGACGTCTAGCTTTTTCTCTTCTTTAGCAACCTGCAAAGCTTCTTTTCCTTTATATATTGCACCGATCATAGACGATAGTACATATAGTATCGGACTGTCCCAACCCCAAGCCAAAGCTAGTAATATCCCACATATGATCGCTAAAATAAACTCCCCATTTTTACGCATAGCCTTTTTCCTCCTATTGAGAGTAATGATCATTCTTACACCTCATAAAACGGCGAAAGCGACCCTGAAAGGTCGCAGTGAGAATGATTCTTATTTTTGAACAAGGCAAAACAATTTGTTCGCGAGAAACTTTTTTATAATAATTATTATATGAAAATCAATTAAAATTGTACAGAAAAAAACCGTAAAAATGATGTATCATCTTTACGGCTAATTTTTTCTTGTTTCATTTTAGGTAGACAGTTCTTTCTGGAGATTTTCCACTTTTGTAATCGATGCCTATCAAGTAAAATCTTCACAAAGATACACCGTCGGTTGATTGCCTAATACTTCTTTGGTAATTGGATTGACTATTTAATTTTATTGAGTGAATAACAGGTTTCTTCGTCTGGCTCGATTTCGATTTGGGCATGGACGCCAAAAACCTCTTTTAATGTATTGGCATTAATTACTTTATCAGGAGTACCATACTGATAAATCAATCCTTCTTTCATGATTACAATTTGATCCGAATAGAGAATAGCTTGATTCAAATCATGTAAAACCATAATAAATGTGATCGCATAACGATCATTGAGATATTTTATCAGCTCCATAATTTCTAACTGATGGCATATCTAGATAGGTAGTTGGTTCATCCAGTAATAGGATCGTTGGTTGTTGTGCCAATGCCATTGCAATCCTAGCTCTTTGACGTTCTCCACGACTGCACGTAATGTTGCCCATGAAGGGTTGCTCTCAATATCTGTTTTTAGTTTCTTCTCACCAAACTCTTTGGTTCCATGTGCAATGAAAAAAATAACATCTGGATCAAGTTCAACTAACTTTTCTAAACTATCCAGATGCTGTAGCAATTCCTACTGCCTTCCCTCCGATTTGATAAAACAGGCTTTGCATTTCTGTATTAAGGACAACAATTCTTTCTGGTTTTTTATGGAGTGTAATTTTTTTGCCTGTACTATCTTGAAACTAGAAGAAGACATTTTGATTAATAACTAAGTGTTTATGATGTCCACCACTACAACCGACAAAAATGCTGATCATCATAACAAACGAGAAAATATATACATTTCTCTTTCTTTTCAATGTTATTTGCTCCTATCAAAAGCTTTGTATTTATCGCTATTGAGCTCTGAAATAATGAACCATTAGACAAGTATCTTTTTCCTAATTACCCACTCAGCAAATAACAAATTAATGATCCAACATAACCAAACAGCAATAGAGTAAGACAAACCATATTCAAACTTAAAACCATAATGAGTAACGGCTACGATAATATAAATCGTCATATTTGCAAAAGAAAGAAATAAACTACGAGTCATCCACTTGATATGCTGTTGCAATTTGTTCTTTCTGATTGATACATATCCAAGAATAGTAGTTGAAATCCATAGTGTATTTAATAATAGGAATCCAATCGTGCTAGCTATACCACCTGAAGCGAAAAAAGACACATATACTCCTGGAAAGAAATTTAATACAATGGTTAAAATATAGATTCTCCCATTCCATTTGTGAAATGGAAGATATTTCACACGTAAGCGTTTGATTAATCCCATTGGTCCTGTCACTAAGGCTACAAGTGCAAGAATTATATGAATCTGAATTATCAAGATCCATGTTTCTCGATTAGTCAAAATGTTATCTTTTTTAGCTAAGAAAGCGCTAAACGACGGATCAACCATGAAATTTTTGGAGAGTGTATGCATTACCCACATTATTGCCACAATGCATAAGATCATTATGAAGCGTTTACGTTTCATGAAAAAAATACTCCTTATGAAAAAATAGTAGGATGGGTCATAATGTACAATGCAACGATAATGAAACAGGAGGTAATTACCTAACTAACAGGATAAATAACATATCTGCCAAAATAACTAGTTCATTCTAAATATGAAACTTATCACCCATCAAGCTTTTTAATTGCTTAACTAATGCGGTTGGAGCTTTTTTTGGCGAGCCAGCATCAAAAGGGGGATGGGGATCATATTCCAAAATCAACTGAGCGGTTTTGCTTGCATCTTCTCCCCTGTTACGATTTTTCCTTGACGTTTGAATTTCTTTGATTCTAAAAGTCCTAATATATACAATTTTCAAATTAGATAAAGTCCCTTGTACTACCCGTCGTATAGTTAGTCAAAATAGCCAATTTTACTATAAATCAGTTTTTTATCAAACTTCTTCTATTTAAACGAAATAATATGGTTTACGGAAGATACTTTTAAGAAGGAAAATCAAGTTTTGATGATTCGTTTTTTATTGTATATAGGGACAAAAATTTAAGAAATAGCTCTTTTGGCTCAAATTATATACAAGGATAAGCCCCATACCTCGACATTCCATAATAACCATTTTAAATAGAGCATGTTGCATAATGAGCCTAAAGCCAGAGGTTTTCCCCTTTTGAGATGCGACTTTGAGCGGTAGGGAGCCGGAGCAGATCCCTCAGGACAGGCAGGACAAGCAGAATCGGGAAAACCGGCGGCTTGCCTATGTTTAACTTTGATTTTTGCAACAAGCTATAAATAGATTAATCACCCTTTTGAAAATCTGGCAGTGTGTTGAACCGTTTCCTGAACATATATACTTTTATAAGGTAAAACAACTTGTTCGCAAGAGACTTTGAAAATGAATTAAAATTGTACACACAAAAAAAGGCACAAAATGGCTTCCTCATTTTGCACCTCTTACTTTTATATTATTTTGTGGCGGAAAGTGCTTTTTGGAGATCCTCCAACTGGGTAATGGGTCTCTGGCAAGCAAAATCTTCACAAAGATACACAGCTGGTTGATTACTTAATACTTCTTCAGTAATAGGGAGAAAAAGCTGCTCATTCGCCTCAGCGTTAGCTCCAGGATCAAATCCTAAAACTGCTTCTGGTAAGTAGTGGCGATGGATCTCCCGTAAAAACCTTTTGGTCATTGGATCCGTTAAAGAACCACGGATTAAAATCTCCTTACTAGGATAAATCCAGAATAAATATCCTACCAAAAAGAAAGTGTGGGAAATCGGGGCTGATCGAATCTCTTCAGCAAAAGCAGCAGCCTGACGCTCTGCTTCGTTCAGAAGATCTTGGTCTGATGTTAACTTTGCCAAGCGAATCAAATTCAAGAAGACAACAGAGTTACCCGATGGAACCGCTCCGTCAAAGATTTCTTTCGGTCTGGCAATAAGCTTTTCTGCATCTACTCCAGAGAAAAAGTATCCACCTTTTTCCTTATCCCCGAATAAACGGATTGTCTCTTTTTGTAATTGAAGTGCCAGCTGCAGAGCTCTAACATCGGTTGTTGCTTCATATAGTTCAATCGCTGCCCAAGTAAAATAAGCATAATCATCTAAGTATCCTAAGATAGCAGATTCATTCTCACGAAAACGTGCAAGAACTCGTCCATCTTCTCTACATAACCTTTCACGTAGAAAATCAAATGCCCGTTGAGCGCAATCGAGATAATTGGTATTTTGTAATACACGTCCCCCTCTAGCAAAAGCTGCAATCATCATCGCATTCCATGAGGTTAACACTTTGTCATCCAGAAAAGGACGCTCGCGTTTATTTCGGTATTCTAACACTAATTTGCGTGCTTGCTCGAGCTTTTCTGTTAACGTATCTGATGACATCTTGTATTGGTCTGCTAACCTGTCAAGATCCATCTCGATCTGATGAAGGATACTTGCGTTCCCATCAAAATTGCCCTCTGGTGTCACTCCATAATAGTCTAGAAAAATAGGGGCAAGTTCTTCTCCGAGGACTTCTTCCAGTTCTTCAAATTGGAAAACATAGAACTTCCCTTCTTCTCCTTCTGAATCTGCATCCTCCGCAGAGTAAAATGCTCCCTCTGGAGAAGTCATTTGACTCATTATGTATGAAAAAATTTCTTCCGCTACTTTCGCGAAGAACGGATCTTGTGAGTTTTGATATGCTTCTAAATAGGCTATTGCAAGCAATGCCTGATCATAAAGCATTTTTTCAAAGTGCGGAACTAGCCATTCTCGATCAACAGAGTACCGAGAAAAACCATATCCAATTTGATCAAAGATACCACCTTTTCTCATCTGCCGTAACGTATGGTTGACCATCTGTGCTGCTTCTGGCTCACCTGTTGCTCTACTATAGCGCAGTAAAAAAAGCAAATCATGGGGACGAGGGAATTTTGGCGCCTCTCCAAATCCACCATAGGTTTCATCATATTGTCTCGCCATCTGTTCATAAGCATAATCGATCGTTTCCCGATCCATCGTGCCAGGACTACCAGGATGAAAGAATGTATCTAATTGACTGATCAACTGAGTTCCCATGTTTTCTGCTTTGTCTTTTTCCTCAGCCCACATTTTACTTAGCGAGGTTAGAAGCTTTACAAGACCTGTTCGACCATAGCGATCTTCTTTTGGAAAATAGGTTCCTGCAAAAAACGGCTTCTGGCTAGGTGTCAGCAATATGGTAAGAGGCCAACCACCGTGACCCGTCAAAGCCTGACATACTGTCATATAGAGATTATCTAGATCAGGACGTTCTTCCCGATCCACTTTGATCGAAACAAAATGCTGATTGAGAATCTCTGCTACCTCTTCATCTTCAAAACTCTCTCGTTCCATCACATGACACCAATGACAAGTGCTATAGCCGATGGACAAGAATATAGGTTTATCTTCTGCTTTCGCTTTGCTGAATGCCTCATCTGACCATGGATACCAGTTGACAGGGTTATAAGCATGCTGTAATAAATAAGGTGATTTTTCATTAACTAATCTATTTGGTTTCTTTCCTGCCTTCTCTTTGCCCATATACTATCTCCTTCCAAAATTTTCTTTGGTTAGTATACACTATATATGCGATGTCTACTAACAAGACAGTTTCAAGGTAATTTGCGCAAGTAACTACTACGGAGGATTTACATATGCCATTTCCTGTTCTTTTAACTGAGCGCTTAGTTCTAAGAGAAATTAACGAAAAAGACTATCTTGATATCTTTCAATATCTTTCAGATAGGGAAGTGATGAAATATTATGGTATGATGCCCTTCCAAAAGGAAGAAGAAGCTTTAGAGGAGATTAAATGGTATCAACAAATTTACCATTCCCAATCCGGAATTCGTTGGGGAATTTCTCTTCAAGGCTCATCTCAAATAATCGGTTCTTGTGGATTTTTAAATTGGGACAAAAAGCATCATCGGGTTGAGATTGGTTTTGAGCTTTCAAAAGAATATTGGAAGTTAGGAATGATGACGGAAGCACTATCTAAAATAATTCCATTTGGTTTTGAGAATTATAGATTTAATCGGATTCAAGCACTGGTAGAACCAGATAATAGAGCATCCCATGTGCTTCTAAAGAAGCTAGGTTTCGTAGAAGAAGGAGTTTTATCCCAATATGAATTTACTTGTGGTAAATACGATGATCTACTGATGTTAGCTTTACTTAAAAGAGATTTTATATAAGTCTATCAATCATTTTTAAGTAAAAATATTCTAATTCCTCATTCCAAATGCCTTTTCCAAAAAGTAACTCTGTTAATAGAATATAGTATCTCTCAAAGAAGGGAGGATACTATATGTGTAGAAAACATTGGTTAAAGAAAAAGAAAGATGATAACAAGAAAGTAATCTTTGTATGTAAGAAAATTGAACTCGACAAACACGACAAGAAAAAGAAAGACAAAAAAAGACTTTGTTGGTAATAGATCTAACCCCATCTAAATAGATGGGGTTTTTTAGATGAAACCATCCTTATCAAATTTGACATGACATCAATGGCAAGGATAGCCTATACTAGGGAAGATTGACTTTTTGTCCGACTCTGTCTAAATAAGCTCGCAATCACGGAAAGCCAATCTATATATGATTCAAACGAAGTACACACTAAAAAAAGTTACTGGAAAGGACGTACTACCCTTGAAGCAGTTTGTGGTTATTGGACTTGGTCGATTTGGCGGAAGTATTGCCAAAACGCTCTCCGAACTAGGACATGAAGTAATGGCTATTGACCAAGATGAGCAAAAAGTACAGGATTTCCTACCGATCGTGACACAAACGATCCAAGCAGACGCAACAGATGAAAAGCTGCTCCTTGATCTTGGAGTTCGGAATGTGGACAATGCCATCGTCTCAATCGGAGATGACATTCAAGCAAGCATCTTAGCCACCTTGATTCTGAAAGATATCGGAGTACCACATGTTACAGTAAAAGCGATCAGTGAACTTCATCAAAAAGTGCTCGAAAAAATCGGTGCTGATAAAGTGATTCATCCAGAGCGAGATATGGGAATTCGGGTAGCTCATCATCTGATCTCCAAAAACATTTTAGATCATATTGAGATCTCTTCGAAGTATAGTATCGTGGAAGTAGTTGCAACGGAAAAAGTATTTGGGAAAAGCCTTGCAGCTCTAGATGTTCGAGCAAAATATCACTGTAATGTCATTGCAATCCGCTCCAAGGATAACAAAATGAATATCACCCCAGCTGCAGACGAAAAAATTCAGCCCGGAGATGTATTCATCGTGATCGGACGCAACGAAGATATACATGCATTTGAAAAGAAAATTGGAGAATAATCTCATTTATGCTAGACGCAGTATGCTCGAAAACTGCGTCTAGTTTTTTTGTTTTTGAGCTCAAGTCAATGAACAAAAAATACGATTAACTTTTTCATCTAACTAAATATACTATGCTAAAATTTATATATATAATAAATATGTTATATTTTCCTTTTAAACAAACCCACTAAATAAGAAATTGCTATTTTTCCAAAGGAGTCTAACATGAAAAGAGCTTCTTCTCTCTTTTATCGATTGGCTCTTTTCGTTCCCTGCCATCGAAAACCATCGCGTTGCTTCCATCTACACCAAAAACCGATACCAATTTGCGCTAGATGCTTGGGAATTCTGTGTGGAATCGCATGTTTTCCTGTTCTGTTTTTTTTCTCTCCTATACCAATCTGGATAGCCTTTCTCTTGCAGATTCCCATGTTAGTAGATGGTTTCACCCAACTATATCGTTGGCGCACTAGTAACAATCCTTTACGCTTTGCCACTGGTCTGATCAGTGGAATTGGGCTTTCGATCTTTATTGTTAGTGGAACACATATTCTTTTTCTAATCGGAACACAAGGAGGAATATCATTTTGTTCTTTATTATCTTAACCTGTGCGATCACTTTCCTGATCTCTGGTACCATGCTTCTCATCACTTCTGAGAGTATCATCCTTGCCTCTACTTTATTAGTAGGGAGTCTAGGAATGGTAGGACTATTGTGGGTGAAATATGGAGCTTCTCTACAAACCGCTCCAGCAGGTGCAACATCTACTTCCAATATATCAATCCCAGAGTTAAAACAGTTTACGAATCCATCTCAAACTCATTCGAAACAACATCAGCAACAACAAAATAAGAAAAAGAAAAGCAAATGGGATTGTGATTGTTTTGACTGTGATTGTGATTGTCCTGACTGTGGTTCTTAATAAATTTTATCAATATTGAGCATGTTGCATAATGAACGAAAAGCCAGCGGCGCGCCTACGCTTCACTTTGATTAATACAACAAGCTAAATATTAAAAAAGGTGATTTCTGAATGATTCAGAAGTCACCTTTTTTAGCAAACAAAAACCTTTGACAAAAATATTATTTGATAACAGATACTAATCAAAAAGCAGTAAACATGCATTCTATTTTTTAAATGAGATATCTCCCTTTTCTGTACGAACGGTTAGACTTGGGCTATCCGTTTTTGCATTTCCTATAGCGCCCTTCAACACATCCGTAATGGGATCGTCATCCATATCAGTTGTACTTGTAGTATGAGTAACTGGAAAGTCTGATTGAATATCTCCCAACTCTGCAAAGAAATCTACATTTAGTACAACAGGTTCTTTCATTACTTGGATCTGGATATCACCAAACTGGCTTTTAACTAGGTTTTTGTTCTTCAACTCTGCCGATGGAAGAACATCTATATTTCCAAACTCCGTTTCGAGTTCAAAGGTAGAATCAATCTCACGTAGTTTCATGTTACCAAATTGGGTAATGGCTGATAATTGATCTCCTTGGTATCCATTGAGAGAAACATTACCTTTTTCCGTTTTCAGATTTAGTTTCTTTGCAAGTAGCTTTTGGTCAACCACAATATCGCCAAATTTTGTATTCATGGTGATCGATTCATATGTTTTTTCTGGAAGATAAATATCCATTTTCATTCCAACATTAAGTAAATTAAAATCAAATCCAAACACTACAAAAGACTTACGTTCTTGCAGTTCCTCTATGTTTAAAGTCTGATTGGCGATATTAACTTGTAAGTCTGTTTTAGTACTTTTTGGTACAGTACCGGATAGTTTAATCTGCACTTGTTCAGAAGTAGATGGATGAATTTTTATACTCGATATATCACTATTGATAACCATTTGGGCAATATTTTTCGCATCTACTGTTTTATGGAGATTAATCTTTTCTGTACCACTACCAAATGAAACTCCACTTGCTAGTAGAACAACAATCCCAATCACTCCAATCACCAGAAGCCCAATCCCTATTTTTACAAGCTTAGCCATGTTTGCTCTCCCCTTTGATCACATTCAGATTTGATTGTACATAACGAGTCATCCAACCTAAAAATTTTTGAGAAACGTGTTTCATTGCTACCCCAATGAGTAAACCTAAACCAGCCAAAACAAAGGTTACAAATAGATTCAGAAAACCTTCGGCAATGCTCTCTACCCAAATAAAAGAAGCGATCGATGCAAATGGGGTTAACACAAATGCCAGTGATACAACATAACCAGAAAAGATAAGAGCTAACATCGCGATGAATGGTCCTAGCAAAAATACAAGATTAAAAAATCCTAAACCAATAGAAGTATAAAAAGCTCGAAACAGGCTGGGATAAGATTGATTCTCCTTTGCTTGCCCAATATGGTAATCTGCCATTAATTCCCTTGCTATTTTTTTCGGACTACCTAATCCTGTAGCAATTTCGTGTTCCGTTCTACCTTTCAATCTGCCATGTTCAAAATGCTCTTCATAATCCGCTAAAATTTCTTCTTGCTCTATTTTTGGAAGTTTTCGTAACTGGTCCTCTAGTTCAGCAAAAAACTTATCCTTTGTCATCTATAAGTCCCTCCTCAATCAACTGATTCACGCCTGTTGCGAAAGATTTCCACTCGCTCACTAAATCCATAACATACTTCTTACCATCTTCTGTTAATTGATAATATTTACGGGGTGGTCCTTCTTGAGACTCCACAAGGTATGTGGTGAAATATCCTTCTTTGGTTAACCGACGCAACAAAGGATAAATTGTTCCTTCTGCGATTAAAAATTTTTCAGAAATCTTATCGACCAATTCATACCCATAACGATCCTTTTTTAGTGTAAGAACTAATACACATAAGGTAAGGACCCCTTTTTTAAACTGAACATTCACGCGATCACCTATCTTCCAGGTACTAATTAATGCAAGGTACCTGTTTTAATGAGTAAAGTGTATCACCCACTACAAATCATTGCAAGGTACTGGACAAAAATTTTTTGTTAGTTGGAATTAGAATAGTTCATTTGCTATTAATACCAACATTTCCAGTACTCTTTATATTTTTTGTCTTATTCTCTAAAGTAATTTTGATCTAATTTGCTGCATTAAAAAACCCCCATATAAATAGGAATGGAGGTGGAATGAATCTTATTCAGATCTATTTTTACAGGAACAAATCACTTTTGAAGATAAATCAAAAACGTTCCCTACACAAGTGTAAGAAACGTTTTTTATAATACCGATGGTCGGGGTCGAACCGACACTCCCGTAGGAACACGATTTTGAGTCGTGCGCGTCTGCCAATTCCGCCACATCGGCGTGACAAGATTCATTATACAGAGGCGCACGATAAAAATCAACTATTATTTTTGGCTTTACGACCATATAAAAAATAGTACAAGAGATAGCAGCCAATCGTAAGTGGAATCCCAATTGTCAAAGATGGAGCTGTTTCTGGATCTAAAGCAAGACTTAGCAAAATAACAGCATTTACTGCGAATGTAAAGAGGGGTAAAAATGGATACAGTGGAGTTCTATATTTTAGATCTTCTACTTTTCCACCCTCAGCTAAATATTTTTTACGGAAAAAGTATTGTGACAAGGCGATGGACATCCATGCCAACACCGCTGTCATCCCCGCCACGGATAACAACCATACATAAACCGTCTCATGAGCAAATTTATAGGTTAACAGAGATAGTGAGGCAAATGCCATACTAACAATGAGAGCTGGAAATGGAACTCCCCTCTTCGAGACTCTTTGTAAAATAGTCGGTGCCATCTTATTTTCAGCCAGAGAAAATAACATTCTAGTAGTTGCATAGAGTCCTGAGTTAGCTACTGATAGTAACGCAGTAATAATAACAAAGTTCATGATATCAGCAGCATAAGGAACTCCAATCTTATCAAGCGCTGCAACAAATGGACTTTCCGTTACCCCAGCCTCTTGATAGGGCAATAAGGAGACCAATACGAAGATCGCAAGTCCAAAAAAGAGGATAGTCCGCCAAACCGTCTGACGAATAGAACGAGGAATTGTTTTTTCTGGGTTTTCACTTTCACCAGAAGCAATCCCAATCAATTCAGTTCCTTGAAAGGAAAAATTAACAGCTAACATGGTGACCAATACCGATTGGATTCCGGTTGGAAACCAGCCATGTGCTGTCAAATTATGAAACATAGGGGCACTTTCACCACTAGACAAAGGAATCCACCCAAAAATTGCAGCTGATCCAAGAATGATAAACAAGATAATAGCTGATAACTTGATACTAGAGAACCAAAACTCAATCTCCGCAAAACTTCTAACGGAAACAGCATTCACTAAAAATAATAATACTCCAAAAAGGAAACTCCAGATCCAAATTGGGATATCTGGAAACCAGCGTTGCATCTGAAGGCCAATCGTCACTAGCTCAAGAGCTACTGTGATAGCCCAGCCACCCCAATACATCCAACCTACAGTAAATCCAGTAGCTGGTCCAATATATTTTGTAGAATAGTCTTGGAAACTTCCTGCGACTGGTCGAGCCACCGCCAATTCTCCTAAACAGAGCATAACAAAATACATAACTAAGCCACCGACTAAATAGGATAAAATCGTACCAATTGGTCCTGCATTCGCGATGGTAAACCCAGTACTGTTAAAGAACCCTGTTCCCAAAACTCCCCCTAGTGCGATCATAAACAAGTGTCTACTTTTCATTGTTCGATGTAATTTTTCAGTCTTTCTATCCTGGTTCGTCATTTGCTACCACCTTTCAACAGAGACCATTGTAATATCTTTTTATTATTTTTTGTATAGAAATACATGGAATCTAATATTCATAAAATGATAGGATTTTTTTCCCATTCACACGAAGTCTACCCTATTAGATGAGAAAGGATGAGCAAAGATGAAGAAACTACTGAACTTAGTTGGGATTCTCATTCTCCTTACTACCGGTTGCACTGCGATGGGAGACACCATCAGTCCCAGTCAATTAGCACAAGAGATGAATGTTCAAGTAAGAGGATTTAATCAAGCAAATGCAAGCCATTTAACTGAATTGGAGAAATTAGATCAGGAAACAGTAACAATGTTGAATCAAATGCCAAACCCCAATGCAGAAAGTAAACCTACCATACTCGGAAAGATCGAGGAGCAGAAAAAAGTACTATCTACCTTACAATCCAAAATAGAAAAGATAGGTCAGAGCTTACCAGATCTACAAACCAAATCAGCTCAACTTTCCGATCAAGAATCCCAAAAACAAGCAACTACCTTTCTTCAATCTTTTACGAAAGTGTATCAACTTGAACAAGACCTCTTACAAAAAAATCAAAGTTATTTGGTATCACAACAAGAATATTTACAAAACATCTCCCCTGAAAAACAAGAAAAGTTGAATCAGCTGAAAGAAGAAATCAATAAAGCATACCAAACTTATACCAAAGAGGTTGAGAAATTTAATCAATCCTGGAAAAAATTCGTGGAGACATCTGCTAATGGAAAAGTAGGCAAATAAAAAAACAAAAAGGAACAATTGTTAACCAGCTTGTTGAAAGCTGGATTTTTATTTTCTAGCGTTTCATGAGAGAATAGATAAGAACTTATCAATTTTTCTTAAATGGAATTTAGGAAAGGAGAAGCAATATGTTTTCACCATTGCTTTCCAACTTTGCGCTTTGGACATCTATCTTAGCAATTATTCTGGCACAACTTCTCAAAATCCCTTGGAATTATACACTTACTCAAAAATGGGAATGGAAATGGTTCTATTTTTCAGGCGGCATGCCTAGTAGTCATACTGCTGCTGTCACTTCGCTTGCTACTTCAGTCGGAATCTTAAATGGCTGGAACAGCGTAGACTTTGCAATTGCTACCATACTGAGTGTCATTGTGATGTATGATGCTACTGGAGTACGAAGACAAGCTGGAATGCAAGCTCAAGTACTCAATAGGTTAGTAGAAGATTTCCAACAATTCGTGGTAGAGATCCGTGAAATGAATAAAAAATCTCCTGAAGAAACACGTATTAAATTAAAAGAAATATTAGGACACAAACCAATTGAAGTCTTTGTAGGTGCATGGTTTGGAGTGTTATTTTCACTATTGATGTATTGGTTTTGGTACTAAACTTAAATGATATTATTATTCTATTGTACATAGAAAAGCACCCTTCTCCAGTAATCGGAAGAGGGTGCTTTTCTGATATTTAGAACATACGATATCCATTTTGTCTTAAGTATCGAATTGTCCAGCCACAACCCACTGCTCCTGCCAAACCAGCAATAAACCAAGTAATATCGGCGAGTTGTGGTGCACCTTTTAATTGAAATGCGAGATAAATAACCAATGCGAGATACAAAATAAGTGGTATCCACGTCGTCTTTAGGATCATGTTGAGAATAAAACCAATTCCAAAAATTAATACCAGAATTAACGGAATCGAAATTACCAATTGAATCAAATTAATGGGGGGAGATGCTGCAAGAAATAAAGAAAACAAGGTCGTCTACTTCCTTTCTAAACTGCCTTACGTTTCATGCCCTTTTTATCATACTACTGATCTATTGAAAAAGCGTCAATGCTAATGCTGATTTGCCTAACGCGAATGCTACAGATACAATATAATTTGTAATCCAAAAAAGCGAGGTGACTTCTGCTTATCAGCAGAAACTTATATGAGACCTAGAATGAGACCAGGAGCAAACACTGCTACTACTACCGAAACAGCAGCACCAGCACGTCCCAAACTTCCAACACAATACGTCAATTTTTCATTCTTTAAGTTAGATCCTGCTTTCCGTAGGCTAACAGAAGAAGAACAGCATCATGGAAAAGCAGAATTTGCTGCAGTAGTTAGAGAATACCAAGAGCGTGAAAATGTTTTTGCTCTCCCTTACTCCTTGGTTGGGATTCGTCCCGATGCAGAATTAATGCTCTGGAGAATTGCAAATGACCTAGAGACATTTCAAGAGATGACAGCACGTCTCATGAGAACGGGTCTTGGTAAATATCTCGAAATTACATACTCCTATTTGTCTCTCACAAAACGAAGCGTCTATGTAGATTTCATGGATCCAGAACATCAAAACCCACGAACCCATATTGTACCAGGTAAATTCAAATATCTGTTCGTATATCCGTTTATTAAAACACGTGACTGGTACCAACTTTCCGCCCCAGCACGTCAAGGAATGATGGACGAGCATATTCAAGTAGGTAGCAAATACCCATCAGTTAAATTAAATACCACTTATAGCTTTGGTATTGATGACCAAGAGTTTGTAGTAGCATTTGAGACCAATGATCCAAAAGACTTCCTCAATCTGGTTCAAGAACTTCGCGAGACAGAAGCAAGTCGCTATACTTTACGTGATGTGCCAATGTTCACTTGTATCCATCACGAAGAGGTTGAAGGCGCATTAGAAACTTTATAAAAACAGTAATTCGTTCTTTTTACATAACAAAACCTCCCAAGACCAAATTGTCTGGGAGGTTTTGTTTCTTCACTCTAACATATTCAGCAATCGAATATAGTTTAAAGTTTCCCTTTACGGAGAACTAAACCAATACCGCCTAAAAGGTACAACCAACGAAGGTCAATTACTTTTTTCATAAATGCGGCTAGTCCACCTGTTAGCTTTTTGGATCCTACTACGCCAATCGCCACCCTCTTTCCAAGAGAAGCAACTGTACCTTTTGGTTCATAAACAAATGGTTTCATTTCGCCACCGCGAATGAAGGAAGCAAGATTTTTGGCTAACTGTTGACCTTGTTGTGTTGCCATCTGTGCAGTTGGTGGGTAAGGACGATCGTTTTCTTTATTAATCATTAACGAACAGTCACCCACAATAAATACGTTCTCATGACCTGGTGCACGTAGCAATTCATCTACTTTAACTCGACCACGCATCGTATCAATACCCGAATCCTCGACTACTTTGTTACCGCGAACCCCACCAGTCCATACAACGGTAGCTGATTTGATTTCTTCGCCACCTTTGAGGATAACTCCCTCTTCGGTGCACTCTTCAATCGGAGTGCTGATTTTGAACTCTACGCCTTTGCTACTGAGATAGTCCACTGCGTATTTCACAAGTGCCTCATCAAAACCAGGAAGTACCGTTGGAGCTGCTTCGACGTTTACAATGCGTACTTTACCTTCTGGGATATCATAGTAACGGCAAAGCTCTGGAATACGATCCACTAGCTCACCCACATATTCGATCCCGGTAAATCCGGCACCACCGACTACGATCGTAATTAACTCATCTTTTTTCTCATCTGCATAACGTGAGAACATGTATTCCATATGTTCCCGAATGCGACGGACACTATCAATATTACGAATAAAATAAGCATTTTCCAGTAACCCTTTAATTCCAAAGGTTTCTGGTGCACTACCTAAACCTACTACTAGATAATCATAAGAAAGTTCTTCATTACTTCCTTCTAATTCTACTTTTTTCTCCTCTAACTTGATCGCTTTTACACGATCTTGCACAAACTTTACGCTACGAGGTAACAAAGAAGCAATCTCAACACGTGTGTGATCATGATGAGATGTTCCTGCTGCTGGTTTGTGAAGTTCCGTCGTAAAATAGTGATACGAATTTTGATTTACCAGCGTCACTTCTGCTTCAGAACTGCTAAGTTGTTTCGCTAAGCCTTTTGCTGTCATCAAGCCGCCATATCCAGCTCCTAGCACCAAGACTTTTTTTGGTTCGCTCATCCCATATCACTTCCATCTAATGGTTTTATTGTTATAGTTCTCACAAAGTACTTTAAAAAAATGGTCGTTTAATATGCCAAACAATATGATATTCCTTTCACGAGCTTTTCGCAAGGACTTTTGTTCACATTGTCTCCATATTTTATATACTTATCCGAACAATCTACCCAAAACAAGGTGCTGATTTATCTAAATTATTGAAATAATCTACCGGAATATCCCCTTTTGCGTGGTATAATATTTGAATGGGCATTATAAATCTAACAGAGATGGAAAGAAATCGGAGGAGATCTCCAATGAGCGAAAAAGATATTTTAATCATCGGTGGCGGTCCAGCTGGTCTTTTTGCTGCTTTTTATGCTGGTATGCGTAAAGCATCTGTCAAAGTGTTAGAAAGCATGCCTCAGTTGGGTGGACAACTAGCTGCACTATATCCAGATAAATACATTTATGATGTAGCAGGTTTTCCAAAAGTGACCGCACAAGAACTGGTAAATCAGTTAGTGGAGCAAGCACGTTTGTTTGAGCCAGAGTATTGTCTAGATGAAAAAGTACTTCAAGTAATCAAAAAGGCAGAACGGCATTTCGAAGTCGTAACAACCAAAGGAATACATACCGCAAAAGCGATTATCATTACTGCAGGTTGCGGAGCATTTGAGCCACGTAAAGTGAATCTACCTAATGCAGATCAATTCGAAAAGACCAATCTTCATTATTTCGTTTCCGATTTAAGTCGATTTACTGGTAGAAAAGTCCTCATTGCAGGTGGCGGAGACTCTGCTGTAGACTGGGCGCTTATGTTAGAACCAATTGCGAAACAAGTAACTCTCATTCATCGTCGTGACAAATTCCGTGCACATGAACATAGCGTCGATAACTTAAAAAAATCGAGTGTTCAAGTGATTACACCACGCGAACTAGTGTCACTCGAAGGAGAACAACAAATTGAAACTGTCAAGATTGCGGACCGAAAAAGTGGTATTGAAGAAGAACTAGCAGTCGATGATGTCATCGTGAGCTATGGCTTCGTCTCTTCCTTGGGTCCCATTCAAGATTGGGGCCTTCAAATTGAAAGCGGTGGAATTGTCGTAAATACTCGGATGGAAACTAACATCGCTGGAATTTACGCAGCAGGAGATATTGCTCACTATGATGGAAAAGTAAAATTAATTGCGGTTGGCTTCGGTGAAGCACCAACTGCTGTAAATAATGCCAAACAGTATATTGATCCCGAATCCCGTCTGCAACCTGGTCACAGTTCCAATTTGTCTTTATAAACTATAGATAAGTAAAATCCCATTTCAAAATGAGACTGGTGTTTCATCCTTCATTTAAAATGCCTAACGATCTATCTAAAGACACTAAGGCATTCTAATTGAAAACCATCTCCTTACCAAATATCGGAAGTGTTTTTGTACAAGTCGGGTAGGTAAACCATGAATGATCTCCTCCTCTCCCTGTAACACTAACCAAGAGGAGGAGACTTTTGTATGCAATCTTATATTTGTCCACTTTGTAATGGATGGGAACAAAACTCTAACCCATGTCCAAAATGTGGTGAGACTCTTTTAGATTATGGACCTGTTTCTTATCTGTATTACGACTATAGCCCTTATTTACCATTAGAAGATATGAAACGGGATAATGGCCTGCTTGATCACGCCAATCATCAATGTCCACATCAATTTTATTGTACACAGTGTAATTACATGGGTACTTACTTGGTACAAGAAAAGAGCTCCTCTACATTGTAAGAGAAGCTCTTTTTTTCGGTACAAGGTTCCATTCTCTAAGACTTAGAGAAGCCCTTGTCCAGTTTATATTGGGAGATGCAGATTCACTCTGCTTATTTTACCTTTATTCTATTTAGCAATCACCAGGATTTCCTGACTCGGTAGCTGTACGAAACGAAGAACCACATCCACAAGAAGCAATGGCATTTGGGTTTTCTATGGAGAAACCCCCACCCATCATAGACTCTTTATAGTCGATGACTGTTCCATGCAATATGGGCCGGCTTCGATCATCAACAAGCACACGAACACCATTCGATTCCACTACTACATCCTGTTCGCTTTTTTGATCGTCAAATCCCATACTGTATGATAAACCACTACATCCACCATCACTTACGCCTACACGTAAGTATTGCTCTGTTGGATTGTCTGTTTCTTGTAGCATTTCTTTTACTTTTAAAGCAGCTTGTTCTGTTAAGGTAATCACAGGAAAAACCCCTTTCTTTTATCTAGTATACCGAGGTTTGTTGATCCTGCTCAACCTTTTTACACAACGGTGCGATAGTAAATCGATTCTTCTTTCGCATGAACAATAGCCTTGTGATATGTGTAAAAAGAGGAATTTCTATTATGTCTCTGATGCCATTCATTGTGAAGTTCATCTAACTCCACACTTAATTGATATACTTTGGGATGACCAATCCCCAAAACCTTAGCAGTATCTTCCATTTTCTTTCGAGTTGCTTCTATCTTCTCCTCTAGTTTCCGCTTCCACAACGGAAACCCCTCCTTTGCAGAGTCTGTTGTTTCGACCTCCAAAATAGCAACAAACTCTAAAATTGTCATTTCTTTACGCTACCAGTTTTTAGTATACAACGGTTCACGTCAGAAAGAAACGCATTTTTTATTTTTTTCACATTTTTTGTATATTTTTGCTAATTAATAGGCAAAACCCTTCATAGCTGTACGGTTTTTCGACTTTTTTCCTTAATATACCTAATGATAAGTATATTTTTGACCATTATTTTCCTCATTTCGACATTATTTGACTACTATAGTGTGTTTGATTGATATTCATCTAAAGAAGTTTGTGATAAAATAGACAAAGTTAGAGTAGTTTCTATGGAGGATTTTTTTTAGAACTAGAACTAGAAATGATCTTCATATCTTTCGATCCGCACTTACTCCAATATTTGTAGAACATGTTATTTTCGTATAACCTTTTGAAAAATTCTATGTTAACTAATAACGATCTTGTTCAACACATCTCAATCAGCAAAACAGGCAAAGAGAAGGAAGGGGAATATCCGAATGTCTACTCTCATACTCGATCAAAAGTTACAGAAAGTAGCAGACAAAGTACGAAATGGAGAACGACTCTCGATTGAGGACGGACTTGTACTTTATGAAACACCAGATCTTCTCACAATTGCACAACTAGCAAATGAAGCGAATCTGAAAAGAAATGGAAACAAAGTTTATTTCATCGAAAACATGTACATAAATCCAACCAATGTATGTGAAGCCAAATGTGCTTTCTGTGGGTTCCGTCGGGATCCTGATGAAGATGGAGCTTACACTATGTCCCCTGATGAGCTACTCCATTATGTTGGAGCTCGTATGACGAATACTACTCGCGAATTCCATATAGTGGGTGGGCACAACCATAAAGTGCCATTTGACTATTATTTGGATACGATCGCCATCCTAAAAAAGAATTACCCAAATGTAACGATCAAAGCGTATACTGCTGCAGAAATACAATTTTTTAGTCAGATCACAGGACGCTCCGTCGAAACGATCATGCGGGAATTGATAGATGCAGGCTTGGATACGATACCTGGTGGTGGTGCCGAAATCCTAACAGAACGTTACCGTGCCATCATGAGCCCAGACAAGGCAAGTACGGATGAATATATTGAAAACCATCGAATCGCACATCAACTTGGTCTGAAAACACATGTGACCATGCTATATGGCTCTATTGAATCCAAAGAAGAGCGACTAGTTCATATGCAACGAGTTAGAGAGCTTCAAGATGAGACGAATGGCTTTATGGTCTTTATTCCTCTTGCTATTCAACCGAAAAAACAAAGTGCCTCTATTCGCCGTCGTAACTCTGCAATGGACGATATGCGCACTTTGGCTATTAGCCGGTTGATGTTAGATAATTTCCCACATATCAAATCGTATTGGATTAATATCGGTGCTCAACTCACTCAACTCTCTATGCATTACGGTGTCTCCGATATCCATGGTACCTTGGTAGAAGAGCGAATCAGTCACGCAGCAGGTGCTCTGACCCAAACAGCGTTGACACGGGATGAATTAATTTGGCTAATTCAAGGGGCAGGTCGTATTCCAGTTGAGCGAGATACCTTCTATAATGAGATTAAAGTATATGAATAAGTATTTGAAACTCGTGAGCTAATATTCATGCAAATAAAAACCGCTGTCCTTAAAGGCACAGCGGTTTTTTGTCGTGCTTAGTATCGAATTTTAATCGCTTCAATCTCACGATAAATTCTCTTGTAGAGATCGGTAGCATTCTTGCCTTTTACCATCTCTCCATTTACAAGAGCATATGGCTGGCGAGCACAAATTCCACAATACCCTAAACAACCATAATCTATTACATCAATAGAATAGTCTTTTTCTAATTCCTTCTTAATCTCAAGTACGTCTGGAGTTAGATTGTTGACACAGAATTCCACCAACGGTCTCATGTCATCGACTCCGTTTCATCACTGTGTATAATATATTGGTGAGCTTACTAAAAAAATATTATACACATAAACTGCCAATTTCCCAAGTAGAAAAAGAGAATAAATGGAATTCGATCTATGTGCCGTCAACAGAAGTCATCTGCAAAAAGGTTCAATCTTGGGCTATTGCTCCTAGTTTTTCTACTGATTCATAGATTGTTTTTAATTTCGGGTTTCCCTCTGCTACAATATCTTGCTGAATAATAACTACTGGATACCAGAGATCTTCATCTACGATTTTGGTAGCAAACTGTTGTTGACGGTCGTTTTCAGGTGAATCTAAATCGACGTAGACTACTGCCACTTGGGAACCATATTTTCGTTGTAGTGCTGCTTCTAGCCAACTTGCCGTCTCTTTAGATGATGGCAGGTTGACACAACTAGCACATCTTTGTTCTAAGCCGTAGACTTCTACTTGAATCGTTTCTTTATCCATGATTCCCCTCGATTCTTTCTTTATTCAGTGGTTCTCGGCTTCCCTCTATACCCCTAAGAATCGTAAAAGGGTGCTCAACTCTATTAAGAGTGGGAAGAAAGTGCCTGTGAAAGATCTTCAATTAAATCCTCTACGTCTTCTACGCCCACCGAGATCCGAATTAATCCGTCTGTTATTCCTAACTCCTGACGTCTTTCAGCAGGTATGGAGGCGTGAGTCATTTTTGCTGGTAGCGAAATGAGACTTTCTACTGCTCCTAAGCTCTCCGCTAAAACAAAATATTTGGTAGAGCGCAGTACTTTTTCTGCTACCTCCCCATCTTGCACCTCAAAAGAAATCATACCACCAAACCCATTTGCTTGTTCCGCTGCAATCAAGTGACCTGGATGAGTAGAAAGTCCTGGATAAAAAACCTTCTGTACTTTCGGATGATCCGCTAACCATTCTGCAATTCGTCTTGCACTTTGTTCATGTTGTTTCATCCGCAGTCCCAATGTCTTTATTCCTCGCATTAGGAGCCAAGAATCGTGTGGTCCCAATACAGCACCGATCGAGTTTTGAAGAAAATACAGCTGCTCTGCAAGTTCCTCTGAATTGACTACCACTAAACCAGAAACTACATCACTATGACCACCTAAATATTTCGTCGCACTGTGCACTACGATATCCGCACCTAATGTAAGTGGATTTTGCCAATATGGGGTCATAAACGTGTTGTCTACAATAAAATGGAGATTCTTTGCCTTGGATATCTTGGCAATCGCAGACAGGTCCGTTACTTTTAGCAAAGGATTGGTTGGCGTCTCGACAAGAATCGCTTTTGTATTAGGTTGAATCGCCTTCTCTACTTGGGCTGGATCACTCGTATCTACAGCAGTATGTGTGATCCCTAAACGAGAAAACACTTTATGGAGAACACGATATGTTCCACCATAAACATCATCTCCCATCACTAAATGATCCCCTTGGCTATAGAGTGCGAGAACCGTAGACATTGCCGCCATTCCTGAGGCAAAGGCTAATCCATGAGATCCACTCTCTAGATCCGCAATCAGTCGTTCTAATGCATCACGTGTTGGATTTCCTGTACGAGCATATTCATAACCACGATGCTTTCCTGCACCATCTTGTGCAAAAGTGGAGACTTGATAAATTGGAACACTTACCGCTCCTGTTGCTTTATCACCCATTACTCCACCATGAATCAATAATGTATCTTTTTTCACTTAAATGCCTCCTTGATAGATCTGTTTACTCAGATATCGTTCGCTACTATCTGGAAAGATGACCACAATATTCTGATTCACCTGTTTTTGCGCTTCTTGCATTGCTGCATAATATGCTGCTCCAGAGGAACTCCCCACTAGCATACCATCTTTTTGGGCAAGAACTTGCACCATTTTAAAAGCATCAACATCCTCTACAGTATACACTTGATCGATTAGCTCACGTTGAAAAAACGAAGGAAATAACTCCATTCCAATTCCTTCGGTTTTATGAGGACCCGGTTCTCCACCATTGATAATAGAACCCTCTGGCTCCACGATCACAGTTCGGATCTTCGGGTTTTTCTCTTTCAAATATTTGGCAACCCCCATGAATGTACCAGAAGAACCTGCACCTGCTACAAGCACATCCACCTTTCCATCCATCTGTTCCCAGATTTCAGGCCCTGTGGTGTCATAATGAATTTGCGGATTAGCTGGGTTTTCAAATTGTTGAGGCACATATGATCCAGGGATTTGGCTTGCTAATTCTTGAGCTTTGGCTATCGCTCCTGTGATCCCCAATTCGGTAGGGGTATTTACCACTTCGGCACCGAGCGCTCTCATTAACTCTTGTTTTTCCGTAGAAAACTTCTCTGGAACTACAAACATTACATTGTAACCGCTACCAACTGCTGCTAACGCAATTCCAATCCCTGTATTTCCCGCTGTTGGTTCAATAATGGTTCCGCCAGGTTGTAATTTGCCTGTTTCCTCGCCATGTCGAATTAACCCAATTCCTAAGCGGTCTTTCACGCTTCCCCCAGGATTTAGGAACTCTAGCTTGGCAAAAATCGAACTTTTCCAAGTCGTATCTCCTTGTAATTGCATAATAGGGGTTTTTCCAATTAATTCTTTGACGTTCCGATAAACCTGCATCATCCCACGTCCCAACCTAGTTATAGTTATTGCTTCTCTTGATTTTATCATGTATCACTCACTGCTTTCATCCGACAGTTAGATTGATTTTCCCGCATTTATTTTTTACAATAATAGGAGGTACGTCATGTTTGGGGAAGGAGATATACCAATGGAAGCAAAAGTACAAGAAGTTCTAGATAAATTACGCCCATATATCCAACGAGATGGTGGAGACGTAGAGTTAGTAGAAATTGAAGACGGGATTGTACGTGTTCGTCTACTCGGTGCATGCGGAAGCTGCCCAAGTTCCACTATTACGCTAAAAGCAGGGATTGAACGTGCTTTGATGGAAGAAATTCCAGATGTACGTGAGGTAGAACAAGTACTATAAGGTTTGAAAGAAAAAAGCCATTCACGAGAAAATCGCGAATGGCTTTTATTATGGATTCGTTTTAAGTGGAATAAGCGTCGCCCACTTTAGTGTATACTCTGGACCTGCTGGATGATAGACAACCCCTTTTACTCGTGGTTTTTGAAGCCAACTGCTTCCAAAGAAAAAGAGTGGGATTGTAGCCGCATCTTCTTGTAAGAGAACTTGCTCCGCTTGTTCTAATAGCGCTCGTTGATGAGCTGCGTCTGTTGGGTTGTTTTTTGCTTGGTCGAGTAGTTGGTCGAATTTTGGGTTGCTGTAGTTGGAAGTGTTGTATGGAGATTTGGAGTGCCATTTATCCAAAAAGTCCATTACATCGTAAATTACCCAACTAGTGAGACTAAGATCATATGTACCTTTGTATTCTTCTCTTTTTTGTTTATCTAAATTTAATTCAACAATTTTTGTATTAATTTTTAGCTTTTGTAGAAATTGATTTTTTACATTTTGAGCAAGGTTTTTTTGAATTAAGTTATCTTCAACCAAAAGAGTAAGTTCTATATCCGACTTACGCTTCCCAAGCTCTAGCAACCCCTTATCTAACATAGATAGAACATCAGAATTGTTCGGTTGGGTGAAAGTTGATAAGACTCTGTCAGTTAGAATAGTTTGTGTATTGGCTAACTTAGAAAGTCCCTGTTTATCTAAAGTTGTGGATATCGCTTTTAAAACATTTGAGTTACTAAAGATCTCCTTATTCAAATTTAATTGTAAATAGGAAATCTGATTGCCATTTACTTTAACTAATTCTGGATTTAATTGAGATGATTTATACAACTCTCCGCCTACTTTTATTACATCCACTTTATCATTTTTATATAAATCTTCATGTTTAGCTGTATTTTGTTCTACATTGATTCTAAGGTCTTTTAATTTCACATTTCCTTTATCCCAATAAAATTCGTTGGGAATTAGTGAAGACGATTCAGCGGAAAAAGCCTGTAATCTAAATGGCCCTGAATAAACTAATGTACTAGCATCTGTCCCATAACTTTCCTGATAGGCATCTACTATATCTTTCCTCATAGGAAAATATGGTGTCTGAATTAGCAACTGAGGAAAATCAGGAAAACTTCTATTTAAAGTTACTTGAAGTGTATGATCATTTAAAACTTTAATTCCCACTTGCGTTTCGTTTACTTTTCCTGTCTTATAAGCCTCCGCATTGTGAATCGCATAAAATAAATTAGGATATGGGAATTCACTATCGGGACGCAAAGCTCGAAGCCAAGCATATTGAAAATCTGCTGCCTTAACTGGTTGTCCATCGGACCATTTTGCCTCTTGTCGAATGGTGAACGTAAATACTTTATTTTGAGCATCTGCAACATAACTACTTGCTAAAGCTGGAACAATCTCTTGTTTCTCGTTCATTCTAACGAGTCCTTCTTGAATCTGATTCAACAAATTCATGGTAGATTGTTGCATCGTGCGTGAAGAATCGAGTTGTGTAAACGCTTCTGGTGAGAGTAAGATCAGATTGGTACGTGGAGGAGGTTCATATAACTTCACCTCACTCAAATCCTCCGCATCAGATGGTCTCACGTAGGAATATACTCCATATAAAACAACTAATACCAACGCTATTATCCAAAATTGTTTTTTTCGTAGCATAAGCGTCCTTTCTAAAGACTTATTACAAATTTTTGAATCTTGTTTGATTATAACAAATCCCCTCTCTCGGAAAAAGGAGAAGGGAATATCTTATACCATATTTCGTATTTACAGCCATGTTATTTTAGCTACGTTCATTTCTTGAAATGCTGGCAGTTGCGAAATTCCTTGTAGATAACCAGTTCTGGCTTGTTCCTGTTGCCATAGCCGTCGTAATGCCGCAGCATGCTCTTGATCCACTGAATCATCTTGAAAAATTCGAGTATATCCCAGTACATACTGATTTGGATAGAGAGTGTAACAGTAGATCAAGGGAAGCTCTTCCTTTATATCTATCACTTGTTGATAGCGGTTCAATATCTCGGATACTAGCTCCATGCTACCAGTTTGCCCATAGGCATATTCCATCCAGTTTGCCAGCTCTTCTGCGCTTGTCTGCCAATTAGCGTGGTGCAGATCAAGAAGGGTGACACTGTTTCCCTCTAACAAACAATGTTCCCGACGAAAACTACCATGACAGAGTTTTCCTTTCGTTTGTAAGGATCTCTCCAATTCTGGTCCATCGATATCCTCATAAAATTGTAGCGAAGTATCGAGTAGGTGTCTTATGTAGCCTGACTGCCTGTTCCAAAGAGAATCGATTTCAGAGGGCTGTTCGGTCCATGCACTGGCTTGAATGTAATTTTGTAGTCGATTGGATTCATAATTAGCTTTTTCTTTCCAATTAGTCGGCCGAAAAAATTGGGTTAAGATCTTCGGTTTTTCGATCTCCATGCTATCTCGATGAAATGCTACCAGGGCATCCGTTGCTCGCAACCAATCTTTTCGTTTTTTACGCCTTGCTTTTTTGGCATGGACCCAAGGGATTAAACTGTAAGTTCGATGAAACCCTGAAAAAAAGTGAGATTGAGTTTTGGTAGGTATAGGGAGTGCGAGCATATAACTTTCATCTTCGGAAAGCTCTTGCATTTGTTTAAGAGCTTGATACGTTTGCTTGTCTTGACGATACTGCTTGAGAGCAAATTCTCCTTGGTCAGTCTTGAGCCAGATCACCCCTTGATAAGGAGAAGCATCTTCCACCTGTATTCCATATTGATAGGTAATTAGTTCCGGTAACCGAATTTCTCCCGTCCATCTTTTTAGATCTTCTGCGATCCCCATCCAATCACCCTTTCTTTTGCTACCACATGATATGTAGCATTTAAAAGGGAAATACATTTAGAATCATTTTCTTTTCTAATGGAATTTCACTTACTCCGAGAATGCATCGAAGTCCCTCTCTAGATTTTCTTCGGTAATCGGATTTTATTTTGTAAGACGCTTCGAAAAAGGGGTAATCACATCTAATCCACCTGTTATGTCCAAGATATTTCCGGTAAAAAAATCTGCCTTCTCCTCTAATAAAAATTGAACCACTCGTGCTACATCTTCCCCAGATCCTGGTCTCCCTCTTGGGGTCTCATTATCTGTAAGCTGAGAAACTTCTTTGATCGACATTTCTTTCTTCTCTCCTACTATGTCTCCTGGACAAAGTAGATTGACCGTCACCCCATGACAGGCTTCTTCGACTGCCAACGACTTGGTAAAAGAGGCAAGAGCAGTCTTCGTCGCTGCATAAACAGAGCGATCTGGCCATGCGGGAGCCTCTTCTACTCTGCCAAATCCAAAATAGATCAACCTGCCATTTCCACTTTGTCGGATCATGGGGAGGAATTCCTTGGCAATCCAGAAAGAACTGAGTAAATTACCTTCTGTTAACTTTAATATGTCGGAAACAGAATGCTCTAGAAACAGTTTTCTCTCGCGGATAAACGGACCGACTGTATGGATTACTGCGTCTAGTGAACATATTTCCTTCTCCACCTCTTCTCTCAGCTCACACACTTGACGCTGATCCGTCACATCGTATGAGACATAAAGATGATTATTTTCCTGCGTAGATCGATGGGATCTACTATTTAAGACCAATCTCCAACCATCAGATGTCAATACTTCCTGAATTTTTTTCCCTAAACCACTACTGCTACCAGTAATAAGTGCTGTTTTTGGCGCCATTTCATACACTCCTAAGACTGTTTCTAACGTACTCTTCCTTTAACATCACGATTACTCTTTTTGATAAATTCTCCTTCGATAAGCAAAACTACTACTGGAGGGATGGATCTAGATGAATATATCAGAATTAACACGAGAAGAATCATATCAACTTACGTTAAAATGGATAAAGGATCGTGGTGTATCCGTTGCCGAAATTGCAGAGTTAACCTATTTTTTACAAGAGCCTTTTATCCCAAATCTGACCCACGAAATGTGTCAAGACAGTGTCTGTACGGTGCTAAAAAAAAGGGAGATCCAGAATGCCGTTTGGACAGGCATCCAACTAGATCTCCTAGCAGAAAAAAATCAGTTAGCAGAGCCACTCCTATCGATTATCCGACAGGACGAGAGCCTTTATGGAATTGATGAAGTTCTCTCAATCGCCATCTTGAATGTATACGGTTCCATCGGATTTACCAACTATGGGTATATTGACCGGTTAAAACCTGGAGTCCTCAAACGTTTAAATGATAAATCTACTGGACAAGTCCATACATTTCTTGATGATTTGGTTGGTGCAATAGCTGCAGCAGCTGCAGCACGCTTGGCTCACGATCAGCAATCCTAAACAATTACATAAAAAGTATGTTCCGCCTCTTCGATTCGTTTTGCTGTTCCTTTCGCTACTAAAAACTCTAGATGTGCCAGAGTTTCGGAAAGTGCAAAACGCAGATTATGGATCGAAAGATCTGTACCAAATAATGAATCGCAGGCAGTTGCAGCAGAAACTTTTCTCTGTTTTGCTAGGAGATCAAGCAAATGCTGCAACCGTCTGGCATGATGTTTCTCTAACTGAACAATGCGACCTATTAGCTCAGAAAAGACAGCTCCATGTGCCGAAAAAACAAGTTCCGCAGGGAGTTCTTTTAAGTTTTGCAAAGTTTGGAGATAGAGCCCTAATGGATTCGGATCACAAGCCGGCCATAAGCTAATATTAGGGGTGATTCGAGGTAGGATCGCATCGCCCGCTATTAGCCATCTTCTCTCCTTATCCCAAAAACTTAGATGCCCATCTGCATGACCCGGTGTGTGCAAAATTTGGTATTCTCGATCTCCCATTTGGATCGTCTCACCAGCAGCTATATAAGTAACATCTGGGTGCGGATTGACCCAAGGGACAAAACTCTTTAGATGTTCTGGAATCTGGTCAACCAATGATTTTTTCAACCCATGCTTTTCATAAAAATGGGCCATTTTAAATGCCATTGTACTATCCTTACCCCAAAAGAGATGTGCTTGGTCTGAATCAAGTTTCGATATATAGACTGGAGCACCAGACTTTTGTTGCATTCGACCTGCAAATCCATAATGATCTGGATGGTAATGGGTCAATACAATTTTCTCAATATCCGTCCACTTACGATTTTTCTCCGCTAATAGTCGATCCCAAACTTCTTCTGTTTCCTTGGTATGAAGACCTGTATCTACAATCGTGAGACCTGTTTTCCCTTCTAAAACATAAGCATGAATTGTTTTGAGAGGAAACGGGAGAGGCAAGGCTACTTGTGTAATATCCTTCCATTGTTCCACGAACGTCCAACTCCTCTTCTAGAAGCTATCTGAAACACAAAAAAGGATGCCTAAGCTGTCCATTTGGAAACATACTCTCTGAGATCTTAACTGTGACTGGTTCTCGTCTTCGCATTTCAAAAGGGGCAAACCTCTGGCATTAGGCTAATTATGCAACATGCTCTATCTAATTAAATTTCCATTCAGACAAACTCTTCACCACATAAGTAGGTTGAATCTGATAACGTTCCAGCGTTGCTTGGTCTGTCACCCCGGTTAGAACTAGCAATGTCTCCATCCCGCTTTTAACTCCAGCTAAAATATCCGTATCCATGTTATCTCCGATCATCAATACTTCAGCAAGATCTACTTCTAAGCGTTTTGCCGCATAACGTAAAATAATCGGTTCTGGTTTGCCGATAAACAGTGGTTCCACTCCTGTTGACCACTCTACTGCTTTGTTAATGGAACCACTGCCTGGAAAAATGCCTGCTTCAGTAGGTAGCACTCGGTCTGCATTGGTTCCAATATACTTGGCACCTGCTCGGATTGCCTTTACAGCGATACTCAACTTATCATAGTGAAAATCGCGATCCAATCCAACGACCACCGCTTCTGCCTCTTCTTGAACAATACGGCATCCAACCTCCTGCACAGCTTGTTCTAAGCCATATTCTCCAATTACAAAAACATCAGGTGATGACATCTCTTCTTGTAAATAAGCAGCAGTTGCCATTGCAGAAGTGTAAACTTTATTTGCATCTGCGGGAAAACCTAATTGATGCAGATGCTCGGCTACTTGTTGCGGTGTTTTGGTCGAGTTATTGGTTACATAAAGATACGGAATTCCTTTTTGCTCTAGCTCTTTCATAAAGTCAATCGCTTCTGGAATCGCTTTTGTCCCATGATACAAAGTGCCATCTAAGTCAATAAAATAAGCCTGGTATCTCATTTGTGCCCTCTTCCTAGCAATATTAGAAATTATTTCACTCACTCCGAGAAGCTTGTTCATACTCGCTTCGTTGCAATGACAAAGTCGCTCCCTAGATCAGCATCTCTCCGTTTACTTTAGGGAACTAATTAACCTCTCAGATCATTTCTAATGCGTTTTTATGTACAACTTTTAGAAATCCGCTATATTGCCTTTCTCTTTTTCTTGCTCCAAAAAAGCAGTTACCTGTTTCACAAAATCAGGATATATGCCTAGTTCCCTAGTATGTTCTTGTAGCTCTTCTTTGGTAATGAGATGATAATATCGGATCAATCGTTCACGTAAATCTACCTTTGGATGCAATTGACTTGCTAACTCTGGAGTGATCACTTTCTCATCTTCCATAATATCCACGATATCATGATATCCTCCAGGATCTCGCATAATAAATCCATCAATTAAGCTATTCCCTATGTCTATCATACACTCTACTGCGAGATGCAATGATCGAGCTAATGCAAATGTCTCCACTAAACCTAAATCCTTTTGATCTAGCTGTTGCAATACTTGATGACATACTTCTAATTGAGTTAATTGGTGCCGAATTTGTTCTCCATTTAGTTCATATAACATTTTGTTCATAATCCCCCTGCAACTTACTTCTAGTTTACAACGTCTAAATAGGTACCACACATTTTAGGAGGTTCCTATGTTCTATTATAAGATAAGGAAAAGCGCTTGGATAATGATTCTACTTTTTGCCATTGCCTTAACGGGGTGTGGCAGCGATGAAAATGCTACAAAAGATAGCGGTAGCAGTTTTTCTAGTGTTGCTCCACAAGATTCCAAAACAGAATCCATGTCGTTGGAAAGCAAAAGCAGAATATCATCATCAGAAGATTCTTCGGTAAATTCTTCTGATCCTTTGCCCAATTCATTTAATAAGACACAAATGGTCTATCACGCACAACTTTCCATTCATGTAAAAGATAAAAAAGCTACTCTCACAGAAATAGAGAAGAATGCAAAACTAGCAGGTGCTTATTTAATTCAAAGTCAGGAGCAAAAATATGAAGAGACCGAAAGCGCTACTGTAACGTACCGTGTCCCAAAAGATAAATTTCATACTTTCTTAGAAGATGCAAAAAAACTATCCCAAACCTCTCCTAGCTTATCAATCCAAGGAGATGATGTAAGTGAGCAACTAGTAGATTTAGAATCACGATTAAAGGCAAAACAAGCGATGGAACAACGCCTTCTTGATTTTATGAAGCATGCCAATCAAGCAGCAGATCTACTTCAAATTGCAAAACAACTAGATACAACGCAAAGTGAGTTAGAACAAATCAAAGGGAGATTACAGTATCTCCAGAATCGTGTCGATTACTCTACTGTCGAGATTTCACTTTCTCAAAATGCACAAATCGCGCCAAAAGATCGACCACCTCTTTGGTCTCAAATGGTCGATGCATTTACCACTTCGATTGCAGATCTTATTGTACTTTTAATGGATGGAATTATCCTTCTAGCTGGTCTGATTCCATTTCTTCTAGTTCTCGGAGTCGCATTCTTACTCGTGCGTTACATTCGAAAAAGACGAAACAAACAACGTTCTAAACAATTACCAAAAGAGACTGACGAAGATAATTAAGTGCTGATTTCATCACAACAAAAAGTAATCTGATCTTCGAACTTGTCAATGTAACCTTCAGTCAAAGATCATTTCATGATATCTTCTTGTTTGTCAAAAAGCACTGCTATCTGAGATGTTAGCAGTGCTTTTTGTTGAGGTTTTATCTCTTTTGTCACCTGATGACTTCCTTTGTCATGCCAGAAGGAACCTCCTAAAGAAAATCGAAATGATAGCTAACATATATTTTATAGGAGGATTTTCCATATGAACCAAACAATGTTCATCACAACGCGCGAAGCAGCAGAACGGCTTCAAGTGCATGCTCGTACAGTGAGAAAATGGATTGATGTATTTGAAGATTATATCTGCCCTGACCTTAATGACCGAGGACACTATATTCTATCTGAAGATAGTATGGACCGCTTAAATGACATTAAAGCTCGTCTACAAGAACAAAATAAATCTATGAAGCAGCTACGCGAAGAACTTTTTCATGAGGGAAAAATACAATCTGATCACTCTTACTATACACCAAGCGAAAACCGCACTACTACTGCTGCTTCCACTACAGAACAAGATCGTAATCTGACTGATGTGATGACCACGATGAACCAGATTGGCGATATGATGGAAGTTCTCTATGAACGGATGGAGCGGATTGAAGACCATATGTTTGGAATTTACGATTCTTTTGAAGAGATGGATCAAAAAATTGCGAACATCAGCTATGATAGTGTTTCGGGAGATCAGATACACCAAATGTTTGATGAGATTCGCCAAAAGCAAGATCAACTAAAAGTAGAATTGCGCAATGTTCACTTCACACAAAAACTGACAGCAGCAGCTGGAGAACAAGGCCTCCAACCCCGTCGACAAAAAAAGAAGAAATATTTGTTCTTTTTTTAATGACTGGTAACCCCTCTCTCTTCTTTCAGTCGTCTTAATCCGTTCTCTCTCTTATGAGAAAGACCAATTAAGACGGCTTTTTTGGTATAATTCGGTTGAGCTATGTCAGTAGCTACTTTCCGTTCCGCTACAATGACTCCATTCATACAAACTATCCATATCCTTAAAGGAGAAAAAAATGACAAAAGAAGACCTATTTTACTTATACGATGACACCGAAACGACTAAAACTCGTTTCGTTAGCTTTATGGGCAAAACCAATCGATTCGATCTAGCTTTAACAGTAAGCAGTCGCTTTTATGGCAAAGTTTTGGTTCTCAATCTACAATCCAATCGCTTTGCTATTGTTGGTCACGATGACTTAGAAGAAGAAGGTTATTTAGAGCATATTTATCAACTTGACGAGGAAGAAGCAGAGGAATTACGAGAGTTCCTTGCTCAATCAATTTAGAAACCTTTTGTTACCCATTTTCGGGAAACTTGATCAGACTCTTGCCTTTGACAAATTTGTTTTTTCGTACTTGACTTTCTTGCAGAACTAAACGACAAAAAACCCATTTCCACAGTAACTCCACTGTGAAAACGGGTTTTTTTATTTAGAAGATATTTTTTTTAATACAAAATAGGCACAACCAAAATTACAAAACTCGTTGAGATATTCTTCGAGATAGCTAATCTTGGTATCGACATTTGCTTTCGGATGATGATCATAAAAAAAGCCTTTTAGCCGTAACTGGCTATAACCCCAGTCTCCAACGATATAATCATATTTATTCAAGATCTCACTGAATCGCTTCTGAAAAATCTCTGGCTTCCAAGCTTCTCTATAATCAGTGACCACTTGATATGTGGCATCGTCCAATTGAATGGTATCCATATATATCACCATTCTCATGTTACCACAGAAAGCTTTGCCATACCTAACAAAAGAATCCAATTCCTAGGAAAAACCATAGAAAAGATACAATAAGTTCCACTTAAAATATAAATCAATTTTGTTTTGCTCGTGCCGCTTCTACCTGTTCATGTGCGTGATAAGAACTACGTACCAATGGACCTGATTCTACATGAGAGAAGCCCATTTTCATCCCTTCTTCTTTCAAAGAAGCAAATTCTTCTGGTGTTACATAGCGATCAATCTTTAAGTGCTTTTGTGTCGGTTGTAAATATTGTCCCAAGGTGACGATATCTACTTGATTGTCGCGTAAGTCACGCATTGCTTGAACTACTTCGTCATATGTTTCCCCTACACCTAACATGATGCTAGATTTGGTTGGAATTTGCGGTTGCATCTCTTTGGCTCGACGTAATAGTTCCAGGGAACGAGGATATTTTGCTTTCGAGCGAACACGATCTGATCTGCGTTCTACAGTCTCGATATTATGATTTAACACATCCGGTTTCGCATCCATTACTACTTTCAAGGCATCCCAATTACCGAGAAAATCTGGAATTAAGACTTCCACATTGGTCATTGGATTTCGTCTGCGAACAGCGCGGATCGTCTCAGCAAAAATAGAGGCACCTCCATCTTGGAGATCATCTCGAGCAACAGAGGTGATCACGGCATAGCGTACCCCCATCTGTTCGACTGCCTCCGCTACTCTTTCCGGCTCTTGAAGATCTAATTCCGTAGGTAAACCTGTTTTCACAGCACAAAAACGACAAGCACGTGTGCAAATGTCGCCCAAGATCATAAAAGTAGCGGTACGGTTTGCCCAGCATTCAAAAATATTAGGGCAACGCGCTTCTTCACAAACAGTATGTAGTGTTTTGCTACGCATCATCTGTTTTAATTCTTGATAATTTTCACCAGTAGTTAATTTAATTTTAAGCCAATCTGGCTTCCGCTCTTTGGTAGCCAAAACGTTCCCCTCCTTGTTACAAGTCCCTATATCTTACCATAAGAACCAATTCATCGCTTTTTGGCTTTTACTAGCAAGTACAGGAAATAAGGAGCACCTAACAAAGCGGTAAATACACCTGCTGGAATCTCTCTTGGAGAAAGAACTAATCGTCCCAGTAAATCTGCGCCCATCACTAAAACTCCACCTAAAAGTCCAGCTGTCAGTAATAAGGCTACCATGGAATTTCCTACTATTTTTCTTGCCATATGAGGAGCTATCAATCCTACAAATCCGATCCCACCAACAAAAGAGACCGCCGCTCCAGCAAGTCCTGTAGAGAGCAATAATAGCCAGAGTCTCTCTCGTTGCACGCGACTCCCTAGTCCGATAGCTACTTCCTCTCCTAATTCATGTAGCTGAAGACGTCTTGCCATCAAAAAAGTAATCGGGATTAAAACGAGCAGCCATGGTAGTAGAGTCTGGATATAAGGCCATGAAGTTCCATAAATACTACCCGTCAGCCATGTTTTAGCTTGGACAGATCGGAATACAGGACCTAACAGGATAATCAAGTTAACGAGTGCTTGGCAAAGCGTATAAAAACCAATCCCAACTAAAATAAACCGAAAAGGAGTAATTCCACCTTTTTTCCAAGAAAATAAATACATGAGGATCCCCACGATACTTGCTCCTACAAAGGCCCCTACTGGAACTAAACCCATGGGTACTTGGAGATCATTGGCATAATCACTAAAAAAGGTAATGATACTAACGGCGACGACCGATGCTCCACCTGTAATCCCGATATAGTCTGGAGAAGCAAGGGGATTTCGAAGCAACGATTGTAAGATCGTCGCCGAAAAGGCTAAAGCCACTCCCACCATAAAGGCCATCACTACACGAGGTAATCGAAATTGATACAAAATCAGTTCGTTTAAAGAATCTCCCTGTCCTATCAGCGTTTTTCCTACATCGATCGGCGAGATGGATATCTCTCCAATCCCCGCACTAAAGAGAAAGAGAAACAAACCCAATCCTGCTAAAAGAAGAATCTTAATAGAATTGAATTGGTTGGTTTTCATTTAGATCACCTCTCTCTTTCTCCGAATTAATGCTAAATAGACTGGCGCTCCGATCAGAGCCGTCATTACCCCTACGGGAATCTCCTGTTCCTTCATCACAAACCTCGCCAAAATATCAGAAGCTAAAAGCAACGTAGCTCCACAAACAAAACAGAATGGGATAACCCACCGATAATCGTTGCCAACTAATTTCCGTACAAAGTGAGGCACGATCAATCCAACAAATACAATAGGCCCAGCGATCGAGACACCGACACCTGCTAAAATAACGACTGTAATACTTGCAATCCATTTGATTGCAGTTACTTTTTGACCCAATCCAATCGCCACTTGATCCCCCATCTGTAGAACATTCAACTGTTTAGCAATGGCGAATGAAACAATCCAACTTACCAAAAAGAATGGAATGGCTAATTGGATCACACCCATATTACGCCCTTCAATAGAACCCGTAAGCCAGTAAATTATCTCCTCTAATCCTTGTTCATTCGCTACCAGAATACCTTGTGTGAGCGAAGAAAATAGAGCAGCTAGAGAAGCTCCAGCCAATGTAACAGTTACTACCTGCATTCCATCTTGCCTAATCGAACCCAAGATCAAGACGAAGGCAGAGGTAACTGCTGCCCCTACAAAACTGACCATCGTTAATGGAAGGAAACCTAAGTTAGGAAAAAGCGACAACGCTAGCACGATAAAAAAACTAGCTCCCGAATTGATCCCCAAAGTAGTAGGGGAAGCAAGAGGGTTTCGCGTAAATGCCTGCATCATTGCACCAGATACCGCGAGGCTAGAACCAATTAAAATACCTAAAATCGCACGAGGTAGGCGTGAGGTTTGAATAATTAAATGTTCATTTGAACCATTAAAATGGAAAAACGAATTCCAAACATCCTGAAGTTGAATTTCTTTTTGTCCAAATATAACGCTTGCAAAAAACAAAAAAACCGTAAGCACTATAAATGCACATAACCAAATTAGTTTCTTTTTCATTACTCGGAAGCCCCTTTGTCCGATCTATGCTGAAGTTAAGTTTAGGGGAGAAAAAAAGGGGTGTCAATGAATTTGAAAATCATTATCAAAAGTAATTGACAAATATGTTTCAAAGCCCTAGAATGAGAATCGTTATCATTGATAGATAAAGGGGAAACGGATAATGAAACGATGGTTCTCATCACTACTGATCGTAGGCTTAGTAGGTGCGCTCCTAATTGGTTGCAGCAATACAAGTACTACAGAAAGCGAAAAAGCTCCTGAAAACACCCGTACCATCAAACACGCAATGGGAGAAACCAAGGTACCTCAAGACCCTAAACGTGTCGTTGTTCTAACAAACGAGGGCCTAGAAGCCGTTTTGGCTCTGGGTATTAAACCAGTCGGTACAGTAGAATCCTTTACAGGTGACCCATGGTACCCTCATCTAGCTAAACAACTAGAAAGTGTTACTCCTGTTGGGGACGAGCTTCAACCAAACTTAGAAAAGATTTTAAGTTTAAAACCAGATTTGATCATCGGAAACAAAATGCGTCAAGAAAAAATTTATGATCAGCTAAGTAAAATAGCTCCAACTGTATTTGCAGAAGATCTACGTGGAGATTGGAAAGTTAACTTTACGTTCTATAGCCAAGCTCTTAATAAAGAAGAAACAGGAAAAGCAAAGTTAGCAGAATATGATGCGAAAGTAGCCAAAGTACGTGAAAATGCAGGAGATATGTTGCAACAAAAAATATCTATGATCCGTTTTATGCCTGGTAAAACTCGAATTTACCAACAACAAACTTTCTCTGGTGTTATTTTAAAGGAAGTAGGATTTGCTCGCCCTGAACTGCAAAACCAAGATTCCTTTACCCTAGAAGTAGGCCGGGAACGGATTCCAGATATGGATGGAGACATTCTTTTCTACTTCACTTACAACGATAAAAAGACACCTACTCAAGGTACGGATCGAGAACAAGAATTCTTGAAAGATCCACTCTGGCAAAACCTGAATGCGGTGAAGAACAATCACGCATTTAAAGTAGATGATATCATTTGGAACACTGCAGGTGGATATCAAGCAGCTATGATCATGCTTGACCAATTAAATGACTTTGTTACCCAACTCAAAGCAAAATAATCTCTCTTCCAAAAACCTCTTCAAAATATAATGAAACACCCTTTTCCTAGACATATTTTTCTCTCCCTTTTCAAAAGATAAGGAGACAAAAACTAGGATATAGGGTGTTATTTTTATGTATAAAAAATGGATATTGACCTGCATGTCTATCTTGTTCCTATCCCCTCTCTTTGCTCCTCTCCCTCTATTGGCAGCTAATCCTTTAGAAGAGGACCCAAAAAATAGCAAGAGAGTAGCACTTTATCAATCTGTTAGTGCCTTAACAGGTATTCCTTGGGAATATTTGGCTTCACTAGATCAATATGAACAAAATATTCATCAGACTTCCAAAAAACAAGCCAATGCCTCTACAGAACAATCCAATTCAGAACGAGTACTGAGTATAGAGGTTCCAGTGGAAAAATGGGTCGGACTCATCAATCCCAATCCAAATGATGTAGAGGAAGAAACAATTCAATACTTTGGTGGAATTGGTCGAGATGGCGATGGCGATGGAAAAGCAGATCCACACAATGATATGGATGTACTTGCTACGATCGCAACCGTAATCTCCAAAAATGGTATTCATGAAGATTCGATCCGCGAACAGATATGGCGTTACTATCTTCAGCCTACAGCTGTCGATGTAATCACTCATATCGCCAAGATTTATTCGACATTTGGTACCATAGATCTCCAACAAAAGTACTTCCCTGTCGCCATTCATGCTGACTACAGTTACCGCAACACATGGGGAGATCGTCGTGGATGGGGTGGACTGCGCATTCACGAAGGGACAGATATTTTTGCAAACTATGGGACTCCTGTATTAAGTACTTGTTACGGCTATGTAGAACTGATTGGTTGGAATCGCTTTGGTGGTTGGCGTATCGGAATTCGCGATGCCCAAAATCAATATCACTACTTTGCTCACCTCAATGGATTTAAAAAAGGCCTCAAACAAGGGGATATTGTAAAACCGGGCGATGTGATCGGTTCTGTCGGATCTACAGGATACGGACCACCAGGGACATCAGGAAAATTCCCACCACATCTTCACTATGGTCTCTACCGTTTTAACGGAAACAAAACATACTCTTTTGATCCGTACCCACTACTAAAAAAGTGGGAGAAAGAGACTCGACAACTAAAGAAAGCAAAGCAATCCTCATCAAAATCTAAAAAAGGCCGCTCCTAAAAAGGAGTAGCCTCTTTTTGTTTATTCTCGCTCTAGTAACTCTAGGATTGCGTCTGGTTGTAAGCCTTGAACTGGTGTGCCATGCACAAACGTAACAGGCACTCCTAAAAAACCTAGATTTTTTACTGCAGCCAAATGTTCTGGTTCACTACAGTCTCTTAACTCAAAAGGAATTTGATAATCTTGCAAAAAACGCTTTAGCACGTTACATTCTGGACAGTGAGGTTTGGTATACACAATTACGCTCATGATATGCCCCTTCCTTACGTTATAATAAGAATGAAGTCTCTTGGATCAAGCTCTAATCTAATCTAGCTTCTCTTCTCAAATTCAAAAGAGAAAATCTGGAGCTAGGGAGCGCCTTTGTCATTGCAATGAGGCGAGTCTGATCCAGATTTTCGGAGTGCTTACTTAGATAGATACGGGAAATCACTCCCTATTTGCGACCCATACTTACTCAAGAGGAGAGATCTCGCAATGCATAAAGACCTACGCAGCTTTCTGCAAACACTACGCAATGAAAAAGACCTAAAAGTAATTGATACTCCAGTTGATCCAAATCTAGAAATAGCGGAAATACACCGGCGAGTTATTGAGGAAGGCGGACCTGCTCTCCTTTTTCAACAAGTAAAAGGCAGTAAGTTTCCTGTTGTCACGAATCTTTTTGGAACCCCTCGTCGTGTTGACTTGGCCTTTGGAACAAGACCTGAAGAATTAATGAAACAAACCGTAGACTTGGTACATAAAGTGATGCCTCCCACCGCCAAAGCACTCTGGGGTGAACGTCATTTGTTCAAAGACTTACTCAAAGTGGGGATGAAACGAGTCGATCCACAAACTGCGCCAGTAATGGCAGTTTCTCAATCTCCTGTAGACCTTACCAAAATTCCGGCCATCACCTCATGGCCGGAAGATGGTGGGCCTTTTGTTACCTTACCATTAGTCTACACTGAACATCCACTAACCGGACAACATAATCTGGGCATGTATCGAATGCAAGTAATGGATGCCACGACTACAGGAATGCACTGGCAAATTCATAAAGGTGGCGGTTTCCATCATTTTGAGGCAGAAAAAGCTAATATGCCGTTGCCTGTTCGTGTCTTTTTGGGTGGGCCTCCAGCACTTATTGCATCTGCGATCGCTCCGGTTCCTGAATTTTTACCAGAGCTGTTACTTACTTCTCTCATTGTAGGAGAAAAGCTTCCTGTCGTAAAACCGGTAGATGGAGGATATCCGATCGTAGCGGATGCAGAATTCGTCTTCTCAGGGAAAGTTCCTGCTCACACACGGAAAATGGAAGGGCCTTTTGGTGATCATTATGGTTACTATTCACTAGCTCACGAATTCCCGATCTTCCAAGTAGAGAAGGTATATCATCGGAAAGATGCGATCTATCCAGCTACTGTTGTCGGAAAGCCGCGCCAAGAAGATTACTATCTAGGGGAATTCCTCCAAAAACTACTCTCACCTGCGTTCCCGATGGCAATGCCTGGTATACGTGACTTATGGACTTACGCTGAAACTGGTTTCCATGCACTTGCTGCTGCAGTGGTACGGGAAAGCTATAAACGAGAAGCAATGGTGAATGCCTTCCGTATTCTGGGAGAAGGGCAATTAACACTAACCAAATTCCTCGTGGTAACGGACAAAAAAGTGGATCTTTCTCGCTTTACTCAACTATGGGAAAGTGTACTAGAACGATTCGATCCTGCCACCGATCTAACCATTTTTGCCAATACCTCAATGGATACTTTGGATTATACTGGCAGAAGATTAAATCATGGCAGTAAAGCCATTTTGCTCGGTACAGGAGACCCTGTCCGCAGCTTACCAGAAAAATATGAAGGACCAGAATTACCTGGAGTAAAAGAAATCACCAACTACGGAAAAGGAACCTTAGTAGCAGAGGCTTGTTCCTATGAAGCTGATCCAGAACTGGCTTCCAAAATTTTAGCAGCCAGAGGTTCCGAATTACGTGACTGGCCATTTCTGTTCCTAGTAGATGATATCGCTGCTGCGAAAGACCAGACTTCGTTCCTTTGGTCCACCTTCACACGCTTTGACCCTGATTATGACTTGTATGCAGATGCCACACTGGTACGGCATCATCCAGAATATCGCTTCCCGATCGTAGTGGATGCACGAATGAAACCTGGATACCCAGCAGAAGTAGAGACCGATTCTACTACCAAAGATTTGGTTGATCGTCGTTGGTCAGAGTATTTTCCAAAATGGTAACTAGCAACACGGTATGTTAATATGTAAAAGCTCTCCTTTTTGGAGAGCTTTTATTTTTAAAGACATTATTACTTAGGAGTAACAGGGATAGGTGATGGTTGCATGGTGTTGTTATTTCCTTCATTTTGGAAAAAATAGCTTGGCACCTCACCTACTACCATTGCTTGAGCGATTGGGTAATCAATGTCAATCGGTACAACATCTTCAGAGAATGGGACTACTACTCCCATCTCAGTATGTATTTTAAGAACAAGGGTTACCATCACAACGTTGATCCCTTTGGATTCTAGTCTAGGCTCGATATTAATTTTGGCAGATCCCTTTGGCCATATTTCGACGGGAATATCCGGACCCCATTCCGATAAGATCGTATTTTTAAACATTTGACCAATTGTTATCTCAATGGGTTTATCTTGCAGTTGTTTAATTACTTGTTGGATCTTTTGAGCTGTCGCTGTATATACTTTAGCTTGGTTTGCTTGATTGATCCGTAGATACTGAACTTTCCCCGTTTGATCTTTTTCTATTTCAATCAGATTATTAGTATCGTTACCTAATACAACTTGTTGTTTAATCCCTTCTACAATGGCATCATATGCCATCTTTTTCACCTCAGATTTGGCAATCACTAACATAACTGGTTCGATATTAGTTTCCAATAACCACACAATGGGAGCTGCTATCAGTATTAAGATAAGCACTAGAATAGCCCAACCATTGATTCGAAAAGGAAATTTTCTCCTCCCTCTTCTGGCTAGTCCGCGAGTTCGTAACATGGACAATTCCCCCTCGTCTCACTTTATGTCAGGGAACTTGTCTACTTGCGATGTTTTCCAACTCTCATTTAATTTATTTTTTGATAAAGTAACTTTATTCAGGTTCTTATGGACAGTTAGCATGAATCGAGCTTTGAGGTTGGGGTCTTACTGACCGTTAGAACGTGATAAAATAATCAGCAGTGATGTTAGAGAGGATGGGAAAGCTTTGACAGGATCAAATCAATTGGATTTAAACCACTATGTCTCCAATCTAGATCGTAATGTTTATACCATTTATAACTTACCCGAAGAAGTAATTGCAGTGATTTTTGCCTATGTTAGTCGTAGTGACGCTAGCTTCCGTGAAAACTTAATCCAGCTATTACAAGATGACGAATTAGCTGTCTCTGACCCAACACGTAGTTTGGCTACGTCCTTTTCCGAGAAAGCATCTACCTTTCATGAAAAATGGGTAGTCGGATATGGTCACAGCAGTGTAGCCGAACATGCAGTAGCTCATATCGGAATTGAAAAAATTAGCCGATTAGCATCTGCGGAGTTAGAACTTGCGACCAGCTTTAATAGTTTCACCGAATATAGCCAGCGCTACCAACGGCCTAAACGTGGCGATTACTATGTTCCAAGCGAATTAAATGATCAACCAGAATTAAAAGAAGCTTACTTGAATTTACAAGAAGAAGCTTATGACATATACGAAAAATTATTTGAGCAATTATATATCTATTTACAGCAAAAAATGCCTCGAAATCCTGATGAGAGCGAAAAAAGATATCAGTTACGGATTGAAAAAATTGCTTTTGAAGATGCTCGATATGCCTTAACACTAGCTACTTTAACCAATCTTGGGATGACTGGGAATGGACGTTCCTTGCGAGATACGCTTGTCCAACTATTATCAAGTCCTTATCCCGAAAGTAACCAATTAGCACGAGATATGGAACGTGAAATTAGCCAAATTATCCCGACCCTTTTAAAATATGTACGCCCAAATGAATACATTGTCGAGTCTAGAAAAAAACTTCAAGCTTCGTTACCGCAAGCTACGGACGTAGAGCCTATTCATGGACCAGTAGCACGGATCTTGCATGCTCCTGACTATCGCAAATCACTGCAAACTTGTATGATTCATTTTCTGATCAGTGAACAAGGTCATAGCTATGAATCTGCAGAGCAACTTGCAAGCACTACTTCCTTGGAAGAATTAGAGCATGTTGTAGAATTAGCACTACAGAAGCTTCGTTTTTTTGACAATCCATTAGAAACATTGCAGCATATTCCCTATCAACTAGAAATGAAAATTTCGGAGGCCAATTGGCATCAGTTATTACGGCATAATCGAAGAACTAGTTTTACATTTAGTCCTGCCGGAATCCAATTTGGTATTACCATCCCTCCTCACATCAAAGAAGCAGGGTTAAGCGAATTATATGAGCGATTTCTCACCAAAGCAGAAACGATTTATCGTGAACTAGCGAAGTTCTCTCCACTAGTTGCAAGCTATTGTGTTACCAATGGTCATAATCGTCAAGTACTTGCTAGTGCCAGCCTGTGGGAACTCTATCATCTCATCAACCTACGAACCTCCCCAGAAGCACAATGGGATATTCAACAAACATTTGAGCAAATCTACTCCGATCTAAAAGAATCTCATCCTGTTTTAGCCAAATATGCACAACGTCGCTTAGAACAGGATCACAACTAACTCGACTAGATGGTTTTCAGACGAAATACACCACTCTGTCTATCTTGAGCACTACTATTAAAATCGATTACAAGCAATTTGAATCCATCAAAAAGGCTCTCCCTAATACCAATAGGAGAGCCTTTTTCTATTTCCAAGTAGGAAAGAAACGATTTTTCTCTTCCATCTCTTCTTCGTAATTGGTTGCCTCTTTCAGAGCTAGTTCCTCCATTGGGATACGAAGTAACAAAATAATAAGCGTATTTACCACGCTTAGTGAGATCGAGGTAAGAATGGCTCCAAAAATAAGGGGATAGACCAAAATCTCGATCATGACCACAACATAATTTGGGTGCCGCATATAGCGGTATGGTCCTTTTAATTTTGGAGCATGGTCTGGAACTACCCAAATACGAGTATTCCAATACTTCCCTAACGTTCCAATACACCAGTAACGTAGAACTTGGGTTACCAAATAGATCGAAAAAGGCAGAACCCACCAACTAGGAGGAGTCGCCCGCATAAATAGGCTTTCTACCAAAATTCCAATAAACAGTAGGACATGTATTCCTACTATGATGGGATAATGCTCTTTTCCCACCTCATAACCGCCTTGTTCCCGCATCCAATTCCGATTTCGCCTAGCTACTTCCATCTCCGAGATCCTTTGAATAATCCCCAGTGAAAATAGGATCACGAGCAAATTATTCATACAAACCCTTCCTTATAAGTAGACTTAAGAGCTACTCTTCTACCATTGGAGTAGGAGTAACTCCGAACTAAACCCAGGTCCTAAAGCAGACATTAGTCCCCATTCTCCGTTGGTGTGTATCTGTTCTAGTTCTTTTTCCAATACAAACAAGACTGTCGCAGAAGACATGTTTCCATTATCACGCAGTACATCATAAGCATGTTGAAACCGTTCTGGTGGTACATTCAATGCCTCTTCATAAGCATGAAGTACCTTTTTTCCGCCAGGATGAGAGATCATCCGAGTAATATCTTGTATCGATAGCGAATGCTCCTGTAAGTAATCACGAACTACTGGCTCTACATACTCTTTTACAATAGTTGGGATATCACGAGAAAAAACAACTTGTAGACCATCCTCTGCCACATCCCACCCCATCACATCTAACGAGTTATACCAGATCGTACTGTGCGAGGAGTGAATGATCGGGTAAATCTCCTGAAGAGAAACCTTTCGTCCTGCTACCAATACCGCTGCTGCTCCATCAGCAAATAACGAAGTGGCTACTAGATTGCTTTTGGATAGATCATTACGTCGAAAAGTAAGCCCACAAAGCTCAACTGTTACTACTACCGCAATCTGATCTGGAAAAGCAGTCACATATTCATAAGCCCGAGAAAGTCCTGCTACTCCCCCTGCACAACCTAATCCCCAAATCGGAGTCCGTCTTATATTTCGCTTGAGCTGGAGTTGATTGATTAAATGAGCATCGATACTTGGCGTAGAAAGACCCGTACTGGAGACAAAAAAAAGATGATCAATCTGCTCAAGTGTAAAAGGGCTCTTCTCGATACATTTTTGAATAGCCTCTATCGCAAGTTTGCTAGCCATTTCGACATAAGCTTCATTACGTGTCGGAAAATGATGTACTTCTTCAAACCACTCTATTGGTTTACTGAAGGATCTACGTTCAATATTGGTATTTTCAAAAATAGGTAAGTACCGTTCGATATCTGAAAAACGATCTTGAAACATTCGCTTTGCAAATTCTCGAATGGTACTCTGATCTATTTGAAATGGAGGTACTGCAGTTCCCACCGCGATCACTTGAGCCACTCAAAGCCCTCCAGATTGTTTTTTCTTAGGTTGACCATTTATTGGAAAACTATGCTTTTTGAACACTTCTCTACTATCCTTGTAAAGGATATTGCCTAATGAGCCTAAAGCTAGAGGTTTTCCTTTTGAGATACGACTATGAGCGGTAGGGAGAGCCGGAGCAGTCAAAGGCGGGAAAACTGGCGGCACGCCTATGTCTAACTTTGATTTATGCAACCAGCTACTTGTAAATATAGAAGTTATCCAAATAAGAGATGAGGATACATAATTTATTTACCTGTTCCAATACTAAAAAAAGAAATTGGATAAAGTTGGTGAAACAAGTGGGAACCATTTGGCTTCTGGAATTTCGGCATCTATGGAGAAAAACATCTAGCTACATTCCTTTTTTCCTGTTAGGAGCTGGAGCAATCATATTAGGCAGCATTCTTACTATTCCTGAACATCCTGTTTTGCCGATCGTTCCAGAGAGTCTTGTCTATCCAAAAGCTCTCGAATATCTTTGGCAGTGGATCGGAATGTTGATCCTCTTTTCTTTCTCCCGAATTCAAGAGGAACTCTATCATGGCAAAGCACGACTTTTTATTTTGTATTCTTCTCGAAGCAGATATTATTTTGGAACGTTTTTTAGTTCACTTACCTATTGGTTATTTCTTACTCTTTGCTTATTTCTCGCATTTTCCTTCTTACACCAACGGATCACTCCCGTGATCTTATGGAATACGTTTTCTACTATCTTTTTATTTTTGTCATTAACTTTTTTCTTGTCCATCGGGAAGCGGACTTCTCTTGTTCTTGGTGTTGGTTATTTTCTTAGCTTTCTTCCCTTTATGTTTCCTTTTTTCTTAGTACTACCTGACATTTCTTTCAAAGCATATTGGGAATATCTCTTACCTGCATATTGGTATGAACAAGCTTTTCATCTATCCTGGATTCCATTTGGTTTTGGAGTTGTGATTCTACTAATCGGTTATCTCTTACTTAGAAAGAAGGATCTCATATGATCGTCTCCCTGCAACAAGTGAGAAAAAGCTTCTCTGGTCGTAATGTTATTCAAGATATTTCCTTCACGGTAAACCAAGGAGAGATCTTTGCATTATTGGGACGCAATGGTGCAGGAAAAAGTACCATGCTTCACTTACTCACGGGTCTACAACGTGCTGATCAAGGAACCATTCGAATTGGGAAACGGTCTGTACAAGAGTTTCCCATCTATCGAAAAAAAGTAGGAGTCATGATCCAAAACCAAGATTATGATGATCATTTAACCATACAAGAACATATCTCTTATCTAGCTAAGTTAAAAGAAGTTCCCAATGTCCAGCAAGAAACTATCGAGTTGCTGAATTTAGTAGATCTTCAGAACATCGCCAATCGTAGAGTAGGTTCTCTTTCACACGGAAATAAAAAAAGATTAGGACTAGCTATCGCCCTAATCGGTAATCCCAAACTTTTATTATTGGATGAACCTACCGCACATCTTGATTCCCATTCGATCCAACATACTCATCAACTATTACGAGAGCAAGCGAAAAAGGGGACAGCGATCCTTCTTACTACTGCGATTGCCGAGGAGGCAGAAGCGATTGGGGAACGAGTAGGAATCTTGGAAAATGGCCGTTTAGAACGTATAGGTGCTCCTATACAATTAAGAGAACGTAGTTCAAAACGAAATCAATTCCTACGTATCCAAACAGAAGAAGTTCTACCAGAACAAGCGAAACGAATGATAAGGAAAATCCAAGATCAAACCAACGGTAAAGCGGTCTATAACTTTCCATATTGGCATATTGAATTGGATATCGCTGACTCTTCTCAATTGATGAAATCAGTCTATCCCATTTTTCATGAGGAGCAAGTTGTTATGTTAGAAGTCGAACGCTCACAACGTTCATTATATGACCTTTGATACTCTGCAAGTAAATCAGAGATTAGCATTTCCAAGCTAAAAACAACTAGATTTCCGCTCTCCATCATTGATTTGCTGTGTCATGTTGTCTTGTCCAATCTTCACGCAACAAACTGTAGAGAAATACATCTTCGAATCCTTGTGATGTGACGGTACCCTGACGTATTTTTCCCTCCAACACAAAACCACAACGAATAGCGACTTGCTGGCTTTTTTCATTACGGACTGCACAACGAATCTCTAATGCATGGATCGGAAGCTCCTGAAACAGATAATTGGTTAATCCCTGAACAGCCGATGTCATAATCCCTTTCCCTGTCGCCTCTTTACTAAGCCAATATCCTAACTCTGCTCGATAAAGGGTATGCTTCCAGTCGTGGATCTCCAAAACGCCGACTAACCGATCCTGATACCAAACTCCACAGTTGAAACCTGTCATTCCACAAAGCTTTGATAAAGAATTTTGTATAAATTGTTGTGTATCTGACTCGGAAGAAGTATGGTCTACCCAAGCAAACCATTCTCGCAGATGCGTACGATTTGTATCTGCGAGGTGAAATAGCTCTTTGCTATGGGTTGGTAGAAGGAGCTTTAGAACCACTTCTGTATGAGGAGTCAGGATCTGCATAGAGCCCTCCTTATTTTTTTATTTGTATGATCAATAACGACATTCCCCATCTAAAAAGTCCCCCCACTACAGCCAATAAAAGTACTATCAAAAAAATCATATTGGTTGTAGAACTTAAATAGAGGAAAATTCCAAGAAACCAACCTATTGCTCTAGTCTGAGAAGACCATTTAAAATTACATAAAAACAGAATAATAAAGATCGTAATCGCCGTAGCAGATTCTGTTGCAAAGTTAATTAAGAAAGCGATCGCAATAAGTTCAATATAGGAGAATAAAGCTCTTAGAAGATTAAATAATGCTTTTACCATTGCTTCACTCCGTTCATTTAGAAGGAGCCGACTGTGATCTCCACAATCGGCTCTGGCTCTTACAAATTCGTTTCATAAGATTGATCCATATACCTACCTACTTCGGAAGAGACTTCACCAATTGGTCTGCATTCTGGAGAAGATTTCATTCGCTCCAGTCCCCAGTTCACTCCCCATTGAAAAGCCTCTTCTTTCTCTGCATTTCGATGGTTAGCAATATTTCCATTAGCTAGATAGACAACAGGTGGTGGACATTCCACTACAAAAGTAGAAGTGACACTCTTTTGCTTTCGCTTCATTCGTACAGAGACTGCTACATTTCTCTCTGATAAACCTTCCAAAAACGTAGCGGGTAGATATCCACGACTAAGAGATTCAACTTTGTCGGAACCTTCTTGTTGCCCACAACTGAGAATTGCTCCGAGGTTTGCTTTCATTGCTTGGACCAAATCCTCGTTCTCAAAAGAATCTATCTCTCTGGTGATCCAGCCAATTCCAAAGTCGTATTTGCGATCCTCTGATAAAATTTTTGCAAAATAAGGAAGCTGAACTAACTGTGCTTCTTCAATCATCATCAAATGAAACTTAGACCCAGTCGTACGTCTTTTGGCTACTCGATGATAGGAATGAACTAAATGTCCGACTGAGATCGCCAACTCATGATCATTTAGATCATAGAGATCAAACATTACAATGTGGCCTTCATTCATAAATTGCTTAATGTTCAAACTCATATCTTTTTGGAGGTAGAAACATCGCAGAATCGGATCTTGGAAAAGACGATCCATCTGTTGTAATACTGGCTCTACTTCTATTTTGAGTTCTGATTCATCCATCTTGGTCCAAAAACGTCTTACATAAGGATCTACGCCATTTTGCAAAACCTTAGACCGAAATGCTGTATTACGGAGAAATTCATCTACCTCAAGCAAAGTGTGCTTGTGGTTATCTTCCAGTAAACTATGAATGGCCATCGACAATAGCCTTTTTGCACGAATCCATGTATCAGAGTCATCGCTCTGATAGAGAATTACTTCTGCCAATTGCTCAGCTGTCTGACTGATGGAATCATGTTCCTCAACATGTAGCAGATTTAATGCTACCGCATGAGTGGTATCGGGTGACAAGCTATAGTGATGTATTTTATCCAATGGGACTTGCTTCCCTTGACTCTCTAAATATCGCAGTCGATTTTCCATTACCGAAATGATTTCCCGAGCTGGATCGATCAGGGTAAAGCCAGGTTGTTGGTCAGGATCTTCCACCCATGCATCCACCATGGACTGAAGCATCTCCACCGCACAACTAGATTTCCCCATCCCACTGGCTCCTGTGAGTAAGAAGTGTTTACTCAACTGTTCATATGGCAAACGCACTTCTCGAACGGCTAAAGGGTGTTTTTCTAGGCCAATCTTTACACCCTCCTGGAAATCCTCTTCTTGGATCGCAGCTTGATGTGGAAGAAGATGAGCCAAATAGCCTCTCGAATCTGTACCTACTGGTGGCTCTTGATAAATCCAATGGTTGCTAGGTGGAAGATGAAATAGGTTCGCTAACTCATCACCTGACCATGTCATAATCGTAAATGGCCATGGATAAGGCATGGGATTACGGTCTCGTAGCGGATTCCAAAGCTTTTGTGGCCAATATCGAATTGCCCCATCATAATTGAGCGCTGTTTCTAAAGCAGTCGCAGTCGAACGACAAACAGAGATCGCATTGGGAGAATTGGACCATAACGACATACGTACTTCAAATGACAACTCTCTCCCAGTTAACCTACGAATCAAGCTAAATCGCTTTGCCTTTTCATCTGGAGTCATATCGGCAATATTCTTGTCCTTTAACTCTTCTTTCACTCGATCTGAACGTTCATCGAGCGCAGACCAGCTTGTCGGAGAGAATTGTAGATCCAAAATAGTCCCACGACGTAAGGAATTCAAAATATTACCAAGTGGGCTTTCTTTCTTTTGTTCAAAAGAAGCAAGTGGTAGCCCTTTTTTCACTCCACTTTTTAGCGTGAAATGCCCACCGGCACCCCCACTTTGAACCTGTGGAAATTGGGCTGCCTCTAATTCATGTAGTTCAGCATTTGGATAAACACTGCGAATCGTATCATAAACGCTACTCTTTTTATCACGTGGATAAGCTAAGTAGATCCCAATCTCATCCGAATCGGGTCCCATCGCAAATCGCAGGCGAAACCACGGGCTTCCAAAGCGTATACGAAATTTCCAGATTCGAAACATCCCACCAAAGGACTTTACCATTAACATTACTTTCTCTACTTCTAGCTTCGTGTCACTAGAAGGCAAAATACGTAGATATCGAACACCTCTAGCAGCTAGGTTTCGATAATAACTAATGAGTAACCACTTGCCTAACAGATAGAGCACCGTTAGTAATACTGCAATAAATAGTAGCCATAACACCACACTAACGATTGAACTTCCGGTATCGACCATCGTATCTTTGATCACATTTGCAGTCTGCTCTGTCTCATTTACCTTATCGCCCTCTAACTTTACGAGGAGATATTCACGAAGTCTGGCAAGAAGATATAATCCGCCAATCCCTAGCACACCATATAAAATGTATTTTGTAGCTTTAGCCAATTCATTATCCCCACCTTTAGGCGTTTTGAACCAACTCATCTAATCACCTCGTTTCACTGTCCTCTTGGTATGCTAGACCGAACCTTTGAAGAAGCCTTATCTACATACTCAATGAGCATTTTTCGATTGTCTTTATTATAGAAATCTGCCATCGCCGAAACCTTTCCAGCAGAGGAGTTCACAATCCCAATCAACTCATTACGTTTCCAGAAAACACCGACTACTAAAGCGATTTGGAGGATAATAGTCCAAGCATAGCCTACATCATCAGGTGAAGCGATGCTGTAAAGCATATCCGAAATGGTTAATATAAGGCTTAACAATAATCCAAGTAAAATCTTCTTAAGCTGGTATCCAATAAAACCTTTCACCCAATTCATTGCGACACCAGACCATGTTGGATATAGTGCCATTAAAAAAGCAAACGGAGCAAACATAGCGAAGATCACAAAGAAAAATTGGTAGACAATCATTGCCAAAGAGATAGCTAAAAAAACTACCCCGATTACAAAATGAGCAATACAAAGCAACAATAGCATCCCTAATCGTTGGAACAATCCTTGAGATGTAAACATTATATTTGGTTCTTTATTAAGGGCACTGTTTCCGTTCTTTTCTATTAGAACAGCTTTCTCTCTTTCTGCGCTACCCACTTTTTGATTAAGAAGTTGTTCTACTGTTTTGTCATCCACTTGGGTCTTTCCATATTGGAGCATTACATAGGGATCATAAATTAAAATTTTGTATACCTTATCTGCAGTTTTCATGGAAGTAACATCTTTACGGTACGGTTCTATCTCTTTTTTTACTGGATTTCCTTGGTTCACATCTGCAATATTGGTATTTGGACCACTGCTAATCGTTCTACTATTTTCTCCCGCTACACTTCCAATACTTAATCCCACACCTAACAATTCTTGGCTTATATCACTACTTGTTTTGTTGAGATATTTCATGATGCCTGAAGAGTTTGCAAAAAATGTGAATGCAACCATCATGATAAAAACAGTGGAGATTATCGCTGACCACGCACTGGTTGTATCTTTTTTATATAATCCTTTGTAGGCAATCCATGCCCCTGCACAAATAATAGTAAGTACTAGAAAGTTACCCCATATCCCTGTATTTCCAATACCACTACCGTTAAATCCAGCAATTCCTTGTATTACTACCTCCACTTGATCCGCCATAATATTAACGATATCTAGCGAAAAAGCCTGTTCAACCGCCAAAATCACCATAAAATCCCAGACCAAAAGAGCTTGCCAGATCAGATTCATCAATCCATGCAATAATACATACGCAGAATCAGTAAATGCATCTAATCCAATATCCCATGTTGATCTTTCTTGCACTAACATCTCCAGAGAGTATCTACTAGGAGTGTATTTACTAAATTCGGGTGTATAGTCATTATCTTTCGCTTTTTCAATTCGATCATTTGGAAATACAACCAATATATCTGTTAATAAGTTAAACCCTGCTTTTTCTTCGGTGGGGGCTGGGTTAGGTGATGGCGGGGTAGCTGGTGGGTCTTCGGCTGCAGCTGAGCTACCTAAACTAAAGAAACAGACCAGAATGACCAAAACAGTCACCCAGCTTTTTGTTTTCAACATAGCATTTTGACTCCTTTACTCCGCTATGGGGCGACGATAGTATGTTCTTCTCGCCCTTTGTTTGATTTAGACTGTCCTGGTCTTGTATCGAACGCTTGGAAAAGCCGTTTTTCCACAACTCTGATTTCTAATTCATTTACTCGTTTTTCTAAATCGGACATAAGGCAGATCCCAGTTGGTAGATTGCGGATTCGGTCTACGTTCATCTCGGTAGCTTCAATCCCTAATATCTGACAAGCTGCTTCTGCTTCCTTTTGATCTCGGCAACGGAAGACAAACCGACATCCTAGGTTCGAGCGAATCTCTTCACCTAACATATCTTTGGCATTTTGACTAACTAGATAAATGGCAGAGTTTTTACTACGTCCGGTACGTACTAGTTCTTCTAGTACGGCTCTACCTTCCCTAACTTTGGCTAAGCGCCATGACTCGTCAAAGAGTACCATTTTGAACTCATCAGAAGATTGATTAGAAAACCGCCTTGAAAAGTCGGAGATTGCCATAAGAATCGCGATCCCCATTCGACCGAAATCTGTTTGGCTCTCATCAGGTAATTGCAAATCTTCTACTTGTAGGATGGTGAGCGGTTTGGAGAGATCAATTGCCTCTTGCGAACCATCTCCAAATAAAAGTTGTCCTTGTCCAGAAGTAGCTAAATAACTTAGGACATCAATAATCTCCTCGAGACTATCTTTGCGTTTAGCGGGAAGATCCTTCACCACTTCAATTAAATGTAGCAATACTGCTGTCATAGAGGCATTCTCATTCTGAATGACATGATCCACTGCTTTTCCAATTGCGATGGCTTCATATGTACCATCAGAGGCTCGTGCTAAAAATTGAAGTATTTTTTTGGCAGTCTCTCCTGCGGAAGTTAACTCTGAAGTATTTTTCGCACCCATCAAAGGATCTAACTTACCTCTGTCTTCAAGAGAAGCTCGCAAAGTCACAATGTTGGTGTATGGTTTCAACTCTGGAAGATGATCTGGCCAATGGCCCCGCTCATCTTTTGGATCAAAAATAAGGACTCTGGCACCATTTAACAAAGCTTGATAAGTAAATAAATTGGCTCCTAAAGACTTCCCTGCACCTAAAGAACCAATAAAAGCAGCAGAAGCGGTAGTACTGAGACGCTCGTCTTTAGGACCTCGGTCATGTTGAAAAAAGACTGGTAAATTTTGCGACATGCCAATAAAGCTTCCATAGCCATCTCCCAGCTGACGTGTTGCCCCTACCATACTAGCTGCAACAGCTGTTGGATCCATATGATGAATGTAATCGGTAATGAGTCGTTTGGAGCCTGGTATAAACTCGTTAAATCCCCTCCATTGATCGCCATACGGAATCTCGATCTGGATCAACATATCTGCATATAGGTCTTTAACCAATTGAATACGCAAGTCCAATTCATCTGAAGTAGAAGCGGATACACAGAGTACAATGGAACTGATAAGAAGCGGAAACTTGTCCGTACGAAGATTATTTTCCAATTCCAAGGCTTCCTGCTTGCTATTTAGGATATGGAAGGAAGTATCTTCCCCACTTTCTGTGGCATGCTCATCTTCTGCTTTTAATTCTTTCTTTTTATTCATTACTTGTTTGAGTGCTTTGCGATAACCAAGCGTTTCTGTTCGTAGCGTTGCTTCTACAGGAAAAGAGAGCCTCTGCAAATTGTATAACCACTCAATACCTGGAAATGGGGCTTTGTCTGGAATATGAGAGATGGTGAGAAATGCCATATGCCCCTTACGGCTTCGACCATTGACGAATTGTTCTACGATTAATCTGCGACCACTAGAATCATCAAATTTCCCCTCTGTAAGGTTCAAGATATCCCTAGTAGGCCGTATCGCATTCTTCTGTCCCACTTCTACGGGAATCGTTTTGGGACGCCATTGATGCCTTCTGGGAGTCTCGCTGATTCCCCGGTAAAATCCACGGCGAATGAGCCATTCCATATCAGAAGAATCTACACGTCTCACTCGTAAATAGCCATTCATTCGTGATTGAATCATCTCTTCTTGGACTTGGTACGCATGAATCTCTTCTTCTAAAATTTCGGGAGCATCTGTGCCAGATTGGTCATGTAAATACCGTTTAAAATCTCTCCAAGCATACTGGATCTCTCGCCAGAAGTTCCCTTTTGGTGACGTATCTTTCAACTCTACACCAATAAAGAAGCGATGCTGGTACAGCTCTCTTCCTCTCAGATGATTGAGGCTCGCTTCGATATGCTGTTCTCCTACTTCTAATAAACGGCTAGATAATCTATTTTTCATTGCAATCTTATAATCTTCTAAACTTGCATAGTCTGGTACCATCAAGAGATGTGTTGGTAAGTTAATATTCCAATAAAAAGCCTCCAAATTACTATGGAGGCTTAATTGATCATCCAATGACCGAAAATCATAGTTGTAAGTTTGAATTTCATAATATGCAGAGACAGAGCCACCCACATGAAATATGAGATTGTCTTCAAAATACTTGATTGGAAATGTTACTTTGCTCATCTGCTCTCCCCTCCGCTGTTCTTGTGTCGATAGGCAACGATCCCATCATATTGATAGACCGATTCTTTTTTAGGTGTTATTTTTTGATATCGAGCAAACCGATGATTGGAGAAACGATGTTCCAAATAACATAAGATAAAACGGTGTGGCGCTTTTCCATCTAATGTCTTTCTCGTAAAAAACCAAGCAACTAATGCCGGAATGGCAATAAACTTGATCAGAAAATATTCCACTAGGCTAAATGGTGGCACTTTGTTAAGTAGAATCATCACAAAAAGAGTACCTGTGAAAAAAGCTAGTTCTCGGTATGAAATCGGAATTGGCAGATGGATTCCTTGAATAGAATAGACTGTTTTTTCTATTCGAAAGACCTGATTATATACTCGGATCTGTTTCATTCTAGATAAGCTTCAAAGAGCCAACTGAAGCCATTGGATCCAAGATTGGTAACTAATTGAGGATTAAAGATAAAGACACTGACTAACATAGCGAATAGGGCAAATCCTATAAACGCGGTAAAAGCTTTCTTATAAAACAATGTTACAGTTGTTATAACAATCAACAAAAAGAAAATTGCCTTAATCTCGGTACTGACTGCCTCTTGCAATTTTTGCCCTGGGCCAGTCGCTAGAAAAAGAAGTTGTTCCATTTACCTATACCTCCCCTTGTCGAATCTGTGTCACATACCAACGGTCGCCTTCTTGCAAAAGACCCAATTTGTATCGCACAGTAGATTCAAATCCGCTATTTTTATCTTTTAGTGTTACATCACCATATGCGACAAAACCACTTTCCTGTTTCAATACTTTTAAATTTCTCATCTCTACAAACTGGAATCGATTTTCGTATCCAGTAATCGGTTCCTTTGATCGAACAAAATAATTTAGCTCTTCGACTTTACCTGTAAAATAATTCTCCCAAAAAGAACCTAAGAACTGATCTACCTTAAGTCGAACCTCTTCTGTGACCACTTCCCCTTTAGGTGCCTCTTCCTTTTGGGCATTTAGAGGTCCTCCAACAGGCATACTAACAAAATATGGTTTATCGACTACTCGATAGGAGCTACCAGATCGCATAATAGGTATCACCAACTGGTAAACAGCACGTTTTTTGTCATTTGAATTTTCTACATTTGTGAGTGTTAACTCTGCTTGCACTGTTACTTCCTTAACTCCCTTTGCTCCTTCTCGGTCTTGGATCTTCCAAACATTGACCGCATCTACCAATGAATGATAGTCGGCTGCATCGGTGTCTAAACCACCTTCTACATCGATATTGGAAGCCAGGTAGTCTTTTAACCTTTCTTTTCTGGAATCCGCACTTCCTACATTCCACCATAAAAATTCTCTAGTAAATCTCTCCGCAAAAGTGCTCTCACTCCATACATCGGGATTATTACTGTTTGTGACCTGCTGGCTGGCTACAGGAGTTTGTTTCAAAAAAGTTGGGATAAGACCCAATTGAATTGCCCAAACAATCGTGGTGCTTAGTGCGGTATAACTAAGTAGAGTCCAAAATAGTATGCGAAACAGCTTCCGCTTGGACGGTGACATGGCTCCTCTCCTCCTAGATCCTCTGTTTCAATTCCGCCTGCATAATGTACCGTTGCGGAGCTGGACCTATATAACGAAATGGATAACACGTGGTAACTGTAAGAATCGGTTTGTCGTGTGAAACAATCACAGTGCGATCATCTTCATCTGTTATCCACATCTTACGAATCACATAGATAAATGTCCCTTGACTGGTCTGAACATGGAATTCGTCTCCTTCTTGCATCTGGCCCATCTCTCGGAAAACAGTGTCTCGATGTCCGGATAAGACTGTATTATCTGGTTCCCCTGGTAGGACACTACCTGAAAAATGGCCTACTCCTTTCTCTAATTCCTCTTCATTAGTACCCTCGATAATAGGTAGAACCGCTTTTAATCTCGGAATATACAGATCAGCAAAGTGTTCTCCTTTTTTGGGATGAGCTTCCTGTGGATAAATAACCCACTGCTCACCAGAAGTGTGGGAATTACCCGTTGGAATAGTTTGTTCTTGTTGTTTGGTTTGATGAGAAACAGGTGGAACTTCTATTGTTTGAACGAGTGTTGCTTGTTGATAGTAGGAAACGAGAGAATAACTAGCGTATCCAGTTCCCCCAATCACCAAGCAAAGCGCAATCATCTTATCCCATTTCATTGACACTTTTCCTTTTTCTAGTTGCTAAATACGCTCCTGCTGTCAAGGCTACACCAACGCTTCCCATTGCGGTGGTTAAATCATTCCCAGCTGTGTCTGGTAGCTCTGCCCCCTGAACCGTCTTGGGTTTAGGAGCAACCTTCTGTTTTTCCAAGGAAGTTGTCGTTTTTGTCGATTTTTGCTCCGTTTGTTCTTTCCCAAGATTCGACTTTTTACTAGGTTTTTCCTTTTTTGTCGTCTCCTGTTTCGCCTTTGGTTCTAGTTGAATTTTAGACGGATTTTGGATTGGTTCATCTGGTGGAACGTGATCCATTGGTATATCTTCTGACGAAGGGGTAGATGGATTCTGTTTGGGTGCTAAATCTGGAGTTGATTCACTATTAGAAGAGTTACTAAACGGCTCATCTGGAGGCATATTATTTTTTACCGGGATCTCTTCTTTTGAAACACTGGTTACTTTAGTAGAATCGGTTTGTGCTGACGCATTTGCTTGAGCCGCCCCCACCCCCGCTGTAATCCCTGTCAAAAGGCAAAAGGACAAGACTGCTTTATTAGATATCTGTCCAGCTTCTAAATTTTTTTTCCTCTTGTATTTAGTGGATGGTAACTCTAGCAGCTCTTCCTCTTTTGTTTCAAATGCACCAAGAAGAATCTCTGGATCTTGTTTCATCATAATACCCTCCTAAACAAAAACGTTGCTAATGGAAAAACTGTATAGAAAAGAGCAGTAGCACCAGATTCATTACAACAAAACGTGTGAGTGACAAAAAAAATTTGGTGCTAGGAGCCCAAATTGTGTCTAGATTAACAACAAAACGACAATTATGTTTTTTTTGTGACACTCTCTATCTCCTATATTATTACAACTAGCCGACCTTTTTCAACAATTTTGTCTATTGTACTGTTCTTTAATAAAGACATTAACATTTTACGTATATTTTCTCTTTTCATTATTTAGGCAAAGGGAAAAGCCCTACCCAGTGCTAGGAACTCATAGGTTTAGAATATTTTTATAGAAAAACTTTTACTCCAACCTAAAAAATTTTGTAATGCAATCAATAAAGAAAAAAGCTCCTCTCAATTGGAGGAGCCCTGTCTTATTCCAGACTATTTCTCATCAATGTAACGTCTTTCCCTCAAACTTACTAACAAACCACTTGCCAGATACTTTTGTTATTTCTAATCTATGTTGATAACTATGATTCATCTTTATGGAACCTGTACCAGCTTTAAGCGTATTATCTATAACTAAGTTTATTTTTTCGTTGTTGATCCAAGTTAAATTACTGTTAGTAAACGTAATTTCTGGCTTATAGTTTGGGTTATACACTACAGAGTCTGTTTCAGTTGAATCAGTCTCGACACCTAATATTTGTTTCTGTACCTCAGGAGTTGCGTTAGCAGTTAATCGCTTAATTCGCTCTGCTTTTGGTAAATTGCCCAGATAGTCTTCGATAAAATCCTGCCCAAACTCAACTAGTCGGGGCTCATTATTCAAATCATCCAATGTTGTTTCCAAGTTCTTCAACTTGCTGTTCGTTTGATCTTTGTAGCTCTGATATTCTTTCGAAATCCTATTATTTTCTTCTTGAAGCGTCTTGATATCGCTCCATAAAAAATAGTTTCCAATAACAGAACCAATTAGCAGAACAAGAAGAAAGAGAAAACCTTTTTTCATGGTACCCTCTCCAGTACTAATTGATAGGAGGCAAATAACCTTTTGGATTTACAGCAGTTCCATCTTTTCTAACTTCAAAATGCAAGTGGGTTCCTGTACTTCTTCCTGTGGTTCCACAGTAACCAATCATTTGACCTTGATTGACTTGGCCATTTGAAATCGTCGCTTTCTCTAAGTGACCGTAGTAAGATTGCATGCCGTCTCCATGGTCAATAACCACATAGTTACCAAAACCACCTGGGTCTACCTTTACGCTAGCTGTTCCTTTTCTGGCAGCAAAAACTTTATCTGGGTTACTTAAAGGGCCGCAGTCAAAATCAATTCCACCATGATGTTCTCTACCTTGACCGCCTGTCGGACTATCTCGCCAATCAAACCAACTGGTTACGGTAATTTTCTTTAGCGGAAACTGAAAATAACCACTTCCTGACTGTAGATAATATCCAGCACAATCAATTGGAGTTCCACCCATTCCCTCATATTTACTACCTAAGCTACTCTCCCATTGGTTCTTTGCAGCAGTATCCCCATCTTTTTTGGCAGCAGCTTCCGTTGGAGATTGTACCCCCTTGAACTTCGTTCCTCTGCTTTTGATTTCATCATCCACTTTGGGCTTTTTGGCGATCTCTTTACTATCTACTAACAAAATCGCAGCAAATAAAGTTGGGGGTATATTATTGGCATTCGCTGTGCTTTCAATAAGAGACGCTTTTCCTTTAAGTGTAGAATCAGATTCTACGCTTTTTTCAATTGTTTCTAACGTGGAAGTAGAGGCACCACTCGGTACACATTGATCTCCTGTAGAGGACATACCATTGGCAACTGATACTCTCGAAAACGGAGCAAAAACCAACCAAAGAAAAACTAAAATAACGACAAGAGTGCTGATCAATGCTTTTGGTCCAAAATATTCTTTGCGGTTTGCTACCACATCAGCAGCAGCTGCAACCGCAGCAGTTGTTACTGGTTCCATAAATGATTCACCACACTTCTCTCTTAAATCATCCTTAATTAATAGTATAGTGGACAGAATCGGAACTCTATGAAAAATACTAAAAATTTTTTATGAAATTTTGATTTACTAGACACATATATAAAACTAGCGGCTTATCATACAAGCCGCTAGTTTTTTTGACATCATCACATTTTCGCAATATGAATATCTACACTATCTTATTTACGGTACTGCCAATACAATCAGCTTATTTGTTACCTTCAAATTTTTGATCAAGGTATTCATCATACGTCATCTGTTTATCAAAGATTTTTCCATCGCGGTTCAGTTCAATGACCCGATTGGCAATCGTTTGGACGAACTGATGATCTTGAGATACAAATAAGAGCGTTCCTGGATATTGGGTAAGACCTTTGTTGAGTGCCGTAATACTTTCTAAATCCAAATGGTTAGTCGGTTCATCCATTAGTAGAACGTTCGCACCACTCATCATCATTTTCGAGAGCATACAGCGAACTTTTTCTCCACCAGATAGTACACTTGGCTTTTTCATCACTTCATCACCAGAGAATAACATTCTTCCTAAGAAGCCTCGCAGATAGCTCTCTGTTTGATCACTTGAATAAGGGCGTAACCAGTCAACCAATGTTTCTTCGTTTCCTTCAAAGTATTCCGTGCTATCTTTTGGGAAATAAGCCTGTGAAGTAGTAATTCCCCAATGGTAGGTGCCTTCATCTGGTTCCATCTCTCCCATTAAGATCTGGAAAAGAGTCGTTTTGGCGATCTCATCGGTTCCAACAAAGGCGATCTTGTCCCCTTTATTCACTGTAAATCGTACGTTATTTAGTACTTTTTCCCCATCAATTGTTTTGCTGATTCCTTCCACTCGCAAAAGGTCGTTCCCTGCTTCACGCTCTGGTTCAAATGCGATATATGGGTAACGACGAGAAGAAGGCTTGATATCATCCAACGTTAATTTTTCCAATAACTTTTTACGAGAAGTAGCTTGTTTGGCTTTGGAAGCGTTAGAGCTAAATCGTGCAATAAACGTCTCAAGGTCTTTACGCTTTTCTTCTACTTTTTTGTTCTTCTCTTTTGCTAGTTGTAATGCCAACTGGCTTGATTCATACCAGAAGTCGTAGTTTCCTACAAAGAGCTTCACTTCTCCAAAATCGATATCTACCGTATGAGTACAAACTTGGTTCAAGAAATGGCGGTCATGGGAGACCACGATTACAGTGTTTTCAAAGTATAAGAGAAAATTCTCCAGCCAACGAATCGCTTCTAAATCCAAGTGGTTGGTAGGCTCATCTAATAGCAAGATGTCTGGTTTACCAAACAGCGCCTGTGCCAGTAACACTTTCACCTTGTCCCCACCAGAAAGTTCTTTCATCTGTTTGTAATGTAACTCTTCGCTAATCCCCAGACCAGACAGCAAAATCGCTGCTTCTGATTCTGCTTCCCAACCACCTAACTCTGCAAACTCTCCCTCTAGTTCTGCTGCTCGCATTCCGTCTTCATCAGAAAAATCTGCTTTGGCATAGATTGCATCTTTTTCTTGTTGTACTTCAAACAAGCGACTATGTCCCATGATTACTGTACTGAGAACTTGATTCTCTTCATATTGAAAGTGATCTTGTTTTAATACTGCCAGTCGTTCACCTGGTGTAATTGAGACATTTCCTGTGTTCGGTTCAATCTCTCCAGCCAAGATTTTCAAGAAAGTGGATTTTCCAGCTCCGTTCGCACCTATCACACCATAACAATTCCCAGGTGTGAATTTTAGATTTACTTCATCAAAAAGTTTGCGGCCACCATATTGTAATCCTACGTTTGTTACCGTGATCATGAGAAACCTCCGTATTTTTAATCTTAACGTCCATTGTATCAACAATATTTTCAAAGTGATAGTTACCATTTAAAACTTTTCGTGTTGTCATCATTTTTCACTTCTTTTGCTACATGATTACACTTACATTACAAATAGCCCTAAGCTAGGACAAGAGAAATTGGAAGGAGCTATAATGAGTTCAACAAACAACGAAATGAAACGCCGAAAGCGCTGAATAGATAATAAATACACCATTTGGAGGAATGAAATATGAATAACGCAGCAGTAGGAATTGTAAACGCAAGTTTAATTAGCTTACCAATCTGGGCCTTGATCTACCTTGCCGTAACCGCAGTAATGTAATCCACCTCTTTTTATAAGAAGGTGGATTTTTTTTGTCCTGCTTACTATAATTTTCAAGAAGAGAGGTGAACCGGATGCCTGTATGGCTACAGTGGTTTTACGTTGCTTTTTGGATTGTTCTCATCAGTTCCATGGCAATCGGTGGATATTTCATGTTTCGGAAGTTTTTAAAAGCCCTTCCGAAAGCAGATGGCAAATCCGCTCTGGATTGGCAAGAGTTTTATGTGAATAAAACATTGCATCTGTGGAAAGATGAACATAAGTCTCTATTAAATCAATTGGTCTCTCCTGTGCCTGAAATGTTTCGTGATGTAGCCAAAATGTCAATTGCCGGAAAAATAGGGGAAATAGTCTTAAAAGAAAATGCTTCCATTTTAGAAGAACAACATATTATCCGAGGTTACATAATTGCAACTCCTAAGCGTGATCACAAGTTTTTAAAGCGAAAATGCGCAGAGCTAGAGATTGATTTAACACCGTATCAAAACCTGTTATAATGGTTGAAATTTTTCCCATCGTATGGTACGATTCATACAGAACGTTAAAAAGTGGTCTCTTTATCAAGTTTGTTCTTGGTGCCTCTTGTTTTACTGCAATAGGTTCTATCAAGTTTCACTTAGATAATCAAGACCCCACTTTTTAATGAATCAAAGGAGGCCCAAGAGTATGAAGGGTAAAGTTAAATGGTTTAATGCAGAAAAAGGTTATGGTTTCATCGAGCGCGAAGACGGTGGCGATGTATTCGTTCACTACTCCGCAATCCAAACCGAAGGTTTCAAAACCCTCGAAGAAGGCGAGCCAGTTGAGTTCGACATCGTTGAAGGCGACCGTGGTCCTCAATCCGCTAACGTTGTGCGTCTAAACCACGCTTAATTAGCTAATAAAGCACTTTCCTATCTAGGGAAGTGCTTTTTTTAAACACTTTGCAAGGAGGTTATGAGAATGGGCAAGCTACTAAAAAACAAAGTCTTTATCAAAGTTGTTCAATTCGCCTTACGGAAAGTACTGCCAAAAGTACTCAAAAAAATACAAAAGCGATAGCTTAGAAATATTATTAACGCCTCTACTCCCACCCTCAAACTAACTCCCATTTTTCGGCCAACATTTTCTAACTTTTTGGACAAGCTGTGTCAGTGCCACCTACCCTAATAGATACAAGATTGAGAAATATAGCCCAAGCATGATGAGTCCTTACCTTTGGTCACGTTTTGAAGTATTAGGGTAAGGGGATCATTCATGCTAAAAACTATTGAATTCAAATTGATAAAAAGCAAGCAATTCGTCTGATGCGAAACTGCTTGCTTTTTAGGAATGATTATATCATTTTCAACAAAGCTTCTTTACCAATAGTCCCCTTTTCAATCCCCAACTCTTGTGCAGTAAGCGTAACGGATTCCAATGGTGCCTCCAGTAGTTGCTCTAATGTTTTGACTCCTACAGCACGACCAGCCAAAATCTTTCGATCCCCTAGCCGTTCGTTTAGAAGCCCCACATCCAAAGCTCCACACATAATATATCCGTTATCTGTAGTGATTGCCAGCAAAGTGGTTTTCGGTAATTTGACCTCTACTCCAATCACCGTTGTCTCGCCAATCTGAATCGGCTCCACTCGAACCATTTTCACTCCCCCTAGCTTTAAAGTTCTACCGTCTATCTTATTCGATTGCCTAGGAGAAGTGTCTATTGCAATCGATCGTGCGGAACCGTTAGTTTCGAAAATGGGGATAGTTTGCCATCTTGAATCATTTTTAGTTTCAGCATTTCCACTAAGTAGATTCCCATCATTTGTATTACTTCATCTTCTGACATGTTCTCTACTAGCTTCATGACGTCTTCTCTTGATTGATCTTCTAGTAAACTGAGCACAATAGAGATAGCGTCTTCTTCATTATCTTGTAGTTGATCCTGATACATGGAATAAACTTGATCAATAAATCGCATGATGTTTCCCTCCATTGATAGAATCTACTGTCCACGCTTGCAAGGTCGGGAAATACCGGTACAATAGATACGTTTTGATAAATAACTTGTCCTAAGAAAGGAGTAAATTCATGACTGCTAAAAAAATTACGATCATCGCAGTAATTGCAGCTCTATATGCTGCCTTAACGTTAGCCTTTGCACCAATCTCTTACGGCGCTCTGCAATTCCGTATTTCTGAAGCACTTACTGTACTACCATTTTTTACTCCACTTGCCATCCCTGGACTTACCCTAGGAACTTTTATAGCGAATATGCAAAGTTCATTTGCCATATTAGACATGGTGATTGGTTCCATAGCCACATTGATTGCCGCTACGCTCACTTATAAGGTTCGCAAAAAATGGTTGGCTCCACTTCCACCTGTCATTATGAATGCTCTGATCATCGGTACCATGATTAGCATATTATCTAACTACGAACCTTCCATTCCAGTTGCAATTGCTTATGTTGGCTTAGGACAACTAGGTGTTTGTTACTTGCTAGGATATCCATTACTCTTGGTTTTAGAGAAATATCGCAATCAACTGCCCTTTGCCTCTAAGAAGTAATGGGGAACCAGCGCGACATAAATGCATTTTCTATATTGGATGATTTTGCAAAATGGATGGCAAGCAAGTGACGTAAAAAATCAGGTAAGAAATACTCTTTTATCTTGCCATTTCGGATTCTAGAATAACCTAATCCAAAGGTAAACATATCAATAGTAGCCACATCATACCATTTCTCATCTTGAATCGCTTCTCCTTTTAAAAGGATGGAAGCGATTTTTTTGTACGGTTTTTCATGTGGGTCATATTCGATTTTCAATCCTGAGACTGCCATATTCCCGAGATATATTCCTCGAAAACCGAAACCTTTAATCTCTTTTTGTTGAAATTCTGGCAAGAGAGATTCTTCTAATGTAAGTCGAATATCTTTTCCTAGCATTTGATAATTAACAGCATTGATCGGATGGGGACAAATTTGATGTAATTCCTTTGTATTTATCGTTCCCACAGCACAACTTTGTAAAATCTGTCCGCTGTTTACCATAGCAATCTCTGCACCTACATATTCTCGCAAGCTATCTGCTAAAAAATTCCCAAATGGGGACTCTTGATCCCATGAGATGGGCAATGGTTTTGGAAGAAAAGCAATAGGTTCCTGCATATTACGTTCTGCCAATTCGATATTTTGCAGTTTAATATCTCGTATTGTCTCAGAAGGTTTGTATTTCGTAAGCGGTAAGGCAGCACCATATTTTCGCCCTATCTGACCATCACACCATTCAATGGTCATTATCCCAGCGCTTTGTCCATGTTTCCCGGCAGCACCGATCAATGTTCCTTCCACTTCTAATGGTGTTTCTAACAAATGGTGGGTGTGACCACCCAAGATAAAATCCAAACCTTCTATCTCTTGTGCAATTTGTTGATCATGTGGGAGACCTAAGTGAGAAAGTAAAACAATTAGATCCGACTCTGACTGGAGTAGATCCACTTGTTTTTGAACTTGTGGGATAAATTCACGCACATCCCAACCCATTTTTTCATAGACAATGGGAAAAGGAATGGTTGCAGCAGTCACTCCGATTCGGAATGGGCCTACTTCATAAACTCGTGATGAGTGTAACCAAGATGGAAGTTCTCTCGAATTCTCCTCCCGAACATTGCAACTGATCACTTCAAAATTAGCTCCCTGGTAATTTTGAGTTAATTCTGCCTGTGAAAAAGTAAGTAATTCATTATTTCCTAACGTAATAGCATCGTAACCAGTCTGCTCTAAAACCTGACGATTCGCCAGCCCATCTGTTCCTTCCGTAGCTAAATGGAAGCGATCCATATGATCCCCAACATCTAATAATAAGAATGCCTCATTTTTTGCACGCCACTCGCGTTTTTTCTCTTCCAAAAAGGTATGAAAGCGAGCCATTTGGTCAAAACGACTGTGAAAGTCATTCGTATGAACAATATGTATTTTTTTCATCGCCATCAACTCTTACTTTCTGTATGGTTCATCTAAACACCACTCCGAGAAGCTTAATCAGAACGCTTACGTTGCTTTTGACTTAGTCTCTCCCTAGATAAGCTTCTCTCCGTCTACGGATCTGAAACAAGTTCTAGAATAGATCTAGCTGGCGTGGAGCTGGTTCGGGAAGATCTTGCCCCAATAACTTTCTCATCTGCCTTGCGTTATCAGCGGCATCGCCTTGAGAGTTGTTATTAAAGATAAGTATTACCTCTTTTGCCCTTTGTACAAGCTCTTCTAATCGAGTTACCCATTCCTGTAGCTCATCTGTTGTATAGCGATAGGCATATCGAACATCTCGCCAGTTAGGTTGTCCTACAAAATTCCAACCTTCCAAATTGCGACCATGAAAACGAACCAATACTTTCTCTGGATTGGTGACAACCGGAACAATTGGCACACAAGTTGTTCCAGACTGTGGTTCGTCACAAACTACATGAATCAGTTGTTCTCCCTCTAAAAACTGCAATGTTTGGTCTTGATGTAATGAACTAAACCAACTCATGTGGCGAAATTCAATGGCTACCGGATAATCGGCAAAAGCTTCTTTGATTTTACGGATATACTGGACATGCTTTTTTTGGCAGTCATACCAAGGTGGAAATTGGAACAGGATCATGGACAACTTATTAGATGATTGCATAGGAGCAAGTGAGTTTTTCATCTCTGTAACTTGTTGTTGCCAAGAGCGAATCGGTGCTTGTCCTTTTCGACCATGTCCTGTTAGTTCACGATAAGCTTTTACGACAAATCGAAAATTGCTTGGTGTCTCTTCTACCCACTTTTCCATCCGGCTAACAGGGGCAATCGCATGATAGGTACTATCTAATTCGACAATTGGATATTGAGTTGCATAGAAAGGAAGCTTCTCACCACTAGGAGTCCCTCTCGGATAAATATCATGATCTCCCCATCCACTTAAACCAACTTGGATCAATTGATTCTTCATACGTCCCTCTCGTTCCTTTACTACTTTCCAATAGTTTCTCATACTACAGTAGAACTGGAAAGGGATTAGAAGTAGTTTTGCATTACCTTCAATGTTATGATGGTCTACATGACGCCTTCTTTTATCGGGAAAAATAAGAGAAGCTAGTAGTTAATGGTAGGAGATGTTTTCATGTCAACATCAAGAGTTTCCGCATTACATACTGATATGTATCAAATTACGATGATGTATGCTCATTGGAAAAATGGAACCCATCAGCATCGTCGGGCATTTGATCTCTATTTCCGCACGCTGCCTTTTGGCAATGGTTATGCAGTATTTGCTGGCCTAGAAAGAGCAGTAGACTATTTACAAAATCTACGATTTACAGAAGAAGAGATTGAGTATATTCAGTCACTGGATTCCCGCTTTGAGCCTGAATTCATCGATCTACTACGTAACTTTCGATTTACAGGAGATGTGTACGCAGTAGCTGAAGGTTCACTCGTTTTCCCGACTATCCCCCTTCTTCATATTCAAGGTTCTGTAATGGAACTACAGATTATCGAGACAGCATTACTTAATTTTATCGGTTATCAAACACTTGTCGCAACCAAAGCCGCTCGTATTCGTCAGATCGTAGACACCAACGATACCTTGATGGAGTTTGGATCACGGCGAGCACAAGAACAAGATGCTGCATTATGGGGTGCACGAGCTGCCTACATCGGTGGATTTGATTCTACTTCTAATCTCCAAGCTGGGAAGCTCTTTGGAATCCCAACTAGTGGTACACATGCACATGCTTGGGTACAAGATTTCCCAGAAGAGATTGATGCTTTCCGAGCATATGCTCAAGCTTTTCCTGATAAGACCGTCTTATTAGTTGATACTTATGATACCCTGCAAAGTGGTGTTCCCAATGCCATTCGTGTTGGATTAGAAATGAAAACACGTGGCGAAAAACTTTTTGGAATCCGTCTAGACAGTGGTGACCTCGCCTATCTGTCCAAACAAGCACGTCAAATGCTAAACGCGGCAGGATTAGAAGACACAATCATCGTAGCCTCTAGTGACCTAGATGAGAACACAATTCTTAACCTAAAGGCACAAGGTGCTCAGATTGATTCTTGGGGTGTCGGTACCAAATTGATCACCGCTTTTGATCAACCAGCTCTTGGAGCTGTCTACAAGCTGGTGGCACGTTATGAGAATGGTACATGGGAACCTACAATCAAGATTTCTTCTAATCCTAATAAAATCACTACACCTGGTTTAAAAGATGTCTATCGAATTGTGGATAAGAAAACAGGTAAAGCAACAGCTGATTTTATCACCATCCGAGATGAACAGATCGAAGTGGATCAACCATTGCATTTATTCCATCCAACTGTAACGTACAAACAAAAGACAGTAGTCGATTATGACTTAATCCCAATCTTAAAACCACTTATTCGAGATGGTAAGCTAGTTCAAACCCTACCTTCTTTAGATGAGATCAGAGCTCATCATCAGCAAGAACTACAGCTTTTTTGGGAAGAATATCTTAGAACCTTGCATCCAGAAGAATATCACATAAATTTATCGGATCAACTCTGGCAAATGAAACAAGATCTACTAAAAACATTTTATCGTCGATTCAAACAACCTAAGAAAAAATAGCTGAATTCAAAAAGGCCTCTTATGCTATTGCTAGCAAAGAGGCACTTTTTTTAGTCAAGTTCTAATTCAATTCCATCTTCATCAATTTCAATTTCAAATCCACCAATTTCGATCTCTAATTCTCCATCTTCTACTTCGATCTCTAGATCAAATGGATCTTGTCTCATAGGGTTATTCCTCCATGTGAGATGTTAATGTAACTCCTCTCTCATCTTATAAGTTGAAAACATTAATCGCAATCTATCGAAAGAAATTTTTAAAAAAACCTAACAATTATCCATCCTAAGATTCATTTCTTTCTGTTCTGCGCAGCTGCATAAAGCGATAAATGTGGCTAATCACTACTTTGGCTACAGCATAAACTGGAACACCCAATAAAAGCCCTAAAAAGCCACCTAAACTCCCAGCGACTAATAAGATCAAAATAATAGTTAGTGGGTGTATGTTCAAGTTTTTCCCCATTACTAATGGAGAAACTACATTCCCTTCTAATTGTTGAGCAACCAATGCTACGATTAACACTTTGACTGCCATAAATGGTTGCTCACTGATCAAACCTACGATCAATGCAGGAACCGTTCCAATCAGTGGCCCGATAAAAGGAATAATGTTAGTAAACATACTGACCAGCGCCAAGATAAGTGGGTACTCTATTCCAATGATCAGATATCCGATATAGACCAGTACTCCCACAAAAATACTAACTAATACTTGTCCTTTAATATAGGAACTAAGGGCATGGTCTAAGTCATGTAAAATTTTGCTTCCTTGCTCTCTTTGTTCTCGCTCAGGGAAAAACTTGAGAAAATATGCTGGAGCTTTATGTCCCTCACTCAACATGTAGTAGAGAATAAACGGAACCGTTACAAAAACAACCACAATATCGGTCAATACGCCAAAGAAACTTGCAATATTGGTTCCAATTTGTTGATAACTATTCTGTAAGTAATCTACTACGTAGTTGGACAATTCATCCCAATTTACGTTTTGGGTCACCCAAGGATTTTTGCTCAACTCTTGAAAACGGGTTTCTGCTAACCTCCACATATCTGGGAAGTTCTCAACCAGTCTTTCTACCTGTTCTGTTAGAGGTGGTCCGATTAAAAAACCCAACAACACGACAATTCCTGTAAAGAGCAGATAGATGAGAATTATGCTAAGTTGCTTGGGAATTTTGAATCGATGAAGCCACATTACAACTGGTCGAAACAAATAAAACAAGACACCAGCTAAGAGAAACGGAAAAAACAGCGTCTGAAAAAAGATCACAATGGGGCGAAAGATAAAGCTAACTTTGGTACCTAAAAAAATAATAAGCAGAATGACGATGGTTCCATAACCTAACAAAAACGGCTTAGATTTAGGCATTGCAACCTCCTTGAATCGTGCGGGTTTCCAATAGTACAGGATGGGATCACTTATTTTTAGTGATTCTGATTATAAAATAGTCAGATTGACAACAGTGATATAACTACAATCGTTATCATACCACCAACAATCTCCTATTGATAGAAAACTTTGTGTTTCATGTTCTCTATGATTATCCCCAAAAAGATTGGTCTCCAGAAACTGTGCTACATAACAAACCAGAATAATTTCCCAGATAAAGCAAATTATAGTATCAGGATAAACACAATAAAGCATGTTGCATAATGAATCCAAAGCCAGAGGTTTTCCCCTTTTGAGATGCGACTATGAGCGATAGGGAGTCGGAGCAGATCAGAAGGGGAAAACCGGCGGCGCACCTACTAACTTAGATTAATGCAACAAGCTAACAACAGACAAGAGGTGTAGAAGCATGAATACGTTTTCCATAGTCGGAGATTGGAAACAAACTTCTAGATTAGAAAATTTCGCATCGTTGATTCAAGACGGAATGGAAGAAAAAGGATATAAATTAGATCCCGAAAAAAGTCCAGATGTACAACTTGTTTTCAACTTTGTTGATTCGAAAAAACCATCTCATTTTCAACGTAAAGGGAAGGGCACTTTTGTGGTTACGGTAATGGAGAATGATCAACCAACCGATAATATTTTGCATAAGGGCTATCCGACTTTGATCCGCTCGCTTGGAAATCTGATGATCTGCTTAGATCAAACGTCAGACCAAGAATCAATTCATTTTGTCACGTTGGAACAAGGTTGTTATTCCATAACCGAGCAAGAAAAAGATCCCTTTCCTGAAGTTTTTCAGCGATTACATCCCCTTGCTACATCCCAGTTAGTTATTGATAATACCTTCGATCATGATTTACCTAAGGAACTCTGGTCAGGAGATGAAATTACACAAAGCTTATATCGAGCTGGGAAAAAATTAGATGAAATGAATCTACTTCCTACTCCCTTTCCAATTCAAGAGTTGCTCTCGCCAAAAGAATATCGTCACATTCAACGTCTTTATGGAATTGGCGGACTCAGTTATGGAAATCTCAGTGCCCGAAGATCGGGAAATGAATTTTGGATGAGTGCTAGAGGGGTCGACAAATCCAACCTTACGGATATTGGGCGAGATATTTTGCTAATTAAAGGGTTTAATCGAGAAAAATTAAGCATGGAAATCAGCGTCCCATCTCATGTTTTAAAACCGAATCGCGCTTCCGTTGATGCGATTGAACATTGGATGATCTATACCGAACACCCTCAGGTAGGTGCAATCGTACATATTCATGCATGGATGGAAGGGATTCCTTCTACAGTCATCAATTATCCATGTGGAACGATCCAATTAGGAAAAGCAGTAGCTGATCTTGTTCGACAGGCAGAGGATCCATCTCGAGCTATTATTGGGCTGAAAAATCATGGTCTCACTATTACTGGAAGAGACTTAGATGATATCTTTGAACGGATCGAGGGTCGAATTCTTCCTCAAGTTCCGATGGAATAGATGATGAAAAAAATGAACAAAGAAATGGTATTACTAACAGGAGCCTCAAGTGGAATAGGAAAAGAAGTTGCTTCCCAACTTGTCAAAGAGAAGAGATATTTTCCATTGCTTGTGGCACGTAACATTGACAAGCTTCAGGAATTAAAAAATGAGATAAAAGATTGCGACATCTATTCCTGTGATGTCACCAATCCTGAACAAGTGAAAAACTTGGTCGATCAGGTAGTTTCTAAGTATGGTGGAATTGATGTATTGATTAACAACGCTGGGTATGGTCGTTTTGGAGGAGCACTCGATATACCCATAAGCGACTACATTGGAATGATGGAAACCAATTACTTAGGGGCAGTCCGTCTCACCCATGCCTTTTTACCTTATATGTTAAAGGCAGGGAGTGGCAAAATTATCAACATAGCATCAGTAGCTGGCTTGTCTGGTAGTCCAAATTTAGCCGCATATTGTGCTTCTAAATTTGCACTGGTCGGTTTTTCCGAAGCACTTCGATTAGAATATGCACCTCGCATTCAAGTAGGGGTTTTATGTCCAGGTCCTGTCCAAACCCCTTTCTTTCGCGGAGACGATCCGAGCGATCTCTTTCCAACTCCCATCGCCCGTCAAATTTTGGATGTGCAAACGGTCGCTCATCATGCTGTGCAATTGATCAACCGTCCACGGGTAAAAGTCATTCCCCGTGGACTTCGTTGGTCTATGCAATTTCGAAAGCTTGTTCCTGGATTTTATTTACAGATAACAAAAAAATTATATGATTCCCTAAAAATCCGAACAAAAGCAAGGAGAATCGATGTATGAGATTGTTTATTGTCAATCCAGTCTCAGGAAACCGCAGAGGAAAAGAAGTTTGGTTGTTTTTACAGCAGTATTTAATCATGAATCGAATTCCTTATTCTGTAGAATTTACAGAAAAACCAGGTCATGCTAGAGAAATCGCTTGTCACGCTGCCTCTAGATCAGATATCAAAGCTGTCATTGTGGTCGGTGGTGATGGAACTCTACATGAAGTAGGGAATGCTTTAGTCCATACAGATATACCTGTAGGCTATATCCCCGCTGGTTCCGCCAACGATTTTGCACTAGCACAGAAAATCTCTTTTGATCCAGAGCAAGCTTTAGAACGGATCTTAAATCACCAAGTTCGCAAAGTAGATACTGCCGATTTTGGTGGAAGAAAGATGATTAGTTTTATGGGAGTAGGTTTTGATGGAGCTGTTGCAGAAGCCGTAAATGGTTCCTCTTGGAAGCGATGGTTGAGAAGTTCAGCCTATACATGGGGAGTTTTGAAATTATTAAAATCCTATCAACCTACCCAAATCTCCCTAAATATCGATGGGGAGTCATTTCATTACAATGATGTATGGTTTATTGCAATAACCAATATCCCTAACTATGCAGGAGGAATGAAAATTTGTCCTCATGCAGCGGATGATGATGGACAATTAGATATTTGTTGTGTTCGAGATATGTCCCGTAGTCAGTTATTACGAGTGTTCCCATCTGTTTACAAAGGAGAACATATTGATCATCCCTCGATAACATTACATCGAGGAACAGAAATTACGATCGATTCCGATACATCGTTAACTATTCACGCCGATGGAGAAATTATTGGCAAGACACCCCTATCAGTCTCAGTCCGTCCTCAATCATTAATGATTTTGTAATTCTGTATAACTATTTCAAGAAGCTTTATTTGGTACATTGTTTGCATGTTTAGGTTTCCAGAATGTAAATGTATAGATCAGAAGTAATAAGACTAAAGACCCGATAGAAAATCCATACATCATGTGGTAGCCCGTAATAGAAGCTAGAATACCTAAGCCAGTTGATCCAATTGCCATTCCTAGATCCATAAAAGAGAGATACATGGCATTGGCTGTGCCTTGTTTCTCCTTTGATACAAAACTGACCGCAAGAGATTGAAGGGTAGGAGCTATTGTTCCATAAGCAATTCCATAAAATAGCCCTGCAAGAAGCAAGGTCCATGTCTCTTGTGTAATTGCTAAAAGAAACAATCCTATGATCCCACATAAAGTTGCAGGAAACATAATGACTTTATGGCCTTTTCGATCAAATAATCGCCCGGAAAAGGGACGAACAAACATCATAACCAACGCAATAATCAAAAAGAACATGGAAACTGATCCACCTAGGTCTGCTTCCTTGCCCAATTCGCTAAGAAAACTGATTACTCCTCCCAATGTAATAGAAAAGAAGGCAGTCAAAAGGCACGGTAATAAAGCTTTCTTATCAAATGCATATTCCTTAAGAGAGACCTGTTGTTTCACTGTATTACTAGAACTGGAAGATGAGGTTTGTTTGATAAAAAGACTCAGAATTAAGGTAGCGATCGCGAGTAAAACGGACAATACGAGTAATGCATCAAAGGAAAAGATCTGCAAAAATGCTAAGGCAAACATTGGTGCTAGGCTTGTCCCAATGCTAGTAGCTAACCCGTAATAACCAACTCCTTCCCCAATGCGCTTACTAGGAATAATATTGGTTGCCATCGTTGCGATCACAGTGGAAATAACTCCGAATCCAATACCATGCAGAATTCGTAACAAGAGCAAATATGACACAGACTCTTGCTGATAGCTTAACCCAACGGTAAATATGATGAATAGAATAGCAACTATGATCAACATTTTCATATGAACCTTATGAATCAACATCCCAATCAAAGGACGTGTGATGATTGCAGCGACCATAAATGCAGTTGTCATAAGCCCGCCTTGAGCAGGATTATTTTTCATATCGGAAATAAATGCAGGAAAACCAGCAGTCAATATCTGAAGGGAAAGAAAAAATAAAAAAGCCATCATAAGAATGGCAATAAAAGGGCGAGTCCATAATTTAGAAGATTCTATCATGTGTCTCCTTCTTTCTAGTTGTGTGTGTCTTCTAAGAGTTCGTCAATATTTTTTTCGAGTGAAAGCAACACTTCTTGATACATCTCTAACTTCTCTTCTCCGACTCTATCTGTGATCCTCTGAAAAATTCCTTCCATATAAGGAGCTAATTCTTTGGATAACTCTCTACCTTCCTTGGTAATCTGAATCAAAAAAGAACGCCGATCTGTTGGATTTGGTTTTCTCTCAATAAATCGATGCTTTTCTAGAAGATCCAAAATCTTAGTGAGCGTTGCCTGATCTTTATCTGTTCGCTTCGACAATTCTTTTTGGGAAATATGGTCTATCTCATTTAACGTCCGAAGAACACCCCATTGTTCCGTCGTTATGTTAAATGATTTGAGATAAACGTTTAATAATCGAGTCATTTTTTTACTTAACCGAACTGTAGCCGATCCAATCAATTTATCTTTTGAGATATCCAAAATATCTCCCTCCTAGCCATTTCCTATTATAAAGGGAAATATTATATGTGTAAATATAATTTGTATACAAATTAATTTACCAAAATAAAAGAACCCTTCATTATGGAGGATTCTTTAATGTTCGCTGCATTCCAGCAACCTACATAAGATAATTTCTATAGCTCTCAATCAAGTCTATTAGAGTCGTTGGTTTATAAGCTATCATCAGATTTTTTTTCCTTTTTCTCAAAAACATTACAAATAGTAGCGTTGATAACTCCTCCTAAAATAAGAATCATCGCAGATAGATAAAACCAAGTTAACAGAATGATAATCGCACTTAAATTGCCGTAAATAACAGAGTAGTTTCCTAAAGACACATAATAAGAGAATAGTAGCGAGCTTAATTGCCAACCAAGAGTTGCAAAAATCGATCCCGGAAACGCTTGCCAAAAAGAAATTTTCGTATTGGGAGTAAATTGATATAACGTCCAAAACATTAACCATAAAAAGGTAGAACTAATCAGCCATCGAATCCAATTCCAGATCGTCAGGAAATAGGGTGTAACACTAAACAAAAAAAAGACCTGCTTTCCAATAGCATGTCCATAAAGTGACAGAGCTAGCGAGACCACAATAGCTAATAATAATCCGGTCATTAAAACCATTCCCAGCAAAAGATCACGCCAAAAGGGGCGACTTTCTTTCACCTGATAAGCATGATTTAAGATGCGGATCACAGAATGGAACATCATATTAGCAAGGTAAATTGTTGCGATAATACTAATGGAGAGCACCCCTCCATTCTGCCTGTCCAAAATGATGTACAAGTTTTCCTGCAAAAGACGGTATGTACTTTCTGGAGCATATGGCTGAATCATCTCTAACACCATATCACTTGAAAAAGGGAGATAGCCTAAAACAGTAAATACTACATATAAAAAAGGGAATAAAGATAGCAGAAAGTAGTATGCCAATTGTGCAGCCTGATCATATATACGATCTTGAAAATAACGATCACGTATTTCAATTAAAAAGCGCCACCACATTTTTATTATCACCTCATATTTCTCTTTACACATTCTTCTCTTATTATGATCTTTTTAGAAGTAGCTATTTTACGAAAAAACAGAAGCATCTTGGCACATTTTGTCTATATTAATTTTATAATATTTTAAAACTTAGTTTCCTTTTGGTATACGAAAGTTTAATATGATAATACACAACTATATGATAGATGAGGTGTATATATGAAGAAGTTAGCTCTACATGAAATGGGGGAAGTCATACGAAAAGTCCGCAAAGAACGTGGACTCCGGCTAGAAGATTTATCTGATGATAACATTTCTCCAGCAACAGTTAGCAACATTGAACGTGGCGTTGCACATGTAAGTCCCGAAAAAATTACATACCTTTTGGAAAAACTAGATCTTTCGATGCACAAAATACCAGACATGTTAAAAAAAAGAGCAAGATGAAATACAAAAAGTAAAATTCCAATTACTAGTATCGACTTCTCTTTATGAAAGTGGAAATGCAGAAGAATCCCTTGTCTTGCTAGAGAGTATGGCATTAGATGAATCTCATCCCTATATTGGTACTGCGTATTATATTAGAGGCCTTTGCTACCTAAAAAAGAATAAATGGAGACAAGCGGAACGAAACCTACATCACGCCCTACGACATGCCCAACAGTCTAACCAACCAAATCCTGAACTAGAAGCCCAAATCTATTATCAATTAAGTAAGTGCCATCAAGCCCAATACTCATTAGTCGATGCAATAGATCGAGTGAATCAAGGTTTACGAGTTCTAGAAGATGCGAAAACAAAAGGAACCTGGAAAGAACGTTTATTATGTCAAAAGGCAGAATATCACTACCTACTAAAAGAAACACTAGAGGGTTACCAATTTGTACTAGATCATTGGGAAACTCTCGCTCAATCCACCGATTGTGAAATCCGTACTACTATTTCTTGGTTACGAGCAGAGTTCGTCTTTCAACTAGGGTATTTGGAACAATCGATCGAGATTGCAAGTCATGCAGTCGAACAAAGCCAGCATCTGAGTCTACCACTCATCCATAACCGACTCTGGACCCTTCTCGGAAAAGTTTATACACATACAGAGAACTGGGATCTAGCAGATCTATCTTTTCAGATGGCACTGCGACAAAACTTGCATCCGAGCACTGTCTCCTATGATCCAATCTATACTTTGATTGAATATAGCAAGCTCTACCAAAAGCAAGAAAAATGGCAACCTGCCTATACATACTTAGAAAAAGCTGTTTCCCTATCAAAAAAACATCTGGTGAAAGATCAATACCTTAGCACCTTATTGATGTTAGGGAATCTTTGTCATGAATGCGGTCAAAAACCAGATGAAGCAATTCGTCTATTGCAGCAAACACTAGAATTAGCTCAAAAATACGAAAAACTAGATCTCGAGTTAGAAGTTTGGTTTTCCTTAGCAAAATGCTATGAACACTGTAATGATGAAGCATTCCACCACTGTTTGCGGAAAGGATACGAACTAAGAAAACGGGTATCCCAAGAAGAACAGAAAAGAAAATCCAGCGTGCCAAAATAAAAGAATGATTATGTTATACTGTGAAAAACGATGAGAAAGGTTGGTCTAGATGAAACAGATGAATGCACAAGAAATCATTGAGTTTATCCAAAAGAGTCAGAAAAAAACTCCTGTACGAGTTTACATAAAAGGGGATCTTGAAAAGCTCACCTTTCCAGAAGAAGTAAAGACATTTATTCAAGGAAACGTGGGAACTCTGTTTGGAGATTGGAAAGAGATTCAACCTATACTAGAAGCCAATAAAGATAGCATCTTGGATCTAGTTGTGGAACATGATCGGCAAAACTCTGCAATTCCGCTACTTGATCTAAAAGAAATCCCTGCTCGGATCGAGCCTGGCGCTCTCATTCGGGAGCAAGTAGAGATCGGCAAAAATGCGGTAGTAATGATGGGTGCTGTCATTAACATTGGGGCAGTAATTGGCGAAGGAACGATGGTTGATATGAACGCAGTAATTGGTGGCCGTGGAACCATCGGTAAAAACTGTCATATCGGTGCTGGCGCCGTCATCGCAGGCGTAATTGAACCACCTTCTGCTCAACCTGTTATCATTGAGGATGATGTTATGATCGGTGCCAATGCAGTTATCTTAGAAGGCGTACGTGTCGGAAAAGGTTCCGTTGTCGCAGCTGGTGCAGTCGTGATCCAAGATGTGCCTCCTAACACAGTGGTCGCAGGTACCCCGGCGCGAGTAATCAAAGAAATCGACGAGCAAACACGCTCCAAAACAGAGATAAAAGAAGAACTACGTCAACTATAAGGCGAAACTTCTTTTAACGAATCCCTTGTATTTTTGGATAGAAAGAACGAAACCGCTGACCAAAATAATTGGTTGGCGGTTCTTTCACATCTACCCCCTAGGAGAGGAGACAATGGTATGAACAACTGGCAAGAACTAGATCAACAATATGTAATGCATACCGTAAAGCGTTATCCTATCACAATCGAAAAGGCAATTGGCAATTACTTATATGATACAGACGGAAAACAATACCTGGATTTGTTTACTGGACTTGCAGTAAATGTTCTCGGTCACTCTCATCCAAGAGTGATGAAAGCATTGGAGCAACAAGGAAACAAATTTTTGCATATCTCCAACCTCTTCTTAAACCAACCCTCCATTCAATTGGCACAAAAACTGGTTGAACACTCCGTTGGCACTGGCAAAGTATTTTTCTGTAACTCTGGTGCAGAAGCGACAGAAGCAGCCATCAAGTTAATCCATAAATGGCGAAAACGACAGAAAAATGGACGAAATGGGCTAGTAGTGCTACGAAATGGTTTTCATGGACGGACATTAGGAGCACTACGGCTTACTCGTCAGCCTGGTGTATATCAAGATTTTCCAGAGCTATCTCTTCCGATCTATGAAGTGGATCGCAACTCCTTATCTCAACTACAAGAGGTTTGTCAAAAACATCGACCAGCTGCGGTTTTGGTGGAACCCATCTTAGGAGCTGGTGGTGTTGAAACACTATCAGAAGAATTTTTGTTAGGTATTCAAGAAATTTGCCAGTCTGAGGGAATGCTTCTGTGTATCGATGAGATTCAGACAGGTATTGGACGAACAGGAAAGATGTTTGCTTATCAACATTTTGCAATTGAACCAGATGTCATCTTGTTTGCCAAAGGAGTAGGCGGAGGATTACCCTTAGGAGGAATCATAGCCAAAGCAGACCATGCAGATCTATTCCAGCCAGGAGATCATGGAACCACCTTTGCTCCCTCTCCTTTAAGTGCAGCACTCGGAAATGCCGTTATAGATACACTATTAGATGGAGAATTGGAAAAAGGCCGTTTGCGTGCAGGAGAACTATGGGGGAAATTGGAGATGCTACGAGATAGTTATGTTGACCATATCGACTATCTAGATGGACGAGGTATGATGATCGGGATTCGAACCCACCTCTCTGCTGAAGAAGTAAAAAACCTCCATCAAAAATTACTAAATCGTGGAATTCTCGTTAATGTAACGGCAGGAACTGTAATTCGTCTGCTTCCTCCCCTTACCTTGACTACTTATGAAATAGATGAATTCTTACAGGCATTCCGCGATAGCTTAGATGAGCTAATTCAAGAAAAGAAGGAGCGCCAATGAGACAGAGCATCGACTGGATTCAGATTCGTAGGGATTTGCACCAGATTCCAGAGCCCGGATTTAAGGAATACAAAACACAGGCCTATTTATTAGAATTTCTTGCCCAATATCCTACAAATCGCATGGAAGTTAATACTTGGCGAACAGGATTACTTGTAAAAGTAAAGGGAACTGATCCTGCCAAAACGATCGGATACCGTACCGATATGGATGGTTTACCGCTGACTGAGAGTACCTCTTATGATTTTGCTTCCAAGCACCCTGGATTTATGCATGCTTGTGGTCATGATTTACATATGACCATTGCGCTTGGAATCCTAGATCATTTTGTTCACCATCCGATTCAAGATGATCTTGTGTTTCTCTTTCAACCAGCAGAAGAAGGACCTGGTGGAGCAGAACCAATGTTAGCAAGCAACGAATTTGCAATGGTTCGTCCTGACGAGATCTATGCACTTCATATTGCTCCAGAGTATCCAGTTGGTACGATTGCGTTACGTTCAGGAGTGCTCTTTGCCAATACATGTGAAGTAAATATCGATTTAAAAGGTACTAGTGGTCATGCTGCTTATCCTCATCGGGCGAACGATATGGTTGTAGCCGCTGCCCATTTGGTAACACAGCTTCAAACCATCATCTCTCGAAATGTTGACCCAATTGAGTCTGCTGTCTTATCACTCGGTAAACTCCATGTTGGAACGGCAGAAAATATTATCGCCGACTCTGCTCGTCTAGAAGGTACTATTCGCTCTCTCTCTATCGCATCAATGGATACGGTAAAAAGACGTATTCAAGATATCGTACATGGAGTAGCAACTGCTTTTGGAGCAGAAGGAACGGTAAGCTGGGGCTCTAGTTATTGTCAAGTCTTTAACCATCATAAAGAAACAGAACAATTCCTTCAGTGGACAAAGGAAGCAAACCCAAGAATACAAGTGTTGGAATGCCCACCTGCTATGACAGGAGAAGACTTTGGTTATTTTCTGAAAGAAATTCCGGGATTTTTATTTTGGCTAGGGGTGCAAACTCCCTATTCACTGCATCATCCAAGTATTGAACCTAACGAAGAAGCCATCTCTGTAGCGATAAACTTGATGACGCAGTATTTAACTTTCCGAGGAACGCATTCATAATGCAAAACTAACATTTAGTGGGGGAGTAATCCTTAAATCTACTCATAAAAGAAACACCTCCGAATCGTTAATATGATTCAGGAGGTGTTTCTTCTGAAATTATCGGCAGAGTAATTTGCTTTTGGTGGAAAGGGGATTAACTGAGAACTCCCAGACTACAATCTGTGGGTTCTTTTTCATTTGCTCATAAATTTCAGCTCAAGACTATATAAAACAGCAGTCGAATGGATGCCCCTGTATGTTGTGATACAATCTCCAATTCAAATAAAAGTCTTCAACCTGGGGCAGCAGCCATGAAAAATAGGTGCTTTACTTCAATAAAAAACCGTCTTTCGTCGGTTCTTATTGAAGTAAAGCACCCTATAGTTTAAGTACAATGTTTCACAAAATTCCCTTATAGATTTATTTAATTTAAGGTTTTAGAATGACTTTTATACAATTATCGGTCCTTGTGTCAAAAACTTCGTATCCATGCTTTGCCTGGTCCAATGGAAGTACATGTGTAATTACATCACCAATATCAACCTTTCCTTCAGATATAAGATTGTAAAGAAAAGGCATATACGGAATAACTGGGGCCTGACCCGTTTTAATGTCAACATTTCTTTGGAAAATGTCTCCTAACGGGAAACCATTATACCGTCCCCCATAAACACCGGTAATTTGGATGGTCCCAGCTTTGCGTACAGCCTGTGACGCAATGACAAGCCCGCCCATTGCACCGCCATGAAGCTTCATTCCGGATGCAAGATATTCAAGAGGAGTCATCTTGCCGCTCATACCTGAACAATCAATAACGATATCTGCTCCGCCTTGTGTTATCTCTCTTAAATATTCGCCAACGTTTTCATGTTCCTCAAAATTTACAGTCTCCACTTTATTGGTTCGTTTCGCATGATCAAGCCGGTAATTGATGTAATCGACAACAATAACTCGCTCAGCACCTTTATACCAGGCAAATTTTTGAGCAAGGAGACCTACTGGCCCACATCCTAAAACGATGACAGTATCACCAGCTTTGACACCAGAGTGATCTACACTCCAATACGCTGTTGAGGCTGCATCTGCAAGTAACACTAACTTTTCATCTTCTACTTCGCAGTTCTCCGGTATTTTGAATGGAGTAAAGTTTCCATATGGAACACGCATATATTCAGCTTGTCCGCCAGCAAATCCACCGGTAGTTTCTGAATATCCAAAGAAACCACCCATTTCACCATGAGGGTTTGAATTATCACATTGGCTGGTTAAGTCATGGTTACAGTACCAGCAATGCCCGCAGCTTACATTAAAGGGAATAATTACCCGATCCCCTTTTTTCAATTTTGTTACTTCCGGTCCTACTTCTTCGACTACACCCATCGGTTCATGGCCTATTACGTAATCAGTTGGCATATTGGGAATCATTTGATGAATCAAATGCAAATCGGATCCGCATATAGCAGAAGTTGTTATTTTTACAATGATATCATCGCCATTTTTAATTTTTGGGTCTTTTACTTCTTTAACCTGGACATTTTTATTCCCTTGGTACGTGACAGCTTTCATTTTTTTCTAACCTCCCTTATTTATTAGGCGTTGCGAACATTCCAAGTCTATCCGTATCATTTGGGAATAAGTTCATCCCGGCAATCATTAAAGCATTTTCAGCAGATTTAAGATCCAATTCAACTTGCTTGCCAACATCTTTCGGATATAACCAGCCCTTGCTTATCATCAATTCAGATATCTCGGTGTGTAAATCAATAGATAGTTCCATCTGCCTGTATAATGCCTCTCTTAACTCCAGGCTCGATGTTTCAGTTAACGCAATGGCATATGTATGAATGCCCGTTTTAACTGAAAGAAGAAACTCCAATGCAATGCCCGAATCTGCCATTTCTGGCATATGTTCAGCCCCTTGGGGATCTAAATAATCCATTTCCATTTTTTTCACCTCATTCAATATAATTGGTTCTTGCCCCTTTATAAAATTCTTTAAGTTCATTTATCGCTGCAATTGACTGTTGAACATTTTTTTCCATCAGTGCTTTTAAATCATTATCGAAACAAAGGCCCTGCATAAGCTTTGATTTCAATAAGCCTACAGTTTGCAGGTTTAATACCTCATGTGTTTCCATTGTTTCATGATAAGCCAAGCTATTCTTCTTCATGACTTCACCTCCTCAAATTAAAATCTCTTTAATCTGTGAATATTATTCAATAAAACATTTCTAGTTTTGGAATATTTTTGGTGGAATGTGAATCTCCTGTTTGAAGCAAGATAAGAGAAGTTTTTAAAGATTGGAGAGATACTCTTGACAAAAAATTTAGGACTTCATGAAACACTGGAGACACTTGAGTTAATTGCATTTAAAACAGTATGTTTAACAAAAGCTGTAACTATGAGCAAATTGCTTCCTGATGGAGATCTTAAAACGATTCTTTCTGGTGATTTAGAATCAGGAAGTCAAGGTTTGAAGCAACTTCAGACCTTTATTACAAACCGGGAGGAGACTCACAATGACTAATCTCCTGCAAAATATGGCTGGAATGGGAGGATTAACTGAACGGGCAATCGCCTCGGATTTTCTGATTTCATCTAAATCTGCCGTCAGAAATCTCGCATTTGCTATTACGGAAACAGCTACACCTGAACTGAAATTAGCTCTTCGCGAGCAATTAAGAGATGCAGTGGATACACATGCCAAGATAACGGATTTTATGACTGCCAATGGATATTATCACCCTAATCATTTAGGTGAGCAATTAAATGTGAGACTGCAGGATGCACATACCGCTTTAAATCTTAAAGATAATCAATAGGGGCAGTATCGTATGTTTTATGTAATAAAAAATCAGCTGCTATTAAACAGCTGATTTTTTCCTTCAATATATTACACAGGTAGATCTTCAACCTGCCCGTCAGTTGAAGAAGAAAAGCCGCCTGTCACTGTTCCCCTTTCATTACCGTAATCATTGTATAAAATTCAAATGAACTTGTTGGTAGCTTATTTCTTGTTGCACTAACGGGGTAGGTACTATAAGGGTTCCAATGAAAAAGGATAGGGAATGTTTCAATATGGGTTCAGGAGAATACAGACTGTTAAATTTAAAAGATATGTAGCACTTTTTAAGAAAAATACAGTTTTGAAATACTCTCCTGTCGAACTAAAAAAATTCAAGACAAAGCAAAATGAACTGATTCTTGGAAATCCAAGATTTCGAAAAAACGATAATGTTATAATCTTTCAAAATTATAATGGGTATTATCTCACACCTTCTATTATCCGTGAAACGATACAGAGAACTATCATAAGGCTTTAGGGGTCGAATAAAGGGGCTTACACTCTTTCAGACACACACGCTGTCTTGATGCTTGAATCAGGCGCATCCCTGCTTTATGTATCGAAAAGATTGGGGCATAAAAAAACCAAAACAACAAGTGAAACATATTCTCATATCACTACAAAAATCGAACAGGATGAACTTGCAAAATTCGCATCTTACACATCAAGATAATAAAAACTTGCCAAAAATAAGAAAAACCCTTGATATACAAGGGTTAATCGTTAGTTATCCAATAGAACCTTCCATTTCGAACTTAATCAGACGGTTCATCTCTACTGCGTATTCCATTGGAAGCTCTTTCGTAAACGGTTCAATGAAGCCCATGATAATCATCTGAGTCGCTTCATTTTCCGATAGACCGCGACTCATCAAATAGAAGAGTTGGTCTTCACTCACTTTGGAGACAGTCGCTTCATGCTCCAAGGTAATATTATCATTTTTGATCTCGTTATACGGAATAGTATCCGAAGTAGACTGATCATCCAAAATCAACGTATCACACTTAATATTGGCTTTGGAACCTTGGGAATTACGTCCGAAGCTGGTAAGTCCACGGTAGGTTACTTTCCCACCTTGTTTACTGATCGACTTCGAAATAACCGTTGCAGTACAGTTTGGAGCAAGTGCAGTAACTTTTGCCCCAGCATCCTGGTGCTGATCTTTACCCGCAACAGCGATAGAGAGCACGTCTGCTTTTGCACCTTCTCCTGTCATCACAACAGCAGGATATTTCATAGTAAGTTTGGAGCCGATGTTTCCATCTACCCACTCCATGTGTGCACCAGCGTGTGCGACAGCACGTTTGGTTACAAGGTTATAAATGTTAGGTGCCCAGTTTTGAATCGTGGTATAACGTGCACGAGCATTATCACGAACAACAATCTCTACCACCGCACTATGCAGGGAATTAGTGCTATAAACTGGTGCGGTACACCCTTCTACATAGTGAACAAAGCTACCTTCGTCTGCGATAATAAGTGTCCGTTCAAATTGTCCCATATTCTCAGAGTTAATACGGAAGTATGCTTGTAGTGGAACTTCACATTTTACACCTTTTGGGACGTAGATAAAGCTTCCACCACTCCATACCGCACTATTAAGAGCCGCAAATTTATTATCTGCTGGTGGTATTACCGTTCCAAAGTACTCACGGAAAATCTCAGGATGCTCACGAAGCGCTGTATCCGTATCGCAGAAAATCACACCTTGATCTTCCAATTCTTTTTGCATGTTATGGTAGACAACTTCAGATTCATACTGAGCAGATACCCCAGCAAGAAATTTTTGTTCAGCTTCTGGAATACCCAACTTATCAAACGTACGCTTGATCTCGTCTGGTACCTCTTCCCATGTCTTACCTTGTCGTTCAGAAGGCTTTACATAGTAGGTAATATCATCAAAATTTAATTCATCCAGCTTCCCTGGTAATAGAGAGAACCATTTACTATTCAGGGAGTTTGGCATTGGCATTTTATAAAATTGCTCCAAAGATTTAAGACGAAACTCTAACATCCAGTCTGGTTCGCCTTTCATCCGGGAGATCTCTTCCACTACTTCTCTTGAGAGCCCACGTTTCGCACGATAAACGGAAACGTCTTTGTCTCGAAATCCATATTGATACTCAGTAGAGATATCTGGTAGATTCTGAGCCACGTTTATTCCTCCTCATTCGCTTTGTTTTTGATGTTCCTCAATACCCTTTTCGAGTGCTTTCCATGCGAGTGTAGCGCACTTGATTCTAGCAGGAAACTTGGCGACACCAGTCAAAGCTTCTATATCTTCCAATGGGAATTGGTCCACATCTACCTCTTCCCCTAGCATCATTCGAGAAAATAAATCAACTAACTCTAGCGCCTTTGGAAGCTCGAGTCCTTTTACTGCCTCTGTCATCATCGATGCAGATGCAAGACTGATTGAGCATCCTTCACCGGAGAATTTTGCCTCGGTAATCTTTCCATCTGCAACGGTCATTTGTAACGTAATGCGATCGCCACAAGTAGGATTATTTAAGTCAATCGATACCGCGCCATTCTCGATGGTACCACGATTTCGTGGACTTTGGTAATGATCCATGATGACACGGCGGTAAAGATCATCTAAAGACATGCCCAAAAAACTCCCTTGCTTTTTGTAGTCCTTGTACCAAACGATCTACATCTGCTTCATCGTTGTAAATATGAAAACTTGCTCTAGCTGTAGCAGTTGCTTTGATATGTCGCATTAAGGGTTGGCAACAATGATGACCTGCCCGAACTGCAATTCCATACGAATCTAAAACAGTCGCAACATCATGAGGATGAACATCATCTAAATTAAACGTCACCATTCCTGTACGATCTGTCTTTGGACCGTATATACGAATACCTTCCATCTCCGAGAGCTGATCGTAAGCGTATTGTGCCAATTTCCGATCATGCCGATCAATCGTATCCATCCCAATTGCTTCTAGATAATCAATTGCTGCTCCCAAACCAACCGCTCCCGCAATAATAGGAGTTCCACCTTCAAATTTCCAAGGAAGTTCTTTCCAAGTAGATTCATACAATCCCACATGATCAATCATCTCGCCACCAAACTCAATTGGCTCCATCTGGTTCAGATACTTTTCTTTCCCATAGAGTACCCCGATCCCTGTTGGACCTAGCATTTTGTGACTAGAGAAAGAGAGAAAATCTACATCTAAATCTTGTACATCTATTTGGAGATGAGGAACACTTTGCGCACCATCTACCACTATCACACCATCAACAGCATGAATCCACTGAGCTAGTTCTTTGATTGGATTTACTGTCCCCAATACATTGGAGACATGTTGAATCGCAATAAGTTTCGCTTTAGGAGTAATTGCTTGTTTTGCTTTGACTATGTCTAGTCGACCTTCTTCATCAAATTCAAAGAACTTTAGGACAGCACCCGTTTTTTTGGCTACCTGTTGCCAAGGAATAAAATTACTGTGATGCTCTGCAATGGTTAACCAAATTTCATCGCCTTCAGTTAAGTTTTCCATAGCGTAACTAGTTGCTACCAAGTTGATCGCTGCCGTCGTTCCCCGAGTGAAGATAATCTCATGTTGATGTTTGGCATTGATAAAACGTGCTACTTTTTCACGAGACTGTTCGTAAGCGTCTGTTGCTTTACTACCAAGAGTGTGGACCCCACGATGAACGTTGGAGTTGTAACTACGGTAATACTCATCCATAACACGTATCACTGATTCTGGTTTCTGAGAAGTAGCTGAACTATCTAGATAAACAAGTGGATGTCCATTTACTTCCTGATGCAAAATCGGGAAGTCTTTTTTCCACTGGTTCATGACAGCAACTTCCTTTCCATCAGTTGATAGATTCTCTTGCGAAGTTCTTCAGATGGGATATTGGCAATTACTGCATCAAGGAATCCAAGTGTAACCAGACGCTCTGCTTCTGCTTGGGAAATACCACGCGACATCAGATAAAAGAGTTGAATAGGGTCAATTCTACCTACACTGGCTGCGTGTCCTGCTGTAACATCATTCTCATCAATCAAAAGAATTGGGTTAGCATCGCCACGTGCAGCCGGATTCAACATCAAGACTTTCCCCGATTGCTGTCCATCTGCTTTGGTTGCACCTTTTTCAATCTTGGTAATACTGTTTAAGATGCTGTTAGCCTTATCTTTCATTACGGATCTTGTGTTGATGTTAGAAGCAGTGTGTGTACCAACATGCTCAATCTCCGTAGTGAAGTTAGCACGAAGTTCTTTGGTTCCAAGTGCAACCGAATTAACTTCTACCGAACCACCTGTTTGAGGCAATTGCACTTTCGTATGAGAAATCATATGACCTTCACTAAGGTCGGCAATCGTCCATTCCATACGACCATCGCGTTTTACCAATGCACGACGGAACATCGCATCCACTGTTTCAGATGTTTGATCGTTCACAGTTGCTACTCGTACCTGTGCATTCTCGCCGACAATCACTTCCACCACTGCATTTTGTAGTGCTGCAGGAGCTTCTGGATTGGCAACAAAATTAGTGATCACTTCTACGCGACTGTTTTCTTCAGCTACTACCAAAACATGAGGCATCGTACCAATTCCTTTGCCCTCCAAAACAAAGAGTGCATGCATAGGAAGTGTTACTTCTACGTTACGTGGAACATAGACAAATAGCCCACCACTAAACAGTGCTGTATGAAGAGCTGTAAGGCGATGCTCCTCCATTTTGGTTGCCTGGGTCATAAAATATTTTTTCAAAAGTTCCTCATGCTTCACTGCAGCAGTTGCGATATCACAAAAAATAACGCCCTTTTGGCTACTCTCATCATCCACTTTTAGCTGATATACCGAACCATTGTGTTGGACAAAGAGGCTACCTTTGTCTTCAACAAAAAGAAAATCTTTTGCATAACTAGGTAGCTCTCCCGCTTTCTCTTCCAAAATAGGCAAAGAAAAATCCGAGAAATTCCAGCGATTTAGATTCGTTTTCTCCAACTGGGGAAGGGGTAGTTCCGCAGCCTTTTGGAGTGCAGCTTGACGAAGTTCTAACAGCCAGTTCGGCTCTTGTAAGTGGGAAGAGAGCTCGGCTACTTTGGTTAGATCGATCTGTGTTTGCATCGTCATCCTTTTCTCCCTCTCCTTACGCCTTGGATTCGACTGTTTCGTCTTCAATACCAAGCTCTTCTTTTACCCAATCATATCCTTCTGCTTCTAGACGCTCGGCTAGTTCTGGACCTCCAGATTTCACAACCCGTCCTTGCATGAATACGTGTACATAATCAGGTTTGATATAATTTAACAAGCGTTGATAGTGAGTAATAATCAGTACGCCCATATCAGGATTTTTCATCTCATTAACTCCACGTGCTACTACTTTTAAGGCATCAATGTCCAGACCAGAGTCAATTTCATCCAAAATCGCAATACGAGGTTGCAACATCATCATTTGAAGGATTTCATTGCGTTTTTTCTCTCCACCTGAGAAACCTTCATTTAAATAACGGGTTGCAAAACTTTGATCCATCTCTAACAAATCCATCTTTTTATCCATTTCACGAATAAACTTCATTAGAGATACTTCATTACCTTCTCCACGTTTTGCATTGATCGCAGAACGCAAGAAGTCTGAGTTGGTAACACCACTTACTTCACTTGGATACTGCATTGCGAGGAATAGACCAGCACGTGCACGCTCATCCACTTCCATCTCTAACACATCTTCTTCATCCAATAAGACAGAACCGCCAGTAACTTCATATTTAGGATGCCCCATCAAAGCAGATGCGAGCGTACTTTTACCTGTTCCGTTTGGTCCCATGATGGCATGGATTTCGCCACCTTTTACTTCCAAATTTACGCCTTTCAAAATTTCTTTGCCTTCAATTTCCACTTTTAAGTCTTGAATTGATAACTTAGGGCTAGACATGTCCCATTCCTCCAAATCCTCTACTTCTTATGATCTGTATCGCAACCGTAATCGACAACACACTATTACGGTGACCAACGAGGTTAACCCTGATACAAGGCCAAACAACAGAGAACAACCACTTTTTCAGTTTCGATAAATCAACTAATTTAAAGTGATTATCATCTGATTCTCATTCTATTCTAACGTAACACCCAATTAGGTTCAAGGTAAACTCGATTCTTACTTCTCCAAAGATATACCCAATCCTCTCTGACATGAAATAGATAACTTTTTTCCAGTTGTATCACTTTAATTAAGATAAAATGGAAAAAAGAGATTGTTATTTCACCCTTCCTTTTTTGCAGAGAAGATAGAGTTATGTAGATTTTCTATTTTTCAATATTCCTTTAGAAAATGTTCCCTATAAGGTAAGGCACTAACAAATAATGAAACTATACCTTACCTTATCCAATTACACCTATACTTCATCCTCTATCTAGCTAAAATTAAGATATTTTTTCTGATAATAATCACAAAAAAATTCGCAAAACTTTATCGTTATGGTGTAAAATAATATGTATTCTCCATTTTTCGAGACAAGTAGTTGCCTGTATCTCATTCAACAGATTAGGCAGGTGCAGTCGATTCCAATAGGAGGCGGTTCTGTTGAAAAAGCTAACACTTTCTTCAGTTGGAGAATCTGATGTGAGAGACGTTTATCTAAAACGTGGAAAAGTACTCTCCATTCGAGAAAATAAAAATACTTGGGTCCCAGTTCATGAAAAACGTGATTCATATGGAACAAAAGATTATTCGTATTTAATGGATCAATATAAAAATAGCCTCAACAAAAAACGATTACTCCGCATTTGGGAAAAAAATCGTAAACAGGTGCAAATAGCTCCTCACTTACCCGAAATTATAGAACACCTCATTTATGAGAATGTCTACACAGATATAAGCTCTTTACTAGCTGATTGTTACCGTGAAGATTTCCATCTTCCTTATCTCGAAGTAACGTTACAAAGTTGGCTTGAACAACAAAAAATGATGGCAAATCAATTAAAGCGTGAGTGGGATGAGTTATTTTGGGATGAAGTTAGTCAATTTATCCACAAGTGCTCTGATATCCACCTCTTATCCGATTTTCAACCTCGGCAAAACTATCCTAATTAAAGCATTACATATGAGATAATTAATAATTAATTTATCCTCTTATTCATTTTTCCTTTACAGAACCGGAATGAATTCAAAATTTTCCTTCTTTATACCAAGGCGTTATCATTTATTATAAAATGACTTGACCGCCAGGATCTTCTCCGGCGGTCAACCCCAAACTAATCTTCCGTTATACTTTCAAAAAACTCTTGTCGAAAATGTCCAATTACCTTTTCCATCATCACTTTTCTCGTTAAAATTCCTAAGAATTGTGATTGATAGTCGATAATTGGTACATACGAGCGATTAACCAACACCTCAAAAGCAAAGGAAAAAATGGAGTTTTCCAATATTCCTCCATGATGTAAATCCATTGCATCCCGAACTTGAAATTCACTTAATTCGGCCATGTCCCATCTTTGTCCTTGATTGCTAGAAAACTTCTTACGGCGATCTTCCAGCACGGCTCCTTGCCGTTCAAACATAAAGTCCAAAATATTACTTTTGCTGATGAGACCTTCTACTTCATCTTTTTCATTTATCACTGGTACTGAGTTGGTAGATTTTCGTGAGAGGACAATTAATGCCCTCTCCAAACTCCAATTCGGGTCTGCTATTACTACTTGCTCTTTCGGGATGATATAAGGGCGAATTTCTTGGGAAAACAAAAATTCTGCATTTTTTTCCACGTCCTCATCTCCCACAAAAAAATAGACCAACAGAATATCCGCTGGTTCTTTCACTCACTAACAGTAAAGCCAAGCAGATCGTAACAGGTAACATTACTTTATCAATGGAGAGTGCTCACTAAGATAGATTATATCCTTTCTTTCGTTTCACTAAAAGAAAAACCGTTTCCGAATTTGTTTATTCGAAAACGGTTTTTTGTATGCTATTGTACTGGATGCTGACGGAATTCCAACAATGCATCTTGTACTAATGTTACAACTTGGGACATTGCAAGGCCACCCGCAAAAGCACTCGTAACAGCTGCTGCTTCCAATACTTCATGGTCCGATGCACCTTGATCTACAGCACCTTTTGTATGGTAAATGATACAATATTCATCATTGGCGTAAACCCCAAGTGAAAGTGCTATTAAATGTTTTGTTTTCTTAGGAAGTTCTCCCTCCGAAAAACACGCTTCCGTAAATTGATTATATCCACTCACTACACTGGGTAATGTTTCTGCTAAATGACCTAGGCCTCTTTTATATTCCTGAAGTGCACCTTGAATTGTACTTCCGTCCAATCGTAAACCCTCCTAACATCATCTGTTCCTATCCTCTGCTATATAAGATCAAAACATGCAGGAGGCCATTAAATTTATTCACCTTTCTTTTTCTTATGCTCTAATGCTCCTTTTATAGATAGAAATACTGTAAGAACAACAAAAACAACCGTTATGACTCCAAATACGGGTAGTCCAAATGCTTTTATAACAAAGACACTTGAAAATGCGTAGAACATCGCCAAAACAGATGTAAGAATGATATAGATATTGGAACCTGGTTTTGGATTTTGATTCATCGGTGTTTGATTCATACCTTCTTCCACCTCTTCTCCAAGTTGTAATAATCGATATAAACGCATTAAGTACAATAAACGTACTATGATCATGATCGAGCTTATAATGACCAAGATAAGAGACAGTAGCAAAATCGGGAAAACAAGCGGAAAGTCATTCCAAAAAAGAACCTGTCTTGGCTCCGATATTTGCAAACCTTCTAATACCACAGAGATCACCAATCCAACTGCTCCAATCAAAAAAACAACAAGATTATACGTATCGATTTTGTTCCATCGCCAGATATAGTTACAACGTTTTGCAATCAGGAGATCTCGTTGGGTTTGATTCCATGGAAGTGATTTTACTCCAACATCCTCCATGATTTGGCGTTGCACAGACAGCCCAAGTAAACTTCCAACTAAACCAACAATTGGTCCAATACTGAAATATATAGCTAGTATGAACATCTCTAACATTTCATCACTACTTTCTAGACATGGATCATGGATAAAACAATCAACATAATGAAACTACCTAAAATGGACGGCAATACGAAAAGAGATAATGAAACCGGATTTATATGAAGGGATTCAATCCATGGGATACTGGGTTGCGTTGCCCATCTAGCTAATCGGGTAAGCCAAGAAGGCTTTTCTTCTGATAGATCAGGAACAGAAAAAGATTCGGGGAATGGAATCTCTTGTGGGAATTGATCTAATATAGCTGTAATTTCCGGTTCATCTCGTTTGAATGTTTGTAACATTTTTTGAATTTCATCCATATCTTGCAAATCTGTATCCTTTTCATGAAACATAAGATTCCCCCTCCTCATTCATCCAAGTTTTTAATTTTTGCAGCGAGTAGTGAAGCTTTGATTTTACTGTTCCAACTGGAATGCCCACAATTTCTGCTATTTCCTTCCCTTTGAACCCTTGATAATAAGCTAAAATCAATATAGACCTGTTTAAATCAGGTAAACGTGTTAAAAACTTTTTAATCCAGATTTGATTTTCTACTTTATCTGCAATTCCCGCTAATTTAGGTTCATAATAGATCTCTAGCGTTACCTCATTTGGCTTCTTCTTTCGAATGTTATCAATACATAGATGAGCAGCGATTCGATGAAGCCACGTTCGAATAGCAGACTTATTCAGATCATACTGATAACTATTTTTATAAGCACGAAGAAAGGTTTCTTGCACAAGATCTTCGGTAGTTTGTCGATGATTCATGTAGAGATATATATACTGATATACATCACGTGCGTATCGTTGGTAAAGCTGTGCAAACGCAGCATGATCACCCATTTGAATCTGTTTTATCCATTCTTGGTCCTGCATATTTCCCCCTCTCTCCCTTCCGTCACCTTCATATACGATGAAGGAAGGGAAAAAGTTCAAATCATAATAAAAAATATAGAAGGACCAAACTCATTAGCTCCTCTTATCAGTTTGTAACTCGCAAAATGAGTTTTCCGATATTCCGATTCTCTTCCATCTCTTCATGTGCCCTCTGTACCTCTGTCCAATCATACACTTGATGTATAATCGGGCGAATGCTACCATCTTTTAGACCAACAGATACAAATGATTGTAGATCATGTACTAACTCTGATTTATAGGCTAGATCTCGAGTTTTGAGTGTGGTCCCTGTCACTTGTAGTCGTTTGGATAGAAGTGGTGCCAGAGAAGTTTTTTCAAGTTTGGCTCCACTTAAGAATGAAATGAGGACAAGTCGACCATCCATCGCAAGACAACGGAGATTCTGTTCCCAATAATTTGCTCCTACAAAATCCAAAATGAGATCAACACCAAGTGAATTCGTATAAGATAAAATTTCCTCAGCAAAATCTTGTTCCTTGTATAAAATAGCCAATTCAGCACCTAGTTCCTTACAAAACTGTTGCTTCTCTTTACTTCCGACGGTGACAATCACTTTGGCCCCTTTTGCTTTCGCAAGCTGAATCGCAGCAGTACCTACACCACTTGCTCCAGCATGGATACAGACCCCCTCGCCTTCTTGTAGTCTTCCAATCCAAAACAGTGACTGGTATGCAGTCAAAAAGACTTCCGGTATTGCAGCAGCCTCTTCGTAATTCATCTCATCTGGAATGGAAATTAACATGTTTGTAGGAGCCACTGCATATTCTGCGTAACCACCACCAGGTAATAATGTACAAACTCGATCTCCTACTTTCCAATCAGTTACCCGATCCCCTGTTTCTACAATTTCCCCTGATACTTCTAGTCCTAGAAGGGGACTAGTCCCTGGTATTGCTGGATAGTTCCCTTCTCGTTGAAGTATATCTGCTCGATTAATTCCAATGGCTTTCACATGAATTCGTACCTCTTCTGCCTTTGGATTCGGCATTGGTACAACACCAAATTCTAAGTTTTCCCTTCCCCCAGGTTTTCGAACGATTATTGCTTTCATTCTATTACCCTCCTTAAATCTTTTTATTTTATCTGTTCGAACTAATTACTTTTGTTATAATAGCTAGTGTTGGAATACTTATTCTTTATAAATTTATATACATATGAAAGGAATGTTTTTTCATTGGATTCTCAAAAGAAACAGTTGTTAAGCCTAGTTTTATACATGGTTCGCGAAGTCTACATCAAAACAATGAAATTAGAAGAAACTTTTCAATCTAGCAGCATCAATTTGTTGGACAAACGTTTCGATCCAGTACAAGAAGTGATGAACGCTTTAAATATTCCCCAAGACAATGTAAGTGTATTCGCGGAATTGATTGGTCTTTATATCGAAGGTGAAATGACCCTTCCAGAACTTGTTTTGGCCTTTGAAGAAAAAGAGCAACAAATCGGCTAACATTTGAAAAGAAAAAGCTACCCAAGCAGAAAAAACAAGGGTAGCTTTTTTTAAGATTGTCGATAACTGATAGCTTCAGTTAGAAGATTATATGCGTCTTGATATTTTTCTCCATCAAAAAGCTCTTTTGCTTCTGTCCACTTAACTTGATTGATCTGATCAGTGTAGTGTTCCATCTCTTCATATGTAAGATAAGCCTGCTTCCAATTGCCATCCATTGCATAGAAAAGCGATTTTTGCTCTATTGCATAACCCAGTGCTGGGCTTTCTGTCTCTAGTGCATCAACCCATTTTTCCTTCGCAAAATCGCTTTTCTTTCTATGTATTATTTGATCTATCTCTTGAAAAGCAAGCTCCTTTTTCCCCACCTGAAATCGGTAGTATGTTAAATAAATCTCTAAGTGAATTTTACTCATCATATAGGTCATATGAGGTGGATAGTAATGAAGAGCTCTTTCCATCCTCTCTTCCGCCAGTTCAAAATTTCCTTTTTCTGCATCCATCTCTGCAAGTTCTGCCAAACTTCTAACAAAGGCAAATTGGTCGTTCTCATCTTCTTGAGGACCTTCTGCTGCAATACTCTCAAATACACGATAAGCTGTGTCCACAATCCCTTTCCGATGTCCAGTCATCGCAATTAGGAGACGCGTCCTCGGTTTCTCAAAACTTAAAAATGTATCTCTAGGTAAAAGATGTCGTATTCTTTGATACGCTTCTTCTTTTAATGTTTCTAAATCCATGTTTTCTCCTCCTACTTTTATGAGTATCTTCTGACTAAACTCATTTCCATCCCATTTTAGCATAGCCATATCATTCTTCATGATCTTGTTAGACAAGCATAGAAATAAATAAAAAGCTCTGAAAAGGGGACGAGATCGTGGACTGGCTAGAATCAATCTGTCTTGGAATCATACAAGGTCTGACAGAATTTTTGCCAATTAGTAGCACCGGTCATCTCTATCTAGGTAGACAGCTATTTGGCTTACGTGAATCAGGCCTAATAGTGGATACGATGCTTCATTTGGGGACACTTTTGGCAGTGTTGCTTTATTATCGTCAAGAGATCATGCGGTTAATTAAACAACCTTTTACAAAGTTATCCGCTCTATTAGTTGTGGGAACCATCCCAGCTGTTTTATTCGCTTTTCTACTCAAAGACCTTTTAGAAGAGTTATCAGACTCAGGAATTACCATAGGTTGGGAATTTTTAGTCACTGGGATCTTACTTCTCTTAGCCGATCGGATGAGATCAAAGGGAACAAGAGAGTTATCAGATATGAATCTAAAAGATGCTTTGATTATAGGATTTGCTCAAGGAGCGGCAATTTTTCCAGCTCTCTCCCGTTCTGGTCTTACCGTCACAGCAGCAATCTTTCGAGGATTTACCAGTAGCACCGCAGCCTATTTTTCTTTTTTCTTATCTATCCCAGCCATTGCAGGCGCAGTTTTATTTCAAGGAAAAGAACTCTATTCCTCTGGAGTAATAGAGTCCATTCCATTGAGTAGCATTTTGCTTGCCTCATTCAGTTCGTTTATAGCTGGGTATGCTGCGATCCGATGGATGATCCGCCTCCTACAAGATGGATCGCTCCGTGGGTTTGCTTATTATGTGTTGGCTTTAGGAGGAATTGTTCTGATCATTCAACATTTAGTTTAGTCTTTTTGATTTGGTAAGAACAATGATAAATACTCACCATATCCTTCTTTTTCCAACTCAGATACAGGAATAAATCGTAATGCTGCAGAGTTAATACAATATCTTAGGCCTGTAGTAGGAGGACCATCAGGGAAGACATGTCCAAGATGAGAATCGGCTTCTTTACTACGGACTTCTGTCCGAATCATGCCATGTGAAGTATCTTTTCTTTCCGTAACTTGTTCCAAATGGATCGGCTTAGTAAAACTTGGCCAACCACAACCTGCATCATACTGATCTAAAGAACTAAATAGCGGTTCTCCAGAAACTACATCTACATAGATTCCTGCTTGGTTGTTCTGATAGAATTCATTTTGAAAAGGACGCTCTGTTCCGTTTTCTTGTGTAACGTGGTATTGAATTGGGGTAAGGTTTTTCTTTTGGTTCTCAAACTGGCTTATATCTACACGAGATTTTCTAGACATCGAATTTGCCTCCTTTTCATCATAGCAGCTTTTTTTATCTTACCGATATTTACTACAACATGCAAAAACCCCTCTGCAAAGTTGCAGAGGGGTTTTGTTATATTCTCTGAAAACGAAAGGTGAGAGTAACATAGCCGGGTAAGACATTCGAATTTGTATCATGAAAGATACTCCATAGAAAGGAGGTGATCCATCCCCACCTTCCGGTAGGGATACCTTGTTACGACTTCACCCCAATCATCTGCCCCACCTTCGGCGGCTGAGTCCGTAAGGTTCTCTCACCGACTTCGGGTGTGACAAACTCTCGTGGTGTGACGGGCGGTGTGTACAAGGCCCGGGAACGGATTCACCGCGGCATGCTGATCCGCGATTACTAGCGATTCCAGCTTCACGTAGGCGAGTTGCAGCCTACGATCCGAACTGAGACCAGCTTTATGAGATTAGCTCCCCCTCGCGGGTTCGCAACCCTTTGTACTGGCCATTGTAGCACGTGTGTAGCCCAAGACATAAGGGGCATGATGATTTGACGTCATCCCCACCTTCCTCCGGCTTTCACCGGCTGTCTCGTTAGAGTGCCCAACTAAATGCTGGCAACTAACGATAAGGGTTGCGCTCGTTGCGGGACTGAACCCAACATCTCACGACACGAGCTGACGACAACCATGCACCACCTGTCACCGTTGCCCCGAAGGGAAGGGGTATCTCTACCCCGGTCAACGGGATGTCAAGCCTTGGTAAGGTTCTTCGCGTTGCTTCGAATTAAACCACATGCTCCACCGCTTGTGCGGGCCCCCGTCAATTCCTTTGAGTTTCAGCCTTGCGGCCGTACTCCCCAGGCGGAGTGCTTAATGCGTTAGCTGCGGCACTGAGGGCGGGAAAGCCCCCAACACCTAGCACTCATCGTTTACGGCGTGGACTACCAGGGTATCTAATCCTGTTTGCTCCCCACGCTTTCGCGCCTCAGCGTCAGTTACAGCCCAGAAAGTCGCCTTCGCCACTGGTGTTCCTCCCGATCTCTACGCATTCCACCGCTACACCGGGAATTCCACTTTCCTCTGCTGCACTCAAGCGCTCCAGTTTTGGAGGCGAACAATGGTTGAGCCATTGCCTTTAACCCCCAACTTAAAGCGCCGCCTGCGCGCGCTTTACGCCCAATAATTCCGGACAACGCTTGCCCCCTACGTATTACCGCGGCTGCTGGCACGTAGTTAGCCGGGGCTTTCTCCTTAGGTACCGTCAGAACTTCTTCCCTAAGAACAGAGTTTTACAACCCGAAGGCCGTCATCACTCACGCGGCGTTGCTCCGTCAGGCTTTCGCCCATTGCGGAAAATTCCCTACTGCTGCCTCCCGTAGGAGTCTGGGCCGTGTCTCAGTCCCAGTGTGGCCGGTCACCCTCTCAGGTCGGCTATGCATCGTCGCCTTGGTAGGCCATTACCCCACCAACAAGCTAATGCACCGCGGGCCCATCCTCAAGCGAAAAACTTTTACATTGCTCTCATGCAAGAGCAATGATTATCTGGTATTAGCACCGGTTTCCCGGAGTTATCCCAGGCTTGAGGGCAGGTTGCCCACGTGTTACTCACCCGTTCGCCGCTAGGTTCCTGAAGGAACCCCGCTCGACTTGCATGTATTAGGCACGCCGCCAGCGTTCGTCCTGAGCCAGGATCAAACTCTCCGATAAAATTGAGTTTGAAAGCTCAATAGTAAATCATCTGGCTAAATGTGATACATCTCACTCTTTCGTTTTCAAAGAACATCATTGCTTTTTTTGTTTGTGCCGCCTTGTCGCGGCGACAAGAAATAATATATCATGCTAGATTAATAGAGTCAATAGATAATATCATTTTTTTAAAAATCATAGAAAATCCATTACCGATATTAAGTAATTATTACTGAAGAATAATATATATCCATATCTCGTAAACACAATTCAATCCTGTAAGGCGGAAACCTTACAGGATTGGTTATTATGCTTTAGATACTATCCCTATTCACGATAGAAGCTAGCTCCAACGCACATTTTGCTACAACCTCTGCACAGACGGCAATATCATCGATTTCAATATACTCATTCTGTTGATGAGCATTGTAGCTTTCCGTTTGATAGCAAACACCAACTGCTACAGAAAGTCCCTTAGTCTGAGGAATCTTTCTACAGTAAGTTCCGCCACCAATTGCAAAAAGATCTGGTGTTTCACCCGTAACTTGACAAATTGCACCGATTAACGACTTAACAAATGGATGATTGGGATCTACAAAATGGGGACTCTTATGCTTGATACTCTTTAGAAATAAACCATGATGCTTCATCGTTTTGGAAATTACCTCTAACATCTTGTGTGGATTCCCATTGAGTGGGTACCTCACGTTTATGGCAACTTCTGCTTTTTCCCCTAATACATATTTTGCACGTCCAAGATTAAGAGTAGTAGATCCAAGCACCTTCTCATTCGAGAAGATTCCTAACTTCTTACCGGAAATATCCGATAGCTTTTGAGAAATTAAAGAAATAAAGCGACTGCCATTACGGTCAAGTTGCATGGTATCTAGAATTGTAGCTAATTTCACTGCTGCGTTTTCTCCCAACTCAGGGGTACTGCTATGAGTAGAAGAGCCTCTGGTCTCGACTTTAACACCTGTCAAGTAAGCGATTGCGTGATCTGGGACCATATTCACAGAAGTTCCAGAATGGAAAGACTCTAAAACAATCTTAGCGCCATTGGAAGCTTCATTTGATTGAAGGGATTCGAATTCTAAAGTCATGTTTCCCTTTTCAGCGTAAATAATCCCTCGGTCACTATCCGGTGAAATAGATAAATGGAAACACTCATACTTCTGCAAATACTCTTCCAAATCTTGCATCGTAGTCTCTTCACATTTTCCTAAAAACAACCGGACACGGCATAGTAGTGAATTTGATACCGATTTGAGACCGAAATAGGAGGCTAATGCCTGTACAACATTATCTATAGCTCCGCGTCCATACAACTTACTTTCCTTTACATATGGCGGAAACCAGCCGTCCACCACATCAATGTGGTTTAGTACTCCAACAAGGCCCTGTCCTTGTCCAAATTCAATAAATGCGTATTTTTCTTCATCTACAAATGTAAACCCATCTTTTTCTGCTAACTTTTTGAAAATGTTGATGGTAGCTGCAATTCCTGTAGCAGTGTAATTGTTATTTTTTAGCATCTCGAGTGCGATTTCTACCATTTCTTTCTTCATACTCTGAATCTTATTATCAGGTCGGCTCATAGCGACCCCTCCTCATTGTAATAAATTTGGAGACGTTACTATAGCCGAGTAGCCCGGCTATAGTAACGTCTGTCGACAGTTACATACCGGGCTACGCCCTAATAAATATTTTATGGTCACTTTTCTAATTTTTCAATATAATATTTATGCCCTCATTAATTTTTTTACTGAATACTAATATATTGGTTAAGAAATCTTTTTTTTCATCTATTTCTCCCTCCTTACAACCCAATCACATAGTGATAAAATAATAATGAGAAAAACTAGGGGGCTTAGGCTAGTGCTTATTTCAGGTAAATTAAACAAAATCCGCACTTTCGCCTTATTACTAATTTTTATTGGAATCGGCATCATGTATTTAGGATTTGTAATACCTAGTATGATGTTAGTCTTCTTTTTACTTGGACTACTTAGTGTCTTCGCTAGTGTAGGTATCTATTTCTGGATTGGACTGCTCTCCACTCATGCAGTAAAAGTAATTTGTCCATCGTGTCAAAAGCAGACCAAATTGCTTGGAAAAAGAGATGAATGTATGTATTGCCGCCAAGTCCTATCAGTTGATCCTGCAGATGCTCCAAAACAAGAAGGCTCTACCGAAGCTACATCTTAAAACAAAAAACCGACCACTCTACAACTAAGAGCGGTCGGTTTTTTGCATTTATCCTGTCTAACAAGCAATAGTTCACCTCAGAAAAAGGTTAACTAGGATAATGGTTATAAAAACTCGATAAGATCAGCTAACATTCAGGAGCAGATAGCTTCATTGTTTTTGTTGGCAAGTAGGACATACTCCATACATTTCCATCCGGTGTGATCCTACGCGATAACCTGTTTTACTCTCTGCTAGTTGTTCCATATCTAACAAAGACGGATGTTCAAAGTCTGTGATCTTTCCACAATTGGTACAGATCACATGATAATGATCCATTAGATTTGCATCAAAACGACTTGATGAATCTCCGTAAGTTAGTTCGCGAACCAAACCTGCTTCTTTAAAAAGACGAAGGTTATTATAAACGGTTGCTACGCTCATATTGGGAAAGTTTTTCTCCAAAGCGCGATAAATCTCATCCGCTGTTGGGTGCCCCATAGTGGAGATCAGGTACTGTAAGATCGCGTGACGTTGAGGTGTCATACGAACTCCAGTCTGTTTAAGTGTTTCAATCGCTTCTCCAAGGCGGTTATTTAACATTCGATCCACCTCGCTGTCATTCCGCCATATCCGATCCAAAAAAAGAATCATTCCTTAATTAGAATCTCTATTAATAATAGTGTAAATCCTAATTTATACTGTGTCAATCACGGGACAACATCGTGTTTCTGCCATACCAACAATATGGATGCAAGTCACAGATCTCACATTTTGGGTTCCGGGCGGAACAAATCCGTCTACCATGCCAAATAATTTGATGGTGAGCATCAGTCCAGTTTTTACGAGGTATCTTTCGTAAAAGTTGTTTTTCGGTTTCAAGTGGATTCTCGCTGTCTGCTAATGCTAACCGGTTGGCTACTCTTTGTACATGTGTATCTACTGCTAATGCTGGTACACCAAACGCATTGCTGAGTACTACATTGGCTGTTTTGCGACCTACACCCGGTAATGCCTCTAGATCTTTACGCTTTCTAGGTACTTCTCCACCGTATTTTTCAACTAGGATCTCACAGGTCTTTCGGATATTTTTGCTCTTGTTCCGGTAAAGTCCTAGCCCTTTAATATAATTTGCTAATTCTTCTTCACTTAATTCGAGCATTTTTTGCGGAGTAGGATATTTTTCATATAAAGGCTTGGTCACTTTGTTTACTTGTTTATCTGTCGATTGAGCGGAGAGGATCGTGGAGATTAACAGTTCGAAAGGGCTGGTAAAGTCTAGTTCACAGTGAGCGTCTGGATACATTTTTTCCAATAGTTTTAATATCTTGGATGTCTGAACACGTTTTGGCTTTGATTTCACCTTTCATCACTACCTCCTCTCTATCGAACCAGTAGAACCGCTTCGATCACCATCTCTTCACTTTCTTCATGGAAAGGCGTTCCATCAAAATCTCCATACATGTTCTGAATACGAAATCCATTTACTGCTAATAAATGGCGAAGTTCAGTCGGAAACGTGTAACGAATGGAGAAATCGCTTTTAACTCGTTCTATCATCTTCCCGGTTTCTTCAAATCGCTCATAATATCGAGTAACATGCAGCAACTGGCGAAATGAATCAAGCTCTGTGTAGTCATATACATCAACCGTTTCATACGATCCAGGCACTTCATAATTTCCTCGAAACTGATAACTACGATTTAAATCGAGAAGTTGTTCCATATTCGGCGAAAAAAGGTGAAAGGCAAATACACCATCTTGTCGTAGATGCTTACGAACTTGACGTAATGTTCTCAACTGATCTTCCACTTTTAGAAGATGCTGAAATGATCGGTAAGGACTAATAATAAGAGGAAAGGTTCTATTATTAGGAACATGAAAATCAGCCATATCCGCTTCGATCCATTGCGTTCTACCAGCTAGTGCCATCGCTTTTGCTTTTTTCCTAGCACTTTGTAACATCTGAGCCGAGAAATCGATCCCTACCAATGAAATAGATTCTCTAGCGATCGCAAGTGAAATTCTTCCTGTACCACAGCCCAATTCGAGAACAGGACCTTTGTGTAGCTTGGCCAATTCCGTGTAATAACAAGTATCGTTCTCCATACCTGTAGAAGTCCAATCATAATAATGAGGCCAGTTATACATACTATTATTTTTTTCTTGCATTTGCCTTCTCACTTTCTTTTTAAGCTAAATGTTCCTCCACATATCGGAGAGCTTCTTGTACATGATCTTTCACTTTTACTTTACGATATTCTTTAACAAGTTTCCCTTCTTGATCAAGAACAAAAGTGGAACGCTCAATGCCCATTGCTTTTTTGCCAAACATCGTCTTTTCTTTATAAACCCCAAACTGCTCACATACTTTTGCGTCTGGATCACTTAAAAGGGCAAAAGGAAGTTGGTATTTCTCAATAAATTTTTCATGACTTTTAATTGAGTCTCTACTGATCCCCAAAATAACCGTATTCAGATTTTGAAATTGCTCATAAGCATCTCGAAAGTCGCATGATTCTGTGGTACATCCTGGTGTATTATCTTTTGGGTAAAAATAAAGCACTACATTTTTCCCTCTAAAGTTTGACAAGGAAACTTCTTTTCCTTCTGTAGATGCTAATGTAAAGTCTGGCACATGCTCTCCTACTTGTACCATACAAAGTACCCCCTTTGTTTTAAAATGCTTCTCCTATCATATCATGACTCCAAGCTCACCAAAAAACCCCAAACATCCGTTGTTTAGGGTCACTCATCATAATTATTTGTTAGATCAGATATTCTATGAGTTGGTTATAACGGTGGAAGATGAGGGATCAACATATCTGATGAGATATTTGCATAACTTCTAGTCTCAGGTCCAATAATCCCTGGTGAGAGAGGAGGTTGTATTCCTTCTTGTCTTTCTGGTGGAATTTGTTCTTGCTTTATTCTGCCTAAATCAATCAAATTTAAGGTTGTACCGACATTGACAGAAGCACCATCACTCACCGTGTTAATTGTAAAGTTACCAATGATTAATTTCATTTGATTACCCTACATCTGATTGGTCACTGACATCTGGATCAATATATAGGTTACGTTCCAAATCTAAGTTGCGCGTAAAATCCCCCACTGGAGAAGAACCTCCTATAGATTTACTATTGCTTTCCGCTCCAATATTGATCGTGTTACCAAAGTTGACGGAAGCAGCACTAGAAACGCTATTGATTTTGATATTGAGTATGTTATTAATGGTGCCCATCTTCCTTCACCTCTGTTTCACGATAGTATTTTATCTCTTGGAAAAACGAACTTCTACTACCCCTCTACGATAGCGAATCGTCTTACTCTTCGGTTCCACTTCAGCTCCCAGCTCAATCTCTTTGCGAAACTCTCCTCGTGGACATTGCTGCGTAAAAGGGGAATAACCATGATAAGGATTCGGGATAACCCCATAAATAGTAAGCATTGTCCTATCAAACTCAAATTGCATGGACCGCATATCTTCTACACCCGGAAGGTTCAGGATCACGATCACTTCCTGCTTACTATGATAAACATCCACCTTTGGTTCTACTTCTGCTGTCCGATTCTGATCCGTGATGCTTTCAAAAAAATCATCACCTAGAAAACTTCGCGCCAGCTGATTCCACCGGGCAAAATGATTATCTTGTATTTTCATTTCCGTCCCTCCATGCATAGGAGTTTGCCCATTAAAATATGCTGAAACTACAAAGTTTGCTACAGATAGTTGGGCCAGAAGGGGGAATTATCATGCTACTAGATCATATTTTAAAGAGGCTGTCTGATCTCGAACATCAAGTCTATGATTTACAGATGCGAAATGACTATTTAGAACAAAAGCTAGCCGAACATAAGAGTGTAGAAATTGGTAAGATAGTATACAAGATTCAAGAGTTAGCTATTGAGACGATGAGCGGAATCTTAAATGTTGGGATCTCTGCTACCAACAGCGGGGATCAAGAGCAATGGATTGAGGAACTAGTGAAAGAGAAAAAGATCGAATGGGAAGTAGATCAGATGAAAGAAGCGTCCCAAAATGAATCTAACTAAAACACTAGCAATAGGACTTGGCGGCATACTTGGCACTTGGTTGCGGTATGCTGCGTCCATTTTTTTAACTGGACAAGCTTTTCCTTGGGCTACTCTTTTCGTAAATGTAACAGGTAGTTTATGTTTAGGCTATGTAACGACAAGAGTTCAGAAGGATATTGCTAAAAATTTTTGGGGAACAGGGGTATTGGGTTCCTATACAACTTTTTCACTCTTTGCAGTTGAGATCTGGGAACTACCTCTTCTAACAGCAGTTTTATATACTTTCGCATCCCTTTTTTTTGGTATTTTCTTTGCATACATAGGTCTGAGATGGGGAAGGAGGAAATAATTTGAGTTTTATACTAATCGGTATTGCAGGTGGGGTTGGCGCTATTTGTCGTTCTCTTCTTCATTCTTGGGGTAATCGGAAGTTCACTTCATTTGGTACATTCCTTGTCAATATATTAGGCTCCTTACTATTTGGTGTCTGGTTAGGCCTATTTCCCTCTATAACAGGTCCCACCCCTTTTACAACAGGCTTCTTAGGTGGCTTTACTACTTTTTCTACCGTAAGTGTAGAAATAGTACAACTCCTAACAAAAAAAGACTGGGGTGTAACCAGCCTTTTTCTACTTTCTAGTGTTTTGGGTTCCGTTCTAGCAGTGGGAGCGGGATTTGCTCTTAGCTCCCTGCTCCACGATAATTTCTAATTCCTTGATTCCATATTTTGATCCCGATCCATAGGCAGATTGCTCCAACAAGTGGTGTAGCTAATGCGTACCAACGCCACTCACCTTGATCGAGGAAAAAGCTTGCGGGATAAAATCCAACAAATCCAAACGGTAAGATAAAGGTGAGGAAAAACTGAATGGCTCGATGGTAGATATTAATCGGGTATCTGCCATAAGTACTCACATTAAAAACAATTGGTTGGATATCCGTTTTGGAATCGGTATAAAGTGAGAGGCTAGTCAGCGAAATATAGATTCCACCATACACGGCGGCGCCTCCAAGGGTAAAGAGGATTAAGAATAGCGGATCCCACCAATTCCAAACAAGATCCAAATGAACTCCACCAATTCCCATGACGATCAGACCTGTCAGAACACCAAGTAGAGATTCTGGAGCCATCGTTTCCATTAAGATTTGTTGTAAGCTGTGAACAGGCCTGGTTAGAACACGGTCTAGTTCTCCTTTAATAATGTATCGTTCGTTAAAATCCCATAGATTAAAAAAGGTGGTAAAGACTGCCCAAGGAATGAGGAAATAACCATAGATGAAGACCACTTCGTTACGATCCCAGCCACCCAACTGATTGGTATGTCCAAATATGACGACAATAAAAACGAGATTTACCGCTTGAAACAAAAAGTCAGTAAAAAACTGAGAGACAAAGTCCCAGCGATATTGCAGACGTGCTTTTAGATATTGTTTGAGATATTCCCAAAAAAGCTTTGCCGATGCCAAAACCTTATCCCCCCTGTACGATCAAATTTTTGCGAGCTCTTCGCCAAATAAGTTGAATAGGCACAATTAAGAGTAGCACCCAAATTCCTTGTGTGAGCAACGCCTGGATCCATTCTTGGCCAGACAATCCTTTGACCAACACAACACTTGGCAGATAGGAAATCGCTTGAAACGGTAGATATTGCGAGACTACTTGACCCCAAACCGGAAAGAAGCTAATTGGGATAATAAGCCCTGATAGGATTTCCACTACAAAACGCTTTGCCCGGAGAATACCAGCATTGTTGAGTACAAAAAAGGCAAGCAGTCCCGTAATTAAATTAATCTCCACATTGACCAAAAATCCTAATAGGAGGCTAAGAGCAAATTTTGCCCATGTAATAGGTTCTGTTGGCAAAGAGATTGGAAATACTAACGAAACTAAGATCATACCTGGAATGCTAAACAGCAGTAGGCGGAAAAGACCTTCTCCGAATCCAAGGAAGACTTTTGTCAGCAAGTAGTTATACGGACGAAGCAACTGAACTGCTACTGTCCCATCTCGAATCTCTGCTGCAATCTCTCGATCCAAGTTATTGAAATAAAAGGCACGTGCCATCCATGAAACGGCAATATACGTCGCCATTTGTAACGGAACGAATCCTTGTAGCGATTCCCGTCCACTAAACACTGCCATCCAAAGAAAATAATAGGCACCGATGTTGAGAGAATATATCAATATTCCACTGTAATAATTGACACGATAAGCCAACATCATGAGAAAACGAACCCGGATTAATTCTGCATACATTCTAAGCAAGAGTCATACCCTCCGAGTAAATACGGCGTACAATCTCCTCTGTAGTAGATTCTTCGATTTGCATTTCTTTTACATGAATCCCTTTGTCTAATATATGAGCTAACAGATTGGACACACTGATTTCTCCACTTGGAATCAGCACAGTATAATTGCTATTCCCCTCTGTTTCCCATGTTATTGGCAGCCCATTTACTACATTTTCCCAATCATCTTGGGTGATCGGTGCTTCTAATTCTAGGAGTACCTTTCGTCCAGATCCCCATTCTGTTTTGAGCCTTGCCAAATCACCATCATAAATGATCTTTCCTTTGTCCAACATGACAACACGCGAGCACAACGCCTCGATATCTGTTAGGTCATGAGTTGTCAGCATTACAGATGTACCCAACTCTTGATTGATCTCTCGTAGAAACTGGCGGATATTTTCCTTTACTAGAACATCTAACCCAATCGTTGGTTCATCTAGGAAAAGTAATGGTGGCTTGTGAATAATTGCTGCAGCTAACTCACAACGCATCCTTTGTCCAAGACTCAGTTTGCGTACAGGTTGATCTAATAACGCACCAATATCTAGCACTTCAATCATGCGGTCTACATACGCACGATTCTCCTTCTCATCAACTCGATATACTTTTTGCAAGAGAGAAAATGACTCTTGCACTGCAATATCCCACCAAAGTTGACTACGTTGTCCAAATACAACCCCGATCGTTCGAACAAATTTTTCGCGTTCTTCATGCGGGTTAAATCCATTCACCTGCAATTTTCCAGATGTAGGTTGCAAGATGCCAGTTAACATTTTAATTGTGGTCGATTTGCCAGCACCATTCTCTCCGATATACCCTACCATCTCTCCTTGTTCTATCGCCAAATTCACTTTGTCTACTGCACGGATAGTACGATAATTTCGTTGAAAAAGGTCACGAAAAGCGCCAGCTAACCCTTTACGACTTTGAAAGACTTGAAATTCTTTTGTCAGATCAATCGCTTCTAGAGCGTAGTTCAATTGAATTCCTCCTTACCCCATACCATAAAAAAGGCATCCCCATAGGGAATACCTTATGTTTGGATTTGTCGCTGTATTTGATACTCGATTTTGGACTCGAGTAAGCTGATGTTATCCTTTACCTCATCATACGTAATAGTAAACCGGGAAATTTTTTCGTCAAGGTTTAGTGCTTCTTCCATCGAACTCATCAACCCAATTGGTTTGCGATCCACTTGCAGAACGATATCTAGTTCATGTTGGAATGGGAAGAAAACCATCTGAATATCATCTATATATTTAGAAAACGTATTACCCGTTGGTTTGAAATGATATTGTTGAACAAATGGATGACGAGAGTAGTAATGCTCAAAATCCATATCGACTCTCTCAAGTTGATATCCTAGATATTCAGTTGCTTTCACAACTTGTTGTACGAATGGATGAGGTACTACCTCTATTCCATCATGATCAGTTGGATCCACCGCCATCTTTATATCCAAACCTGTTTTAATATAGATTGGAGAGCCGCTAGTTGAAACAGGTGAATCATATGGTAGTTCGAATTCGAATGGAATTACTTTCGTCTCTTTTGGTCCCATCTCAAACCGCTCGGAAATTCGGAATTCACTAATTACATATTCTGCTTGAGTTCCCTCATGTTCATATTGCACAACTAGATAAAGGTAAATATCGTCAATTTCTTGCTGTGCTTGTCCTCCTTGGATAAACACTTCTCCCCGAATGGTTTCTCCTTGGCTATAGTTTGCCTTCTCAAGTCTCGTATCGACTTTTGTAGCGCCAATTCCAAAACTGGCCAATGTTTTCCCAAATATACTCATCTATCATTTCTCCCCTATCTACGTTGTAGTAACTCTCTAAGTTTCTCCATCGGGTCTTCTTCCACTTTTTGATCATTGATCATTAATGTATTCACTGCATCTTCATGCTCCCAATAAAAGCGACTGGCTAATCCTTGACCGGCGCGAACCATCTCCATATCAATCGTTATAGAGTGATCATTATAATCAAAGATAACATGGAATTCATCAATATAAGCATGAAAAGAACCGGTTGGTCGGAATATAAATGCCTGTACAAAAGGATGTAGTCTTGCATTTGGATCAAAAGTATTCTCTATTTGATAAAGTAAAAATCCATTGTCTTCAATTTGTTTTAAGATACTTGCAATCAACGGATTTGGAAATATTTCCAATCGATCACGATCAGTAGGATCTACAGCAAATGGAACATCCAATACTGTTTTTAAGTAAATAGGAAATCTTCCAGTAGAAATAGGAAGATCCGTAGGTAACTTAAACTCAAATGGAATTTTCCGATCCTTTTGAGGTTCAATTAACAACTTTTCGGATAGTGCAAAACGTTTAAAAACATATTCAACCTTTTTTCCGTTCTTTACATATTGAGTAGTCAGTTCTAAAACAATATCATCTACCACTTGCGAAGATTGGCCACCACGAATACAAACGTCTCCTGTGATTGTTTCTCCAGGTTGAAATTGCCATTGATCAATCTTGGAATCTACTTTGGCAGATCCAATTCCCATCTGCGCCATCCATTTAGTAAACATCTATACCCCCCATTATTACAAAAAAAGAGGAGAAGTGCCCCTCTCCCCTACATTCTTTATTTTTTCTGAAAGAAGTTCATAAAGTCTTGGAGATGCTTTTCGGAATTTGGATTAGGAGATTGTTTCTGATTTTCCTCTGGTGTTTGTTTTTTTAGAGGTTCAGGATTATCTATTATCTGATCCTTTTCCTCTTCCGCCGCTTTACGCTCTTCTTCCTCTAATAAACGATCTAACTCATCATATCGATCGCTTAATACTCTAGCATTCGAATCAGTGGTCGACTCATCTGCATTCTTTGTTTTGCTGTCCGTAGGTTGACTTAATTCTAACTCATCAAAAAGATTCCCCAATTCAATAAAGAGAGCTTCGTCTTCTTCATCAGAAAACAATTGATTCGATTCAGTTGATGATTCTTTCACTTCCTGTTTTTTCTCTACTTGCTGTTCTTGCTTTCTCTTCTCCTTTTTTTTCGGAGAATGAGAAGCCTTCGTTTCTTTTTCTTGCTTTTGCTTTGGTGCCTCTTTGGTAGTAAGTTCAGAAGTTACCTCTACTGATCCATTCTCGAGAAGTCCTTCTTGTGATTCTAACTTACTCTCTTCTTGTTTGCTTTTCTGCTTCTTCTCTTGTTTCTTTTTCCGTTTCTCCTCTTTTTTGTTCTGATGATTACTAAAAGACTGTTGGAGAGCAGCTCTGGCGGCACGCTGTTTATCTGCTCTGGACATACTGCGACTACTACTTGAAAAAGGGCTATACGATTTACTTTTTTGTTTCGTTTCGCTCAACGTTTTTTCTGGTGATTTCTTTGGTTTTTCCTGTTTCGTTTCCGATACTTTATCTGCCTTCGGTTTTGCCTCTTGTATCTCTTTTTTCGGTGGTGTAGATTTTTCTTCACCTTTTTGATCAGTAGGAGACTCTTTTTTCTCTTGCTTCAGAGGAGTTGGCTCTGTAATTACTTGTTCCTCTACTTGATTCTCCTGCTGTTCGGGAGGTGTTGGCAAAGCATGACCCATATAAGTCATTAATTCCCGTTCTTTCTCTGCTCTTTCTGTTTCATCTAGCGGTTGAATTGCCTGGTAACTCGAAGGAGGCATCGTTGCAAACTCATCCTCCGTCTCACTCGAGTTTTCTGAACTAGAAGAGAGTATTTCATGCAGTTTGGTCAGTTTTTCTCTCTTTCTTTCTTCAAATTCCCGCTTTTGCTTCTCAAGTAATGCCTGTTTTTTCTCCTCAAATTCTTTTAACAACTTGTCTAGCATCTCTTGTTGCTGAGTTTCTAGAAGCTTTTGTTCCTTCTCCATAATTTGAAGTTCTCGTTGCTCCCATTGTTGGCGCTCATATTCCAATCTGGCTTTGCGTATTCGTTCTTTTTCCTTTTTGGCACGTTCTTGTCTTTCTTTTTCTTCTCGTTCTTTACGTGCCTTTTCGAGTGCTTCTTGTTCTTTTGCGAGAAGCTCTTGCTCTTGACGTTCGAGTTCTTTCCGTTGTTCTTCTAATAATTTTTGCTGCATTCTCTCCAACTCAAGACGCTTTTGCTCCAGTAGCTGCTGTTGTTGCGCCTCGAATTGTTTTCGCATTTGCTCAATTCGTGCCTGTTGTTTTTCTTCATGCTCTTGTCGATGCTGATCAAGCGTAATAATAAAAGAATCGGATAGATCTTGATCCGCCAGTTTTGCTAAAGCAGGATTCACTTTATAAGTTTGAGTTTGAGGAGTTGGTTCTGTATCAGCAGTTTCTGAAGATGGAGTTTCCACTGCTGGAGTTGTTTCTTGCTTATCCATGTTATCATCTTCTAAGTCATCCAATGTTACAAATGATACAGTATCCTCCACTAGATCTTCTTCGGTTTCTTCGATAACAGGCGAGTCATCTAATTTCAATGCTTCATAATATTCATCCCATGTATTCTCTTCTTTAGATGGATCTGGCACACCTAGTAAAGAACGCATCGGTTTTGGTTTTGTTGTTTGCTTTTCATTGGAGTCCAACTCCCGCACTCCTTTCTCCAACGAATTTCCTTCAGATATTTCTATCTCTACTTCTGGTTTTGCTGTTTTTTTGATGCAAGTAGCTAATTGTACCCCTCGTCGAAAGCGAATGTTGTTTCTTTTATCCAATTTTTTCTTTACCTGAGCTAAGGTATCATCTTCTTTTTTTTGCTGTGTGTTCGTAGCGGGGGCACTCTCTAGCATCTGATCGATCTCTTGAAGTAACTCGTCCGGTTCCTCTTGCTTAGGTACCGTTTTACCAGAAGAAGTCTCACTCATCTTGGCAAGTTGCTCTAAAAGCGACTGCCCTGTTGCTGGAAGACGAGGAGTTTCCTTGTTGGTCTTGTTGGTACCGGTCGAAACTGCTGAAGTCTCTTCTCTTTTTTGCATCATTCCTGCTAATTGATCCATCGAGAAATTAGGTTTTGGTTTAGGTCTCGAAGATGTATTGGCTGGAGTCAAATCTGGTTTTGTAATAGGGAGATTTGCATCTTCACTAGGCGTAATCTTGTTATCTTTTGGTGATGAACTTTTTTTGCTACTTGGAAGAAAACGCTTAAGTAGTCCTTCTGAAGCATGCTTTTTTTCAAATATCTCAATCTGTGCAATGACTTGATCCACTTGATACACTTTTAGTGTTTTTTGGATCAGTTTCATCATAGGTCGCGAGACAGAGAAGTCTTTGGGGATCTTGAGGATCGATCCTTCCAAAAATTGCCCTGATAGGAGACTATAGAAAAAACTCCCCCAATCTAACTTGGTTTCGGTAACCATGATTTTTTCTAGACCACAGAAAATCACTTGGAGTTCACCTGATTTGGTAACTCCAATGTTTCTAGTATCAAGTAAGAGGTACATAGGTATTGGCTTGGAACGAAGCATCGCCTCTAAATGAAGCAATTGTTTGGTCCAATCAATCACTTGTTCCTCCGATAGATCCGTCTTTATCACGTCTTTAAGTGGACGAATCGGTGAATAAGGACGTACAAAAACTAGAAGATCTTCTTCAACGAGAACATCTTGGTATGGTAAAACAATCGAGCTTTTTAGATTACGAAATTGTTGTATCGCTCGTTGGGGTGGCTGTTTGTGTAAGTAAGCAGCCTGCAAATAAAAACGTTTTCCGTCCGTTTCCCCAACAGCCAATTCACCATTGAAGAACGAAACAACATGTTTAATCTCAAACCGGTTTCGATAGATAGTTCCTGTTTCAAAGAAAGCCAACCGATTTGCCTCCAATCTATCTCATCATTACTTATATTTTAACGATTATTTCTCTTTTTTTATATGCAAAAATAGTAATAATTAGAGGCAGTCACTTTTCTCTGTTCCTCTTTTCGACAAGTCGTTACAATAAGAAGAGAAAAAGGGGTGTAAAAATGAAGCAGACACAGTCTCAAAAATTACATAATGAAGCCTTAGATGCGATCGTAGGTGGTGTCAACAGTCCATCTCGTTCCTTTGGTGCAGTAGGACTCGATCATCCTATCTTCATGAAAAAAGCTAACGGTGCTTATTTTTATGATGAAGATGGCAATCGCTATATTGACTACCTAGCTGCATTTGGACCCATCATCTTAGGCCATGCTCATCCAGCCATTCATCAAGCAATCACAGCTGCCTCTACAGATGGGATTCTTTATGGAACACCAACTGAAAAAGAGATTCTGTTCGCAAAAATGTTACGCGATGCCATTCCTTCAATGGACCAAATCCGATTTGTCAACAGTGGGACAGAAGCAGTCATGTCGACTATTCGACTTGCTCGTGCCTACACTGGACGAACCAAAATATTAAAGTTTGCAGGATGCTATCACGGACATTCCGATCTCGTTTTGGTAGCAGCAGGCTCTGGACCATCTACTTTAGGGAATCCAGACAGTGCTGGTGTACCCCCAAGTATTGCACAAGAAGTAATCACCGTTCCCTTTAATGATCCTGCTTCCCTACAAGAAGCATTTACTCATTGGGGAGATCAGATAGCTGGTGTATTAGTTGAACCACTTGTAGGAAACTTTGGAATTGTACCACCTGCACCCGATTTTCTAGAGACGATCAATCATATTGCCCATCAATTTGGAGCACTCGTTATTTACGATGAAGTAATCACCGCATTTCGATTCCACTATGGTGGAGTACAAACGTTATACGGAGTAGAACCTGATTTGACTGCTCTCGGAAAAATTATCGGGGGTGGACTTCCGATCGGTGCTTATGGTGGTAAAAGAGAAATTATGGACAAAGTAGCTCCTAACGGACCAATGTATCAAGCAGGTACTATGGCCGGAAATCCGCTTTCGATTTCTGCTGGAATAGCTTGTATCAATGAATTAGCGAAGCCAGGAGTTTATGAGTATCTAGAGAAACTAGGGTCGATATTGGAAAAAGGTATTCGACAAGCTGCTCAAGAACATGAAATCGTCATGTCGCTCAATCGGGTAGGTGGAGCTCTTACTGTCTACTTTACAGAGCAAACAGTAGTGGATTATGATGGCGCTCAAGAAGCTAGTAAAAAACGCTTTGCTCGTTTTTTCCAACTTATGTTACAAAGAGGAATCTATCTAGCACCTTCGAAATATGAAGCTTGGTTCCTGACTACAGCCCACACGGAACAAGATGTCCAAATCACTCTACAAGCAGTTCGAGAATCTTTTGAACAGATGAGAAAAGAGGGAATCCATGGAAGCGAAAACTCATTATGAGCAACTAGGTGGCGAAGCTACGATTAAAAAACTAGTGGATATTTTTTACGATCTTGTAAAACAAAATCCCATTCTCAGTCCTATGTTTCCAGAAGACATGACAGAAACGAGAGAAAATCAGTACATGTTTCTAACACAATATTTTGGTGGTCCTCCTCTCTATTCAGAAAAAAAAGGGCATCCAATGCTCCGTGCTCGTCACATGAGGTTCGATATCACCCGTGAAAAGGCAGAAGCATGGCTCAGCTGTATGGAACAAGCATTAGACAAAGTAGGAGTCGAAGGAACACTTCGAGAAGAGATTTGGGGACGCTTAGTATACACCGCTTACCACATGCAAAATCAATAAGAACTTACTTCCGTTGTTATTATCATCTAGATAACTATTGAATCTAACTGGATTCTTACAGGCAATTGTTCTCTAATCATCAATCGAAATGAGGACACACTTCCATTGAGCAAAAGATCAATAAAAAGGAGACATGTACCTTTTAGCGTACTTGTCTCCTTTTTTTATTAAAGACTACTAGAAAGGATTGCTTGTTCCTTTTTAGAAATGATCCGAATCATTTGAACATCTATCTCTCCTACATGAGAGCGTAATTTAACTATCTCCAATTCCAATAGTTTCTTTTGTTGAATCATCTGAAAATATTCTTCAATCAAATCTGTCAGTTCCTGATAAACCTCATCAGAGATAAACTCTTTTAATTTAAACTCTAATAATTGTAACTCTATCGCTTTTTTTTCGCCAGAGCCACTCATTCTTCTTATGTCTTGTAAAACTATTTTCACTACTTGCTTGGCCATTTCTTCTTTTCCTGAATGTTCTTCTCTATTTAGAATATCATCTGACATCCGTTTCTCAGTAATCATGCTACTTCCTTCACTCCAAACAAAGTATAGTTACAATCGACCGATGGTCTTTTCAAAATGTACATGTCTTGAACTTATGGCACCTGGTAAAATTAGGAACATCTTGGAGATCAATTAGAGAATCACTTTCTAAATCGATTATTAGTAGGTGAGTAAGCTACTATTGTTAGGAAACCTATTCTATCATTTCGCTAACTGAAAAAAGATATCCTGCTTTCCATCCTTCACAAAGGTTTATTAAAAAGGGCAATTCTTATTATATTGGTAAAATATCCATTTAGATTATTTGAACAAAATAAATAATTGTATTTTTTTAAAAAACATTTCGCTATAATGAATTTGTCTATCAGATGAGGAGGATTTATTATGTGCGGTTATTTGTCGGTGTTTTCCCAAAACGGACAACCCATCGCTAAAGAAATTCTACAAGACAGTCTACAAATGATCCATCACCGTGGTCCAGATGATACCGATATTTACCTCGATGGTGCGGCTGCCTTGGGTTTTTGCCGACTAAGTATCATTGACCTAGCGCATGGTCGTCAACCGATGTCTAATGAAGATGATTCCCTATGGATTACATTTAATGGGGAAATTTACAATTTTCAAGAGTTACGTGAATGGTTGCTCTCAAAAGGACATCAATTTAAGACCAATGCTGATACCGAAACCATTTTGCATCTTTATGAAGAAGTCGGAAAAGATACCCCGAAATACCTTCGTGGAATGTTCTCCTTTGTAATATGGGATCGGAAAAAGAATGCTTTCTTTGGAGCTCGTGACCATTTTGGTATCAAACCGCTGTATTATGCCAAGACATGTCATGGTTATGCTTTTGGATCGGAAATTAAGAGTATTCTCCACCTTGATCCTAGCCTTCGTAAAGTAAAGGCACAAAGTTATTATCACTTTTTGACGTTTCAATATGTCCCAGATCCTGAAACCATGTATCAAGATATTCATAAACTACCAGCTGGTCATTCCTTCTACTTAACAGCAGATACACTCAAAATGGAACCATATTGGCAAGCAGATTTTAGCCCAGAACAAGAGAAACCTTTCGAATATTTTGTAGAAGAGATCCGAAATACTTTACAGGATTCTGTAAAAGCACACCAGATTGCAGATGTTCCAGTAGGAGCCTTTTTATCTGGAGGAATTGATTCTACCACAACGGTTGGATTAATGAGTCAATTCAGTCAGGTGAAAACGTTTTCTGTTGGATTTGATATGAATGGATATAGTGAATTAGATGTTGCCAGAAGAACAGCAACCTTCTTTGGTACTGATCACCATGAATTAGATATCAATTATAAAGAGTTTATGGACGAGCTTCCTAAAATTGTCTGGCATATGGATGATCCTGTAGCAGATCCAGCAGCTTTCCCTCTTTATTTTGTAGCACGCTTAGCAAGTAAACAAGTCAAAGTAGTAGTATCCGGAGAAGGCGCAGACGAATTTTTTGGTGGATATAATATTTATCGTGAGCCTACATCACTACGGATGTTCTCTGGACTTTCTAAAAATACCCGTGGTGCCATTCGCACACTGTCCAAACTGATTCCACAAGGAGTTAAAGGTCGTAACTATCTTATGCGTGGATCCAAAACAGTAGAAGAACGCTTTTTTGGTAATGCGCTGATCTATGATGAGATATCCAAACAGGGTATCTTAGGAGAAGAGATGCGTGGACTAGAATATCAAGATCCATGGTCTGTCACACGCCCAATCTATGATCGTGTCCAACAACATGATGATGAGACAAAAATGCAATATCTAGACATCCATACATGGCTACCAGGAGATATTCTCGTGAAAGCAGATAAAATGACAATGGCTCACTCTCTAGAATTGCGTGTTCCCTTTGTAGATACCAAAGTATTTGATCTAGCAAGACGGATCCCTACTAAATACAAAATCGCAAATGGAACGACTAAATATGTATTACGTGAAGCAATGCATCGTTTGGTCCCAAAAGAGATCTTCTCTCGTAAAAAACTCGGATTCCCTGTCCCAATTCGTGTATGGTTACGAAATGAAATCTATGACCATGCCAGAGAAATTCTCTTTGACCCTGCTATCAAACCATTTGTAAATCAAGATGTCGTACATCAAATGCTTGAAGACCACAAAAACGGAATTGCCGATTACAGTCGGAAACTATGGAATATTATCATTTTCTCACAATGGTATCGTACTTTTATTATAGGTTCAGTATAAAAACATACAAAAAAGCACTCTTCGATTGTTTCGGAATCGAGAGTGCTTTTTTCGTTTTGAACCTAATTCATACTAAACTCCATCAAGACCATCCCAACTGCTGAGACAACCGCAATGAGGAGCCCAGAGAAGATAAAGATCACATACATCAATGATCCTTTTTGATCCAGATGCATAAAAGTAAAGAACTGCAACAGGACTTGAATTAGGGCAAATACCAGTAGTAATGGTAAGATCCAACTTTTTGGTACCACATCTACCGCTACTAGATAGAATGCTGCGACAGTCAAGACGATCATGACCGCAAAGGATAGAAGATGTTTTACCGTACCGGATTTTGCTTTTCCTGTGTTCGTTACTGGTTTTTCATCCATCGTCATGGTTAGCCCACCTTTCCTAGCAGGTATACCAAGCTGAAAATGAAGACCCACACAACATCAATAAAGTGCCAGTACAAGGTACTTACAAACAATTTTGGTGCAGTTTCCGTATTGATTCCACGCTTTGCTGTTTGCAACATCAGTGTGAAGATCCAAATGATACCAAAGGTAACGTGGGCTCCGTGTGTACCTACCAATGTATAGAAAGCAGAACCAAATGCACTGCTCATAATGGTATGACCTTCATGAACATAATGGTAGAACTCGTAGATTTCCAAACCTAGGAATGCAAGTCCAAGGATTAAGGTAACAGCAAGCCAAAACTGCATTACCTTTTGTTTACCAGCATTCATGGCGCCCATTGCTAGCACACTAGTCAAACTGGAAGTTAACAAGAGTGCAGTCGCTACTGCTACAAGTGGCATCTGAAAGAGCTCATCTGCGGTCGGGATATGCAAATTTGGATTTTCTGCCAGCATCTTTTGGATAAAGTCTTCATGACCTCCCCAAAGCGCCAAATACGTTCCAAATAAGCAGGCGAACAGCACTGTTTCTGCCCCTAGGAAGAGCCAAAAACCGAGCACTTTGTTCTTTCCATCAAGAGTAGCCGTCTCTAGATGACCATCTGCTGGATTGACTGGATGATGTGCCATTATGCCTTCGCCTCCTTCCCGTTATCGTCTAATTCTTCAGGATGAATATGGTAGCCTTGGTCATACTCAAACGAGCGTAAGAACATTGCCGCAAATACAATGAGAAGCCCAAATACTCCAATTTCGAATCCTCTTACGATAAAGCCATAACCTGAAACAAAGAAACCGATCGACATTAACAGTGGAATATAGGATGAAGAAGGCATATGAATCGGACCTACTGGTTCTGCAGGTGATACATTATTATTCCCAGCCTCTTTCTCCACCCATAAAGCATCATAACCACGAACTTTTGGTGTTTGTAGGAAGTTATACTCCGGTGGCGGAGACGAAATAGCCCACTCAAGAGTACGGCCTACTTCCCATGGATCATTTCCTACTCTTTCTTTACTATAAAGCGACTTTCCTATGTTAATCATAAAGAGTATTGTACCTACCGCCATACCAATTACTCCAATGGTACTGATCTGGTTAATCGTTTCCAATCCTACATTGGCTTGGTATGTAAATACCCGACGTGGCATTCCGAATAGTCCTAAGAAATGTTGCGGGAAGAATGTAAGATGGAAACCGAAGAAAAAGAGCCAGAAATGCCATTTTCCAAGAGTTTCATTTAACATGTTTCCGAACATCTTAGGCCACCAATAATACGCTCCTGCAAACAATCCAAATACTGTACCACCTACTAACACATAGTGAAAGTGAGCTACTACAAAATAGCTGTCTTGGTATTGGAAGTCAGCTGGAGGAAGCGCTAGCATAACACCAGTCATTCCACCTAAAACGAAGGTAGGGATAAATCCAATTGCCCATAACATCGGTGTGGTAAAACGGATTTCTCCACCCCACATCGTAAAGAGCCAGTTAAAGACTTTGATCCCTGTCGGAACTGCGATCGTCATAGTTGCAATCGCAAAAACAGAGTTAGATACTGGTCCAAGTCCAACCGTAAACATATGGTGAACCCATACCATAAATCCTAAGAAACCGATCAAGACGGTCGCAAAAACCATTGAGTTATATCCAAATAGACGCTTTTTGGAGAATGTACTGATTACTTCAGACATGATTCCAAAAGCTGGGAGAATTACGATATAAACCTCTGGGTGACCAAAGATCCAGAACAGATGCTGCCAGAGTACAGAGCTTCCACCCATGGCAAAATCAAAGAAATTGGCTCCAAAAAGGCGGTCAAACATCAGTAGTAATAAACCAACCGTCAGCGCTGGGAATGCAAACAAGATCAGTGCTGAAGTGACAAACGAGGTCCAGGTAAACATCGGCATGCGCAAGAATGTCATTCCAGGAGCTCTCATATTTATGATCGTAACTAAGAAGTTAATACCACCAATTAAGGTACCAATCCCCGAAATCTGTAGACCTAACACATAATAGTCCACACCAGGACCAGGACTGTAATCATTTAACGCAAGTGCTGTATAAGATGTCCAACCAGCATCAGGTGCTCCACCAAAGATCCAGCTAAGATTAAGTAGCAGACCACCAAAAGTGAACAGCCAATAACCTAGTGCGTTAAGGAATGGAAAAGCTACATCACGTGCCCCAATTTGTAATGGGATGATCACGTTCATCAAACCAAAGATCATCGGCATCGCAGCCAAGAAAATCATGGTCGTTCCATGCATGGTAAGAAGCTGGTTAAATATATCTCCAACAAAAAGGTCATTTCCTGGGTAGAATAGCTGCAAACGCATGAATGCAGCTTCAATTCCGCCAATTAGGAAAAAGAGGAAACCAGTCACAAAATAGAGTATTCCAATTTTTTTATGGTCAACGGTAGTACACCAATCCCATACCTTAGAGTGTCGAACACGGGTAAGGAATCGGCTATCGTATCCCCCTGTAAAAATCGCCAATAGAAATACGGCGAGGACTAATAAGACAATAAGGGTCCCCAAGGTACTCCCTCCTTGCTCTTAAGCTTGCATCAGTTAATATGCTATTTACGACTCTCTAGATAATCCATCAAAGAGTTCAGTTCTTGCTCATTTAGGTAATCAAAACTAGGCATTTTAGTACCTGGTTTAATAGCTGCTGGATCTTTCAACCAGCTTTTTAGATTTTCACGGTTCATTTCTTTTATACCAGCAATACTGGTTCTAGTACCAAATTTAGTTAGATTTGGTGCTTCATAACTCGGGTTTTGTCCAGCATGACATGCCAAGCAATTTTGCTTGAACAGTTTTTCTCCTTCTTGTACAGAAGCAGAAGCGGTCTGTACATCTGCTGGTGAACTCTTCATCGTCGAAAGCCATTTCTCATAATCTGCTTCCGATTTCGCATATACACGGAAATCCATCAATGCATGTCCTGCTCCACATAACTCTGCACATTTCCCTTGATAAAAACCAGGTTTTTTCGCATCGAGCCACATGGTATTTACTTTACCAGGAACAACATCGACTTTCCCTGCAAGTGCTGGTACCCAGAAAGAATGAAGTACATCTTTCCCGTTAATGGTCAAGTGAACTTTCTTCCCTACTGGAATTACCATCTCTTGAGCAGTCGTAAATCCTTCATCTGGGTATTCAAATTCCCACCAGTACTGATGTCCCGTCACATTAATATTGACTACATCACTTCCAGTAGGCTTTTCAGCCAGATCAAATGTATAACGAACAGTCGGAACTGCTAGTGCTGCTAAAATGGCAATCGGGATAACAGTCCAAATAATCTCCAACTTTGTGCTACCATGAACTTGTTCTGGCATCACGTCTTTTCCTTTACGCTTGCGGAACTTGATTAATACATAAACAAAAATCGTAATAACAACGGCAAAAACACCCATCATCAACAAAAAGCTAATATAAATTAGATTTAACGATTTTTCTCCTGCCGTCCCTTGCGGATCTAGTACGTTGAGCGTAGGGTCTCCGCTACAACCAGAAAGAACTAGAGACGCAAGGGTAGAGACGAGAAGAAACTGCCACCAACGTTGTCTCACCGATCATCAAACCTCACTTTCTGTTGCAACCAAATCCAAACTTTAGAACAGAAACTCCCCTAAACCACGAATGAGTACGTCGATATTCATTACTGCTAGCATTACAGTCAAATAGATCAGCGAGAAGACAAACATCTTTTTCGCTGCATTCATTTCTTGATTAGCTGGGGTATAGAACCACTTCCATGCGAGCACAATGTAAGGGATACCAAGTGCCAGCGCAGCTACCAAGTAAAACCAGCCAAGAGCCTCTGTCCAAAATGGGATTAGAGATGAAACAACTAACAAAATCGTGAATAGGAACGTTTGTCTTTTGGTTGCACCGTTTCCTTTTACTACCGGCAACATTGGAACACCCGCATTGCGGTATTCATCTGCACGGCGAATAGCCAGCGCATAGAAGTGAGGCGGTTGCCACATGAACAATATGAGAAATAATGCCCATGCAGTGAGATCGACTGAGTTGGTGACAGCAACCCAACCTATCATAGGTGGAACCGCTCCTGAAATACCACCAACAATGGTATTCCAGATACTTTTACGCTTAAACCACATCGTGTAAACAAACACATAAGCAACAAAACCAGCAAAGCCAATTCCAGCAGTCCTAGCATTGACTCCTACAAAAAGCAAAGCAAAGCCTAATGTAGTAAGGAGAATTCCATACCACATCGCAATAACTGGACGAATCCGTCCTTCCGCTACTGCGCGAGTCTGTGTACGCTCCATCTTCGGATCAATATCTCGATCATAAAAGTTATTTAGTGCACATCCACCCGCAATCAAAAAGGCAGTACCTAATAACGTGTGGAATAATACTAACCAATCAAATCCTTCTAAACCAGCTGCAACAAAGTAGCCAGTAAAAGTAGCTAAAAGGTTTGATTTAATAATCCCTGGCTTCGTAATATCCACATAATCACGCCAAGTAGCCTTCTCCATCTCGAGATAAGATTGAGAGGCCATCACTCTTTCCCCGGGTCGATTCATAAAACCAACCTCCCTTCCTACAAAACGGTTTTCGTTTTCTCAAAAACATTCCATACATAGATGCTTTACCGACTGATGGTGAAAAGCATAAGTTTGGAAACATAACATCCCCATTTTAGTAGATAGCCATAGAACGTGCAAGTGGACCCTTGAAAGGTTCATCAAGCGGAAACAAGGAAAATTACTATCTACAACAGAAAAAATATATTTTCCATTACGTTCCCTTGATTCCTAGTCTACTGAAGAGAATGGAAAACCGATGACATATTTGTGAACATTATATGATCAATTCTATAAATACACTTATTGTCGGAAAATTTTCAGCATATTTCTCTTGTAAATTTGATTACTCTATCATGCAACAAACCAACAAAAAAACGACACCATCTTATGGATATGTGCCGTTTTTACCTATTATTCACTTCCTAACGGAACTTGTTTTAGCCATTTTGTGACTTCCACTGACGTACCTTGTTCTAACTTATGAATCGTTAGTTCATCCATCAAAAGTTGGACTTGTTGTAAACCGGATGTCTCACCAATTGATTTATTTTTCATATGCATCATAAATTCAGTTAGATTCTCGATGCCAGGTCCGAGATCCCGCACAATAAATCGAAGTCCTCTTTTCTCCTCTGTTTCTATTTGCTCCACTTCTATAATACCTTCGTCAGCATGTTGAATTACGTTTCGAGCTAGCTCCGAGAGCGACTGAACAATCCGAGCCTGATCCACTTCATCAAATCCTATTGTTCTCGCAAGTTCCCGAACCTCACTCCGCATATGTACAATTTCCCATTCGTACTTAATGCGAAAGCTTGTTAGCACTAACGCTTCACCTCCTACGTGATAGCACTTACTTCATCACTCTCTTTGCCTTGTAAATGTTGGACTTGGAACAAATTATAGTAGGCACCTTTTTGTTGCATTAACTCTTCGTGTGTACCATTTTCCTTTATTTGACCATCCTCTAAGTATAGGATTTGATCCGCATGGGTAATAGTTGACAGGCGATGAGCCACGATAAGTGTAGTCCGATCTTTCGCTAGTCTGTCTAGAGACTCCTGAACATAATGTTCTGAATGCAAATCAAGCGCAGAAGTAGCCTCATCTAAGATCAAAATCTGCGGATTTTTTAAAAAAACTCTAGCAAGTGCTATCCGCTGTTTTTGACCACCAGATAGTTTTACTCCTCTTTCCCCAATCTCCGTATGGTAGCCTTTTGGTAATTCTCTTATAAAATCATGTGCATTGGCAGCGATTGCAGCACTCTCTACCTCTTCTGGTGTGGCATCCGTTTTACCAAGCCGTATATTTTCCTCGACTGATCCGCTAAATAAAATGTTATCCTGCAATACGATTCCTATCTGTTGACGTAGACTAAGTAACGTCATATCGCGGATATCCAGACCATCTATGGTAATGGTACCAGTATACACATCATAAAATCGCGGAATCAACGAGACCAGTGATGACTTACCACCACCACTTGGTCCTACTAACGCAATGGTCTGACCTGGCAATACAGAGAATGAGACTCTATTGAGAGTATTTTCTTGATCTTCAGTATAACGAAAAACTACTTCCTCAAAATCAATTTTTCCTTTCACTGATTCTATCGCAATTGCATTTGGACGGTCTACTATGTCATAAGATTCATCTAGGAATTCAAAAACTCGATCCATGGATGCATGAGCTTGTGTCAAGGTAGTGGAGGAATTGACTAATCGACGAACTGGAGAATAGATAAGAGCCAAGTATCCATAAAAAGCGGTCATCTCTCCAATAGTCAGTTGTCCATGAATCACAAAGTAAGCAGATGCAAAGATTACCAAGATAGGCGCCAAATCGGTAATAGTATTTACTGTAGCAAATGTTTTCGCAGTCCAATTAGCATGATTAAATGCTTTGTCTAGAAATTTTCTATTTTGTTGTTCGAATAATTTTTGCTCATGTTCTTCCAAATGGAAGGCACGAATAACAGAGATCCCTTGTACTCGCTCATGCAAATGTCCTTGTAATTCCGCTAGAGCCTGGGATCTTGCTCTCGTATTGAATCGAAGTCGCTGAAAAAAATATTTCACTGATATAGCATATAGCGGTACGATCGCAAGCGAAATCAAGGTCATTTGAATATCGAGATTTATCATAAATACAAGTGCGATAGAAAGAGTAAACAAATCTAACCAGATGTTCATCATACCAGTTACTACGAATTCTTTTGTCTGCTCCACGTCATTAATAACCCGAGAGATAATCTGTCCTACCTTTTGGTTTTGATAGAATTGCAGCGAAAGCTTCTGAATATGATCGAACAAACGATTACGTAGATCAAACAAAACCCTACTTGCTGTCCATTGTGCATAGTATTGACGATAGTACTCGACGGGATAGCGAACAACGGAGAACAAAAAAAAGGCAGCGAGCGTAATCCACACTAGCTGATTCCATTTCTCCTCGACTGGCATTTTTCCTAAGAGAAGATCGTCTACTACATATTTCAACAGGAGAGGTAATAACAAAGGTATACCAAATTTAACTACCCCTACCAACATCGTCCATATAATTTGCTTGGTATAAGGTTTTACGAAGTGCAGATAACGGCGAATACTGTCCATCTATGTTCATCCTTTAACAAACTTAAATACCAACTAGTAGTCTTATTATAACAAAATTCCAAGCAATCATCTTAAAAGAATATACCGTATGGAATAAAACAAAGGAAGAATGTAACAAAAAACGCCTCGCTACTAAGATATGTAGCAAGGCGTGTACAATATGACTGATAGTTACGATTAATGACGAGCTTTTTCCAGAGCTGGGAGCAATTTCGGATTTAGGATTTTAATGTAGGTTCCTTTCATTCCGAGGGAGCGAGACTCTACTACACCAGCACTTTCCAATTTTCGAAGTGCGTTTACGATAACAGAACGAGTGATTCCAACCCGATCTGCAATCTTACTAGCAACAAGCAAACCTTCCATACCATCAAGTTCATTGAAGATATGTTCGGCAGCTTCTAATTCACTGAATGACAGAGAATTAATCGCAAGTTGAACTACCGCACGACTTCTTGCCTCGTCTTCCACTTGACCCGCACGTTCACGAAGCACTTCCATCCCAACAACCGTTGCACCGTATTCTCCCAAAATGAGATCATCATCTACGAATTTGTCATTCATACGAGAAAGAACCAATGTTCCTAAACGGTCCCCACCACCGATGATCGGTACAATAGTAGTGTAGCCATTTGGAAAAGACTCTTTTAGATCACTTGGATAAGCGGTATAAGGACTGTCGATTTCCAAGTTTGGCATCGTTGCTTCTACTTCCATCAAACGGCGAGCGTACTCACCCGGAAATTCACGAGCGCTTAGATAGCTTTGCATGCGTTCATCTTCGAACTCATGGTTAATCGCCATTCCGAGCATTTTTCCATCCGGATTGACTACGTAGATGTTCGAAGAGATCACATCGCATAGAGCTTGTGCTACCTCATCAAAATCTACTAGATGGTGCCCCACATTTTTTTGCAGAATCCGTGAAATTTTACGTGTTTTACTAAGTAAATCCATGATTGATCCTCCTAGGGTATTCTTTGTATTGTATCCGAACTTTTCTGCGTAAATGGCTTATACCAATTACTGTGCGAAAAGTATCGTTCCACATAAAACAGATGGGGAAGCTATTTTAGATTGGGTACTTTTTCTATTATGCGGCATAGAATTTTGATTTTCAGAAACCTTTTTTGAACAGTTTTCGACTATTAAGTAGATTTCCAATTGTTGCATAGCCATTTTTTATAAAAAAGCGGCTAATGAAGGTCTCCACAAAATAAATTCTACTTTCCCATCAACCAGTTTTATGGGTACAAGTCCCACACTGTCATAGCGGCTATCTCGGCTTGCGTAGCGATGGCGATTGTCACCCATTACAAAGACAGTACCTGGAACTACTGTAATCGGTCCATAGTTCCCATCTTCAATAGGGGTGTCAATATAAGGCTCGTGAATCTCTTTCCCATTTCGGAAAAGCTTTCCATCCCGAATCTCGATCTGATCACCAGGTATGCCTACCACTCGTTTTACCAAATACCGATTTTGGTTATGTGGGTCTTGAAAGGTAACGACTTCACCTCTTTGTGGAACTTGTAAGGTGAACTTAAATTTGTTGATCAGTAAACGGTCACCATTATGTAAAGTCGGTTGCATAGATGTTCCATTTACTACCGACAAAGCCACCCCAAAACGACTTACACAAAAGGCTAGGACAACTGAAAAGAGAATCAGAACCGTCCAGTTGACCCATTTACGATAACCTAATGCCATATTCCACCACTCCAACAAGTTTACTTGACATTGGAAAAAGAAACGATGATACCAAAATTCCGAGTTGTTAGGTCACAGGCGCTCTTCGAATCTCTACTTGTTGGTTGGATCTAAAGAAAAAATGGCATTTTAAAACACACTGATCTATTGCTTTCTCATCTTACCCAAACATCTGTTTCAACATTCTACATATTCTAGTATGCAACTTTCTTTTTTTTCAAAAGAAAGGGCGATTTCTATTTAAGTAAAATGATACTCTCATTTTTACCACTTTACACCAAACATACCTAAAAAAGAGGCAAATGGGAGATGAGGGTAAATTCAGACGGAACCTTCTGATTCTACTACCTTTGTACAGTAGTTTGCAACATCTTATAAATCTCCTTTTTAAAAAACCTTAAAACTGGTAAAATAAAGCATTTTCTTATTAGGTTGTTAGATCCAATCATCGGACAATAGCAATTTACTTTGTCATCCGAAAATTCATTTTGGATCAGGAGAGTCGTTGCAATAAGTCCCTATCTCCTTTATTGCCAATAGTTGAAGATTATAAAACATAAAACTCAGAATTTAGTTAAGCTAAGTGAATCATTTTTTTATAATCCAAAGGAAATATAGGACGATAACACTGATATTGAGATATTTCTAACTAAATAGACTGCATTTTCTTAATGCGCTGTAATGCTTTCGAAAGAGAAACCATGGGAATCTCCTCATTTTGTTTATCTGCTGTTTGAAGCATAACTTGTTTTATCTCTTGATTTGTCCAACTAGGAGCAATTTCCATTAAAATTGCAGCAATGCCAGCGCAGGCAGCAGAAGCCATAGAGGTGCCTGACAGACGGATGTAATCTTCATCTACTAACTGATCAATGGATAAAAACGTTTGGTAAAGGTTAGGAAAGTATAAGGAGATGATATTAACTCCTGGAGCATATAGCTCAGGCTTGGCTATATCGTCAATGGTAGGCCCCCTACTTGAAAAGTCAGCAACCTCCCATTCATCAGAGTTCTTTTGTAGCGCACCTACTGTAAGCACAGATGGTTCCTGACCTGGAGTGCAAATAGTACGAAGACCGGGGCCTTCATTTCCTGCTGAACAAACCACCAAAAGACCGCTATACCAAGCCTTTTGAACTGCTTGGGCCAAGGGGTCTAAGTAATATGGTTCTAAAACAGGGCATCCAAGTGATAAAGAAAGGATGCGTATCTGGAGCTCTTCCTTTTTCTGTACGCACCACTCAATTCCTCTGATCACAGTAGATAACTTCCCACCCCCGTATTGATCTAACACCTTTACTCCGACGATTTGAGCCTCTTTGGCTATTCCCCGATACTTTCCAGCTGAGCAATATCCATTTCCGGCAATTGTACCTGCACAATGAGTCCCGTGTCCTTGGTCATCATAAGGATTTTTCTTATGATGAACAAAATCGACAAACTCTTTTAAGCGGTTGGTAGGCTGAGTTAGATCAGGATGTTCCGCTACTCCTGTATCCAAGACAGCAATGGTAATTCCTTTTCCTGATAGATCGGATGAGAGTAAATGATCCGATATCATCCATTGGGAAAGACGTGGGTGCTTTTCTTGTTCAGAAGAGCTAGTATGAATCCGAACTTGGCGATCTAAATAAATTTTGGCAATAAGGGGTTCTTCTGATAGAGATTGGATCGCATGGTAGGGAAGTAGACCATAACTTGCTTGCAGAAACGGAATGGTACCATACAAAGAAAGTGTATCTGACTTTTTTTGTAACTTTTCAACTTTTCTGATTAAGGATGAGTTAGGGGGTTGTCGATATTGCCAAAGCACTGGATGCAACTGATCTTTCGCACCACGCCCCATGAGTACGCTCTGTAAATCTTGCGACAACTTTTCTTTGCGTTTCTCTAACCATCTTTTGGAGGACCACACTATCGATATCCCCCTTTCTTTTTATCACAATATGAAGAAAAGAGTAAGAAAAACTGTTAGAAACTAATATAAGATAACGTCTCTAACAGCTCCTCTAGATTATGTTACTCAAAAAGAACAATTGGATATTATGAGATCTTTTTCGTTTTTAGCAGAAGTATAACCTTTAATACCCATCTTCTTATAGAAGGGGGTTAACTTTTTTGTTCCATCGTCTACCGTGACAAAGAGTTGGGTAGCTCCACGCTCTCTTAATCTCTCTTCTAATGCATTGACCAGTTGGGAGCCCACTTTTTTATGTTGATAGTCAGGATGGACTGCTAAACAATAATAAAAACCACTTTCCCCATCCACACTACCAACGATTGCACCAACAACTGCTCCTTCATCCGATTCAGCTACCACAACTAGTTGTGGATCCCTCATTAACTGTTCGGACATCCCAGCTAGAGTCTCTTTCTCGCTCTCTTGTTCAGCATTTAAATGCCAGATATTCATCACATCGTGAACATCTGATAAACGGAAGGAACGTAATTGCATAGATTTTCTCCCTTCATCATATCCCCATAATCTCTTTATATAAGCATAACAAAACAATTTTAAACAAAAACGAACCAAAACGGTATTTGAAATTTTTGGTTTGGGAAAATAAGAAATTACTTTGTTTAAACAAGTTTCAAGGAAGATTCTGAAACCCGTTCTATTCCAGGCAACTTCTCTAATTCCAACATAAGCTGAAAAAGTGCCTCATCTTTTTTCTTTGCCTCAATCATCACATCGAGTCGATCTATTTGTTGTTTGGCTATTTGTAGAAAGGGAACGATATCATCTGGATTTACAAAATCGGCATGACTTCGTATATTGGTTTCCCCCTTAGGACTGCTTAAATGAATTTTAGGAGGAAACTTTTCTTTTTTCCAAGTGGATACAGCCTCTTGAAAAATTTCAACTAGTGATTCACCCTCGTTATTACAACGGTGATGATGAAGGTCTAATACCATCGGTACTCCCACTTCTTTTGCAATTGCTAGTGTTTCTTTTGCTGTAAATGTTTTGTCGTCATTTTCTAAACAAATATGAGCTTGGATTTTGGGATCAAGTCTCCGAAAATTTTCTATAAATCGAGCGCCAGCTTTCTCTTTATCTCCATACGTACCACCAACATGAATGTTGCATTTATAACTCGAATCAAGTCCCATATATTGTAGCATCCGTACATGTCGAGCCAAATCTCCAGCGGAATACCGGATTACTTCTGGTTTAGGAGAACTGAGTACCGTGAAATGATCGGGATGAAATCCAACTCTCATCTCATTTTGACGTACCACTTCTCCGATCTCTGCAAATTCCTTTTGCAGCATCTTGATATAATTAATACCTTTTACAACATCGTGTCCAGCTAGTGGAACTAACCGACTGGAGAATCGATAAAATTGAATGCCACTACCTATGGCATGATACAAGATACGCTTCGTATTTTGCAGATTTTCTAAGCCGATACGATATATTTTTTTTCGAGCTGCATTGGGATCCGATATCGCTTTAAATGATTTGAGCGTCATCGTTTTGGATACAGAAGCATTTTTCACATATAAACTCATCGCCACAAAACCAAATCTCACTATCACTAGACATCACCACTACTAGTATGTCCGTGAGATTTTAATAGCATGAAAACAAGCTCTCTTTTACACAATATATCTATACCCTTTTTTGGAATGATTGATCGTTTCATCATACAAGATAGGAGGTATTTTGGATGTATGCTGGTAGAAATTTAGATGAGTTAAAGATGACAACTCTCTCTGAGTGGAATTTAGAAGAATTATCTTATCACCACTACATGATGTCTCAGTTGGCACCTTATATAAATCAAGAAGGAACCAGTCTTCACGTAGATATGATTAAAGAAATTGAAAAACGTGGTGGACTTCAAAATCTAACCGATCATCATTACAAGAAAAATTATTGGTTAGATGAAAATGTGTAAAATCATTCATAACGCTTTAAAAAGCCGCCATATATATAGTTAGGCGGCTTTTTCTTGTATAATTTCATAAAACATTTTTCGGACTTATTCTGATGTAGGGAGTTTATCTGTCGGCGTTGTAGGGTCTACTTGCATCTCGACAAAAGTTTGTGGTGCCGGTTCGACTTTTTTCTTTTGAACTTTAGCACTAGGTACGGTGTAAGTTTTGACTGTTATACTATTCGTTCCAAGTACGATCCGAATCATAATCGGCTTATCTAGATTGTTTTGAAAGCGAAAATCCGGACCACCCCATGACACTGTAGCATCTCGACCTTTTGGAACATAGGTTACGGTGGCGCTATGGGAATAACGACGTGTTATTTTTAGCCCAGCTTCATCTACACTGTTATAAAGTGTCGAGGAAACTTGACAGATTCCTCCCCCAATTCCTTCGCTAAACTCACCTTTCACGATAATTCCTGCTTCTTTATAGCCTCTTTTAGCTGTTCGTTCTCCTACTACTTTATTAAAGGAAAACTCTTCTCCAGGCATTAAAATCAGCCCATCTATTGCTTCAGACGATAGACGAATGTTGGTCGTACGATTCTCATTTTTACCATCAAATTTGGTCGTATAACTACCAGCCAACTTTTTCTGTACATTCTTGATATCTTCTGTGGTGATTGTTGGTTGAACTACAATGATTGGGATCTGTCTAGGTTTATTGATCAAGGAAGGGATATCCTTCAACCACTCGTTTACTTGTTTGGTATCCATGTAACGACCCACTTTTTCTGGTTGAATCGTACCATCTACCTTTGTTGCTTTCGCATTCACTGCAGGAACATCTACTTGTTTCTTTACTGAATCCAGCCATTGTCTTAATTGTGTCTCATTGATGGTTTTAAGATCTTTCCCGTCATAACCCATCTTCGTTAAATCAGTTTCAAACTCTTTTCCATCCAACTCCAATATCAACTTTTTCGACTGCCCAAAGATTGTTTCACCTGATACTTTAGACCAATCGTAAGAAAAGAAACCGATCGCACCTAAAATTATGACAATTGTAGACAATACTAGAACAAAACGTTTGCGACGTGTTTGCATTCGCATGTCATGTTTCTTCTCTTTTTCCAACCTAGTAAACGTATTCTCAATCTCAGGAACAGCTGCTGCTATTTCAGCTGTAGATTGTGACGAAGCAGGCTTGGGTGTTAAGATCGATTGTTCTTCAGGAACAGCTACTTCATTTTCATCTGTAGATTGTGACGAACCAACCTCTTCTGATACTGGGTTTAATGGTTCTTCAGCAAGATCTACCGTTGTTTTAGAGTCTATTGTGGAGAATGTTACAACCGGTTCTGGTTTTTCCTTCTTTTCTGGGGATACTGTTTGTTTCCCATCTTTTATGTCTTCAGATAACTCTCCCGAAACCACCCCCATTTCTGGAGGGCGAGGAGCTGTTTTCGTAACCATACTAGGCGGATTGGAAGTAACATCTTGCTTCTTTATCGTTTCAGCAATATCTTCAGTTGAAGGGTTTGGTTGAAATGAAAATGTAGCTTTGCGTGAAGGATTACTCTCCTCTTCTTCCGCTAACCGATTTAGATCTTCTACATCAAATAACCACGTGTTTGTCTCACCAGTAACCAATGGATCTTGCTGGTTTTTAGTGTTATCTTGATTTTGATCTCTTGGAACACCTTTTTTCTCTTCCAACGATCTCTCTCCTCTAAGGCACTAATAGTAACCCTGTATTTGCTTTGATCTGTTGGATTGCCTTAGCATATACATTGGCAAAAGCAATCTGTTGTATGGAGTGATGGGAACAAAATTGATATGAATCAGCTAATGAATTTGGTTTATCTGCTAATTCCACTTCTATAACTTTAATTTTCCAATGTCGATGACTAAAGATATGTTCAAAATTCGTGATCTCCCCTTTTATTGTAAAAGAAGAAGGAAAACCTTGGCAATATTCTTGGATCAATTCATCAACAAATGGTTCTGAAGTTTTTTCTATTGTAGGCAAAGACCATAAGCCTGCTAACAAACCTGTATCTGGTCTTTTTTCTAAAAGAATTTCTCCGTCAGCATGAATCGCCAGAAAAAGTACTTCTGTCTCTTTCGGAGGTTTACTTTTTTTCTTGACTGGTAAATCTTCTTGCACACCCTCTTGATTGGCTTGGCAAACGTGTTGAACTGGACAAAGCAGACAGCTAGGTGAAGTAGGAGTACATATCGTAGCTCCAAGTTCCATTAACGCTTGGTTAAAATCCCCAGGATTGGTTTCTGGGATCACCTCCATCGCGTACTGTTCCATTAACACTCTTGTCCGAGGAAGAGCAATATCTTGATATAGCTCAAACCAACGAGAGAAAACTCTCATCACATTGCCATCAACTGCTGGTTGCTTTTGGTCAAAGGCAATACTTAGGATCGCTCCTTTGGTATAAGGTCCAATCCCCCGTAACTTCTCAATCTTTTCTGGTTGATCAGGTACTTTACTTCCATATTCATCTCGAACTTCTTGGACTGCTTGGTGCAGGTTTCTCGCTCGGGAATAGTAGCCAAGTCCTTCCCATTGCTTTAGAACTTCTTGTTCGTCTGCGTTTGCCAGATCAGTCAAAGTCGGGAATTTTTTCATAAATCGTTCAAAATACGGGACTACAGTAGCAACTTTCGTCTGTTGCAACATGATTTCCGAAACCCAGACTTTATAAGGATCTTGATCTTTTCTCCAAGGCAAATCTCTTTTGTTTTGCTGGTACCATACTAGTAAGTCTTGTTGAAATGCTGTTATTCTCTCTTGTGATATCAGTGGTTTGCCTGTTTCCATGTCCAATCCTTCCATATTCTTCGATTGCCTTTCTTTCTTAAACCCGTTACTCTTTAGTATACAAATGCTTTTCTCATAACGTTTGAACATAATGTATCAGTTTTTTAAAAACCACGAAATACCCAGAACTTTAGCTTTGACCTTCCCCCATCAATATGAGAATCTAGACTTTGTAGAAAAGAGTTCTCTTCTTTTCGAAGTTTCCGTATCATTTCGATGAGATCTTTTTGATCTGTTTCGATCACTTCAATGATCTGTCGTGGTTGTTGCTCACTTATTAGCATTTTATGTTGCAAATGCGGGGAGATTTGACTCGTTTGCTCTTTCACTTGAGAGACGAATGCCTGAAATGTTTCCCACTTCTCACTTTTAACGCGATATTCCATAAAAATAGTATACGAAGCTTGTTTCATATTCTTAGTCTCCTTTTTAAAAAAACGAAAGAGGGTGATCCTCCTTGGATACAGGTACCCATTTGATGATGGGATTTGGTTTATTTGGTCTTGCACATTTGGATCCTTCTGTTGCCTCTGATCCTGCCACTGCACAAGCTGTATTCATCGGGACACTCATTGGTTCCCAGATTCCCGATATTGATACCCTTTATCGTTTACGCGGAAACAATACCTACATTCGAAATCACCGTGGTTGGACCCATTCGTTGCCGATGCTGCTCCTTTGGCCGGCACTTATTAGTCTTGTACTGGGATGGTGGTACCCCGAAGCAAGTAATCTCTCCCTCATTGGATGGACGACACTTGCAGTTTGGTTCCATGTGTTTGTAGACATTTTTAACAGCTATGGCACACAAGCAATCAGACCTTTGTCTAAACGTTGGATTCATTTACACGTTCTTCACATCTTTGACCCGTTTTTGTTTGGCATTCATGTACTTGGTATCATACTTTGGTGGCTTCATATAGTTCCACCTGGACCTTTATTTCTAGATATCTACTTGCTATTCTTTCTTTACTTGAGTTGGCGTTGCCTAGCCCATTATCAAAAATTACAATTGATAAAAAAACTAGTACCTACGGCCACTCGACACACCGTCTTACCAACTATCCATTGGAACAAATGGTATGTCTTGGTAGAGGAAGGAAATGAGGTTCGTTTAGGCACATTACATGGTACACAATTTAGTTGGAAGAAAAAACAAATATTCACGTCTCGAACTCATCCTATTTGCAAAAAATCCGAGTCCGCTCCAGCTGTTTCTGCATTTCTATCATTTTCTAGTTATGGTTATGCAGAAGTGGTTCAAAATGGAGCAGGATATGAAGTAAGATGGTTTGATATCCGCTATTTACACAAAAAACGCTATCCCTGTTTTGCGGTAGCACTGCTAAATTCCAAATTAGAAGTGGAGCATTGTTTTGTTGGATGGATGAGTCATCAGCAGATGTGTCAAAGAATAGAAGATGCAAAATTATCTCTTAGTAGTTGAGGTGAATGTATTGTTTCAACAGTTTTTAGAGGAATCTAGTAGCCAACCCCCTTCTGTATTTGGAGATTTATGGACTAATTCCAGTAACCTGTTTCAGAAGATCATTGAAAATCCACTGCAATACTTGGTCTTTCCAATAGGTGAAATTCTCCTGATCGCACTATTAACTTATTTTGCCGTACGATTGGTAAATAATTTAGTTGATCGAGCCTTTTCCTTTGGCAAACAAGAAAATAACAAAGCCCAAACACTACAGAAATTGATCAAATCAGTTGCCCATTACGTGATTTACTTTATCTCCATGCTTACGATCTTAGCCAAATTAGGGATCAATCTCGGTCCAGTACTTGCTGGTGCTGGGATTTTGGGTCTAGCCATCGGATTTGGTGCACAAAGTTTAGTAAAAGATGTTATCACTGGATTCTTCCTCATCTTCGAGCGACAGTTAGAGGTGGGTGATACCGTAGAGATTAACAGTCAGATCAACGGTACCGTAGAAGAGGTAGGTCTTCGAGTCACGAAGATCCGGGAATATAATCAGCGTCTTCACTACCTCCCAAATGGAACCATCACCCAAGTAACCAACTATAACCGAGAAAAAATGAGAGCGATTGTGAAAATTACGGTACCATATGAATCGGATCTGGACATCGCCAATCAAGCTCTAGAAGACGCTTGTGATAAAGTATACGAGAAATATGAAAAAGAATTATACGAGCGTCCATCCGTAGTGGGAATCACCAATATCGACTCTCTTGGAGTTCACTTTACTATTCATGCTCTGAGTAAGCCAACTGAGTTTTGGAGCATTGAGCGCGAAATGAGAAAGCAAGCGGTTCTCATTCTTCACCGCCAAGGTATCTCGATCGCTTATCCTCGCAGTGTTATCTCAAGTCCGGATGAGATGAAACATCTTCAAACTACACATCCATAAAAAAACCCGCTCCTCCAATACGAGGAGCGGGTTTTTTATGAAAACTGATTAATAGCAAAAGCCAAAACGCCCGAGATAACAATTGCTAAGGAAAACCAGAGTCCCATTAATTTTAGATCTCGAACTAATAGATCATTTTCGCTTACGGAACGTACTTGCTTTTCTTTTCTTTTCTTCGCCAAATTACCCATTCCTTTCTAACTAAGACTATCCCAAAATAAAAAAGTTAGATAGCTTTCATAAGGAGACCACTGACTCGCAAGCTCTCGAACCTCTTTTTCAGTGGGCTGATGATCGAGATAATATCTTTCCTGAATTGCGTTTCGTAATCCAATATCAGCAGCAGGTAACATCGATCCTCTCCCGTATCCAAACAAAAGAAGACATTCTGCTGTCCATCGTCCAATACCACGCTCTTGCGTCAGTCTTTTTATGAGAGCAACATCATCTAATTCCCCTAACTTTTCTAGATCAAGCTTTCCTTCTGCTATCGCTCGGGATAGATCTAAAATATACTCCGCTTTTCGTCTACTAAAGGATAACGCTTGTAGATCCTCATAATCATATTGTGCCACTTTTTCTGCTGATGGAAAAGCAAATAGTGTTGTCCCACGGAAGGTGATCTTTTCCCCTATCTTCTCCAAAAATCTAGTTAGCATTGTTTGAGCAACTTTAATATGAATTTGCTGGCTTATAATCGTTTTGATCAAGCACTCAAATAAAGTCGGATCTAATAAAATACGCATTCCTTCCCGTTCTTTTACTAAGGAGTAGAGTGGTGAATCTTGTTCCCATCTTCTCTGAATTGGAGTTAGATCTAAATCCAATTGATAGCTATGTTTTAACTGACGAATTAGTTCTTCTTTCTCCTGATTTGAGATGGATCCGTTTATTTCCACTTCTAATTGATCTTCCTTACTCTCTCTAGTCCCGACCACAATCTTTCTCTTTCCTAGTGTATAAACCCGATAGCAAGTACCATCCAGCTCTTGATATAGAATATTTTCATAACGCTTTATTCGACGCATTGTATATTCAAAAGAAAAAGGCTTTTTCGCTGTAAGATGAAATACCAAAGTTCCAACCTCCTAAATAAAGAAGACTACCTTAATTGGTAGTCTCTTTTTTCTATATTGATTCTGTCTTCTTACTCTTGTTCCTTTTTCATTCTAACAAATAAGAAGGTCGAGTTAAGACTAATCTTCTAATACCTCCACCCGAACGTCTTGTCTGCCACCAAATTCTTTGGCATCTGCTTCGTTTGCAAAGAAGAGAGTGATTTGCTTTCCCTTGATTGCTCCTCCTACGTCTTGAGCAATCCGATAACCTACTGATTCAATGTAGATACGCGAACCAACTGGAATAACCTGTGGATCTACTCCAACTGTCACTCCTGGTATGATGAGACCACTTTTGTTTGCTGATGAATCACCTACAGAAAGTGCTGTAATCGTAAACAAACCAAGATTTTTCCCCCGATTAATACTAGGAATCTGTTGGGTGCTCTTATTCTGTTTCGACTGAATATTAGTAGATGATTCGTCGTTTGTATTTGGCTGTGATTTGGAAGATTTTGATGTTGTATTCAAAGCTGGAACTTTAAGTTTCTGACCTATTTGGATCTTTGCAGGATCCTTAATCTGATTTTCTGTTACCATTGCTTCCAAGGAGACACCATATTTTTTGGACAACTCATAAAGCGTATCCCCTTTTTGTACAGTAACTGTCTGAACTTTGTTTGTATTGTTAACTTCCGCATGAGTACCGGAAAAACTATCAGTCTGCCAGCCATATGCAAACAAAAAGAAAAGCATACTAAAAGTACAAAAAACCCACTGATACGGTTTCATTTTGGATATCCCTCCATTTACTAGATGGTATCCAGCATCGACCAATTACCAGTAGGTTTATACTTGCTCCTCTATAAATTTTTTAGATAATTACGAATCGATAGAAACACTGTAGATACATTCCGATAATCAAGTTCCCTTTTGCTCACTGACTCCATTGACTCTTTTGTTTCTTTGTTGTCGGGCACAACTTGATTTCGTAGGTAGCGTTTCTCATATTGTGTATGAATGATGATCGCACCAATCATAAAGACGACTCCTACTTGAGGAGACATAATTGGGTAATCATACATTCCATGGCTAATTAATGCCACTACCTGAGACAGCAACATCCCTGCTAAACGTTTCTCCTCTTTTTGAACAGCTACTTTACGCCAGCGTCTGGCTCGTCTAATGGTCAATAATATAAACGCAACAAAAAGAGTTAATCCAAAAATTCCATACTCTGCAGCCACTCCCAGAAATATGTTATGAGCATGATAGACTGCAAATCCTGCTTTGGCTTCAAATACCTCACTAAAATACAGAGGTAATGTTCCGAGCAGCCAATTTTCACGGAAAATTTCTATCGCTGTCGTCCATATTTCAAAGCGATCTTTGATCGTATACCAAACGGTTTCACTACGCGGAATTAATTCTGGGAAAAAGAGAACAAGTGCTACTAAAGAGAAGAAAAAACTAAGGGTCCATTTTCTATGTCCCGTCATCCAAACTTGTACGACAAGTCCAATTACTACTCCAGCCCATGCTCCTCGCGATCCCGTACACCAGATGGCGATACAAAAAATAACGAACATGACATAAGCAAAAACTTTCTGCCAGCGCTTTTGATAAACTGATTGGGCATATATGCTCATCAGACTAAAACAGATCAACAGTGCTGCAGTTAAATTGGAGTTACCTGCTGTCCCCACACTTCGCACCGATACAGTCTGCCAACGATATTCATCGTAGAAATCCAAAGCAAAACGGAGCCAAGATTTGGTTAGAACATGCCAATCGATCTGTTGCACAATAACGATAAATGCAACATACATACCACCTAACCAAAATGTGAGATAAAGTTTTTCAATCTCTTTCCATTCCAAATTCAGATGGCGTACCCACAAGGATAATAAGTAATAAAGTCCAAAAAGAGCAATCGGAATAAGACCCGTAGGTATCTTCGGAATTAGGCTGGTAGGAGATAGATAATACCAGGAAGGATGGAATACCCAACTAACAAATGAAATCAGGATCATCCCAAGAAAAAAACTCTCTGGCCAACTCCACTGTATCCAGTTATTTCGGTAAAGAACAAGCGTCCATACACCGATTACGAATAAGATCACAGGTGAGGTAAAGGGAGAAATGAGGATGGAGAAAAATAAAAGGACTGTCAACTGTCGTTGCAACAAACGAGGCTGAATCCAATCCCATTTCCTTACATTCCAATACTTTTTCATAAGTTACCAAATCTTCATTTCATACTAAGAATGAAATCATTTAGAAAGAAGATAGAGGTGTTCACACCACCCTATAAATTTAGGATAAATCTTAGTAAGTATAACACAGACTGTTCATAAATTCTCTCTCAACCAATCCTAACCTATAATCCCTATATAATCCATCTATTGTGTAAACGAAAATTAGCATAACACAAAAGGGAATGCACAAGATAAGGGCAGAAGTTAGGAGGAGAGAAAATGCAGAAAAACGTCGGTACAATGGATGCAATTATGCGAATTACATGTGGACTATATGGCCTCGTATGGAGTGCTACTAGGATGGCCAATCGTCCAAAGTCTAGGTCTTACTGTCTAATGGCCATATTGTCTGCTATGAAAGTAGCCGAAGGAATTACAAGATATTGCCCTATGCTTGCGATGCTTGGAAAAAACACAAAATAATTATGTACAACCTAACCATCAGAAGGATCGATTTTTTTACACTGGTGGTTAGTTGTACCAATCAAATTTTTGCAAATAGTTGCCCCCGTTGATCTTTCTTCCTCCAACTGAAGTTGAAATTCTATAGTCCATTTCCATTAAGCGACTTGATTTAATCTCTCCTAGTGTCTTAAGCTTATGACATAATCTAATAGGAGACCTGATAGGAGACTCTCTCTTAATAAAAGGAGAAAGAAAAGTTATTGCAAATACAAAATCTTATGATATGATACTCATAGAAAACGAACATACGATCCCCTATTACCAATCAGAATAAAAGCTAGTTGAAATTACAATCTTATCTATTGCCTGTTTTCTGACTTTTTTGTATAATAGTTTTCAAGATAGGCGAAAGCCTATGAATTGTTCTCGTATTTCGAGGGAACATGTCCAAAAAAGTCAGGGAACACTTAGTCTTGGCGGCATCACTAGGTAACTGGTTTAGCTTCATCTCTTATGAATGTAGGGTGGACAATCGACAAAACCAGAAAATTTTTTTAAACTAGAAAAGGTATTTGTCGCAATTCGTCGAAATTTACCATACAAGACCGTAGGACATGAAGGTGGCATTCTGAGGGCATCGTGGGCAGACGTTGAAGTCTTTACGAAATATAGAGGTCAGGATAACTGATCCGGTTGGGGAGTGAATGTAAATGTCACTTAGTGAACAAGAAAAAGAAACGGTGATCCAGTTTGATGAATCCACCAACCTCGCCACCATCTACACCGCTAGTTGGACTGTCGCACGCACTTTAAAAAAAGCAGGATACCAACCTATTCGTAGAAAAGATGGCGCTTGGTGGTTCCAAATCCCTGTAACAGCAATGAGTATTGCAGGAGATAAAGAAACGACAACCATCGGCTAAGTTCACCAAAAAAGTTTGATCAGAGGCAACTAGAAAATGTTGCCTCTTTTATTTCACATAAAAAGAAAAACCATCTTGTTTCTTTCTATTTGAAAGACAAGATGGTTTTTTGTTAATTTGATTTGTTAAATGATCTACGTTGTTGATTTGCTGCCCATAATGCAATATCCGTCCGATAATGCATATCCTGAAATTGGACTTGTTGGACTGTCTCATAAGCCTTATCTCTCGCCTCTACTAGATCTTGTCCAACTGCAGTCACACCTAAGACTCGTCCACCAGCTGTCTGAATCTCCCCTGCATCCTGTTTGGTACCAGAATGGAACAAAATACTTTTCTTTTCAGAAGAAATACCTGTAATCGGATAACCTTTCTGATAGGAGCCTGGATAGCCTCCTGAAGCTAAAATAACGCAAACAGCAGCATCTTTCTTCCAATCTAACGAGATCCCCTCTAAATTGCCTGTAGCTACAGCATAGAGAACCTCTGCTAGATCATTTTCTAGACGTGGCAAAACGACTTGAGTCTCTGGATCGCCAAATCGAGCATTGAACTCAATAACATAAGGTTGCTCCCCTACCATCATGAGTCCAGCGTAAAGAACCCCCTGATAGTGAATTCCCTCCGCTTGGAGAGCTTGTACCATAGGTATTAGAATCTCCTTCATAGCTCGTTCGCGCGTCTCTTCCCCATACGGTGGTACAGGAGAATAAGTACCCATCCCACCTGTATTAGGACCTTTTCCCCCATCAAATACAGGTTTGTGATCTTGAGCCAACACCATCGGACGAATTACGGTACCATCTACAAAGGCCATTAAAGAGAGTTCAATTCCCTCTAAGAAATCTTCAATCACTAGTTTACTACCTGCATCCCCAAAAGCCGCATGCTCCATACAATCCTCAATCGCTCGGATTGCCTCTTCCATAGTGTGTGCTACTATCACACCTTTGCCTGCAGCTAATCCATCTGCTTTCACTACGATCGGTGCGCCTTTTTGTCTTACATATGCCTTTGCAGCTTCAGCATCGGTAAATGTTTCATATGCAGCTGTAGGGATCTGATAGCGTTTCATGATATCTTTGGCAAATTGTTTACTGCCTTCTAACTGTGCTGCCTTTTGGTTCGGACCAAAAATAACGAGACCTTCTCTTTGGAAACGATCAACGATCCCAGCAATGAGCGGAACTTCGGGACCTACTACAGTCAAATCAATTGCCTGTTCTTTAGCAAACTGCACTAGCTTGTCTATCTCTGTTTCTTTGATCAGAAGGCAGGTTGCCATTTCTGCAATCCCGCCATTCCCTGGAGCACAGTAAAGTTCTTTTACATTCGGACTTTGGCTTAACTTCCAAACGAGAGCATGTTCTCGTCCACCAGCACCTATTATTAAGATCCGCATAGAGTTCTCCTCTCCTCTGATGCATTAAAAAAACAGACTAATGCCGAAAAGACTGATTGTCACTAGTAAACAGATGAATGACCAATCTTCTCGGTGAATAATTCGAGCATTTCGCGTCTCAGATGGTTTGGTTGTCAATATACCGCCTACAAGTAAGGATATAAAGAAAAAGGCCCCTCCTGCTATACGCAACTGTTCCTTCCAATTGGGTAATCCTACGTCGCCGTAGAAAATATTGAAGATCCCAGTCGTACCAACTACTAGGATGATCCAAATCAGAGTCCAACGAAGCATTTTCACAGCGGACCCTCCTTTGCATTTTTCCCTTAGTATACGCAGGTAGGACCTCATCAGATACTTAACAAACAAATAGTTCTTAATTGATATAGCAATAACTTTTCCCTATTTCTTAATGACGGAAATGTCGCATACCTGTGAAGATCATCGCAATTCCTTGGCGATTGGCTTCATCGATTGATTCTTGATCTCGAATAGAACCGCCTGGTTGAATGATCGCAGTTACTCCTGCTCTAGCTGCTTCCTCTAAGGTATCTTTCATCGGGAAGAATGCATCGGATGCCATCACAGATCCTTTTGAATCTGCACCTGCTTGGCGAATGGCGATCTGTGCAGAACCAACTCGATTCATTTGACCAGCTCCTACTCCCACTGTACGGAAATCTTTTGTGAGAACGATCGCATTGGATTTGACATGCTTACATATTTTCCAAGCAAAGGCTAGCTGAGCTAATTCCTCTTTCGTTGGTTCACGATCTGTTACCACTTGGCAATCCTCTACCGCTACTGTATGAATGTCCTGTTGTTGAAGCAAAGCTCCTCCGCCTATGGTACGTAGATTCCAATCCACTACCTTATCAGATTTCACTTCTCCTAATTCTAACAATCGCAAATTCTTTTTCGTGGTTAATACTGCTAAAGCATCTTTGTCAAAAGAAGGTGCGATTACGATCTCTAAAAAGATCTCCGACATTTTTTTTGCTGTCTCCAAATCTATTGGTCGGTTTGTCGCAATGATCCCACCAAAAATGGAAACTGGGTCTGACTCATATGCTTTTTGATACGCTTCTTGAATATTATTGCCAATTCCTACTCCACATGGATTCATATGTTTTATTGCTACTACTGCTGGCTCAGCAAACTCCGAGACTAGTTGCAAGGCCGCATCTGCATCCTGCAAATTATTATAAGAGAGTTCTTTTCCATGAAGCTGTTTGGCTGCTGCCAATGTTCCAGCAGCAGGAGTAGGACTTTGGTAGTAAGCGGCTTTTTGATGAGGATTTTCACCGTAACGCAGGGTCTGAGCTAAGTTAAAAGTCACAGTATGCTGCGCAGGATACTCGATTCCCGCTTGTTGGTTCATGTACTGGGAAATGATCGCATCGTATGCCGCAGTATGACTAAATGCTTTTGCCGATAAAACTTGGCGTAATTTATCTGCAGTACCACCTAATTCCTCGATTTGAGCCAAAATCACATCATAATCAGCAGGATCCACTACCACGGTTACATAGCGATGATTTTTGGCTGCAGAGCGTAGCATAGAAGGCCCGCCAATATCGATATTCTCAATTGCTTCGGCATATGCAACGTCCTCTTTTTCAATGGTCTGTTGGAAAGGATAGAGATTGACTACTACAAGATCAATTGGGGTGATCTCGTTTTCTTCTAGCTGTTGTCGGTGGGAGGGAAAGTCCCGTACCGCAAGTAGTCCACCATGAATACGAGGATGGAGAGTTTTCACACGGCCATCCAAGATCTCAGGAAAACCAGTTTCATCTTGAACTTGTTTGGCTGGGATTCCTTTTGAAGTTAAAAGAGAGTAAGTCCCTCCTGTAGATAGAATCTCTACACCTTTTTCAGCAAGTTGTTTTGCAAAATCGACTATACCCGTTTTATCTGAAACACTGATTAGCGCTCGACGTATTGTTTGCATCCATTTCCCTCTCCTTCTTAATCTATCTGGAAGCTTGGATTAATTTCCGAATCACTTCTGGATAAAGTTGATGTTCAATCTGATGGATTTTGTCCGTCAAAGTTTCCATACTATCTGTCTCTAAAATTTCTACTGCATGTTGAGCAATAATGGGTCCTGTATCCATTCCGTGATCCACAAAATGAATCGTTACTCCTGTACATTTAACTGGATGGTGAAAGGCTTGTCCAATCGCATCTAATCCTGGAAAAGATGGTAGGAGGGAAGGGTGTACATTCAAAATTTTACCTGGAAAGCTATTTAACAGTGTTGGACCGATCAATCTCATATACCCTGCAAGAATCAACCATGAAACATCATGCTTTTGGAGAATAGCCAGTACCTCTTGCTCATAAGCGGCTTTATCTGGAAATTGTTTCGGATCTATTGCATAGGATGGAATACCTAATTTCTCTGCTCGTTTAATAGCACCTGCCCCCGGCTTGTCTGTTATGAGACAAGAGACTGGTACGATCCAGCCTTCTATTTGGGAAGCAATGGCGATATTCTCGAAGTTACTTCCCGAACCTGATGCAAATACTGCAATACTCATCGAGGCTCACCTACTAAACGAACCGCTTCTGGTGCTGACTTTACCACACCAATTACATAGGCTTCTTCTCCGCTTTCTCGAAGACTCGCCAGCACTTTATCACGTTCTTCTGTTGGAATGGCAATCACTAAGCCAATTCCCATATTAAAAGTACGATACAAATCTTCCTGTGTTAACTTCCCAGCCTCTTGTAATAGCTTGAAGATGGCTGGAACTTCCCAGCTAGCTAGATCTATTTCTGCACAAAGCCCCTCTGGCAGCATCCGAGGAATATTTTCATAGAATCCTCCACCAGTGATATGAGCAGCTCCTCGTACTTTTCTCCCTCGGTTCAGCAACTCACGAAATGGACGAACATATATTTTAGTAGGGGTGAGAAGAACTTCACCCAGACTTTTTCCATAAGAAGGAATTTTCTCCTGCAAAGAGAGATTGGCATCTGCTACGATTTTACGTACTAATGAGAAACCATTGCTATGGATGCCACTTGAAGCCACTCCAATTAACAGATCTCCTTCCATAATGGAGTTCGGTCCATCCAATATTTCAGCTCTCTCTACTGCACCGACTGCAAACCCGGCTACATCATATTCTCCGCGTGCATACATACCTGGCATTTCAGCGGTTTCACCACCGACTAATGCGCATCCTGCTTCCACACAACCATCCGCAATCCCTTTCACGATAGCTTCTGCCTGTGCTGGTTGGAGTTTCCCTGTGGCAAGGTAATCCAAGAAAAAGAGCGGTTCAGCACCACTAACCACGATATCATTGACACACATGGCAACACAGTCAATCCCAATTGTATCGTGCTGATCTAAATCAAAAGCTAGTTTTAATTTTGTACCAACCCCATCTGTTCCCGAGACCAAAACAGGCTGTTGGTAATTCCCAAGTGCAAACAGACCACCGAAACCGCCAATTCCACCAAGCACTTCTGGCCGTTTGGTACGTTTTACATGAGAACCGATTCGTTCTACTGTCTCATAACCTGCTTCTAAATCTACTCCGGCAGCCCGATACGCTTCACTCATTAGCATGAACCTCCTACTAGAGCAACATCTTTTTCAATCTCTGTCGGATATTCTCCTGTAAAGCATGCCAGACAATGTCCATAATTTGGATCATCTGATTTTCTCCCAATTGCTTGAACCATACCTTTTGGAGTGAGGAAGGAAAGGCTATCTGCAGTGATCGCTTGGCGAATCTCTTCTAAAGTATGCGTAGCTGCGATCAACTGCTCACGTTCTGCTGTATCGATCCCATAAAAACAAGGATTTTTAACAGGTGGTGAACTAATCCGAACATGAACCTCTGTGGCTCCTGCTTCTCGTAGCATGTTCACAATACGACGACTCGTTGTACCTCTGACGATCGAATCATCTACCATAACGACACGTTTGCCCTCCACTACTTTTCGCACCGCACTTAGCTTCATCTTGACCCCTTGTTCCCGAAGTTCCTGACTTGGTTGGATGAAGGTTCGACCTACATAACGGTTTTTGATCAATCCTAGCTCATATGGGATTCCACTTGCTTCGGCATAACCTATTGCGGCTGAAGTACTAGAATCAGGCACACCAGTAACCACATCTGCTTCAATCGGCGCTTCTAAAAAGAGCTGACGCCCTAGGCGTTTTCTAGCAGAATGAACGTTTATCTCACTAATATCGCTATCAGGTCGTGCGAAATAAATATATTCAAATGAGCAGATAGCACGAGCTTTTTTCTCTGCAAAACGGGAAAGTCTCATACCCTCTTTGTTTAAGATAAGAAGTTCACCAGGTTCTACTTCACGTATATACTCCGCTCCGATCACATCAAAAGCACATGTCTCCGATGCAAACACATACGCACCTGATAATATTCCCATCGAAAGGGGACGAAGACTGTGAGGATCTTGTGCGACATATAGCTCATCGTTTGTCAAAATCAAAAGTGCATAGGCGCCTACCAGTTGATTTAGTGTTTCTTTTACTTTTTCTTCCATCGTAGATGCTTTGGAGCGAGCGATGAGATGGGCGATGACTTCCGTATCGGTAGTAGTCTGGAAAATAGAACCTGCCTCTTCTAATTCTTGGCGAAGTCTATTTCCATTTACAAGATTCCCATTGGTTGCAATCGCAATCTCCCCGTGTGCATAGTTAAATACCAAAGGCTGAACATTGCTCAAATGACTAGCACCTGTTGTCGAGTAACGGACATGGCCTATTGCAGTATCTCCAATCAAGTTTTGAAGGTTTTTGTTGTTAAATACTTCAGAAACAAGACCCATATTACGGATGATGGAGAATTTTTCTCCATCTGTCGTGACAATTCCAGCACTCTCTTGGCCACGGTGCTGCAAAGCATGCAATCCATAGTAAGCTAACTGTGCTGCTTGTGGGTGCCCGACAACGCCGAACACCCCACACTCTTCATTTAATTCGTCGAAGATGGACTCATCTTGCATGGGATTGCCTCCTCCCAAAGCTTGGTCAAGTCTGCCACATTTTCTTGCACGACAATTGTTCCGTTTACTTCAATGGATAACATGTTTTCTTCCGTAACGATTCCAATCTGTTTACAAGGCACTGCATACTGTGTTGCCAAAGCAATCAACTCATCCTCTTTACCTGGAGCAACGGTCAAAATCGCACGTGATTGAGACTCGCTATACAAGAAGGTTCCAGCAGCTAGATCCGTATCGCATGTAATCTTGGCGCCTTTTTTTCCACCAATACAGGACTCTGCGAGAGCTACTGCCAATCCACCATCTGCCAAATCATGAGCTGACTGAATAAGTCCAGAGCGAATTGCAGTTAAAATTACTTTTTGGAGTGCTTTTTCTTTTTCCAAATCTAACTCTGGTGGAAGACCAAATGCTTTTCCATATTTCCAGTCTTGTAGCTCGGACCCTCCTAATTCTGCCAAGGTCTCTCCTAGCAGGAAAATAGAATCTCCAGAACTACGGAAGTCTTGTTTGGTAATATGCTCTCTCTTTTCAATGAGCCCAACCATTCCAATAATCGGAGTAGGATAGATTGCTGTACCACGAGACTCGTTGTAAAGGCTGACGTTTCCACCCACTACCGGAGTTTCTAATTGGCGACAAGCTTCACTCATACCGTCGATTGCTTGGGACAATTGCCAGTAAATCTCTGGTTTTTCGGGATTTCCAAAATTAAGGCAATCCGTTACTCCAAGTGGCTCAGCACCAGAACAAACAACATTTCGAGCGGACTCAGCAACGGCAATTCGTCCACCACGCTCTGGATTTAGATAAACATAGCGCCCATTTCCATCATTGGACATTGCTAATGCTTTTTCCGTACCGCGAATCACCACAACAGCCGCATCAGAACCAGGAGTAACAGCAGTGCTAGTTCCTACTTGGTGATCATATTGTTGGTAGACCATTTTTTTAGAACCAATGTTAACCGAGTTCATCAACCCACGTAGGGCTTCGCCAATCTCGGAATCGGTTAGTTTGATTGTGGTATCTGCTTGCTGGTTTTCTAGATAGTAGTTCGGCACTTTTCCTTCACGGCTGTAGATTGGTGCATCTTCTACTAAGGTTTGTGCTGGAATATCCGCTACTAACACATCACCATCATAGATTCGATAGCGATCACCCTCGACCACACGTCCTACAATCGCTGCTTGTAATCCCCATTTGTGGCAGATCTCAAAGATCTCTTCTTCTCGACCATCTTCGACCACAAGTAGCATACGTTCTTGTGATTCGGATAGCATAATCTCATACGGAGTCATTCCTGTTTCTCGTTGTGGGACACGATCCAGGTATAGGTCAAGCCCTGTATTCCCTTTGGCAGCCATCTCCGCACTAGAACATGTCAAACCAGCAGCTCCCATGTCTTGGATCCCGAGTAACTTGTTTTGTTCTACCATTTCTAGGCAAGCCTCAAGCAGTAACTTCTCCATAAATGGATCGCCTACTTGAACTGCTGATTTTTTCTCTTCAGACTGATCACTTAGCTCTTCGGAAGCGAAAGTTGCTCCATGGATTCCATCACGTCCAGTACTAGCCCCTACATAAATAACAGGGTTTCCAATACCTTTAGCGATCCCTTTTTGTAACTTGTCATGTTCCAAAATCCCAACACACATGGCATTTACCAGAGGATTTTCTTCATACGTTGGGTTAAAAACTACTTCGCCACCTACCGTTGGAATCCCAATACAGTTTCCATAGTTCGCAATACCTGCTACTACACGTTCAAATAGATACTGGACTCGTGGAGACTCCAAGTTTCCGAAACGAAGTGAGTTCAAGAGGGCTACAGGGCGTGCCCCCATTGAAAAAACGTCACGAATAATTCCGCCTACCCCTGTCGCCGCACCTTGGAAAGGCTCTACAGCCGATGGATGGTTATGACTCTCAATCTTAAATACAACTGCTTGGTTATCCCCAATATCGATTACCCCTGCTCCTTCTCCTGGACCTTGTAATACTCTTGGCCCTTCTGTGGGAAACTTACGTAGAAGAGGTTTGGAGTTTTTGTAGCTACAATGTTCCGACCACATAACACTATAAATCCCTAGCTCTGTCCAATTAGGTTTTCGATCCAAGAAACGACAAACAGCTTCATATTCGTCTTGCTTCATTCCAACTTCTAGGTAGAGCTGTTGTTCCTCAATCTGTTCTGGAGTTGGTTCACCTGGGTATGTTTTAAGTGATGTTAGTTGTTCACGCTGCATGACCATTCTCCTTCCAGTGTTGTAACATCGAGTGGAACAATGCTGCTCCGTCTGCTGATCCCATCCAATCAAAAATTGCCCGCTCTGGATGAGGCATCATTCCTAGTACATTTCGTTCTTTGTTGCAAATCCCCGCAATACCTGCAATCGATCCATTTGGATTGTGAGATGCATAGCGGAAAATAATCTGACGATTGGCTTCGAGTTCTGCTAAAGTCTCTTGGTCACAATAGAAGTTTCCTTCTCCATGGGCAATTGGGATATCGATCTCTTGACCTAGTTGATATTGATTGGTAAATGGATTATTGATTTCTTCAACTCGTAACGTCGTCATCTCGCAACGGAACTGGAGATGTTCATTTCGGATGAGAGCACCAGGCAATAAACCTGCTTCTTGGAGAATTTGAAACCCATTGCAGATTCCGATGACTAATTTACCTTGTTTGGCGGCTTTGGATACAGATTCCATAACAGGAGAATAGCGTGCTAGTGCACCACTACGTAAGTAGTCACCATAAGAGAATCCACCAGGTAGCAAGATCGCATCAAAGGAAGACAAGTCTGTCTCATGATGCCAAACTGGAGTTACTGATTCTTGTAATACATCCTCTACTGCATGAAGGAGATCCCGATCACAGTTGGAACCTGGGAAAACAGGGACTGCGAATCTCATGCTGTCACCTCTTCTAGCTCATAGCGGAAATTTTCCACTACGGTATTGGCAAGAAGTTTTTCAGACATAGCTTGAACTTGCGCTTCTGCTTGTGCATGATCTGTAACATTTAGCATGACTTCGATCTGTTTGCCAATTCGTACCGATGTTACGCTTTGGTAACCTAGTGTGTGCAAGGAACCTTTTACTGCTTCTCCTTGTGGGTCGAGTACACTTTCTTTTAACGTAACGAAGATAGTAGCTTTATACATGGCTTTTCCCCTCCAACCGATTGTAGATCTCTTGGTATGCTCCCATTACATTCCCTAAGTCTTGACGAAAACGGTCCTTGTCCAACTTTTCTAGCGTGTCTGCATCCCAAAAACGACAAGTATCTGGCGAGACTTCATCTGCCAAGAGTAATTTGCCCTCCGAATCAAGGCCAAACTCCAATTTAAAGTCCACCAAGATGATCCCTTGTTCCAGCATCAATTTCCCAACTACTTCATTTACACGAAGACCAATTTCTCTCATCTCTTGAAGTTGTACTGGTGTGGCAAGCTCCATTGCACGTATATGATCTTCAGTAAATAATGGATCGCCCAATTCATCGCTTTTGTAATAGAATTCGACAATCGGTTGCTTTAAAACAGTTCCTTCTGCTAGACCAGTACGTTTTTGGAGTGTTCCAGCTACTCGGTTTCGTACTACAACTTCTAACGGAACAATCGTCACCTTTTGAACTAGCTGTTCTAGATCCGAGATTTTATCGATGAAATGGTTTGGTACACCTGCTTCTTTTAGAAAACGGAAAAACAAAGCGCTAATCCGGTTATTCATTTCACCTTTTCCAGCAATGGTTGCTTTTTTCTGTCCATTAAATGCGGTAGCGGAATCTTTGTATTTTACTCTCAGTACATTCGGATCTTCTGTAAAATAAAGTCTCTTCGCCTTTCCTTCGTAGAGAAGTTCGCCCGGTTTCATCTTTTTCTCTCCTCTTTTAGGTTACCAATTGTTTTTGGAATGGAAATTTTTTCAATTCAAGGACAAGATTCTTCGATATGAGGAAACTAAATCGTGGTCTGTGTATTCGCTTCAAAACCGCTTCGGGAGTTGCGAGACTTTTTCGCCTAAGTCTCTTCTCCCGAACGATTCCTCTGCTGGTTACTACCTCTTATTCAATTCCAACTCGCTCAAAAATCTCATCCACACGAGAGAGATGATAGTTATAGTCAAAGCAATCCGCGATTTCATCTGAGCTTAATTGTTGCCTTATCACTTCATCTGCTTCAACAAGCGGACGGAAAGGCCGTTGCTCTTCCCATGCTTGCATAGCCAAACGTTGTACACGATCATATGCTTCTTCTCGTTTGAGACCTTTGTTGATCAAGGTTAAAAGCACACGTTGGGAATAGATGAGACCAAAGGTTCTCTCCATATTTCGTTTCATATTTTCAGGGAAGACGGTGAGATCCTGAATGATGTTGCCTAGACGATTTAGCATGTAGTTCAACAGAATCGTGGAATCCGGTAAGATAACACGCTCAACTGAGCTATGCGAAATATCTCGTTCATGCCAAAGCGCAATGTTTTCATACGCTGAAACCATATGTCCACGGATCACACGAGCTAGTCCACTCACATTTTCAGAACCAATCGGGTTTCGTTTGTGTGGCATCGCAGAGGAGCCTTTTTGTCCTTTGCGGAATGGCTCTTCTACTTCACGTGTTTCGCTCTTTTGAAGTCCACGAATCTCTGTAGCAAATTTATCTAGGGAGGAAGCTACTAACGCTAAGGTCGAAAGATAGTGTGCATGACGATCGCGCTGTAAAGTCTGGGTCGAAATTGCTGCTGCTTCTAAACCTAATTTCTCACAAACATACTTTTCTACGAACGGGTCAATATTAGCATAGGTTCCAACTGCACCAGAGATCTTACCTACTCGCATTGTCTCCATCGCTTGTACAAAACGTTCTCGATTCCGTTTCATTTCGCTATACCAGAGTGCCAATTTTAGTCCTAAGGTAGTCGGCTCCGCATGTACACCATGAGTACGGCCCATCATAACAGTGTATTTGTGCTCATTTGCTTTTTTTGCGAGGATCTCTAAGAAACGATCGATATCTTTTAACAAAATCTTGTTTGCTTGAAGTAACTGATAGCAGACAGCCGTATCCACCACATCGGTTGAAGTAAGACCATAATGTACCCATTTCGATTCAGGCCCTAATGTTTCAGATACTGCACGAGTGAAGGCTACTACATCATGTCTGGTCTCTTTTTCGATTTCCAAGACCCGATCCACGTTAACTTTCGCATGCTCCCTGATTTTGGCCACGTCTTCTTGTGGAATATGCCCCAATTCAGACCATGCTTCACAAGCTAGGATTTCTACTTCCAACCAAGCTTGGTAACGATTTTGTTCCGTCCAAATTTGACCCATCTCAGGTCGTGTATAACGATCAATCACGAATTTTGCACTCCTTTTAATAAATCCATCATCTGTTTTTCAATATTTGTATAGGGTTCCCAAATTGCTGTTTGATCTAGCAAATGAAGGGCTTCTTCTACTGTAGGAGCCAGAGCTGTCAGATGGCCCATTTTCCGTCCTTGCTTCGCTTCATTTTTACCATACCAGTGAATCTTAATATGAGGAGAGAGATTGGGAAGCGCTGCTAGAAAATTTTCCTGGTGTTCCCCCAAAAGGTTTCCCATTACCGCCGCAGTTTTCACTGTAGGTTCTGGTAAGGGGTGGCCAGTTACCGCCCGTAACATCATCTCAAACTGTGAAGTAGTACAGGCGTCATAAGTGTAATGACCGGAATTATGAGGACGAGGAGCCAATTCATTCACGAGTATCTCCCCATTTTCTAGCAGGAACATTTCAACTCCTAATATCCCAACCAACTGTAATTGTTCCGCAATTTGGGTTGCAAGTTTTTGCGCTTTTTCTCGTAAAGAAACCTCAACAGGAGCAGGGGCCAAACTAAGGTGAAGAATGTGATTTCGATGGATATTTAACGTTGGCTCAAACGTACGCGTTTCTCCTATATCGTTGCGTGCTACCATTACAGACAGCTCAGCCACAAATGGAATTTCTTCTTCTAAGATCCAAGTTTGTTCTGTTGTTCCCAGTCCTGTCTCTTGCCAAATATCTATTGCTATTTCACGAGAAGCGATCCGCCATTGTCCTTTGCCATCATAACCACCAGTTGCAGTTTTTAAAATCGCTGGAAAATGTATCTGCTCACAAGCATTTTGAAAGTCTCGACTACCAGACCCTGCAACAAATGGAGCAACGGGAACTTCTGCTTTTACCAGAGCTTCCTTTTCTAGCTTCCGATGCCTCGTAGTAGCTAAGAGCTTGCTTCCCTGTGGTACTGGTTTCTCTTTTTCCAGTCCCTCTACAATTAGGGGATCTATATTTTCAAACTCGTATATTATGAGATCTGATTTTCTTGCCAATTCTCTTGCCTTCGAACAGTCATCATAAGCACCGATGATCTGTTCATCTGCTACTTGTCCAGCAGGGGAGTTCGATGCTGGGTCTAACACAACAAATCGATAGCCCATCTTTCTCCCTTCGAGAATCAACATACGACCTAATTGGCCGCCCCCAAGAACTCCGATTGTATTACCTGGTTGTAATGGAGTATTCATGCGTCCACATCACTACTCTCTAATACCTGATTTCGAACTTCTTGTCGACGTGCTTCCAAACGATCTTGGATCTTGGAGTCCTTGATTCCTAGTATCTCTGCTGCTAACAGACCTGCATTTACCGCTCCTGCTTTGCCAATTGCCACGGTTGCTACTGGTACTCCACCAGGCATTTGAACGATCGATAGGAGGGAATCTACTCCACTGAGTGCGGAGGAGAGGATCGGTACACCAATTACTGGCAATACAGTCTTGGCTGCTACCATACCAGGTAAATGAGCTGCCCCACCTGCTCCTGCGATGATAACTTCTATTCCACGCTCTTTTGCGTTTTCGGCATAATGAAACATCTCATCCGGGGTCCGGTGAGCTGAAACCACTTTTGCCTCATAAGGAATGTCCAACTGACGTAATACCTCACAAGTATGTTGCATCGTTGGCCAATCTGATGTGCTACCCATAATGATGCCTATCATGACTGGAATCCATCCTTTTCTTCCTGGAGTAGTCTTATCTTTTCTCTAACATCATCCACAGTTTAACAAGTTTGCCCTACTTAAGTCAATGAAAAAACGAACATTAATAAAAGGTCAGTCATGGAGCGTTCGTTATTTTACAGCGTCTAGCAGAATGGACGTAAAGCCAATTTTACCATTCTGGTTTCGGTGATCATGTGAATAAGTTCGATAAACCAATCCTTTGGCAGGATCCCATTGTTTGTGATGAAATCTACCTTGTTCATCAAAATACTCCAACAGAGTAACTTGGAATCCGGCTAATTCAAACAACTCACGGAACGTATGATAAGTGAAAACTATTTTGTGACTTGCCGCAGAATGATCTTTTGATCCAGGACCTCCCACTTGTATTAGTTTTTGATAAGTATGATCCGGAAAATATCCATCCGGAACAGCACATCGTACATATCCACCACATTTTAAATAATGATAACAATTTTTTGCAGCTTGAAGACCTTCATCCCAAGTCATATGCTCCCACACATGCTCTGCAAGAATTGCCGTAATGCTACAAGGCACAAAAAGATTCGCCCAATCTTTTGTATATCGAATATCTAAATCTTCTTGATTGGTGTGAATCCAGTTCGGATTATTTTTAGCTTGTTCACCCGTCCCAATCACAACCCGTTTCAAAAATCTACCTCCTTGTAAATCTAGATCAGACTTTTCTTAGCAATTGATAAAATTAATTGCGAACCATTTCTTTGTTAACAATTCAAGATTAGTACTCTGCACCTCATTTGAGTCCAAGCATTTTTTCATGTAATCTGATCTTAAAAACTACTGCAACTTGTTTTATTTAAATACCTTGTAGCATTTATAGCAGATCGTATATAAAAAAGGAACTATACCTTCTCCATGGCATAGTTCCTTTTTGCGATTTGCATATTATAAAACTCGCTATTTTACTGATCTTAAACACAGATTTCTTCCTTTACACTCGCCTTCGGGTCTTTTTCAAAGCTATCTTGATACTCCACTAACTCAATCTCACAGCCAGGTCCTAAGGTTACATTTTTTCCACGGACTACTTTCGCTTTGGTATGTTCTAAATAAACAGTATCTCCTTCTACTACATCCACCTGTAACATCCGTTGAATTGATAATCGAAATAGTGATTCGATCATTTTTAAAATTTTCCAAGACAGCTCAGTCTTCTTTACTTCAACCTTTTGTCCACCAATCTCTTTCACCTTATTTTTCCCATAGAGAAATATCTCTACCGTTTCTGCATTCAATAATCCTTGTACTGTCACCGCTCCTTTGCTGTAAAAATGCTCTACTTCACAATCTCCTTTTACAGATAATGATCCAAGTACTTTTACTATATTTCCGGTAATGTTCTTTTTTACTTCCATCATACCTTCTACCTTTACATCTTTTGCATAGGCATTACCATGGATTGCCGCTCTACCTTGTACCTTTAAATTACTTAGATTTATATCTCCCTGAATCCCCATCTGTCCGCGGATGACCGCTTTTTCACCTTGCAAATTTCCCTCTAAGTCTACTTCACCTGAAACAGAAGAGTCTTTGACTTCTAAATCCCCCTTCATCTCTGTTACACCATTCGCTACGAACTTATCGCATACCACATCACCATGTATTGTTCCTTTTCCATTAATACTAACTTTGTGATATTCTCCACCTGAAGAAGTTCCATTTCCATTGATAATTAAATTATTTTGTTTCATTGAATCCATCATTTTATCCTCCTAAACTCTATCACTACACCATATTTTAAGGGGAGCATAGTCTCCTAACCGTAAAAATCTGCTATATCCTCTTAAAGCCATAGATTACAAAAAAATAAAGAAACCATTTCTTTAACAAACCTCTCCAAATTCTTTCCTGTTTACATTCCATTGATAGTTTCTATTCAAAAACTATCGATCTGCTTTACGCAAAAGGGACACTCATTGTAATTTTTTTACTATTTCTTCTCGTAATTGTTTAAGAGAATTCTGATAAATAATTTTGCTCCCTTTGTCGACTTGGATGAATTCATTTGTGTCAGTTAATAGCAAGATTAATACTCCCAGTTTCCGAATCAAAATAAATTGCAAATCATCTTGACTTAATTTCCAATTTGCTGTTTCTAAGAAAGTAATTAATTGACCTCCTTCATCCAACGAAATCATACCGCTTTGGAGTAGACCATCATACAAAAATAAAGAAACCAGTTGTTTTTCCTTAATTACTCCTGTTGGTAATGCGCTATGATCCTCAAATGATGAGAAAACTTCATTTGAAACAATGTTACGTTCCAATAATATCTTTCTCGTAATCTGATCGAGTTTCTCTTTATATCGGTTTTCTCTTAAATGAAATAAAACGCTTAATTCATCTAGAGATTTTTGATCTTTTAGTTCTAAAATTTGAGCGACTCGTTCTAACACCTGATCCCTAGGAAAAAAGGTTTCTTGTCCAGTAAAAGTTGATTTGCGTATAAACCAGCTCTCTGGAATTAAACTTTTCCTTTTCCAACGGTACAATTGGCCATAGGAAATACCCGTTTCTTTTAGTAAATCCTTTTTAGATATTAAATTTTCTTGATTTGTTGTCATATCCTTGCCCTCCCTATTACTATTTTAAGTATAACATAACACTGTTACATTAGGATCTTCTCCTTTGATTAATTTCTACTTTAAGGCCTGTCTACTATACGGTAATTTATTTATCAGCGCTTCCTAATATTTTTGTTTACCCTTTAGGAAAGATGAGAGGGGGAATAAAATACATAGTTGCAGAAGAATTAGTCCCAAAAACAACCCAATCTTTAGTACAAAGCAAACTTAAATTCTGCATGTGATATCTTGAAAAGAATCCATCTCATACTAAAGAGCGAAATGGATCGAGAATGGAATGAAGGTAGAGAAAAATTAATTTTATTTTCGTAATTTAATTTGGCAATAAACAAGCTTAATCTTGGTTGTGTACTATTCTCAATTACTAAGACCTTTGAGTCATATAGAGTACGAGATGGAAAATAATATTGGTTATAATTATTGTCACAACAAAAAAAACCACTTAGACTACCGAAGTAGCAACTAAGTGGTTTTTGGTTTGCCTGGCAATGACCTACTCTCCCAGGACCCTGCGGTCCAAGTACCATCGGCGCTGGAGGGCTTAACGATCGTGTTCGGGATGGGAACGAGTGGGACCCCTCCGCCATTATCACCAGACAGTCAGTGTTGAGACATATGAAATATGTCACACCCTGAAAATTAGAACAGAAGGCCAAGTGTGTTGCAAATTGAAAAGTAAGACATGTGAGGAAAAGCCCTCGACCGATTCGTATCTGTCAGCTACACATGTTACCATGCTTCCACCTCAGACCGATCTACCTCGTCATCTACAAGGGGTCTTACTTCCACGAAGGAATGGGAAATCTCATCTTGAGGGGGGCTTCGCGCTTAGATGCTTTCAGCGCTTATCCCGTCCATACTTGGCTACCCAGCGGTGCCTCTGGCGAGACAACTGGTACACCAGGGGTATGTCCATCCCGGTCCTCTCGTACTAGGGACAGCTCCTCTCAAATTTCCTACGCCCGCGACAGATAGGGACCGAACTGTCTCACGACGTTCTGAACCCAGCTCGCGTACCGCTTTAATGGGCGAACAGCCCAACCCTTGGGACCGAATACAGCCCCAGGATGCGATGAGCCGACATCGAGGTGCCAAACCTCCCCGTCGATGTGGACTCTTGGGGGAGATAAGCCTGTTATCCCCGGGGTAGCTTTTATCCGTTGAGCGATGGCCCTTCCACAAGGAACCACCGGATCACTAAGTCCGACTTTCGTCCCTGCTCGACTTGTAGGTCTCGCAGTCAAGCTCCCTTATGCCTTTGCACTCTATAGGCGCGATTTCCGACCGCGCTGAGGGAACCTTGGAGCGCCTCCGTTACATTTTAGGAGGCGACCGCCCCAGTCAAACTGCCTGCCTGACACGGTCCTCGAACCGGATGACGGTTCTGAGTTAGAACTCCGATACGACCAGAGTGGTATCCCACCGACGTCTCCTTGGAGACTGGCGTCCCCAAATCATCGACTCCCACCTATCCTGTACAAGTCGTACCCGAGATCAATATCAAGCTGCAGTAAAGCTCCACGGGGTCTTTCCGTCTTGTCGCGGGTAGCCAGCATCTTCACTGGCAGTACAATTTCACCGGGTCTCTCGTTGAGACAGCGTCCAGATCGTTACGCCTTTCGTGCGGGTCGGAACTTACCCGACAAGGAATTTCGCTACCTTAGGACCGTTATAGTTACGGCCGCCGTTTACTGGGGCTTCAGTTCAATGCTTCGCTTTAAGCTAACACATCCCCTTAACCTTCCAGCACCGGGCAGGCGTCAGCCCCTATACTTCGCCTTACGGCTTCGCANCTACCTATCAAATTACAAGTATTTTTTAGCAATCCACTAAAAAAACTCCTTGCTATATTCGCAAGGAGTTTTTAACACTATCTAGACTATTGTTGCATACAATGATTTAACTATTCGCCTAAGGGCTCTATATTATAAGATGTTGTTAGCAGACGCACTTCCATTAATTCTGTTGAATGCATTAGCATCTCCAAGGTTAATTGGAATTTGAACGTTGATTGGGATTAACCCACTGAAAGAACCAGCTCTAGCAATGTTGTTTACAATCGCTCTAGCACCATCATCCGTACGAAGAACACGTCTTCTTCTCCTTGGAACAACGATGATATTACAGCATTTTTTCTTTCTTTTTCTAAAGCATGACATATATTATCATCCTTTCCATTATTTTTTTACTGCTTAGTTGATTGAGGAGCAGCAGGAGAGCCAACTGGTACTTGTTCTTTAATTATATTGACTAGACCAGGAGGTATTTGACCTGTTAGACTGCTAACGCCTAACACGCCACCTAGACTAGATAATAGACTAGTAAGCCCAGGTAACAGTTGACCCACTAGTACAGTACTGATTCCGCTGAGTGGAAGAGTAACTAAGTTAGTCAGCAAAAGTGGAAGTGTATTGAGACCGCTGATCAAATCAGGTATAAGTTGTTGCGCTCCAACAGTCGGAGCATTTCCGATAGGAACATTTGCTGCTTGAACAGTTTTTTCCCCACCAGAGTTCTTATTCAACTCTTCTAAGAGTTTGGTCAGCAATTGAGCTTGCTCTGAAGTAAGTTGCTTGCTCATTCTATCTCACCTCCTTTCAAAGAGATGAATATTAGAGAATGTTATTAGCTGTTGCGCTACCATCTATACGATCAAACGCGTTTGCATCCCCAAGGTTAACTGGCACTTGGACAATAATATTAATTAAGCCACTGACTGAGCCAACCGTAGCAGAGTTATTAACAGCAGCAGTAGTACCTTTCGATCTTAGCCTTAAAGCTCTGCGTCGACGTCTTCTCATTTTTCTTCTAAATAGTCTATATCTACAATAGGGGCACATCTCTTCTCAGCCTCCTTTCAGAAAGTTAACTTTTCGTTAGTTTCTACGTTCTTTTCTTAAACTTTGATCAATTATCTTGACCATTTCTTGTTTTGTACCAGGTTGGATTTTTTCTAGAAAATCAAGTGCAGGAACCAAGTTTTGTACTAGGGATTCCGGTAATTTTGAGTTTTTAATTCCTTCTGCAAATGATTTTTTTAGTTTACCCTCTAGCTTTTCTGATAGTTTTTGAGAGAGTTCTTTTGATAGTTTTTGAAGATTTGGTTTTGAGGAATTTTCCTGCACAGTACCTCCTCCTTCTTTCTTGTTCGGGAGATTTGGAAAGTTAGGTGTTCTAAGTTGTTTTTCGAGGATTAGCTTATAAAAGGCTCTCAACAATTTCGGCGTTAATTACTTAATTACTGCAATATATACTTTTTTAGATTTTTGGTTCGCCTTATCTTATAAAAATAGTTGATAGCTGACTTTCTTAGGTTATACGCGGGGGAAAGAGGCCTAAAAATACTAAAAAGCAACAAAAAAACCCTTTGCTATATAGCAAAGGGTAAAAGTCATATTCTCTGAAAACGAAAGGTGAGAGTAACATAGCCGAGTAAAACATTCGAATTTGTATCATGAAGATACTCCATAGAAAGGAGGTGATCCATCCCCACCTTCCGGTAGGGATACCTTGTTACGACTTCACCCCAATCATCTGCCCCACCTTCGGCGGCTGAGTCCGTAAGGTTCTCTCACCGACTTCGGGTGTGACAAACTCTCGTGGTGTGACGGGCGGTGTGTACAAGGCCCGGGAACGGATTCACCGCGGCATGCTGATCCGCGATTACTAGCGATTCCAGCTTCACGTAGGCGAGTTGCAGCCTACGATCCGAACTGAGACCAGCTTTATGAGATTAGCTCCCCCTCGCGGGTTCGCAACCCTTTGTACTGGCCATTGTAGCACGTGTGTAGCCCAAGACATAAGGGGCATGATGATTTGACGTCATCCCCACCTTCCTCCGGCTTTCACCGGCTGTCTCGTTAGAGTGCCCAACTAAATGCTGGCAACTAACGATAAGGGTTGCGCTCGTTGCGGGACTGAACCCAACATCTCACGACACGAGCTGACGACAACCATGCACCACCTGTCACCGTTGCCCCGAAGGGAAGGGGTATCTCTACCCCGGTCAACGGGATGTCAAGCCTTGGTAAGGTTCTTCGCGTTGCTTCGAATTAAACCACATGCTCCACCGCTTGTGCGGGCCCCCGTCAATTCCTTTGAGTTTCAGCCTTGCGGCCGTACTCCCCAGGCGGAGTGCTTAATGCGTTAGCTGCGGCACTGAGGGCGGGAAAGCCCCCAACACCTAGCACTCATCGTTTACGGCGTGGACTACCAGGGTATCTAATCCTGTTTGCTCCCCACGCTTTCGCGCCTCAGCGTCAGTTACAGCCCAGAAAGTCGCCTTCGCCACTGGTGTTCCTCCCGATCTCTACGCATTCCACCGCTACACCGGGAATTCCACTTTCCTCTGCTGCACTCAAGCGCTCCAGTTTTGGAGGCGAACAATGGTTGAGCCATTGCCTTTAACCCCCAACTTAAAGCGCCGCCTGCGCGCGCTTTACGCCCAATAATTCCGGACAACGCTTGCCCCCTACGTATTACCGCGGCTGCTGGCACGTAGTTAGCCGGGGCTTTCTCCTTAGGTACCGTCAGAACTTCTTCCCTAAGAACAGAGTTTTACAACCCGAAGGCCGTCATCACTCACGCGGCGTTGCTCCGTCAGGCTTTCGCCCATTGCGGAAAATTCCCTACTGCTGCCTCCCGTAGGAGTCTGGGCCGTGTCTCAGTCCCAGTGTGGCCGGTCACCCTCTCAGGTCGGCTATGCATCGTCGCCTTGGTAGGCCATTACCCCACCAACAAGCTAATGCACCGCGGGCCCATCCTCAAGCGAAAAACTTTTACATTGCTCTCATGCAAGAGCAATGATTATCTGGTATTAGCACCGGTTTCCCGGAGTTATCCCAGGCTTGAGGGCAGGTTGCCCACGTGTTACTCACCCGTTCGCCGCTAGGTTCCCGAAGGAACCCCGCTCGACTTGCATGTATTAGGCACGCCGCCAGCGTTCGTCCTGAGCCAGGATCAAACTCTCCGATAAAGTTGAGTTTGAAAGCTCAATAGTAAATCATCTGGCTAAATGTGATACATCTCACTCTTTCGTTTTCAAAGAACATCATTGCTTTTTTTGTTTATGCCGCCTTGTCGCAGCGACAAGAAATAATATATCACGATTAATTGTTAGAGTCAATAGATTTTTATATTATTTTTTGCCAGATCTTTTAAGTGAAGAAAATAGAAGAGATTTAAAATGCTAACCTTATATTATATTTTCAGTCTCCATTGCACTTAACAAGCATCATAAACAGTTCTTTACAGAAAATTTGTCCGTTAAAACCTAATTGTTTCAATCGTGGAATGAAAGACGACATTGTTACGCATTCTTAAAATAAGGATGCTACATAATCTGAATATAGGCTATGCTTATCTATTTGTAATGGTTGATTTTTGAAAATGTAATAAGGGTGCGGTGATAAAAAATTTTCTTAATGTGTAAAAATGAACTAGTCAATTGGTAATAGCTTTCCTCTAACTAGGTACATATCTAGCTGTATGGAATGTATATAAGACACCCTGGATTTAGGAGTTGTACAAACTAACTACCCATGAATCCCCTGCTTGAAAGCATGGGGAATCTCAAAAAGTTATTACTATAATATTTCACCATCATCACAACCAAAAACCACTTAGACTACCGAAGTAGCAACTAAGTGGTTTTTGGTTTGCCTGGCAATGACCTACTCTCCCAGGACCCTGCGGTCCAAGTACCATCGGCGCTGGAGGGCTTAACGATCGTGTTCGGGATGGGAACGAGTGGGACCCCTCCGCCATTATCACCAGACAGTCAGTGTCAAGACATATGAAATAAAATATGTCACACCCTGAAAATTAGAACAGAAGGCCAAGTATGTTGCAAATCGAAAAGTAAGACATGTGAGGAAAAGCCCTCGACCGATTCGTATCTGTCAGCTACACATGTTACCATGCTTCCACCTCAGACCGATCTACCTCGTCATCTACAAGGGGTCTTACTTCCACGAAGGAATGGGAAATCTCATCTTGAGGGGGGCTTCGCGCTTAGATGCTTTCAGCGCTTATCCCGTCCATACTTGGCTACCCAGCGGTGCCTCTGGCGAGACAACTGGTACACCAGGGGTATGTCCATCCCGGTCCTCTCGTACTAGGGACAGCTCCTCTCAAATTTCCTACGCCCGCGACAGATAGGGACCGAACTGTCTCACGACGTTCTGAACCCAGCTCGCGTACCGCTTTAATGGGCGAACAGCCCAACCCTTGGGACCGAATACAGCCCCAGGATGCGATGAGCCGACATCGAGGTGCCAAACCTCCCCGTCGATGTGGACTCTTGGGGGAGATAAGCCTGTTATCCCCGGGGTAGCTTTTATCCGTTGAGCGATGGCCCTTCCACAAGGAACCACCGGATCACTAAGTCCGACTTTCGTCCCTGCTCGACTTGTAGGTCTCGCAGTCAAGCTCCCTTATGCCTTTGCACTCTATAGGCGCGATTTCCGACCGCGCTGAGGGAACCTTGGAGCGCCTCCGTTACATTTTAGGAGGCGACCGCCCCAGTCAAACTGCCTGCCTGACACGGTCCTCGAACCGGATGACGGTTCTGAGTTAGAACTCCGATACGACCAGAGTGGTATCCCACCGACGTCTCCTTGGAGACTGGCGTCCCCAAATCATCGACTCCCACCTATCCTGTACAAGTCGTACCCGAGATCAATATCAAGCTGCAGTAAAGCTCCACGGGGTCTTTCCGTCTTGTCGCGGGTAGCCAGCATCTTCACTGGCAGTACAATTTCACCGGGTCTCTCGTTGAGACAGCGTCCAGATCGTTACGCCTTTCGTGCGGGTCGGAACTTACCCGACAAGGAATTTCGCTACCTTAGGACCGTTATAGTTACGGCCGCCGTTTACTGGGGCTTCAGTTCAATGCTTCGCTTTAAGCTAACACATCCCCTTAACCTTCCAGCACCGGGCAGGCGTCAGCCCCTATACTTCGCCTTACGGCTTCGCAGAGACCTGTGTTTTTGCTAAACAGTCGCCTGGACCTCTTCACTGCGGCCCCCACAAGGGGGCACCCCTTCTCCCGAAGTTACGGGGTCATTTTGCCGAGTTCCTTAACGAGAGTTCTCCCGAGCACCTGAGGATTCTCTCCTCGCCTACCTGTGTCGGTTTGCGGTACGGGCACCAAGACTCTCCTAGAGGCTTTTCTTGGCAGTGNCATGTCGCTCGCGGCGACAAGAAATAATATAACATGCATGAAAATCAATTGCAACCTTTTTTTAAAAGAATAATAGATCTCTATCCATGGACTTGAACTTCCCGATTTTTCTTGATTCTATCACCATCCATTTATCTCTAGAATATAATAGTTCAAAATTATCACTTACAAAATATGAGGAACTCATCGCAAGTATAAAGAATCCAATCCTCTCGTTTCTAAATATATAGAAAAAGACCTCTGTCTCATAGACAAAGGTCTTTGTGATATTTTATATGAAATGGAGCTAAGCGGGATCGAACCGCTGACCTCCTGCTTGCAAGGCAGGCGCTCTCCCAGCTGAGCTATAGCCCCATATATAATGTGGTGGGCCTAGGCTGACTCGAACAGCCGACCTCACGCTTATCAGGCGTGCGCTCTAACCAACTGAGCTATAGGCCCTTGTGATGAAATATCGTTTGGATGTCCCTCACGAGAAATAACTATACACTGTTTCATCCAGATACGCAAGTCTTTTTTGTGAAAAAATATACTCTTTTAATGCAAAATATTATTACCTAGAATATAACGAACAAGACTTACAAAAAACAGTGCTCTCTTTATGAAAGCACTGTTCCCCTTCTAATTTATCCAGTGTACGAAATGATCCATTTTGCAGAACCAGTTAATCGAAAACGATCTAACCCATGGGGTAATAAAAAGAAATCTCCTTTACGGAATGATATACTTTCCTCTCCTAAAAGGATGGATCCTTCCCCTTCCAATACAGAACAAAGAGAGTAGGTATGACCTGAACTAATTTCTTTTGTTTCGCCATCTATTATCCACTCTTCCACACCAAAAAACGGTGCCATATCCCAATGTTTGCGATAAAGTCCTTTTTCTTCTACTATATTCGGCGTAAGATCTACTGGTTGATCTGGAACAGTGGTAACTTCAATTGATTTCTCTAGATGGAGTTCTCGCTTTGCTCCAGTATCATCTGTACGATCGTAATCATATACACGATATGTAATATCAGATGTTTGTTGTGTTTCCAAAATCACAATACCTTCTTTGATCGCATGAATAGTACCACTCGGAACATAGATGAAATCACCTGGTTGAACTGATTTTTGTTTTAGTAAGTGATCCCATTCCCCCTCTGCAATCATACTCTCTAGCTCTTCTCTGGTTTGGGCATGGTGCCCTAAAATAATTTGTGAATCTGGTTCGCAATCCACTATATACCAACATTCTGTTTTCCCAAATGGTTGATTTTCAAGTTCCTGCGCTTTCCGATCATCAGGATGTACTTGTACTGATAGATCTGTTTGTGCATCCAAAATCTTAATTAGTAAAGGAAACCAACCTTCTCTTTTGGAGCCAAACAGATATGCATGATTGCTCCATAACTCACTGAGCGTTTTTCCTGCAAACTCTCCATCCTTTACTAAACTTTCTCCCTCTGGATGAGCAGAGATTCCCCAACACTCTCCAATGGAACCGTCTGGTAATGAAAACCCAAAATCGGTCGCTAGTTTTCGACCACCCCAAATTCGCTCTTTGAAAACAGGTTGAAAAAAAATCGGTCTTGCTGTCATATAATCTCCTCCTAGAATAGAACGTTCCCGTGTAAAAGATTACAGCTGCTATTGTATCGCTTTTATCTTTTTAATTGTAAACTGAACAACTACAGATAAATCAAATCCATAATTCTTACCTTCTCATGTTAAGTTATTACTCCGTATCATAGGCTTTTCTTATCTGCTATTCACTGAAACCGCTGCACTACGCTCTGAAAATTCCCAATCAGCGTAATATGTGTTAGCAACTAATATATTAGGACCAGTACACCTCGCTGTTTCACAATAACAATGGGTCGCTTTCGCTACAGGATGCTGTAACCACTTTTCAAAAATATCAGGAAGTGTATTCATCTGTATATTACCAAGCGGAGGAACATCTCCAAAATCCGTCACGATCACTTCACCAGTAAAAATATTGACGTTTAGCCGATTACGCCCGTCTGGATCTTGACGAACCGTTAAGTTGGGTTCTTGATGCAGTTGAAGCCATAGATCTCGATCCGCTGGATGATGACTACATGGATAAAAAGGTAATGTACCTAGTAGAATCCAAACTTCCGGGTCCCTATTTTGCAATAATCGGTAAATCGTATCTCGGTATTGTGCTAATGAAAGAACTTCCATTCCATTGGCAAAATCACTAGTGTATAAAGGATGTACTTCATGTCGTTGACAACCCATATTGGCTATTGTTCTGTGCATCTGTCCAATATTTGGTGCAGTAAAAGGGCTTAGTAGAGACTCTGCCGAAACAAATACTCCATTTTTAGTCATTGATTTTGCATTGTCGAGCATTTGCTGATAGAGCTTCTCTGCAGTAGGTAAGGAGACTTCCCCTTTTGCTCTACCAAACACAATTCGATGAAAGTCTTCTTCATTACGATAATTATAAGAAATATGTAAGACATCAAGGTCTTCAATCCAATCTTCATAACGTGAAAGCGGAAGAGTTAGATTCGAATTTAATTGCGTATAGATCCCTCTGTCTCGACAGTAACGAAGAAGAGGCTTTATAACATCTCGTACGATCTTAGGATTCACGATTGGTTCTCCACCTGTGATGCTAATAGTTTGGAGAGTCTCTATCTCATCTAAACGTTGCAACAAAAGATCAATTGATAATGGTGCCTCTTCTCGATCTTGTAACATTTCTCCTACTGCACAATGTTCACATCGCAAATTACAGAGCTGAGTTACTGTAAACTCTACACTTGTTAGTTCATATCTCCCTTTTTCTTTTCTAGTATCCCATACATCCCATGGATCAAATTGAGGAGTAATCTGTTTCTTTTCCGTTATCATTTTTTTCCAACTTTCTCAGTTTAGTCCTGATATATGCTAATGTTCTATCCTAATGTTGTCAATAACTCCTTGAAATACAAAAAACCCTTTGCTAAATAGCAAAGGGTAAAAAGTCATATTCTCTGAAAACGAAAGGTGAGAGTAACATAGCCGGGTAAGACATTCGAATTTGTATCATGAAAGATACTCCATAGAAAGGAGGTGATCCATCCCCACCTTCCGGTAGGGATACCTTGTTACGACTTCACCCCAATCATCTGCCCCACCTTCGGCGGCTGAGTCCGTAAGGTTCTCTCACCGACTTCGGGTGTGACAAACTCTCGTGGTGTGACGGGCGGTGTGTACAAGGCCCGGGAACGGATTCACCGCGGCATGCTGATCCGCGATTACTAGCGATTCCAGCTTCACGTAGGCGAGTTGCAGCCTACGATCCGAACTGAGACCAGCTTTATGAGATTAGCTCCCCCTCGCGGGTTCGCAACCCTTTGTACTGGCCATTGTAGCACGTGTGTAGCCCAAGACATAAGGGGCATGATGATTTGACGTCATCCCCACCTTCCTCCGGCTTTCACCGGCTGTCTCGTTAGAGTGCCCAACTAAATGCTGGCAACTAACGATAAGGGTTGCGCTCGTTGCGGGACTGAACCCAACATCTCACGACACGAGCTGACGACAACCATGCACCACCTGTCACCGTTGCCCCGAAGGGAAGGGGTATCTCTACCCCGGTCAACGGGATGTCAAGCCTTGGTAAGGTTCTTCGCGTTGCTTCGAATTAAACCACATGCTCCACCGCTTGTGCGGGCCCCCGTCAATTCCTTTGAGTTTCAGCCTTGCGGCCGTACTCCCCAGGCGGAGTGCTTAATGCGTTAGCTGCGGCACTGAGGGCGGGAAAGCCCCCAACACCTAGCACTCATCGTTTACGGCGTGGACTACCAGGGTATCTAATCCTGTTTGCTCCCCACGCTTTCGCGCCTCAGCGTCAGTTACAGCCCAGAAAGTCGCCTTCGCCACTGGTGTTCCTCCCGATCTCTACGCATTCCACCGCTACACCGGGAATTCCACTTTCCTCTGCTGCACTCAAGCGCTCCAGTTTTGGAGGCGAACAATGGTTGAGCCATTGCCTTTAACCCCCAACTTAAAGCGCCGCCTGCGCGCGCTTTACGCCCAATAATTCCGGACAACGCTTGCCCCCTACGTATTACCGCGGCTGCTGGCACGTAGTTAGCCGGGGCTTTCTCCTTAGGTACCGTCAGAACTTCTTCCCTAAGAACAGAGTTTTACAACCCGAAGGCCGTCATCACTCACGCGGCGTTGCTCCGTCAGGCTTTCGCCCATTGCGGAAAATTCCCTACTGCTGCCTCCCGTAGGAGTCTGGGCCGTGTCTCAGTCCCAGTGTGGCCGGTCACCCTCTCAGGTCGGCTATGCATCGTCGCCTTGGTAGGCCATTACCCCACCAACAAGCTAATGCACCGCGGGCCCATCCTCAAGCGAAAAACTTTTACATTGCTCTCATGCAAGAGCAATGATTATCTGGTATTAGCACCGGTTTCCCGGAGTTATCCCAGGCTTGAGGGCAGGTTGCCCACGTGTTACTCACCCGTTCGCCGCTAGGTTCCCGAAGGAACCCCGCTCGACTTGCATGTATTAGGCACGCCGCCAGCGTTCGTCCTGAGCCAGGATCAAACTCTCCGATAAAGTTGAGTTTGAAAGCTCAATAGTAAATCATCTGGCTAAATGTGATACATCTCACTCTTTCGTTTTCAAAGAACATCATTGCTTTTTTGTTTGTGTCACCATGTCGCGGCGACAAATAGTATATTATCACGCTCATTTTTGTATGTCAACAAAAAATAATATTTTCTTTGCTTAAGTTTACTGACCGTGATACAACAAATACCCTTCATTCAAATCCTTTTCCGACATACCATATACTTTCTTAATCGCATTTAACGTAACAATATGATTCTCTACTCTTTTCGATCGACTATCTCCATCGCGTTCTGGAGACTTTGCAAGTTCTATCAAAAGTTTTTCCATTTTGGACTGTCCATATTGATCCAGTAGGAATTCGAAGAGTACTTTTGAACTCAAATAATATCGCCAAGCTTCTTGGTCTGGCAATGACTCTAGATCCTTTTCTCCAAGCTCTGTCACTTTAAATCGAAGTTCTCGAGGTAAGTCCATAGTTTGTTTTGTTTGACTTAGCTCAGTTTCGTAGGTCATTGCTGCACCTTCTTGCAACCAATAAGATGCATTGTCGCCAGTAAGATCACTAACCATTTGATGAGTCATTTCATGAGCAATTGCATTCTGTAAAAATTTTGGGTCATAACTACCAATCAATTTAATGGACTCTTTATGCTCATGCCAACCAGCAGCCCATTGTGGAAGAGTAAATTTGACAGAAGTACGAAATACTTCCGGTCGATCATAGAGCTTCACAATTGTTTGTTTTGGTCTCCAATTATATTTCTGCTGAAACTGCTTTGCGGTTAGTTGAGCAATTTTCAAGCTTGAGGTCGCTTTCTCATGGTGATTGGGATTCATATAATAAACTTTGATCGATTCTTTTTCTAGAAAATAAGGAAAGTGTTCTTCTATCGACCATCCATGTTGGCTTTGATTAATACGAATCTCTTTCTTGGCAGTATATCTTTTCTTCTTAATAGAGTAGATTTGTTCAATCTCTGCTACTTGTATATTGTTCTGCTTCTTTAATGAAACTACTTTTTGTTGAAACGATGCAGGGTCTATATATTGATCTACATCCTGTAACCATCGTAATTGCTCATAATAATAAGCACCATCATCAGAATGGATGGTACGTAAATATCCAGATAAGTCTTTTTGAATAAGATAGGCACTTTGCTTATCAAGCAATTTCTGTATTGCTGTTTCATTGGAATAACTTACAGGATCCGTTTGCACCATTTGAAAGATCAAAGTCATTAAGCATAGAAGTTTGAACATAAACCAATTCCTCCTATACCTATCTTGCGAAAAAAACAGAAAAACATACCAAAAAAGCACTGTTCGATCAGGAATTCCTGCGAAACAGTGCTTTTTATCAAAAATTATTCCCATTCAATAGTAGATGGTGGTTTAGAGGTTACATCGTAGACAACACGGTTAACATTGTCCACCTCGTTTACAATTCGAACAGAAATCTTTTCTAATATATCATATGGGATTCGAGCCCAATCTGCAGTCATTCCGTCGATAGAAGTTACTGCACGAATGCCTACTGTGTATGCATAAGTACGTACGTCACCCATTACTCCAACACTTTTAAAGTCGGGTAGAGCAGTGAAGTATTGCCAGATTTCGCGATCTAGACCAGCTTTCGCAATTTCTTCACGTAAAATAGCATCCGATTCCCGTACAATTTGAAGTTTCTCTTCCGTTACTTCTCCAATTACCCGAATTCCAAGACCTGGGCCTGGGAAAGGTTGACGCCATACAATTTCTGCTGGTAACCCTAACTCTTCTCCTACTTTTCGAACTTCATCTTTGAAAAGGGTGTTTAGCGGTTCAATCAATTGCATCTTCATATCTTCAGGCAAGCCACCCACATTGTGATGCGATTTGATGGTATGAGCTGTATCCGTACCTGATTCTACAATATCGGTATACAGTGTCCCTTGTCCGAGGAAATCATGTTCACCAATATTCGCAGACTCTTCTTCAAATACCCGGATAAATTCGTTTCCAATAATTTTTCGTTTTTCCTCTGGATCTGTTACTCCAGCCAGTTTGGATAAGAACCGTTCTTTAGCATCTATCTTCACAAAGTTCATGTGGAAATGCTCGCCAAACGTTTTTTCTACGCCTTCTGCTTCGCCTTTACGAAGAAGACCATGATCTACAAACATACAAGTTAATTGATCACCAATCGCTTTGTGAATAATGGCAGCTACAACAGATGAATCTACTCCACCACTAAGTGCACATAGAACACGTTTGTCACCTACACGCTCTTGGATCTCTCTGACTGCGTCTTCAATGAAGGTTTCCATAGACCAATTCCCTTCACACTTACACACATCAAAGAGAAAATTGCGTAACATTTCGTTTCCTTGTAGAGAATGTTGTACTTCCAAATGGAACTGTACTGCATAGATTTGACGCTTTGTGTCGCTCATTGCGGCAATTGGAGCTGATTCGGTGATACCATCTACTTGGAATCCTTCTGGAGGTGCAACAAGAACATCGCTATGGCTCATCCAAACAGTTTGTTTCCGATCTAAACCTGTATATAATGGAGAATCGCTCACAACATCTAACTCAGCACGACCATATTCACGCTTTGATGCCCGCTCCACTTTCCCACCAAAATGGTGAGTAATCATCTGCATTCCATAACAAATTCCTAGAATTGGAATCCCCAAATCAAAAATAGCTGGATCGCATTTTGGAGCTCCATCTTCGTAGACACTATTTGGGCCACCGGAAAACACAATCCCTTTTGGTGCCATCTCTTTTAATTTTTCAGCAGTAGTCGAGTTTGGCAACAGCTCACTAAACACACCTAAATCACGGATACGACGTGCAATTAATTGATTGTATTGACCACCAAAGTCTAATACAACCACTTTCTCTAATGGTTTGTCCAAAGGAATCCCTCTACTTTCTATGTATCGCCAACAGGAAAAGGGCTATGGGTATAAAAAATCCGAGCAAACCCAGCCCTTTATTTCGTTTCTTATATATTACCCTGTTGTTTTAGTACACATTCTATGAAGTCCAATATAGCAATGGGTCTTATGAAGGTCAATACAATAACTTAGGAAACTAATATGATATTAGGTTTGACTTACTCTATTTCCAGCAAACCACGCTGCATATTCTCTTGCTTGATAGATTGCTGCTCGTTCAATCGCCTTTGCCATATGAGGCTTTTGTAGCATTCCTTCTACATGAATAGCTCGAAAATCGGTCAAACCAAGTGAATGAAAGATCGTTTTCATGAATGGGGTAGCAAAATCTAGTACCCGCATTTCAGGGGTTTTGTATTCTCCACCACGCGCTTGAATAAATAACGTCTTTTTACCATTCAGGATATCAATCATCCCGTTTTCATGATTCTGATACTTTCTTCCAGCAAAGCAAACAATATCCAAATAAGCTTTTAATTTTGCTGGAAATAGACTGTTCCACATTGGGCAAACGATAATGTAACGTTCAGCAGCAACAAACTCTTCAATCATATCATCAATATAATCTACTAGGTCCATCTCTTCTTCTGTTAATAATTGATTTTTTACAAGCTTATCCCAGGCTCCAAATACTTTTTGATCAATATAAGGAATATCCATATTGTATAAGTCCAACATGACAATTTCATCTGATGGTCTATACCATTGGTACGATTTTAAAAAGGCTCTTCCTACACGCTGACTGTAAGATTCATCCATTCCTTTTGGATTGGCTACGATATATAGAACTTTTCCCAATGTGAAAACCTCCACCCTAATCGGCGATTTACCAGAAACACAAGTCGTAAAGTAACATTTGGACTACGATCTGAAAGCTCCTTCCTAATCGTGTAGATAAACGGTCTACAGATTTTTATTTTCCTATTAATTAAATTCTATATTTAGATGAAAAAATCCTAGCTATTCAATCTTTTGCAACATATTACTTTTCCAAAGCATATCAATGCTATAAAGCATTTATCAACTATTTTCACTACCGAACAATTAGCATGTAATTATTTCCTTTAGCAATAGAGATCTATTTTTTTTAATTTGATATCCCTCAAAACCTTTGCAATTTTATTCTCCTCTCTTTCCTTGTGTATAATAGGCTCAGAGTGTAAGAAGAATTGGAACTTACTCGAATTCCATTCCATTTAGAAATAGTCAGTTTTAAACCAATAAGCGTAACAGGACAATCCTCCATTACCATATTTTGTTTCCCTAAAAAAAGAGCTCTCATTTAAATTTACTTCATCCTAAGATAGTTAGGAGTTTTGGCTATGTGGAAAACCGAAATTTTAGAAGAAGCCGTTCTTCGATTTCAAGGAGATCCTGCATCGATCTCTCTTTTAGGTGGATTACATCAAAATGTATATGAATATGAACGAAACGGTGAAGCATCCATCCTCAAACTAATCCCATTTGCAACAAAGGATCGAAATCTAGTCTATAGCGAATTACAATGGATTGCCTTCTTACGTAAAAATGGACTACAAGTCCCTACCCCCATGTTATCGAAACGCGGTAGCACCATTGAAGTAATTAACCGACTGCCCGTTCCTTGCTGTGTTATTTCGTTTCCTAAGTCAGAAGGGAAACTATTACATGAACATATAGAAACATATTGGAACCCTAACTTTTTTAAAAAATGGGGACAAACCATGGGCAAACTCCATTCGCTTACTCCAAAGTTCCAAAAAGCAAATACAGACCTTATCTTCGAAGAGTGGAATGAAGGCGAGGTCTTCTATCGCGACTTTTCTTTTATTGACCCAGCAATCGTTGAAGTTTGGGTAAAATGCATTAATAAGGTTCCGCATTTTGAGAAAACCGAGGAGAGCTATGGAATAATTCATAATAGCTTTCATCATGAGAACTTTTTTATAACCTCTGCCGGAGACTTACTATTATTTAATCTAAATCACTGTAAACATCATTACTTTACCTATGACATTGGAACTGCCCTGTTTCACTCTCTAAAATTGGTCGAACAACACGAGCAGCCTGATTTTGTAAAAATGTTTTTAAGCTCGTTTGCTGAAGGCTATCAACAAGAAAAAAGCCTAGTAAGGGATTGGGAAGAACAAGTTTTCTTTTTTACCATGTATCGTCAACTTATGGTCAATCTCAAACAAGCAATCTTCTTACAGGGCGGTGTATTAACAAAGGAACAACGCGAAGAACTATTAGCACAGAAGCGAAACCTTTTACCAGGTGATTATGTATTGTACTGGCAGAAAATATTACAGTTACGCTAATTTTCAGTTAACGAACTAGATTTCGCTAACCTATTCTTTGTAAAATGAAAGAGTACTCATCTTTTTAGGAGCGGAGGGGTTGTGATTGAACCAATCACGACTGACAAAGTATCGACTTTCTCTTCCAGCAGGGAGGGGCATCTGGATTATAGTAGGAGTTGTTTTGGTTCTCTTGTGTGTCTTATCTACTACGATAGTCGAACCCGGTTATAAAGGGGTAGTCTTTAGCTTAAATGGTGGACTAAAAAAAGAGGTTCTTGATCAAGGACTAAATATTCATGCACCTAGCCCGTTTAATAAAGTTTATCAATATCCGGTCTCTACCGAAACGGTATATATGACAAAAACCGCAGAAAGTAATCATTCCTTTGATGTAAATACCGCAGATGGAAAGTCTGTTAACGTGGATGTGGTATATTCCTATCATATGGAAGCCAATAAACTTCCTCATATTTTTACCAAGTTTCGTCGACAAAGCCACGATCAAATCGAAGATACTTATTTGAAAACACAGATCAAAACGGTGATGCAAGAAGTGACTACTAGTTACTCTGTTTTGGGTGTGTATACAGAACATCGCTCTGAAGTAACGAAAAAGATTTTCGAAAAGCTTCACAGCACACTAGCAAAAGACGGGATCATCTTAGAAAATTTTGCAATGTCGGATGTACGACCAGATGCCAATACATTAAAATCTATCCAATCGATTGCAGATGCTCAAAACCGGCAAGAGTTTCTAAAACGGGAAGAACAAAATAAACGCCAAGAAGCGATTAATAATAAGATCGAAGCCGAAGGAAAAAAAGAAGTATCGATCATCAATGCTGATGCTCAAGCAGAAGCAAACCGTCGCTTGGAGTCCTCGCTTACTCCAAAGCTAGTCCAGTATGAATGGATCAAGAAATGGGATGGAAAATTACCAGCTGTACAGGGTGGCAATAATCAACTTATCCAGATCCCAGCTGATCTAACAGAGAAGAAATAAATAGAGTGATAAAAACCCCCTTAAGCAATGTTGATGAGGGGGATTTTTGTTAAGAAATATATAAAAAGTTCAATATCATTCTACCTGTTCTTTTGCAATTAATTCCTCAATCGTCTTTTTTACTTTTAGTAGGATTATACTCCATTTTGCCGTCAAAATATCACTTAATCCAATATGAAATCTTATTTCATAAGGTTCCACTCCAATGAGATAGCCTTTTAGTGTCTCTTTTTTGTGATACAGTACATGAAACAAGTGAAGATTATGAGGTGAGATATCAAGTGTTTGATATTCATGTAAATCGGTCAAAGGAAAAACAGATACTTCTCCAAAATTTTGACCTGAATACACAGCATCAAGAATAATAACAAAACTAGCTCCTTCAATCTGATTCAGACAATAATCAATATCAGATTCTCCTATTAAATAATGAACGTTGAGTTGATCATTATGCCTAGCAAGTTCCTCAACAAGATAAATTCCAATTCCATCATCCATCATCAATTGGTTTCCGATCCCTAATACTATTATTTTCCCCATTTAAAACACCTTAATTGTTTTTACTTGTTTTCCTGATTGATATACATGAGTTGCACAAGACATACATGGGTCAAAGGAGCGAAGAATTCTTCCAAGCTCAGCAGGTTTCTCTGGGTTCGCAATTGGTGTGCCAATTAAAGCTTCTTCTGCAACACCTCTATATCCATTGTCATCCCTAGTGGAAAAGTCCCAGGTTGACGGAGTGATAATTTGATAGAATGATATTTTTTTATCTTTAATTTTTAACCAATGTCCTAATGCACCTCTAGTTGTATCAACTAATCCCCTACCAGTTGCTATCTCTGGTAACTCATATTTTTTTTGTACATCTATTTCAGGAATAATTTCTTGCAATAATATTTTCATAATGTTCGTAATTTTTTTCACCTCTAGAACTCTTGCAATGGTACGATCCATTGCTGAGATTCCTTTGTTATACTCTCCACTTAAAATTAATCTCGCTAGTGGCCCAACCTCAAATGGAAGATTATCGTATCTTGGCGCTTTCACCCAAGAGTACGCTTTATCTTTCGTCATATCGGGTTCTGGAACTATTTCTTCCGGTCTATATACGGTTTCTTTTGCTTTATACCATGAGTAGTCTAGTCTCTCCTGAATCTTCCTTTCATCAAATTCTTTCGTTTCATCAGTTGTTGAAACAAGCGGATCAACATATAATGTGCCAAGCTCTTTATAATCGTTGAAAGCCCCATATGTCAAAAGGTTTCCATAACCGCTACCTAATCGATAATAATCTGGATAATAGCGAGCAATATCATATACATCTGGAATCATTTTTTCATCAATAAATTTTATGATTTTTTGTAGAATAGAATCGAGATGAGTAACCTTTTCTGCCGTTGCTTGAGTAGTTATCCCGCCAACAAATACCCCATGATTATGCGGAGCCTTACCACCTAACACTGCTAGCATTTGATGGGCTAACCGACTTATTGTCAGGGATTCAAAATAGTGTTGTGCAATCCTGTCATTGATTGCTTTTGGTAATCTAAAATCATCATGATCAGATTGCAAAAGACTATTTTGTTCTATCTTCACAAAATCAGGAACCGTGTATTGATAGAAATGACGAGTATGATTTTGTAGAAATTCACAACAGTGAACAATATCTCTTAAATACCTTCCTTGTTCCATTGGTTCGATGTTCAAAGCATCTTCCAAAGCTAGCGATGAAGCCATAGAATGTGCTGCTGAACAAATGCCACATATTCGTTGTGTGAAATAAACCGCATCAAACGGACTTCGACCAACTAACATCTGTTCAAAGCCGCGAAATAAATTCCCTTTTGTTTTCACATCCACTACATTATTTTGCTCGACAATTACATCAATCTCCATAAATCCACTAATTCGTGTCAAGGGATTAATAACAATCCTTTTACTCATTTTTCTCCACCCTTGTCGTGTCATAGCTTATAAATGGAGCCATTGCATCTGGAAAACCAATCATAGCACAGCCTATGCATGGGGTATTATCACCTATAGGCCAATTCACATGTCCGTTCCATTGTCTTGTTGGACAATCAATCCTAGTCACTGGACCACGGCATCCAAGTTTAAATAAACAAGTTTTATCCCCTAATTTTTCAGCAAAAATGCCACGATCAAAAAATGGTCTTCTAGGACAACGATCATGAATGAGCATACTATAGAACATAAGTGGTCGATCTAAATTATCTGTTTCCGGCTCTCCATATAATAAAAGGTGAGCTAATGTCCCCAAAAACCAATCTGGATGCACAGGACAACCAAAAAGTTTTATTATCTTCTTGTCAGGTAAAACTGTTTGTAGTCCAACCGACTCAGATGGATTCGGTTTAGCAGCAGATACTCCTCCGTGAGTTGCACAGGCTCCAACTGCTATAATATGTGTTGCTTTTTTTCCAAGCATAGTTGCAGCTTGAAGTCCTGTAAGTGGTTTTCCTTTCCAATTTCCGATCACATTATACAAACCGTTATTCTTTAAAGCGACAGCCCCTTCGACAGCTAGTATATATTCTTCATCAAGGATGTTCATCAGTTTCTCAATTGCTTGTTCCCCCTCAGCAACCATCAAACTATTACTATAACGAAGGTTCACCATTGAATTTAACATATACTCAAAATCCGGATTCTGTCCATTTAGTAATGAAATAATATTCCCAGAGCAACCATTTAACTCTAAATAAACTAAATTTTGCTTCTTTATGACACCATTATTGATATTTTCCAATACTCCATCTGTTAATCTTTTTGCGATCGCTTCATTTGTTAAAGGCTCTGGAGGTAAAACATATTGTTTCATTACACTAACCTCCCTACAATTGGTAGTGTAGACAAAATCGCTTGTTGACCTGTATGGCAAGAAGCAAATTCCCTAGTATAATCTTTTCCAGCAATTAACCCAAAATGAGTGGCAGCTGCCCATGTTCTATTATTGGTAACATTATAGACAATCCCGTTTACTGCCACATAAGCAGGCATACCATTTTTTCCGTTGTAATTACTTAATTCCTGAATAGTAAAAGTACGTTGATTGGTTGGAGGGGATGGCGGTTGAGGAAATGGAAGGACAGGTGGAGTTTTTTGATTTCTGGCTGTAGCTTGGTCTGCCAAAAGTGTACCGAGAAATTGAATACTCGATACTGTATCCCATAGTCTTTGAAGAATTTGTTGTTGTACATGCCGATTATGTAAGGTGGAAAGAGTATAAATATCATGATGTGCTTGAGTAACAAGATGATTTAGTTGTAGCCTCACCATTTCAATATTTTGCATTACATTCCCTCCTTAACACATATTCACCCTATGCATACATCCTTGAAATAATATCAACAAATTCTAGGTAAGAGCATTTCAGTCAAACGATAAAGACGTCTCGTTGAACCAACAGAAGTTTTTAATAACAGTTTCCCAGAATACTCATCACAAGAGGTGATATGACCAATTACACACGCATCCTTTCCCAATGGATTTTTTCTCATTATATCTAGTACTTTTTGTTCAGAGGTTGAGTCAACAACTATGATTACCTTTCCTTCGTTTGCTAGATAAAGTGGATCAAAACCTAAGATATCGCATACACCTTGAACATCCTTTCGAATCGGAATCGATGCTTCATCTAGCAAAATATTAAATTTCCCATCTTCACAAAGTTCTATCAGTGTTGTTGTCAGCCCTCCACGTGTCGGATCTCGCATAATTCGAATTCCATCAATTTTCTCCATTAGCTCTTGAATTAGATGATATAATGATGCACAATCACTCTGAACCTCAGTTATCAGTCCTAAATCTTGACGAGCACTTAGGATAGATATACCATGGTCCCCCAAAGTGCCACTTATGATAACAGAATCTCTTTCTCGAATAGAATCGAATTTCAATTCATGTTTATCTCTAATAATCCCTAATCCGGTAGTATTAATGAATAACCCATCTGCACTTCCTTTCTCGACTACCTTTGTATCTCCAGCAATGATTTGTACTCCAGCATTGTTTGCTTCAGCAGCCATGCTTTGAACAATTTTTTTTAAATCAGAAAGCAGAAATCCTTCTTCAATAATAAATCCAGCTGTTATTATTTGAGGTTTTGCTCCACTTACAGCTAGATCATTGACTGTTCCTGTTATAGCTAATTTTCCTATATTTCCTCCTGGAAAAAAAATTGGTTTCACTACATAGCTATCTGTTGTTACAGCAATCGTCTGTAAATCGTTATGATGAAAAATGGCAGAATCTAATTTTGATTGCTCCATGTTTCCAAATGAGTTAACAAATACATCTTTTATTAGTCGATGCGTTAATTCTCCACCTTCTCCGTGAGCTAAACTAATTCTATGTCCCATGACTATTCCTCCCTCATGTATTGATAATGTGCGGCACACGTTCCCTCCGTTGATACCATACATGGACCGATTGGATTAGATGGCGTACAAGCTTTGTTGAACAAAATACACTCTTCTGGTGTGATTAACCCTCGAATAATTTCGCCACAGCGACACTTGGTCTTTCTAGGCTGTCCAATAGAAACCTTGAATTTCTTTTTTGCATCAAATTTAGCGAATTCCTTTTTGAGAACTAATCCGCTTTTTTGAATGGTTCCCATTCCTCTCCACTCTTCGTCTTGCGTCTCAAAATAATCTTCTATTAGGTTTTGCGCAACTTGGTTACCTTGTTCAGTGACAACATATGTATAGTCGTTAAGAATATCTACTTTATCCTCTAACAAAAGTTGCAATAGTTTGTAAATACCACTCAGTAATTGAACGGATTCAAATCCAGTTATTACCCCCGGAACTTCATACTCTTTTTTTAAATAATCATAGCTCCGTTTCCCTAAGACTACCGATACATGTCCAGGTAGTAGAAATCCATCAAGTTTCACCTCTCCTGAATCCAGAAGCGTTCTTAATACAGGTTCGACTAATTTTGTTGTCATCCAAATAGTAAAATTAGCTAGCTCTTTCTTCTTTGCAACATGGATCGCAAGAGCAAGAATAGGGATAGTTGTCTCGAATCCGATCCCTAAAAAAATAACTTCTTTATCAGGATTTTCTTCTGCAATTTTGATACTTTCTAGTGGGGAATATATAACACGGATATCCTTCCCTTCTGTTTTCACTTTCATCAGGGAGTGTTTAGAACCAGGTACACGCATCATATCACCAAAAGTACAAATAATCCTATTTGGCTCTTCTGATAATTGAATCATGGAATCAATCGATTTTTGATCCGTGACACATACAGGGCAACCTGGTCCCGCTATGAGTCGAACATAATCTTTCAATCTTGTTTTGATTCCTGTTTTGGCAAATGCCATAGTATGTGAACCGCATACTTCCATCAACACTGGAATCCGGCCTTTTTCTTTTTTAAACCTCTTTGCTAATGTTATAACCGCTTCTAACGAATGCTGAGCTAATATTCGGTCAGAAAAAAGTTCCATGTTCAGCATTTAACACATTCCTCCATTCTTTCATACTCTCTTCGGCATATTTCTCATCAACAATAATCATCGCCTGTCCGGCATGGAGTAAAACATAGTTACATTCCTGTACCTCTGGAACAAAAATCGTACCAACAAACATCCTAGATCCCATAATATCTACTAAAGCTCTATTTTCTTCCACTTTGATTACCTTCGCAGGTACTCCTAAACACAAATGTTTGCACCTCTTTCACTATCCGATGTAGACTTCATAACAGTATCAGCCGCAATTACTATTTGTCCTAAAGATAGACCTCCATCGTGACAAGGAACTTTTTTATGTGTATACACAGTGAATCCTTCTTTTTCAAGATACCTTGGAATCTCTTGAGCTAAATACATGTTTTGAAATGATCCTCCTGATAGCACAACAGTTCGATTCAAGTCCGGTTTCATTTCTACAAGTTTACAAATCATTTTTAGACAGCAGAGAACAATCGTATTATGGAACTTTCTAATAATTATTTCGGTAGATTGATGGTTTAATTTTTCTTGAATGATTTGATATAACATAGGAGATAGGTTAAGTTGAGGTGGGTTCTTACAGTTTGTTTCTAGATGAAATGAATACGTTTCTCCTAAGTTATGTATTTGGTTTTCATTCATATAATCAGCTAGCTTGACGGCTGCTTCGCCTTCATACGTGGAAGTTAAACAGATGCCCAGTATTGCACTAACAGCATCAAACAATCTACCACAGGTTCCAGCCATAGGAGTATTGATATTATTGGAAATCATCCGTTCTATCAAATCTATCTCTTTAAACTTTTCAGTAAATAATTTTTTTGCTAAGATTTTTCCTTCTTTCGACCAGTAGTGTAATAACATCCCAACTGCATTTCTCCATGGTTCCTTGACTGCTATTTCTCCACCAGGGAGTGGGGTATATTCTAGATGAGCCAAACGTTGAAATGATGATGCATTCCCATATAAAAACTCAAACCCCCATATGTTCCCGTCCAATCCATATCCAGTACCATCTAAAATAATTCCTATACACGGCTCTTTTAGTCCATTATCTTCCATACAAGACACATGATGAGCATGGTGATGTTGTATAGATATTACCTTACTATTTGATTTTTCAGCTATAGACGTTGTTGTATAGAATGGATGCTGATCTACAGCTATATACTTTTCTTCCAAGCCAAGCCATATCTTATAATGATGGAGTTGTTCTTTAAAGTAACAAGTCATTTCTTCATTATCTAAATCACCAATATGAGGACTCATCACGATATGATCATTCTTTCCAACTGAAAACGTATTTTTTTGGTTTCCGCCTAAAGCAATAATCTGATTAACTTGGGATTTTGTTTTGATTGGTTCAGGGGCAAACCCTCTGGCACGCCTTAAATACAGTATATTCTGTCCATTTGTCTGAACAACTGAATCATCTATTGGTACATGTATTTTTCTGTTATGAGTTAAGATATAATCGCACATTTCTTGTAATAAATTTTGAGACTCATCTTTATATTGGATTGGAAAACCTGATGGATTGGCGCTTGTCATCACCAAACATTCTAAATCACTTTCCTCTAATAAAAGATAATGCAACGGTGTATAAGGTAACATTATTCCAAGCGTGGACAATCCAGGTGATACAACATTAGGTAACGAACAATCACTTTTTTTATTCAAAATCACAATTGGCATTTGTGGACTTTGTAGTAGTTCTTCTTCTTTACTGGATACATGACAATACTGTTTAACTGTTTCTATTGAATTAACCATAATAGCTAGAGGGCGCTGAGGTCGATTTTTTATTGCTCTTAACCTTTTCACCACATTTACTTGAGTTGGGTCACAAGCAAGATGGTATCCTCCTAACCCTTTTATGCCAATAATATTTCCCTGTTTTATAAAGTCCACTGTATGTCTGATTGCATGGTAGTTTTCCGCTAAAATCTCCCCATTTTGATTACAAAGCATTACACTAGGTCCACAATCCGGACAACAAATAGGTTGAGCATGATGTCGCCGGTTTGCTGGATCATCATATTCTTGTTGACAATTAGGGCACATCGCAAATTCTCTCATCGTCGTATTAGGCCGATCATATGGTAAACGATTGATAATAGTATAGCGAGGTCCACATTGTGTGCAATTAATAAAGGGATATTGAAAACGTCGATCGTATGGATTATTCAGTTCTTCTAAACAATCAACGCAAATCGCAGCATCCCCAGATATCCGTGGGACGGAATCACCAACTACCTTACTTGTCACTATGGTAAAGTCTTTATATTTCATTCTAGGGATTCGATTGATATTAATTTCATCTATTTTGGACAATGGAGGTGGGAATGATTCCAATTCTTTGACCATTTTTACTAAGTGTTTTTCATCTCCCTCTACCAAGATGGTCACACTATCTAGGTTATTTTGGACAATTCCTGTTAGATGATATTTGTTTGCAAGTGAGTAAACAAAAGGACGGAAACCAACACCTTGTACTCTGCCACTTACCTTTATTTCTAATGCTTTATACATTGGTGATACGCATCCTTTATCCAGTTAATCCATTCTTCCATTCCTTCACCTGTTTTTGCAGAAAGTGCTTTCAATTCTGCATTTGGATTAATCGCTTCTAGATCCGTTTTTGCTTCATCTAGATCAAAAGATACAAATGGAAGTAGGTCCGTTTTATTTATGATTGTTAGATCTGTACGTCTAAACATAACAGGATATTTAGGAATTTTGTCATTTCCTTCAGGAACGCTCAATACAACTACTTTAAAATTTTGTCCTAAATCATAACCAGATGGACAAACTAAATTCCCGATATTCTCAATAAATAGAATATCGACATGATCAAGATCAAATTCTGGTATCGTTTTGGCAATCATTCGGGCATCTAGATGACAACCACCTACTGTGTTTATTTGTACGGTTTTTATTCCTAATGCACGCAATCGTTCTGCATCACGATCTGTGGCTAAATCCCCTTCTATGACAGCAATTCGAAATTCATTTGTCATTGCTTTAATCGTTTCTTCAAGTAATGTCGTTTTACCAGCTCCGGGAGAGCTCATTAAGTTAATAACAAGGGTATTATGGTCATTGAATAACCCTCGATTAAATTTTGCAGCTAGATTATGATCTTTTAATACATCTTCTTGAAGATTAATTTTCATGTGTACCTCTTCCTTCATAAGATTCTACTCTGAATGTTTCACCAGATATAAGTAAACAGTTTGCTAGTTTGCACTCTGGGCAAAGTGCGATTTGGTAATCAGGTTCAAACTCAAGTTGACAAGTTTGGCATTTCGCTTTCGCCTTTTCCCGTTTAATATGTAGTTGCGTATTTTCATTAATCATGCCTATCCTTTTTCTTTGGAAGTAATAAAATGCTAACTCTAAAGCATCAGGCAACACATTTGAAAGCTCTCCTACAATCACTTCAATATTTTCGATATTCTTAAAACCTTTTAAACTAGCGTCATCAGACACAAGCTTAACAATCTCTGACATCAATGACATCTCATGCATTACACCTACTCCATTTCTTGTTTCAATTTTATGCCTACAAATACTAAAAATACCTTTTTTGAAAATACATTTGAGGTAAAGAAAGATCATTTACCTAGACAATAGGCATTATTTCACTAGTCATTGATAAGAACTAACATTCAATACCAACAAAAAAACAATAAGAAGACCTCTCATATACGAATGGTCTTCTCTAAACCATTTGTTTTCAGATTTCTAATGGCGCAAATTATATTAATCCAATTACATATTTATACCTTGTTACATTCATTTAAGTTAAACGTAGGCGCACATTTAATTTTCCGATTCTAATCAGCTCTAGTTCCCTATCGCTCATAGTCACATCTCAAACGTGCATACCTCTGGCTTTGAATTATTTATGCAACATACCAATTAATTCGATTTAATATTTTTGCTTTTTGATAATGAAATAATGATTTAGATAACTCAAAGATGGTTCCATTTGTTAAGCATACTGTATTTTCAATAATCATTACTGGATCTAGAAGATTAAGGTGAAGTAATCCGGCACTTAAATTGTTTTGCTTTAGCTTCATCTCCTTATAGTACATGTAAATCCAAGACTTTGGTCTCAATTGTTTTAGAAGTTAGGTCTTCAGCTCCTTCTATTTGATAAGCAGCAGAAGCTGCACCAAATAAAAAATCATGTGGAAACTTCATTACTAGCCCTCCATTTTTATGCATATCTTTTAAATTTATTATTATGTTTTTGATTTATAGGTACAAATAATAAAGCGATTATAATTCCTTTTTTCAGCATTTAACTACCAAGTCTTCGTAAAACATAGTAAATAAAGAGTATAAAAGTTAGTATTTGTTGTATGAGCATAATTAAATCCAATAATTTCAGAAACAAAAATAGAAGACGTTAATCCTGCTGGATCAACGTCTTCTTTGGTTCATACATTACTTCTAACCATTTCTCCTATCATCCATTACAGAAGAAAAGGCCTCCCACCAGTTCAATAAACTGATGAAAGGCCTTCTAGTGCTAATAGGTTTTTATGATAAAAGTGTGTTTTTTTAGCTAACTAGAAGCAACGGTTAAACTTTTATCTTTAATCACATAAAAACCCCAATATATTAAAGCTCGGTGGCTAAAATTACATCATGCCGCCCATTCCGCCCATGGCACCCATGTCAGGAGCTCCACCTTTGTTTTCTTCAGGTAGATCTGCTACTACTGCTTCGGTAGTAAGTACCATGGAAGCAACAGATGCAGCATGTTGAAGTGCAGAACGAGTAACTTTAGCAGGATCCACTACACCAGCTTGGATCATGTTAACCCATTCGCCAGACAGTGCGTTGAATCCAATGCCAACTTCTTCTTTTTTGAGACGCTCTACGATAACGGATCCTTCGAGACCAGCATTGTGAGCGATTTGACGAACTGGTTCTTCCAAGGAACGCTTGATGATGGAGACACCAGTCTTCTCATCGCTTGCAGGCATGGAAGCTTCTAGTTCTGCTACAGCACGGATTACGTTAACAAGGGCAGTACCACCACCAGATACGATTCCTTCTTCTACTGCCGCACGAGTAGCGTTAAGAGCATCTTCGATACGAAGTTTTTTCTCTTTTAGTTCGGTTTCGGTAGCTGCTCCGACTTTGATCACCGCTACACCGCCAGCAAGTTTCGCAAGACGTTCTTGTAGTTTTTCACGATCAAATTCAGAAGTAGTTTCTTCGATTTGTTGACGGATTTGGCGAACGCGAGTAGCGATTTCCTCTTCGTTTCCATGTCCATCTACAATGGTAGTGTTTTCTTTGGTTACACGAACTTGGCGAGTGCGTCCCAATACTTCTAGACCAGAAGTTTTGAGGTCGAGGCCGAGTTCTTCGGTAACTACTTGACCACCAGTTAAGATCGCAATGTCTTGAAGCATTGCTTTACGACGATCACCAAAGCCAGGAGCTTTTACTGCTACTGCGGTGAAGATACCACGTAGTTTGTTAAGAATGAGGGTAGCTTGAGCTTCCCCTTCCAAATCTTCTGCAATGATGAGAAGTTGACGACCTTGTTGAGCCACTTTCTCTACGATTGGCAGAATATCTTGGATGTTGGTGATTTTTTTGTCGGTGATTAGGATGTATGGATCTTCCAAAACAGCTTCCATTTTATCCGAATCAGTAATCATATATGGAGAGATGTAACCACGATCGAATTGCATACCTTCTACTGTTTCCAGTTCGGTATCAAACCCTTTGGATTCTTCTACAGTGATTACGCCATCTTTCCCTACTTTTTCCATTGCATCTGCAATGTACTTACCAACTTCATCATCGTTAGCAGAGATCGCAGCAACTTGTGCGATAGACTCTTTGCCTTCGATTGGTTTTGCGATGTTGTGGATCTCTTTTACAGCTACTGCAACTGCTTTTTCAATTCCTTTACGCAATACCATTGGGTTAGCACCAGCAGCTACGTTTTTCAAACCTTCGCGAATGATCGCTTGAGCAAGTACAGTAGCAGTTGTAGTTCCGTCACCTGCTACATCGTTTGTTTTGGTAGCTACTTCTTTTACTAATTGTGCACCCATGTTTTCAAATGCATCTTCTAATTCGATCTCTTTTGCGATGGTTACCCCATCGTTGGTGATCAGAGGAGATCCAAATTTACGTTCTAGAACAACGTTACGACCTTTTGGTCCGAGGGTTACTTTTACTGCATTTGCAAGGGCATCTACCCCACGCAGCATTGCGCGACGTGCATCTTCGCTAAATTCGATTTGCTTCGCCATGCTTTCAATCCCCTTTCATTATGTAGGTAGTTCAATATATTAAAGAGACAACTTTGTATTACTCTACTACAGCCAAGAGGTCACTTTCACGAAGAACGAGATATTCTTTCTCGCCATATTTCACTTCGGTACCTGCATATTTGGAGTAGATCACAGTATCTCCAACTTGTACTTCGAGTGCAACACGGTTTCCGTTGTCATCTAGACGTCCAGCTCCTACTGCTACTACACGTCCTTCTTGTGGTTTTTCTTTCGCAGATTCTGGTAGCACAAAACCACTAGCGGTTTTTTGTTCCTTCTCTACTGCTTCTAGTACCACACGATCCCCTAAAGGTTTGATCAAGGGAAAAACCTCCTTTGACTTTCATTCCTTTTTATTAGCACTCAATCAACATGAGTGCTAACACAATTAATATGATATTCATCCTTCAACTATTTTTCAAGTATTCGACGAAAAAAAAAATAAAATTCCCTAGCCTGTTTTAAATTAGACTAGGGAGCATAAAATAATCTTTTTATGGTTCATCTTGGTCTACATGCAAACTGCTTGGGAGATCTTCTGATAACTCCTCTTCTTCATGTAGCGTAATATACTGATCGATCTCATTTTTGCCAGTAGCAATCGGTACTGTCAATCCATCATCATAACTGCTTTCCTGTTCTCGGTAGGTCAACGAGTAGTATAAATCCGATATATAGGAACTTCCTTGTCTTACTGCTTGTACTACCGCTTGTCTAGCTCTTGGAGAAGCTGCCAGATAAGCACCTGCTGCCACCAAACTAAGAGTTAAGAAAGGGAAGCCTTTCTCTCTACGAGCACAGTACACGGGGGTCCCTCCTAACGTTCTGACTTCTGCCAAGAGTATCCCCTCGTATACCTATTTTATGTATTTAAGCCTTCCTCATCTGATTCAGTCATTTGCATTTCTCGTTCCATTTTCCGATATAACCAAGTAGATAAACCAATGCTTACTTCGTATAAGATCAATAACGGAATGGCGATCAGTAGATTAGAAGCCAAGTCAGGTGGAGCGATCATGGCAGAGATAATTACTAGCAACAAATAAGCAATCCGCCGCACCTTCTGTAACAACATAGGAGTAATAAGTCTTATCCGCGTAAGAAATAGTACGATTACAGGTAGTTCAAACAGTAATGAGACGGGTACGACAATATTCATCATAAAGCTAAAGTACTGATATATCCCGAAAAACTCATGAATCCCCAGTTGATCAGATATCTGACTGGTAAAATGGAGCACTAAGGGATAAATCACAAAATAAGCAAAGCAAAATCCACCAATCCACAGAAGAAATACAAACGGAAGATACATGGCAGTTGCTTTTTGTTCATGTTCGAACAAGCCCGGACGGACAAATAACCAAACCTGTAGTAAGAAGAACGGAATAGTTAAAAAACAAGCGGTCAAAAATGCAATTTGCATATACACTTTTAGTGGGTCACCAGGACTGAGTGCATTTAATGTAATATGATCCACTGTATCTTTTGTAAACCAGCGGAAAATATCTCCAGCATAGATAAAACCTAAAACTAGAGTTACCACAAAGACTACTGCCACCCAAAAAGCGCGATTTCGCAATTCAGAGAGATGCTCTAAATAAGGTTCTATTTTTTCTGATGTCATGTGGGTCTCCTTTAATCGGAGAGTTCCATATCGGTCTCTGTCTCTCCATCTGGGAACTTCTTCAAAAAGTAAATAAGCGTCTGTAATTCCGAAGTTAAATCGATATGATGAACTCGTACAGAAGTTGGTACTGTCAATCTAGCAGGTGTAAAGTTCATGACACCCCGAATTCCCACTTTTACCAATTTATCGATAGTGGCTTGTGCTACATTGACTGGAACCGTCAAAATTGCTACTTCTACTTGATGCAGTTGGATTACCTCTTGAAGTCGACTCATCGAATAGATTGGAATTCCATCTATATCAGTACCAATTTTTTGGGGGTCTTGATCAAAACCTGCTACGATTTTGGTGTTATGACTTCGATAAAAGTTATATTTTAAGAGTGCGGTTCCTAAATTCCCAACTCCTACTAAGATAACATTGCTCACTTCATCTTGTTTTAAAAATCCACGTAAGAACTGCAACAAATACGTTACGTTATATCCATATCCTTTTTTTCCTAGCTCACCCAAATAGGAAAAATCCCGTCTAATAGTAGCTGGATCAATTTGTAAGGCTTCGCTTAGATCAGCTGAAGAAATCCTCTGTTTCCCAATCGCATGAAGCTTCTCCAAATAACGATAATATAACGGCAATCTCTTGGCAGTTACTTGAGGAATTTTCGTTTCGGACATATTTATTCCTCCCATCTATCTCTATCATGATGAAAAGAGCTGTAACCCTGTTTGGGTCATCACAAAATCAACTCTTTGATCATGTGCTTCTGGAAAAACCGTTTCAATCAAGAGTTCCCGATCAGTTAAGCCTCCTCGATAAATGCTGGGATATAGCTCAAAGAAACGATCATAGTATCCTCCACCATAGCCCAATCGATAACCATTTTGGTCAAAGGCGATTCCAGGTAAGAGCGCTAAATCAATCTCCTCTGGTTTTACGAAGTTACACTTATTGCGATCAGGCTCTAAGATGCCAAAAGCACCATGTGTTAGGTCTTTCCAACTCTCCACAACAAAGGGTTCCATTTTCCCTTTTGCCATCACCTTTGGCAAACAAACTCTTTTGTTATGATTCCACGCATTTTCTATAATTTTATCACAGCTCAGTTCGTCCTGAATGGCAGAGTAACATAATATCGTGTGAGATTGCTGATACTTTTGCCACCTTGTCATATGATGAGTTATCTGTTCTGCTACCCAGTCTTTATTCTCTACTAGCTTCATCCTTCGTTCACGGTACATTTTCCGTGCCTCAGTTTTGCTTTGGGTTCTCTTCATTGCTTTTATCCTCTACTCTCTTTACACTAAAAAATGAGGTGGATACCATGTTACTTAGAACGGACAACATATGGAAATCATTTGGAGAGCGAGATGTCTTACAAGATATTAGTATACAGATAAATGCTGGCGAACGGGTAGGTCTGATTGGAGCAAACGGAGCTGGAAAATCCACACTGCTCAAAATTTTGACTGGAGAATACCTTCCAGATCAGGGAATCGTCCAAACTGCCAAACAACTTGAGATCGGATATTTAGCTCAAAATACAGGCTTCTTTTCCGAGAAAACGATTTGGGACGAGCTACTCGATATCTTTGCTCCTGTTCGCCAATTAGAAGCACAAATGAGACAACTCGAACAACAAATGGGGCAAACCAAAACACTAGAAAACGAAACGAAATACCAAAAGATATTAGAACGCTATGCAGAGCTTCAATCCCTTTTCGAAGAAAAAGGTGGTTATCGATATGAAGCTCGTATGAGAGGAGCACTTACTGGATTAGGGCTTGGAAAAATAAATTGGCAAGAGACTTCTATATCACAACTGTCAGGTGGACAAAAAACACGCGTACTATTAGCCAAGCTACTTCTAACAGAACCAGGTCTGCTCATTCTCGATGAGCCGACTAACTATCTAGATATCGAGGCGGTTACTTGGTTAGAACAAATGCTGCTCCAATATTCAGGAGCTATCTTACTGGTTTCCCATGATCGCTATTTCCTCGATCGTCTTGTTAATATCGTTTATGAATTAGAAAACCATCAAGCAACGAGATATGTTGGAAACTATAGCAAATATGTAGAATTAAAAAAAGAGGCGGAAGAACAACAGCGAAAACAAGCAGCAGCCCAAGCCAAAGAAATCCAAAAACTAGAAGAGTTTGTGGAACGTAATATCGCTCGTGCTTCCACTTCAAAACGTGCAGAAAGCAGACGCAAGACATTAGAAAAAATTGAGCGGATCGAAGCTCCCTCTGCACAACAAGCACCCGCTGCTATTCGCTTTGAAACTGCTGTTACTAGTGGGAGACAAGTACTTCAAGTGAATAACCTCACCATTGGTTATGAGAAACCTCTCGTAAATTCCCTTTCCTTTCAGATTGAACGTGGAGAGCATATCGCCCTTCTTGGTGGAAACGGATTAGGAAAATCAACATTACTCAAAACCATCGCTGGAGAAATTCCCGCTCTGTCCTTGGATGCCATGCGATTAGGTACCAATGTAGAACTCGATTACTATGAACAAGAACATCGCGATCTCAACTTGGACAAGCAAGTAATTGACGAATTATGGGATGCTCATCCCAATCTAGATCAAACCTCTATTCGTAACTATTTAGGTCAATTTTTATTTCGAGGAGACGAGGTTTTTCAAAAAGTAGAAAAATTGAGCGGTGGCGAAAAAGCACGACTCTCTCTTGCGAAGAGATTATTGAACAAGGCAAACTTTTTATTGATGGATGAGCCGACCAACCATTTAGATCTCGCCTCTAAAGAACAATTAGAAGAAGCACTAGAAGATTTTCCAGGCACTATCCTATTTGTTTCTCATGATCGATACTTTATCCATCGAATCGCTACTCGAATATGGGAGCTAACACCAGAAGGAATTCAGGATTATCGTGGAGACTATGAGTGGTATCTCGAACAAAAAGCACTAGAAAAAGAGTCCAGCCAAGATAGCTCCTCAAAAGAGAGTACTCTCACCCAAGCAGAACAATGGCGCCAGAACGAAAAAGCGACCAAACGCAAACAAAAGCAACATCAACAAAAAGTAGAGCAGCTGGAGTCGGAAATCAGTGAGTTAGAAAAACAGATCCAACAGATTCAGGAAGAGCTTTGTCTACCAGAAGTATACGAAGACAGCAAGAAGTCTTTAATGTACCAACAAAATCTACAAGAACTAGAGCAGACACGAGATGCGAAAACAGAAGAGTGGATGCACCTTTTGGAAGCATCACCATAAAGTTATCCACATAGTTATCCACAGTTATCCACAGTATTCACAGGAAAGTCCGTTCTCTTTTTAGAGGGCGGACTTTTTATGCTGTAGATAAGAAAAGGCTCATTACAACATATGGAAAATTATAACAAAGGAGAATCTTATGGTTTTGTTTCGCATAAAAACAGGAGGAAGAACGGTATTTTATCCACAGAAAGGAGAGACATACGTGAGGAAAGTACAAATGCTACATGTATGGAATCTTGTTTCCTTTGCCATTTTATTGTTGCTCTATTTCGTTTTACCGATTGGTGAGCAAATATCTCTCATTGCTGGACAAATAAATAGCTTGTTTAAACCTGCAGAATATGCTTACGGAATCTGGATTCCTATTTACCTTTTACTTGCGATTTGGATTTTCTATCGTATAACAACAACTAATAATCAAGAGATCTATCTGCGAATTGGTTATTGGTTACCAATCAATTTTGGGTTGAATGCGCTATGGATCTATCTGTTTACTGAAAGGTTATTCTTTCTCTCCTTGATCAATATACTTTTAATACTCATCTCCCTCATCTTTATTTACTTCACTATACAAAATTCATCTACCAAAACACTCTTTTTTCGGCTTCCGTTTTCCCTTTACTTAGGCTGGATTTCGGTAGCTACTATTGAACATTTCTTTATCGTTTTGGAGGTAAATGGAGTAAACGAACTGCTCGGATTTAGTGAAATCGTTTGGACTGTGATCCTACTATTAGTTGGAGGAATCATTAGTCTGATTTTCACCAATGCCAATCAAGACATTTCATACTCTTTAGGCTTTATCTGGGCTTATATCACCATTATCATACAGCGTAATGATGTGTTGCCGGTGGTTATTGCTGCTTGGCTAGTTGTAGGAGTGCTACTAGCAACGGTAGCTTATCAAATTTATCGTTTTTTTCAAGGAAATCGGCAAGGAGTCGTTTAACCAGTAGTTACAGCAAAATGAGTTTGTCCACAAAGAACGGATTCTTGATTTCTAATGTGTTAAACTCCAACCTAACTTTCAGATGCTTGACTCCTTATGCATTCCGAATATGTGTTATATTTAGAAAAATACACACATGGCATCAATTCCAGCAGGCTCAAACTCCTAAAAGTAAAAATTAGCATATATAGTCATTTCCGATTTTTAAGGAGGATATGGTTTTGAACCAATCATTTTTTGTTCGAAATCGCAAAAAGCTAGCGGAAACGCTGGCGAATGAATCTCTTACCGTTCTGTTTGCGGGACAGGCGCCACATAAATCTGCAGATGATAAATACATGTTTGTACCGAATCGAAATTTTTATTATTTGACTGGAATTGATGAACCAAATGTCATTTTAGTCATAAACAAAGCAGGCGATACGCTTGAAGAAATACTTTTCATTGAAAAAGCGGATCCAGCTATGGAAAAATGGGTCGGAAAAAAATTGTCGAAAGAAGATGCACAAGCGATTTCTGGCGTGAAAACCATCATGTATCTAAACAGCTTTGAGTCTACACTGACACGCACATTTTTTAAGGAGGACATTAAGCGTGTATATTTAGATCTTGAGCGCCGTGATTGGACGAATCCGCAGACGAAGGGACTGTCGTTTGCCAAGCACATCAGAGAAAACTATCCGCATATTGCCATAGAAAATGTGTATACGGCAATTTGTAAGCAGCGCGTATTCAAGACTGCTGAAGAGGTTGGAAAAATAAAGATGGCGATCGAGGTTACTAAAGAAGGTATTTACAATGTCTTGAAGCATGCAAAGAAAGGCATGATGGAATATGAACTGGAGGCGCATTTTGACTTCATATTAAAATCTTCTGGCATTAAGCATCATGCATTCGATACAATTTTAGCGAGTGGCAAAAATGCAACCATCCTCCATTATCAGCATAATGATTCCAAAATTAACAAGGGGGACTTGGTGCTACTTGACCTCGGTGCGCAAAAAGATTATTACAATGCCGATATCAGCTTCACATTCCCTGCAAGCGGAACATTCTCTAAACGCCAAAAGCAGTTTTATAACATCGTGTTAAAGGCGTTAAAAGAAACAACGGCTCTTATCAAGCCAGGCTTGAAGTATGAAGCATTGAACCAGCATGCAAAGAAGGTTCTGACGGAAGAATGCAAGAAAATCGGCTTGATTCAAGATGACGCTGAAATCTCTAAGTATTACGATCATAGAGTCGGCCACTTCCTCGGATTAGATACACATGATGTAGGCTCGTATAAGGATATGGTGCTGAAACCTGGCATGGTCATTACTATTGAACCGGGTTTGTATATTGAAGAAGAAGCGATCGGCATCCGTATTGAAGATGATGTATTGGTAACGGAAGACGGGCACGAAAACTTGTCAAAAGACATTATCAGAACAGTAGAAGAAATCGAAAACTTCATGGCGGCAAATAATCCATACGTGAAAGAGAAACAAACTATTAATACGTAACAAAACGCCCATGTCGGGCGTTTTTCTATTTGAAACTTGCCATATACAAATGATGGAAGATTGTGTTTACAAAATAAATAGCTGTTATGGTGTATATGTACGTAGCTTTTGTTAGAAAAACCATTTTTTTCGAGGTACGGGGTAATATTCACCAGCGACAAGTTCTGAAGGTACAGCCTTTTCGATCCGTGAAAGATCATGTGAATCTAAGTTTAGGTCAAGGGAACCGAGTGAATCTTGAAGTTGTGATCGCTTTCTCGCCCCAACCAATGGGATAACATCCTCACCTCGAGATAGAACCCATGCTATGGCAAGCTGAGCAACAGTTGCTTGTTTTTCATCAGCAATTTTACGTAAAGCCTCGACAAGGGCTAAATTTTTTTCAAGATTATCGTTAGCAAAACGTGGCGCTTTACTACGCTTATCCTCCGAACCTAACACGCGATCTTTTGACCATACACCACTCAGCAATCCTCTTGAGAGAACACCATAAGCCGAAAGCGAAATACCTAATTCCCGTAAAGTTGGCAAAATATTTAATTCGACGTCCCGATTGAATAGTGAATATTCCATTTGTAGCCAACTAATTGGGTGTACAGCATGCGCGCGACGAATAGTATCCACTCCTACTTCTGAAAGACCAATGTAACGCACATATCCCGCTTTTACCATATCAGCAATTGCCCCGATAGTTTCTTCAATCGGTACGTTTGGATCGACGCGAGACGGTTGATAAAGATCGATGTATCCGACACCTAGGCGTTGCAAAGTATCTGCAAGAAAGTTCTTTATTGTTTGAGGGCGGTTATGCCCTTTGTCCGGTGAGTGTAGCTTTCCATCGAATTTTACTGCAATGAACGCATTGTCCCTACTTATCCCTTGTAAAGCTTCACGTATCAGTAATTCGTTGTGACCGTCACCATATAAGTCCCCTGTATCAATAAGGGTAATACCTTTTTCCAGTGCTGCGTGGATTGTTGCAATGCTCTCGTTTCGATCAGCTTTACCATATAACCATGACATCCCCATACAACCAAGTCCAACCTGGGAAACCAACGGACCGTTGTGACCAAGTACTCGCTTTTTCATTAATATATTCCTCCACATACTTTTTGATATATTAGGATTTTTGAAAAAACTTTCTTGACGCTACCCTAAAAATTAGTACCAATGAACATGTCATTACCATCATATAGATTGTTTTGGTGAACTTGGGATGGAAGGATTATCTACATTGTAAATAGTATACTTTTTTTATTGTTTCTATTATAAATTTCCTTTTTTAAAAATTCTGGGGAGTACCATTAATGATTCCAAAATTAAAAAGATCCTTAGAGACATTTTATAATAGCTAAATAACATAAAAAATGACCAGAAATCTACTCTGATCATTTTCATAATGTATATTAAAGGTTTACATCTCTTTTATCCGTAATTCAGGGAATATAGTGGATTTTGACCTACGTAATCCCAGAAAATCATTTTTCACGAAGTTAAAGTCAATCCTGGGTTTGCATTTAGGGTGCTATCACCGCGTACCCCATCCCAATACTGATAGGTTCCCGCTGCCGCAATCATAGCAGCGTTATCCGTGCATAGCTCCAATGGAGGAATAGTCAACTCGATTCCCTCTTCTTCACAACGCTCTTTTAATCGAATCCGTAAACCGCTATTAGCAGAAACTCCCCCTGCCAGTAACAATCTTTTGGCACCAGTATCCTTTACTGCTTTGATTGACTTCTCTACCAAGACTTCCAACACTGCATCTTGGAAACTAGCAGCGAGATCTTCTTGATTTAGCTGTTCTCCTTTTTGTTTCTTTTTTTGCATCAACATCATAACTGCAGATTTCAACCCACTAAAGCTAAAATCAAGAGAACCCGGTTCTAACCAAGCTCGGGGCAGATCGTATTGAGGGGTACCCTGAGTTGCCAAGCGTTCAATCTGCGGACCTCCTGGATATGGTAAGTTCAGTAGACGAGCTACTTTATCAAATGCTTCGCCAGCTGCATCATCTCTCGTTTTTCCTAGCTTTTCAAATCGATTGTGTTCCGGCATCCAAATCAGTTCTGTATGGCCTCCAGAGACGACCAATGAGACTAAAGGAAACTCAAGTGGTGTTACCAAGTGATTACCATATATATGTCCTGCGATATGATGAACAGGAACGACTGGGATTCCTTGTGCAAATGCAAATGCTTTGGCTGCGGCTACTCCAACTAATAAGGCTCCAACTAAGCCAGGTCCTTGGGTGACAGCTACAGCATCGATCTCTTTTTTCGTAACTTTTGCATCTGTTAACGCCTGATCGATTACATACGTAATTCGTTCCACATGCTTCCGTGAAGCTACTTCTGGAACGACACCTCCAAATCGGCGGTGTAGATCCATTTGAGAGGAAACTACATTGGATAAGACTTCTTTCCCACCTCGAACTACCGAAGCAGAGGTCTCATCACAACTAGTCTCAATTCCAAGTACCAAACAATCCGTTTTCTTTTCCATCTAAGTTCACCCACATTATATAGGCATCTTCCTGGTTATCCGAATAATAACGAGGACGAACGCCTTTTACTTCAAAACCGAGCTGCTTATACATATTTTGCGCGACCTCATTGGAAACTCGAACTTCGAGTGTCATTTTGGTCGATCCAGCTAGTCTTGCTAGCTCCATCACATAAACAAGCATAGCTTTGCCTAAACCTATTCCACGATACTCGGGTCGAATAGCAATATTGGTAATATGAGCCTCATCTAAAATCAACCACAATCCACAGTACCCCGCAATCTCTCCGTTTAATTCTAATACGGTATAATGCGCAAACTGATTATGGTGAATCTCATCATAAAATGCCTTTTCCGGCCAAGGTGCTGTAAAAGAAACTCGTTCCACTTTCTCATATAGTTCTGGGACATCTTGATCCCGTAAAGGTCGAAATGAAAAATCAGGTTCTGGAGCTACTATCATCCAACTCTGCTCCTTTAGACTGTTTTTTTAACCAATTCGCCTCTGCTTCTGTCACTTGGAGATAATTGGGTGCAAAACTCAGTGGTGTTGCTAGTTCCTCACGAGCCCACTTTTGCATAGCTAGAACTCCCAGATTACCTGCACGAGGGATATGCTCTGTAGGGTGGCCAAACAAAGCCTGATTACCTAGTTTTTCCTCAATTTCAGAGCGAAACTTTCCCACGTCATCTCCCAAGAACAAGATGGGTTGCTCAAAAGTCTTTAGCTGTTCCAGCCAATCCGACAGAGCAATCACTTGTTGGTGTAAGATTTCTCCTAATAGTTCTCCTTGTACCTGATAGGCACCAGTGTAGACTCGCTGTCTTCTCGCATCTAACATCGGGACAATTACACCAGGAAATCGAAAAGCGTTCATTGCCATTACAGTAAGTGTAGATTCCGTATACAAAGGTATTTCCAATGTATATGCTAGTGTTTTTGCAGTAGTTACTCCGATACGAATTCCGGTATAGGATCCCGGACCTACCGCAACCGCAATCCCCTCTAGATCGGTTGCTTCTATTTCCAAATCTTGAAGTAACTGTTCTATCGCTGGCATCAATCGAATAGAATGGTTTTTGTGCAAATTAGTGTGAAATTCTCCTAAAACCTTATCGTGTTCTACTACGGCTACCCCTAAAACCAAGGTAGAAGTGTCCATTACCAACATCTTCATTTCATTTGTAACTCCTTACTAAGTTCCTTTGAACGCCCATTTCGTTGAGCGATTACTAGCTCTCGCGTCCCATCCTCTAATATACCAATAGAGATCCAAACCGTTTCTTCTGGCAAAATCTCTTCTATTCTGGAAGCCCACTCAACCAAGCAAACTCCGTCTCCATCCAAATATTCATCTAAATCCAAGCTATCCTCCGGACCAGACAAACGATAAACATCCATATGGTAAAACGGAATACGTCCAACATACTCTTTGCATATCGTAAAAGTTGGACTATCAATTTGTTCGTCTACACCTAATCCTCTTGCAAGACCTTGTGAAAAGGTAGTTTTGCCCGCCCCTAGATCTCCTTCTAATGCCAACACATCTCCAGGCAATAATAGTTTTCCTAAGCGATTAGCAAAAGCTTTTGTCTCCTCTGGAGATCTAGACAAATAATAGTATGATTGCTCCATTTCGTCTCCTCACTTACATAGCTTACCAAATCGTTGTATCTAACATCTTACCATAAGTATTTTACATAAAGAAAAAGCAAGTCTTTTCGACTCGCTTTACATTCCTGGTGGAATATATAAATTTAGAAAAGTGAATACAGCCAAGTTCCCTATATCCGTCAGAAAATGGGCAAATATGATCCAGCGTAAGCTTTTCGATCTAAGATAAGCAATACTCCAGACAATACCAAGTATAAAAGTAAAGGACAGTACTTGCCAATGTTGATTCGCAATAGAGAATACACCCCACATCAAGGGATGGCTAATTGCGTAAAAAAAGCTTGAATAGAGAACAGAGACCCACTTCGGATGATTTGGGAAAGCATTTAACATAACACCACGCCAATAACCTTCTTCAAACCAAGGATTAATCAGGACAAAAAGTAAATACGAAATAATAATAACCAAAGAGGCATTTTTCACTAACGATGTATTCATCACTAAAATACTGATAGGAAATGCTCCAATGATAAGTGAAATAATCGTCCATAGTCGTTCTTGTGGTTTTTGAAGCCACTGTCTCCAATCAGACCGATGGTTTATTGTAAATATATGATGAATATATATACACAAAAAAACTCCAACATATTAGTTGGAGTTTTTTTGTATAAAGCGGGTGAAGGGAATCGAACCCTCGCAAACGGCTTGGAAGGCCGATGTTCTACCACTGAACTACACCCGCAAAGTAAAAATTGCATATCCTTTATCCTAATTGGATAAAAGAATCGGGATGACAGGATTCGAACCTGCGACCCCCTGGTCCCAAACCAGGTGCTCTACCAAGCTGAGCCACATCCCGTTAATAATAAGGATGATGCGGTCGGCGAGACTCGAACTCGCACGGCCTAGGGCCACTACCCCCTCAAGATAGCGTGTCTGCCAATTCCACCACGACCGCTCAGTTATATCATCTTATCAAGTTATTTTAAAATGGTGCGGGTGGAGGGACTTGAACCCCCACGCCGTGAAGCGCTAGAACCTAAATCTAGTGCGTCTGCCAATTCCGCCACACCCGCATAAAGAGTGAGCCATGAAGGACTCGAACCTTCGACCCTCTGATTAAAAGTCAGATGCTCTACCAACTGAGCTAATGGCTCAAATAAGTTGTAAATAAAATGGCTGGGGAGGAAGGGATCGAACCTTCGCATGACGGAGTCAAAGTCCGTTGCCTTACCGCTTGGCTACTCCCCAATAAAGGGCGATCGATGGGAATCGAACCCACGAATGCCGGAGCCACAATCCGGTGCGTTAACCACTTCGCCACGACCGCCAAAGTTAAAAGTTTATATTGGCGGAGCTGACGGGATTCGAACCCGCGATCTCCTGCGTGACAGGCAGGCATGTTAGGCCTCTACACCACAGCTCCGCGAATATGGTGGAAGTTGACGGGATCGAACCGCCGACCCCCTGCTTGTAAGGCAGGTGCTCTCCCAGCTGAGCTAAACTTCCAAAAGTGGTGACCCGTAGGGGATTCGAACCCCTGCATGCCAGCGTGAAAGGCTGGTGTGTTTACCGCTTCACCAACGGGCCAATAAAGTGCTTGGCGGAGAGAGAGGGATTCGAACCCTCGCGGGGCCATAAAGCCCCCTAACGGTTTAGCAAACCGTCCTCTTCGGCCTCTTGAGTATCTCTCCAAGATTGGCTCCTCAGGCAGGACTCGAACCTGCGACCATACGATTAACAGTCGTGCGCTCTACCAACTGAGCTACTGAGGAACATTTTCCTAAGCGACAAGATGTATTCTATCATGTTTTTAAGTGATTTGCAACATCTTTTTTTGTCGTTTGTTTTTTTGTGTGTCGCTCGCGGCGACTTTTATAATTTATCATGGAGTACAGTAGATGTCAACAGCCTTTTTATAAAAAGATAATAACAAACTATTTAAAATATTTATTTATAGCATAGTATGTACTTTTGTAGCAAGAGAACTAGATGTCTGTTAAAATAACTACTATGAATTTTGACAGAAAAGCAGAAATGATTAAAAAGAATATATACGAAAACCTTTGGTAGAAAGGAGTTAGCTATGCAAAAGTTATATCCAGGGATCTATCAATTTAGCGTTCCTTACTTGACTTACCATCGAATGGTTGAGAAGGATGGCTACCATCGAGTAAAGAAAGTGGATGTGGAGATCCATGTAGGACGAAAAGAAGATGTAGCTGAAGGTAAGTTAGCTACAGTAATTGCATACTCCACCTCCAGTTTCTCAAATTATGCTCAAGAGGTATTCAGTAATATTCGTCGTATGTTTTTTCCAAATATTTTCCCCATGTTTCAATCCAACATCCCTCCTTTTCAGGAACGCCAAATTCGGTATGTGGAGGTTCATGCAAAATCGCAAGATCTAAATGATTGGCATGAATTAGAGATGCGTTGGGATCCCAAAACAGCACAGTTTAAGCATCCTGTCTGGAATGCTATTTCTCCACAAGCTTGGTACTATCAAGATTATCAACAGAAGATCCTATATTTTGCCCAACAAGGATTAAAATGCTTTCAAGATATTAACATGCAGGGTGCATATAATGGAGAAGCTTCATGGGAACTTCAAACCGAGACAAGTACTCAGCTTTCGGAGGATTCTCCAATTTGGCTCTTACAGGCTCTTCATGAAGCGAAACAATATGTAAAAGTAAATGAACTTGCACATGACCCTTATCATATTTTAGCTAACTCTCTAAAGAAATTGAGCGGATTAGAGATTAATCGCCTCTCTTATACACCTGTTATTACAACTGCTATTGTTTCGCAGATCCACAAGATCAAGTACAATATGAATTCACATTATATAGACCAATCAGTAACGACTACCAACATTTATGCCACATAAAAAAGCCCTTAGCCAAATTTGGCTAAGGGCTTTTTTTCATTCTTAATCGTCGCTACCAAGGATATACATCAGGTTTTTCAAAATAGCGATGAAGTTGATGTACAGGTTAAAAGCTGCGAAGATCGTAAATTTAGTACGAGCACTCTCATCCATGTAGACACTTTCGTTGATTTGTTTGTATGCTTTTACTTCAAAAGCAGTAACTACACAGAACAAGATCACGACTACATAGGAAACGATTAAAGAGAACAATCCACTTTTGATAAAGAAAATGTTGACTAAGCTTGCCAACATAATACCAAGCAAGGCCATAATAGCAATGCTACCGATTTTAGAAAGGTCACGTTTGGTTACCATCCCAAACAGGGTAGAAAGACCAAACATCCCAGCTGCAATGAAGAATGCGGAACCAGCAGTACCTAATCCGAAGAATGCAATAAAAATACTAAAGGTCACACCATTAACTGCCGCATATAGGAAGAAAAGGATCGCTGCAGTACTTGGACCAATGCGATTAATCAAGAAACTGAGAGCAAACACAATCACAATCTCCGTAATCAAAGCTCCCCAGAAAAAGCCCATTCCGCCTTCTAAGCTAAGTAGCAACGGAACATCAATTTGAGAGTTAATAACAAACGCGATGATCGCGGTCAATGATAGACCTGCAAACATCCAACCAAACACTTTGTTGAAGAATCGATCATTCGTTCTTCTTGCAACGTTTGGCACTTGAGTTTCAAAACCCGGAAAACGAGGTTGATCCACGATACCATTCCTCCTGTTAGGAAGATTTATTTAGATTTAGTATATTCTCTTGATGTGACAAGTTCAAGAGAATTTATGCTTTAACATAAACTGTTAGAATAACATTAATTACATTTTAACACACAAACATTAACAGTTCTAATTACGATCAGTTAACTGAAAATCACCCAGCCGCTCCAATACTTTGATCAAGGACTGGGTTCCCGCCTCATCCAAGCCCATTGCTTGGGCGGAGCGCAGTAACTGGTGAACCAAGGAGGTTCCTGATAAAGGTAAGTTGAGTGCTTTGGCCTCTTCTAACACAATACCAAGGTCTTTTTGCTGGAAACGTACAGAGAAACCTGGTTCCAAGTCCCCTTTTACTACTCTTGGAGCTAGATTAGCAAGCGCCCATGATCCCCCTGCTCCTTTACTGGTCACTTCAATCATCTTGTCTAGGTCAACCCCAGATTTATGCGCAAAACTGAGCGCTTCCACCATACTGAGCAAATTGAGTCCACATAGGATCTGATTACAAGCCTTCACTGTTTGTCCTGCTCCAGATGGTCCACAGTGGACAATAGAGGAACCCATTGCCTCGAGTATTGGTCGTACTTTCTCCAATGTATCTTCTTTTCCCCCTACCATAATGGAGAGAGTACCATTCTTGGCGCCTACATCTCCACCGCTTACAGGAGCATCGAGCATGTGAATTCCTTTTGATTCAAGACGCTCAGCCAATTGCCGTGTCTCTTCTGGAGAGATCGTACTCATATCGATATAAATAAGCCCTTCACTAGCACCTTCTACTATTCCATTGGGCCCTTCTACCACTTCTAATACATCTGGTGTATCTCCCACGATAGTGATTACCACATCGCTCTGTTTTGCCACTTCTTTGGGGCTTGTTGCTGGGATTGCTCCCCACTCGCTCGCATCTGCCATCTTGCTTGCGGTGCGGTTCCAGACTACTACTGGGTAGCCTGCCTTTGCAATATGTGCCGCCATGGATCTTCCCATGATCCCTAATCCAATAAATCCAACACGTAATTTATGCATGTTTTTTCTCCTGAGCTACCTTAGTCAACTGTTTTAGAATGCTATTTTTTACGGATTGCCAAACACTGGGCATCAAAAGAATCTCCTGACGGAATTTTGCGTACATCGCTTTTTGTTTTTCTTCAAAAGTAGGATCTTCTTTAGCTGGCAATGTAGATCGCAATTCTTGAATTCTAGCTTGTACCTCAGGTGATCTTGGTCCCCATACCGCTATTTCATTTCCTTGAGAATCCATAAAAATAAAGATCGGAATCGCTCTGGAGGTTCCATTGGTCAAATATTGATCCATCAGTTCCAAGTTCTCATCACGAATAAGGAACCGAAGGTCGAGATTTGCCACTTCCGCAATCCGTTTTAAGACTGGTACACAAAGAAGAGCATCTCCACACCAATCAGCAGTCAAGACTATTACCTTCCACTCCCGATCATGAAGTGCCCCAAAGTGAACCTTTTCTTCTTCACTCAATGATATTTTCTTATACAGGGACAAAAGTTCCTCCTGGTTCACCTGCATGCTCGAAACATACTGATCATACGTTATTCCTCTGTCAAACCAAGTTGTCAATTCCATAGCAACACACCTCATATAAGGAATATTTGTCAATAAACAAGTACCACTAAAAAGACACGGACAAACTTCCGAATTCATAAGAATGGAGAAAGATTTTTTAGGAGGGGCATTCATGCCAAATTGGTTACAAAAACAATTAATGCAAGCCTATCATTCCAAAGACCGTTATCAAATCCTATTTTTAAACCGATGCTGGTTTCAATTTTGCAACAAAGAGCGTAGCAAACCTAGCTTCGATGGTGATATTTCCTTTAATAGAAACCACCCAACCGTATAATCATAGGCTGGGTGGTATTTATATTCTTAATCTTTGGGTTTCACCATACTAAGTCCTACTCTCTGACGGTCTTTGTCAATCGATTGAACCCATACTTCTACAATGTCACCGACTGCTACAATATCCATTGGGTTTCGCACGAATCGCTCACTCATTTTAGAAATATGTACAAGACCATCATTTTTCAATCCAATATCTACAAATGCCCCAAAGTCTACTACATTCCGGACAGTGCCTTGTAATTGCATCCCAACCTCCAGATCATCTAACTCCAAAACATCAGAGCGTAACAAAGGCTTAGGCATCTCTTCACGTGGATCTCTACCTGGTCGCAAGAGAGCTTCCACAATATCTTTTAGCGTAGGAATACCACATCCCAACTGATCCGCTGTGTCATGAATAGATAGTTGACGCAACTTAGCATTAAGTGCCTCGGATCCGATCGCTTCCGCCGTTTCTCCCAAAAGTTCCAATAATTGCTCTACCACTGAATACGATTCTGGGTGAATAGGAGTCTTATCTAATGGGTTCTCCCCTTCACTGATCCGGAGAAATCCGATGCACTGTTCAAATGTTTTGGCCCCTAAGCGAGGAACTTTTTTCAGCTCTGCACGTGTAGTGAATTTGCCGATTTCTTCTCGTCGTTTCACGATATTTTTAGCGACACTCGCACTTACTCCCGAAACATACTGTAGTAAAGGAGCAGAAGCTGTATTTACATTTACCCCTACATAGTTTACAGCAGATTCTACAACTGTCGTAAGGCTTTCTCCTAGCTGTTTTTGAGAGACATCATGTTGATACTGACCCACCCCAACAGATTTGGGATCAATTTTGACTAACTCAGCTAGTGGATCTTGTAGGCGGCGTGCAATGGAGACGGCACTTCTACGAGCTGCATCCAAATCCGGGAACTCTTCTTTCGCAATCTTAGAAGCACTGTAAACACTAGCCCCTGCTTCATTCACAATCACATAGTAAATTTTGCGTGATGTCTCTTTTAGCATTTCGGCAACAAACTGTTCTGTCTCCCGAGATGCCGTTCCGTTTCCGATCGCGATCATATCAATTGGGTATTGATCGAGTAGCTCTAATACCCGCGATTTGGCCTCTTCTGTCCGATGATGAGGCGCAGTTGGATAGATCACATCGATCTCCAATACTTTTCCTGTTTCATCCACTACAGCTATCTTACAACCTGTCCGAAATGCAGGGTCAACCCCTAGGACAACCTTGCCAACAATCGGTGGTTGTAAAAGCAATTGCCGTAAATTCTCAGAAAAAATAAAGATTGCTTGCTCTTCGGCCTTTTCGGTTAGTTGAGCATGAACTTCCCGTTCAATAGAAGGGGCAATAAGTCGCTTATAACTATCAGCTGCGATCTCTATTAAGTAGGAAAGGCCTCGTTTTGGAAACCAACTATGTAGATGTTCTAAAATCGATTCCTCTGCAACCTGTAGCTTTACCTTAAGAACCTCTTCTCGTTGACCACGATTCACAGCCAATACTCTATGAGATGGCATAGATCGAATTGGCTCCTGATAATCATAGTACATTTCATACACAGTCCGTTCGTCCATCTCTTCTTCTTTTGCTTTGGAAGATACCAATCCATGATCCCATGTATACTCTCTAACCCATTTTCTTATATCCGCATCTTCTGCTATCTCTTCAGCAAGAATATCTTTGGCCCCTTGGATCGCTGTCTGAACATCTAGTCCATTTTCTTCCGTTAAATACTTCAACGCTTCTTGTTCTACGCTCTCTTCTGTATCTGCTTCTAGCATATAGCGAGCGAGTGGCTCTAATCCTTTTTCCTTTGCAATCGAGGCACGAGTCTTTCGCTTCGGGCGGAATGGCAGATATAAGTCTTCTAATTCTTGTAGTTTGGTTGCTTTTTCTATCTTTGCACGTAGTTCATCCGTTAATTTCCCTTGTTCTTCTATAAGACGGAGAATTTCCTCTCGTCGCTGATTCAACTGTTTTAAATATTGATAACGCTCTGATATGCTACGCAACTGTTCTTCATCTAATTCACCAGTGCGTTCCTTTCGATATCGAGCAATAAAAGGGATCGTATTTCCCTCTTCCATTAGTTCCACGGTTACTTTTACTTGGTTCGGTTTCAAACCTAGCTCTTTTGCGATTAGTTCATACATTTCTATATTTTCCATGGATGATAGCCCTCGCTTTCTCCAAATCTTTCTCGATTTTACCATAGTAGAAGAAAGAGAATAAAAAATGGATTGGCAAACTAGGGAATAAAGGAACAAAAAGACTGTCCTTATCGTTAGGACGGATCAGTCAATAAAAGAGCAGTATTGGTGATTTCTGATTCACATAATTTCACATCAGATAATTGTTTGACATATTGTCCTCCTCGAACAAACGCTAGCCAGTGAAGACAAAATTGATTCTGCTGGGGATCCCAGCATACTAAGTATTGCGTTTTATAACCATCATCTTCTGTAATTGCTACGATATCATCTTCGAAAATTCTTCTTCCGTTCTTATCTGTTAATCCAATCCAACGAACAAGATTTATTTCTTTTGTAAGTTGCTTTGAAAAATATCTAGTCAAATCTCGGTCTATTTGTTCCGGTAAATATTTTGTTAAGGCTCCACTTGTCCACTCAATCTCCACTAAACCATCTTGAAGTATGGTTACCTGTTCTGATACTTGCTTTGTTCGTATGTTAATAGCTTTATATTTCAATTCCATTTTGTATCCTTTCACCACTTTCTATTATTACTTTTACACAAGGAAAACAAGATATATAAATAGAATTTTCTTTATACTGGAGGTGTATAGTATGAAAAAATATATGGATATTGAACGATATGGCAAAAAAGATACCATTATCTTTACAGTCGGAGACCCTATTATGATACAGGAGAAGTTAGACGGATCGAATGCCTCTATCAAACGGGACGGAAACCGATTGCTCGCATATTCGCGGAATCAGGAGCTGTCCGAAGACAATACATTGCGCGGATTCTATGAATGGGTTCAAACTCTTACCGTAGAGGATTTCCAAGAAGGGTTTCTCTATTTTGGAGAATGGTTGGTTCGTCACAAGCTACACTATGGAGAAGAAGCGATGGATCAATTTTATCTCTTTGATGTCTATGACTTAAACAAAGAAACCTATCTACATCCTACTGATTATCGTTCCTTAATCCCCTCGTATATCAAGAAAGTCCCTGTATTATATGATGGGCCTTATCAATCTGACGAACATCTACAATCATTTGTAGGGAAAACGATGTTTTCGATCCAAGCAGGAGAAGGAATCGTGATTAAAAATACCGCATATCGGAACCGCTATGGAAATCAGAAATTTGTGAAATGGGTAACGGATTCATTTGCAGAAAAAGCGAAAGTGAAGAAACAGCAAGCTCCAAAGAAATGCAAAGAGCAAGAAATAGCCCAACTATATATCACTCCAGCCCGTGTGGAAAAAATGCTCTATAAACTAATCGATGAAGGAATCATGCCAGACAATTATGGACGACAAGAGATGGGAATCATCATGAAACATTTGGTACCTCGTCTCTATGAAGATGTATTGAAAGAGGAGTCTGATGAGATGCCGAAGGGTTTCGATTCCAAGCTACTTCAAAAGGAAATCGGGAAAATTGCAGTTATCATGATCAAAAAACAATTTCAAAAAGTAAAATCCCCCTAGTATCTGGGGGATCACTTTTTATATAGAGGTTTAGGATTCAGGTGGTTCAGATTCCAACGTTACACGAGGAGCATTTTGGTTTATCATCGAATCGATGCCTCCTTCGCATCATTTGAATCATATGTTACGAGAAGTTTCGCAAGCATTTCAATTCTCTGTAGACGGAACAGAAACTTAGCAGAAATGACAGAAGAAGAGGCTTTTGCCGCAAGGCACACAATAGAAGGTGTAAAACCTTTCTTCTTCCTTCGGATCGCTTGTCTCGAATCTTCTCTTGCCCTAGTTCAGTACTGTTTTATGAAAGAGAAAGCGGTGACTTGGTGCATCGGAGTGAAACTAGCCCCTTTTTCGTCACATGCATGGATCGAAGTAAACGGAAAAGCTGTGATGCAAAATTCAGATATTTACCAGAAAATGTTAGAAGTTTAAATGAGTACTTATATACCAAAAGCCCACCCAAATTTTCCGAAATGGGTGGGCTCGTTTTCTATATAATCTCAGTCAGCTCCATTCGAATGGCCTGACGTAATTTTTTTAGAGCACGGCGTTGGAGACGAGAGACATGCATTTGGGAGATCTCTAGTTTCTCTCCCACTTGCTTTTGGCTCAGATTTTCAAAGAAGGTAAGTTTCAAAATCTCTTGTTCTCGTTCATTTAACACAGGAAAAACCTTTTCAAGCAGCAATTTTTTATCTACCTGATCGAATCCACTGTCTTGATTCCCTACCAAATCAAGTAACGTGACTTGGCTACCATCGTTGTTAGCTTCTACTGGACTATCAACCGATACCGCGTGATAGCTTCGTCCCATCTCCATCGTTTCTAACACTTCTTCTTGGCTTACTTCGAGGTATTCTGCAATCTCCGCCACTTTGGGAGACCGTTGGTATTTTATTGTTAATTCTTCTACTGCTGCTTTAATTCTGGGCCCCAGTTCTTTAATTCTTCTTGGTACATGGACGCTCCAAGTCTTGTCTCGAATATGACGTTTGATTTCCCCAACAATCGTAGGAACGGCAAAACTCTCGAAGCTTCTACCAAAATCAGCATCATACCGACGGATCGCAGCAAGCAACCCAATCATACCTACTTGAATCAAGTCTTCTAATGCCTCTGACCCCCGTGAAAACTTAAAAGCAAGCGTCTCCACTAGACTACGATAATGAGCCACTAAGAGATCTTGAGCATTTGAATCCCCATCCCGCTGATACTTTTCGATAAGCTCTATTGGTGTGAGCTCATCTAGTTGGGTAGGATGTGGGTGTTTCGACATGCGGCTCCACCCCGTTCCTGCGCATGTATTTGGTCATCTGTACCATAACACCATTGTCGCCAGTGATGTGTACATCATCCATTAACGTTTTCATTAAAAATAATCCAAGACCACGTTCCCGCACAGCAGTCATACTTGGCTCCAAACTGATAGGACCAGTCCGCTTTTCCACCTCGCTTACATCAAAACTGTTTCCACGATCTAAAACTTGAATTTCTAAGCGATCAGGAAAAATCCGATAGGATATATCAATATCCCCATCTCCTCCAACATAAGCATGATCGACTGCATTGGTACAGGCTTCGGAAACAGCTAACTTGAGATCTTCAATGTCGTCGTATGAAAAGCCCATGCGGTTTGCGATTCCCGAAACAGCTAACCTTACAAGTCCTACATAATCTGGTTTGGCAGGAATGGTTAGTCGGACTAAATCCAAAGGCTGATGGTTCATACTTTCTCATCCTCCTGGACCTTTTGCTCAATTTCCATTACTTCATCCAAGCCGGTAATACGAAAAAGTCGTTGCAGACGTTGATTCATTCCTACAAGCACTAATTTCCCTCCAACAGAGCGTTGTGCTTTATATGCACCAATCAGCACACCTAGGCCAGTACTATCAATATATTCTACTTCACGTAAGTTTACGGTAACAGTTTGTTCTGTCGCACAAAGGGGTAAGAGTTTTTCCCGAAGTTGTGGAGCAGTGTAAACATCTATCTCACCCTCGACCGCAATAGTTGGTCCAACGGATGTTTCTGGCAATTCCTTCACCACAAAATTCACTATCCTTACCTCCTATTTTTAGGCTCTTTTTATAATTAATATGGTCTGATCATCTTGTAATTGGTACCCAGCCATCATAAGCAAATGTTCGTAAATAGCCTGTACCGCTTGCTGAGCAGGTAAATGGAGATTGGCACCTATAAGATCAGTCAACTGATCTCTCTCCAAAAAGGATCCATTGATACGACATTCAGAGACACCATCAGAAAAGAAGATTAGTGCATCCCCTGATTGTAGTAGAACTTCTTTTTCCTCGTATTCTACCTCTCTCGAAACACCCAAGACCAAGCCTTTCGCTTCTAATTCATGAAAAGCCTTTTCCCTCGAATCATAATATAGCCCTGGTTCGTGACCAGCAGTGGCATATCGAAAATGATGGCTCGACGAATCATATACCCCGTATACCATGGTAATAAACATATTGGGATCCACGTTGCGTTCTACAACTGTATTTAACCCACGCAAAACTTCAGAAGGAGACAGTGGTTGTTCTAATCGATCCATCGAATATTTAATCATAGACATACAAAGAGCTGCCGGAATTCCTTTCCCGATAATATCGGCAATGGCAATTCCTAGCGAATCCTTATGATGTACAAAGTTATAGTAATCTCCACTCATTCGTTTGGCAGCAGCGCTCCAAACTCCAATATCAATACCGGGCATAGGTGGTGGTGCGTCTGGTAATAAAGTTTGCTGCATACCTACCGCTACTTCTATCTCATATTCTAATTCTTTTTGTCGGTTCATTAAGTTCTCAGTGTCTTGATATTGAATCCCATATCCGATCATCACTTCTAATAGAAAGTCAAACGATGTCTTTAATTCTGAAGGAAGATCTGGGAATAGTTTCTTCAGGGTGTGGAGATGAAAACTGACAACCTCTTCTGGTGGAACTTTTTGCTCCATAATCCACTTGCTTAACCGCTGTGCACCATACAAATGGTTCTCCAATGGTTCGTTTATATAAGCTGTCAGTAACGTTTCATACTCATTCTTTAGATTTTGATTCATCTCGAAGCTCCTTCGGGATTTCCCAAGTCAGATCAAAACTACTGCTACCTATCATACACCAAGCCATAATGATACTCTATACAAAATAGGAATAGGACTAGCTGCTATCTTGGAGAAGTCAAATTTTGTAATGCCTCTTGAATCCAAGGTGCATCCTCAGCTTGTCCTATTTGCATTGCTTTCTTAAACCAATGATGGTACTTCTCGGGGTTCTGATATCGAGGATGATCTCGATATAATTTGGCGAGCTCATACATGGCTTCACTAAAATTACTTTCTGCCGCTTTGATCAACCAACGAACACCCTCATCCTGCACCTCTTCTGGATATCGTTCATGCAACAGTCTCTTTGCTAAGTGAAGCATAGACATTGGATGACCATGTATAGCGGCTTGATGTAATAGAGTCAGGGCTTCCTCAGTTGACTGTTCTGTCATCTCATGCATTAGTAGATTGGCATATAGAAACATTGCATCTACATGCTGGGCTTCGACTGCTTGTCTTAAATATTCATGTGCTTTCGCTTGATCCGAGAATCCTTTATCACCTGTTAGATAAAGATAGCCCAATGAATACATAGAATGTGTATTACCTAAGACGGCAGAGCGTTCTAATAGATCTTTGCCCGAGATATCTCCTTTTTCAAGCAATACACCTCCCATTAGATGTAAGGCTTCTAGATTTTCTTTTTTGACTAAGGGTGTTAATAATCGTATAATCTCGTCTGATTTTTCTTCAAAATGGTATGCAAACCAATATTCCCCTAGCTTGATCGCAAGATCTTCGTTCCCATCTTCAATCAATTCCAATGCCCACTTTACGCCTTGAGAGTCACCTTGTTCTAAGTAATGGTATACAAGAGCTTGTTTTGCCATTTTATTCCCTAAACTCTGGCTCTTTTTTAGCCATTCTACTCCAGATTGTATATCTTGAACTGTCTTATAACCTCTCTCAAGCCCAGATCCATACCAAAACATTGCTTCAGCATGACCTAGCTCAGCAGCTTTTTGAAGCAAGGCATACCCTCTATCGATCTCTTCTGGGCTATTTAGCTCTTTTTCAAAAATAAGGTGAAAACCCTCTTGAAAAAGAACCTTTGGGTTCTCTTTGTCCCGCTTGTCTTTCATATCGGTCCATTTGCGTTTTATTTTTTGATACAACATTCTCCACCCCTTGTCAGATCCTTTTCAGGACTACGATAAGATTATCAAACGTATTTATATCTTACTATTATTAAAATTAACATTTTTATTAGATATAGATAAAAGAAAGAGCTTGCTACACAGATAAGCCCTATGAAACTAAGATCCCTTAGTTTCTAGAGCGAAGTGTGTACAAGCTCATAGTATATGGAAATTAAAAATCAATTAATCCGAGACTGATTTGCAGTGCTTCATTTACTTTCAACATCATCTCATCATCAAGATGAGTAATTTTATCTGTGAGGCGCTGTTTGTCAATGGTTCGAATTTGCTCAAGCAAAATAACTGAATCTCGGTCAAACCCATATAATGTCGCATCAATCTCCACGTGTGTAGGTAGTTTAGCTTTTTGGATCTGAGCTGTGATCGCGGCGACGATGACAGTGGGGCTAAAGCGATTACCGATATCGTTTTGTAAAACGAGAACAGGGCGAACCCCACCTTGTTCTGAACCGACTACCGGAGAAAGATCGGCAAAATAAACATCGCCACGCTTCACCATCACAAGCGTTACACCCCACTCACTAAACGCCCATATTTATCCTCAGCTTCTTCTTCCGCTTCGAATGCTTCGTTGGAGATGTTCAAATTAATTCGCGCCATTTCCATATAACCGCGCTGCATCATTTCTCGAATGAAACGTCTTTTTCGCTCTTGCAAGTACATTTTCATAGCTTGACGGATAAATTCACTACGATTGGAATTATCACGTTCCACCATGCCGTCTACTTCTTGCAAAAGCTTTTTGGGAAGACTAATCATAATCCTCTTGGTACCGGACAATTTTTGCGCACCCCCAACAATCATCACCGTTAGCAATTCCCTCATTTATACTACCATTATGTTGAATTGAATGCAAAAATATACTAAATGAGGACAAACAGTATTTCTATTTTAAAGAATGAACCAAACTAATAAAGTTACGAGGAGAGCAGAAAAAATCTCGTATAAAAAAATGTATTCGCTTTTCTTATTTAAATTCCTTCCGTTGTTTGTGAAACTATCGACATTCTAGAGTGAGGTAGCTGGTAAAAGATGATTTACAACGTCTACAATTTTTCCATTCTTTTTATAAATTCGTGGTACACGCCAATCCAATAAACACGTTACTTCATAGTGGATTGTACCCATCCACCTCGCAACTTCCTCTACACTTATTTGCTCTTCTCCCTGTTTTCCATAAAAAACGACTTCTTCTCCAATCGAAACAGGCATCGCCTCATCAACTTGTATCATAAGCTGATCCATACAAACACGTCCTACAATCGGAACACGTTTCCCTTTGATCAAAACTTGTCCACGATTGGAGAGTACACGAAGTATTCCATCTGCATATCCAATCGGTAGAGTAGCGATCGACTCTTCTTTTGTTGTTTGGTATATCTTCCCATACGAAATCCCCACGTCGGCTGGAACTTGTTTTATCATCCCAACTTTACTGTGAAGACTCATTGCTGGTCGAAGTGACAAAGTCTGATGAACCTCTTGTGATGGATAAAACCCGTAGAGGCTGATCCCCATCCGAATCATGTCATAAGATCTTTCTGGAAATTCAATTGCTCCAGCGCTATTAGAGGCATGAATCAGAGGAATATCGAATCCACTCGATTTAATTTGTTGCACCATTTCGTCAAAAAGGCGGAATTGTCTCTCATAATAGCTTTTGTCTCGATCATCAGAAGTAGCATAATGCGTAAAGAGGCCTTCTAATTCGACAAAAGCCGAGCCCGCCACCTTCTGTAAAAACGGAACTACCTCTTGTGGTTTTAAACCTAATCGACTCATACCGGTATCTACTTTAAGATGATATTTCACTTTTTGACGTAATCGGGAAGCAATTTTCTCCAATTCTAGATAATACGATTCGTCTGGAATCGACAACGTTATCTTCTCTTTGATCGCCCGTTCCATCGCATGAGGAGGAGTAACACCCATCACCAATATGGATGCAGTAATCCCAGCAGCTCGTAACTCCAATGCTTCATCAAGAAAAGCAACACCCAAATAATCCGCTCCTGCTTCTACTACTGCTTTTGCTACTGGAACTGAACCATGCCCATATGCATTTGCTTTCACAGCACACAATATTTTTGTCTTTTTGGGTATCCATTTTTGGAATTGATGGACATTATGTGTAATCGCATCTAGATCAATCTCAGCCCAAGTATCCCTACCTAGAAAAGGTTGCTTCATCTTTTTCACATCCGCATCTGCATAGTAAAATTATCTTATATTATAGCAAACACATGAAAAAACTAATCTGTTTCCAAAGAAAAAAGCATGGCTGGATTACACCATGCTATTTCTTCGGTTGGGAAGCAGTCGAGTTCGCAATCTTTACCATTTCTTCTAATGGTAGACTCCCAAACAGCTCAAACTCAACACCATTGTCCAACCAAGTCAATTTTCTAGATTCTTGGATCTCGGTCAATACTGCAATGGTTGGTTGTAGATCTACTAGAGAACTATCTAACGGAAGATGTGTTTCCAATGAGTTTGGAGAGCGCTGAATCAAAGTAAATGGACTTTTACCATCATACCTCATGATAATAATCGGGCCATCAGCACCTTGAATTGTCTGGGAATCATATAGTTTTGTCTCGATTGGAATGTAACTAGGAGTAACAGATTGGATATCTGTTGGAGCAGAAGTGCTAGGTTTTTGTTCTCCTTTTGGCACATTCTGATCTGTCGCAAAAAGATTTTTTTCTAGTTTCGTACCTTTTTCAAACTTACTAAACTTCATAGAGATTACAGCTTCTTGGTTTTCGTTTAATACCTCTACTGACTTTGGTTGATACTTCTCATTTAGAACCACTTTTTGCTTCGTCCAATTTTGATGAAGCGGATTTTTAGACGTTATCTCAAATTGGTAACCTTGTTCTGTTTTTTCCATGTTCCGCTTTTCGTCTTGGATTACACTTTGCAAGATGGTCTGATACAGATAGACCTGTCCACTATTTTGTGGCCAATCACTCTGAAATCGGAAACTTTTATTCAAATGAGGTGTAACAACAAAAACTCCATCCTCATTTTTTAGAATGATCTGTTTTATATTCTGTTGTTTATTTGTTAGTTCCACCCGATAAAAATTGGGTTTTAAGTAAGCCACTTGAACATCTACTTCTTGGGGTTGAGTAGAAGTTTTAATCGTAAGTGTCCCTTCACTACGATATGATTCTACTGATTTCAACTCTTTTTGCAAATCGCTTACCACATCTGACGCACCTGTACTACAACCGCTCAGAACAAGGGACAGAATAAGACATATCGACAGCAACCAACGCACATGAATTCCTCCTCGTCATTTCCCAGGAAATATTGTCAGGAAATGCAGAAACGACTTTGACCCTCTCTTGTCGAATAACGGATTCCAATTTTTCTGCTTGAAGAATTTGCAGGATCTCTCTAATCTAGCTTTCTATCCGTTACTTCCTGTTGAACATGTTCCATCTAAATCGCTTCCAAATCCTTATTTCCTTTATATGGAATTGTTTTGATCGTTCGTTTTCTTTTACTGACTGTGCCAGCATACGGTTGTCCCCCTACCGTGATAAATTTATATGACTGCTTGTATTCAAAAAGACCCATAAATGAAGCGTTTCGAAAACTACTCGGTTTTTGCACAAAAAAATACTTCTTATCTTGATTGATAGAAGTATTTCATACACCTTTTCTGTTATCGCTATTCATTCCAAACTCGTTGCTCTAAAATTGCAAATGCAACTGCGTATTCATGACTATGTGTGATGGTTAGGTGGATGGTAGCAGGTTTTCTTTCCGTCTTTTCCCATACTATTGACGCTATCGAAACAACTGGTTGCCCTAGCTCATTAGGTAATATCTCGATATCCTGAAATGCAATAAATCTACCAATCCCTGTACCAAACGCTTTGGAGATTGCCTCTTTTGCTGCGAAACGCCCACCTAAAAATTCGCTTTTCTTTTTCTTTTTCTCATAAATCGCTCGCTCGCTAAAGGTCAATATCTTACTAGCTAGTGCATCCTCACCTACTTGCACAATCCTTTTTAATTCTACTAGATCGGTTCCAATCCCTAAAATCATCTGTTCACCTAATCTCTACCATGTAAAAAAGGATGCTTACTCTTACTAGCATCCTTTTTCTATATTATTGCTGGGTTTGGGTGTAAAGTCCACTTTCCACAATCTTTCTTGGAAGAGTAGGCGAGAACTCTCGTAATTCTTGAGTTAATCGTTCTACCATCGCAGGATTGGTTGCATAGAAAGAGACGGTTCTTCCTCCTAGCTGAATAGTTGGTTCTGGATAAGTCCACTCTCCCACTTTGATCCAGCTCTTTGGTAACATTCCTGGGAACCAATTGTCATATACAATGGCCAATTGCGTCCCTTTCTTTTTTGTAATCTCTTCGATAAAAGAAGAATTGAAACGTCCCTCTGCACGAGCCATCGCAACATCCAAACTTGCCAAGCCTGCTAAATCGACCAAGTGAATATTAGTGTAATAGGAAATGGCACCAATATCATTGGCGGCTACTACATCATTGTAATGATACTTTTGAACAAACTTAGCCATTTGGATCTGTTGCATAAAAATTTCATCTGTTCCTCGTTTCATCGGTGGAACTTGTACAGATAACAGAATAAGGGACAAGATCGTAATGACAACTCCAGCTCGTAATCCTAGCCCTTCTACTGTCCGAAGTTCAGTATCCCTTTTTTGATACTTGATCAATTCAATCACTAGTTTGTATGCACCTAATAAAAGAACTAACAACAGAAGCAGTTGGTAATGGAAATAGTAGCGGAAGTAAAGATTATAGAACCCTGTAAATTGCATATACAAATAAGCGTAAATCAAGAAGCTAACGGACATTACATTGATACGATCTACAAAGCGCTTGTTTAACCAAGTCCGTAGACAAACAATCAACAAGATTGCCATCAGCGAAAATAGACTCAGTTTATCAAATGCAATCGCTTGTAACCCTTCACTTGCATAATCCCAAAAACTTTGTAAGGAGTTAATTTCCGGCCGATTCCCTTTCACGATCAAGGTAATCGGTACAACTGGCCATCCTTGAAACCAGGAGTAGACTCCAAAGACTGCAATCCCGAGTAATGAACTAAGTCCAAGATAGATAGCATACATATATCGACGACTCACAAAAAAGAACCAGAAACATGCAATCAAGACCAAGAAAGCACCCTCATAACGAGTCGTTACCAACAACATCGCAATGAGAAGTAACAACCAATCTTGTTTTTTATTGGTAAGTACTTTTTGAGGAATCATCGTAGCTGCTAGATAGAAAAATAGGACAACTAGAATTCCTTGTGTTAGATGTTCCATTCCTGTAAATATGAGGTTGTAAGTATTGTTAAACAGGACGAATATCATCAGTGCGAAGAAAATATAGACTTCATTTAATTGCTCTTTTTTTAGGATTCGGTAGAGAATCCAAAGCAGAATGATTCCTTCTACGAAGTTTAGAATCAGAGGTACAAACGTATTCACATCGATCAGATAGAACCCCGCCAAGATCAAAGACCAAAAGACAGAAGAAGAGGCTGAGGTAAACTCATGGGCAGTCACTCCCCAGACACCCTGCGTTACAATATTTTTGGAAAGTGCCATATGAATATAGGCATCATCTACTGAATAGATCCATCTCCCACCATTTTGATGATAGGAATAGAGGAATAGATAAAGAAAGATACCTATAAAAAATAGTAATGGAATAAAAAAGGACAATCTTTTTTTCAGCATAATAACCTCCACCAAAGATAGTAGATCCATCAACATTAGGACTATGTATACTTTCACATTTTACAGTGAAATAATTCAAATAAAAGAAACCATTTCTGTCTATTCCTCAAACGGAAACACAAAAAGAGCCTCCACGAGACTCTTTTCATTTAATCTTATTTATTTACGCTTTGCAATGAATAGTTTTGACCATATTTCTCTGCAATCTTTGCCAACTTCTGCGAAATCTCTTCTTTTAAGTCAGGACGTACCATCTGAATGTAACTTGCGTTCCCTAGAATATATTGCCAGAAATTAGGATGATTCTCTCTATTTTCTGCATCGAGTCCCTTTTTCTCCACATTATGTAGTAATGCTCGGAAGTTTCGCAATCTCTTACGATCTAAGCTAGGCTTCTCATTGACTACTACTCCTGTCACTCGTTGACGACCAGATGAGCGAAGTACCCTTGTCTTTTTTTCGTTGACTTGGAACCCTTCTGCTTGGACGATCTTTCGAATAGTGCCGAGCATTTTTCCAATCTGTTGCTCCGAATCACCACTGCATGAGAAAGTGAGATCATCTGCATAACGAGAATAAGTAAAGCCACGTTTGCTTGCCAATTGAGCCAGTCGTTCATCTAGACGTAGGCAAAGCAGGTTCGTGATGGCAGGACTGGTACATGCTCCCTGTGGTAGTTGTCTCTCTTCGATGGAGATATAGTATTTTTTCCCTTGAAACTCTATTTCTCGATGGGGTGGTTCGGTACAAAGTAGTGCTAGTACCGTACTAACCTCTCCACTATATCCAAATGATCGGAATAAGCCTCGAACTCTTGGAAAAGTGATCGACGGAAAGAAGTCCTGTAAATCCAATTTGACAACTACTTGCTTTCCTACATGAGGCAAGGCGTTGTCTACTGTACTTTTACTCGGTACAAAACCATACGCTTGAGAATGTACTTTGAGATGATCCAGAATCTCTTGCTTAATCCAAGATTGAGCTTGCCGTAGTTCTGACTTAGGAGACGAGATCTCTCGCTTGCCTCCACTTTTTTTCGGAATAGTAAATCGATGATAATGGGAAATAGTTGCCGTTTTCCGGTGATAGGTAAGCCATTTCAGACGTGAAAGAGATACTCCCATCTCTTCTGCCAAATGAAGAGAGCCACGTAGAATAGGCAATTGTTGAGAAATCAGTTTTTCCTCTTCGTATTCCTGATCTTCGAGATGACTCGAAACATTTTCCCCTACATGAAGAATATGTGTGTCACGATACTCTTGCCATTTTCTTTGGCGCTGTGCTAAAGCTTCTTCTCGTTCTGCTTTTCGCTTGGCTCTTCGTTCTTTGCTTTCTTTGATCCGTTTGGCTCTCGCTTGCCGTACTAGCGTCTTAACATCTTCTAGTTTGGCATTTTCTTGTTGGAACTTTTCTAGCTGTTGACTCAATTCTTGGTATTCTTGATCTAATTCCCGCTTCTTCTGATACTCTTCTACCGTTAGCGTTTTTTCTGTCCAGAATCCCAGCCGGATCATCTCTTTCCGGACAAGATTCCCTTTGCCGCCTTCTTCCCGCATCTTTTGTACCCATTCTTCCCGGGACAATGGCTGTACTTCTTCGCTAGGGTTATTTGCCGACATTCACTCTTCCTCCTCTCTAGTTGTTGGCTTGTCGAGATTTGATCATGACTGCCAAGATATGCTCGCATGGCCCTTGCATCAAGCGATTCGTACGATAGAAATAGCAATTGCATGACGCTTTCTCCATCTTTCCATCTCTGTCTAAATCAACAGATACTTCGAATGGTCGTTTTTCGCCTTTAAGTTTACCAGCCCAATTCATTTTGCCATCCAATTGTGGATCTGCTGTCAGTTCCAGAAGTGCCTCACTAGCAAGTAGCTCTTCTGCTTTTTTCTCTTTTGGATTGGTATACTTTAGCTCGTCCATTGGAAGCGGATCTCGTGTCAGTTCACGTAATCGATATTTTCCAATCTCCAAGTCAAACATCACTCGACCAGCACTACAAAGCTGTTTTAGTGCCGCATGGACTTTTTCGATAGATAGACGAGTAGAGGCTGCTAGCTCAGAGTCCGTAACAGTCTTTTTCTGTTTCAGCTGAGAAAAGACCAATGTACTTTCTAGTGGAGATACTTCTGCTGTAGACCCCGTTAAAAGATCAAATTGTCCTGCTCCAGCCCAGTCATTGCGAGTCCATCCTGACAGACCGAGAGTAAAGCTGAGTGCTCCCAAGTCGACAACATAGAAGCTAGGAAGTCCCGTTCCTAATAAATGGACTGTTACTTTTTTGGCTAATGGTAGCAATCTCTCTAAGAGAAAGAGACGTCGACGTCCCCAAGTACGAATCACTTGTTCGGTATCCCCTGTATAGATCGAGTCAAAGAGTACCAGTTCTTCGTTCCATGGTTCGATTACCAAGCGAACTGGCTGACCTGGAGTGAGGATAAACTTCAATGATCTTGGGCTTTTTCGCTCACGATTCTTCCGCAAGAAGGAACAGATATTGTATAAGTCAATAGGTCGCATATCAAAGGAGTGAGTTGGCAGGGACATTGCCGATTGGACTTGTAAAAAGCCTCTTACCCAACTACTTGGTACGTCAATTTTTTTCTCTTTGTATACTTCGCGTCCTTCCGTTGCTACCTCAAAACCAGAAGGATCTACTTGAAAGTCGGTTGGGCGATAAGTTCGCATCCGTTTTAACTCATTTAAGAGGGAATCGGAAAAATCAATATTGGTTGTACCATACTGAAAATCTTTTACATCTTGGAACAGTTCTTCGTGGACGGCTAAACGACCATAAGAAGATTCATCTAGTGAGAATGCCTCAAAGAAGACTTGGTCTGGCGCAACCGTAATAACAGGATCCAAAACATACCAACCTTGCTTGTCCACTTCGTATAACCAGTTGAAATACCGTCTTTGTGCTTGATAATAGTCCGTTAAATATTTCGTACGTTCTTGGTCGATCTCCCGCAATCTGGCCTGGGCACTCTTAATTTGAGCCGCCACCTCATTTTTTCTCTCTACTGCATCGGCAATATCTAACAAATATTGTTCTTTAACCCAAGCCTGATATTGAGAGTGATCCTTTGGTTTATAGTTAAGATCCGAGACAACTACATCACGAAGAGCAATCATTGCATCCCGATAACGTAGGGGATCTGCAATCTTTCCACGGAAATAAGTAGGTTCACGACCTAGATCCGGTGCAAAGTCGACTGTCGTCTGTCCATTGTGATGACGTACTCCGCTCGACTTGGCGTATGTTTGCTGAAAAAGCATCTATTTTCCTCCTAACGTACCGTAATAGGGGTTGGAATCTCGGGATACATCGCTTGAATCTTCGCGATGGAATAAAGGATTTTCTCCAAATCTCGGCGTTCTTGAATAGCTGCTAGATCAGTGAGAATCGGGATAATCAACCTTGCGAGCGCTTCTTTTTGTTCTGCTAACTGAAGCAGATGAGCTAACATGATCTTTTTCGCTTTCCGCCCTGCATGAACTCGGAACAACACAGTACGGATAAAGCGATCTAGCTCTTGAAGCATTGATTCGGTACACTCTACTTTGGTCCATAAACTACAAGCATACTCTTGGACAACTAAATCGGTACTTTCACTAGCTCGCATCATCAACTCTACTAAATCGAGCTGATCCTCATGTTCTGCTACCAATTTCATCGCTTCTTTTTGGATGTCGGAGCGTGCTGTATCCAAAAGTCCATAGATCAGCTTGGGAGACAATTGTTTTATATCTAATTCTCGGAAATAAGAAAACATCCATTCTCTCGTATCATCCCAGTCTGTCTCTGCTAGGCTAACTAAGAAGTCAGCATCATACTGGTCGATATTTTTGGCAATGCAATCTCTCGCCACTTGTCTAGTCAATAGCAGACGACTATGAGCCAATTCTAGTAATTGTGCTTCGGTAAAATCGTCAGGATGCGGATCGATCAGTTGAAGAAGTCGTGCACCAAAGTCTTGAAGCCCTGCTTCATCGCTTCCTACCAATCGCAAAACTTTATGCAAGGAAGTCGACGCAAGTTCTGAAAAGAACAATGTACCGAGCAAGACTTCTCGAACAAACGTACGTACTCCCTCATCGAGATCACGCTGTAACATACGAACCCATAGTTGTTGGATCAGCTCTTGGCCAAACGATGCTGCCCATAAAAGGCGATCTGTAAAAAATTGAGTAGCAAAAACCTGATGTTCTTCACCAGAAATGGTAGCGAAAGAAGCAAGAAACGGTACATCCAATCGCAAGCTAGCAAAGTGTAGATGTAAAAAGTTCCTCACTGCAAGGCGCACTGCTTCCAATGGGTGAGCAAAATAAGGGAGAAGTTCATTCCCTGTCATTTCTCTTGGATCTAGGTAACGGAACAAGAGAACTCCAAGATTCTGTAGTACTTCTTGATCAGAATCAAGCATTCCGCTAGTCAAATTCCAGTCGGCTACTTCTGGTAGGAATAGCTCTCCGCTCTCCTGTAAGAAGCTATTCCAGTCTGCCACCACGTCTTCTGATACAGCATCATCGGACGAGATATAGGTTACAAATCCACGTATAAATAATTGGAGCTCTTCTTTCGAAAGGTTTTGTAACTGCTGATTTAAGTAAGAGAAAGCAACTTTACGGATCTCTGGATGAACATGCAAGGAGAACCTACAAAGTAAATCAATGTCTGTTTCGTTGGTTTTTGCACGTTTGTTTAGAAGTGCTTTCGCTGCAAAAAGCTGTTTGGCCGAAACCGACGAAGCTAGTAAACGGAACAACAATTCATCTTCTAATCCTAATACTAAGTCGGCATGACCTAATTCCAATGCTTTTCTTGCAAAATCAACGATCGCCGCTACTTCCGAATGCTCTAAAATCCGGAGCAGTTGATCAGGACGCTGATCCCAAAGTTCTGGAAAAGCCTCTTCACGAGTGGCGGAAACATCGACGTCCCCTTTAACTATGTGAGCTGAACTACCAGTAAATCTATAGCGTTGTTCTTTGCTCTGATGGTAGAGAACACGCATTAAGGTAAGCACTGAACGATTTATATCTTCTGGCTGATATTGAAGGAGGAGTTCCGTAGCAAATGGGACATAGTGACAAGAACCAGCTTTTCCTAATTTGCGTAGCGTACGCCAACTCCGACGTTGTAGGTAATAATGAGTTCTGGATGTATAGACACTGTCAAACGAATCACTTCTCGGTTTCCAACTTGGATGAAGCCCCTCTACATGCAGATTGTAAACCGATTCCACATCAAAACGATAAGCTAGAGTAGCCCATATCTCTGCGTTATCTAATCGTTTCTCTACAGATTTATAAATCGCTTTTAGGTAAGGAAAAAAACGAACGGAGGACTTTGTAAGAGAATACTTTGTCTGATTAGTACGTGACGTGATAAATGGAGTTGCATATAAATGAGTTGCATAGTCTCCCAGCCATGTTTCTTGGTTGTTCCAGTCCTGTGAAAGACTTTTCATATGATCTAAAGACTTGTAGCTTAAAATTCTCTTTAATCCTTCTCTTGCAAGAGTCGATGGATGCAAGTAGAGAGCCCAGAGCCAAGATGCATCTTTTTTGCGCAAATGACCTTCAAATGATTTCCATACTACTTTTCCGTTCTTATCTTTTTGTTGATAATTAGAAAAGCTAAACGCAAACTTCTCTAACTCCTCTAGAAAAGCCGGATCTTGATCGTCTAATAACTTCTGTAAGGAAGCAGGGAGAGGAGTTTTCCCCTCATCTAATTCCCACCATGCCGGTTCGATGTTGCTTTTCGACAATTCGGTGTCCTCCTTTATATAAAAAACTCCTGAATCCGCTTAAGTCCAAATAGATTTATTTATCCAGTTACTAAGAAAATTATAGAAGTGTATGAAAACAACGTCAAGGAAACGTACAACTTTTCCGAACATACTTTCGGTGATAAATAGAAAAAAAATCTCCCCCTTAGGAGAGATCCACATTCTGCTATGTAAGTCCACTTTCTTCCTATCCGAACCGGTGATGCCACTGAACAGCACCCGTCTACGGGGGCTACCTGTAGAGAGCAGCTACGCTTACTTAGGATCTCTACAGGTAGCCCCCGTAGACGATAGGTGCTGCCTAAGTAGCGCAGTGCCGGTTGAAGTGAAAACAGCTTGAGAGCATGCACGGCGTAACGCCGTACGAGTTGCTAGACTTTCATAGCCGAACTTATGTACTTATTGTTCTTATGTTTTTCATTATAAAGAATAATAGAAAAGATGGCAAGAAAAAAATAATCTGATCTCATTTCCATAGAAAGAGACCAGATTATTAGCGAAAAATCTATGCTAACCAATTGGTGTGGAAGACACCTTCACGATCTAGGCGTTGATACGTATGTGCTCCAAAGTAGTCACGCTGTGCTTGTAATAGGTTAGCAGGAAGTCGTTCACTGCGATAGCTATCAAAGTAAGCTAAGGCACTAGAGAATGCAGGAACTGGCACTCCATATTGAACAGCAGTAGCGATCACATCGCGCCATGCCGACTGATACTCTTGTACAATACCTTGGAAGTAAGGATCCAACAACAAATTAGCCAGCTCTGGATTTCGATCATAGGCGTTTTTGATGTTTTGCAAGAATTGAGCACGAATGATACATCCTCCACGGAAGATCATCGCAATCTCTCCCAATTGCAGCTTCCATCCGTTCTCTTTAGACGCTTCTTGCATCTGTGCAAATCCTTGAGCATAGGAACAAATTTTGGATGCATAGAGGGCTTTACGGATTTTCTCTACCAATACTGCTTTCTCTTCCGCAGATAGTTCTTTGCGCTCTGGTCCTTGCAAAATCTTACTTGCTTGGACACGCTCTTCTTTCATCGCAGAAATAATCCGCGCATAGACCGATTCCGTAATGATTGATAGAGGCACTCCTAGGTCAAGAGAGCTTTGGCTTGTCCATTTTCCAGTACCTTTTTGACCTGCTGTATCCAAGATCACATCCACTAAAGGAAGACCTGTCTGTTCATCTTTTTTACGGAAGATATCAGCTGTGATCTCGATTAGATAACTATCGAGCTCTCCTTTGTTCCACTCTGCAAACGTCTCATGCAATTCATCGGCAGACATGCCCAAAAGATCTTTCATCAGCGCATACGCTTCACAGATTAACTGCATATCTCCATATTCGATCCCGTTATGTACCATCTTCACGTAATGACCTGCGCCATCTGGACCGATATAGGTTGTACAAGCATCTCCTTCGACTTTCGCAGAAATCGCTTCAAAGATCGGAGCTACTAGTGCATGTGCTTCTTTTTTCCCACCAGGCATGATCGATGGCCCTTTTAGTGCTCCTTCTTCTCCACCAGAGACTCCTGTTCCGATGAAATGAATTCCAAGAGACTCCAATTCACGACTACGGCGAATGGTGTCTTCGTAGAAGGTATTTCCTCCATCGATCAGGATGTCTCCTTCATCTAAATGCGGTAGAAGTGTCTCGATGGTAGCATCTGTTGCTGCTCCTGCTTTGACCATCAGCATCACCTTACGAGGCTTTTCTAACGACTCCAGAAACTCTTCAACAGTATAAGTACCTACTACATTTTTTCCTTTTGCTTCTGCCATCAGTTCATTGGTCTTCTCTGGAGACCGGTTAAACACCGACACAGTATATCCACGGCTCTCTACGTTAAGGGCTAAATTTTTCCCCATCACAGCAAGTCCGATTACGCCAAAATCACTTTTTTTCATGCTGATCCTCCTTCTCTCCTAGATCAGAGAGTATATAGTCCCCATTCCCTAAATCATCCACTACTTAATCTGAGAATTTCATCCAATTTCATACATCAGTCATCGTTCATTATTTCGCAAACATTACAAACTTGCAATGAATCTAGGGGAAAATTTGCAAAAAAGAAAAAAACACTTTCACCAACAGCATGTTCATGCCCAAATATGTTTGTTCCTATGATTAAGATTTTTATTGCCATTCAATAAAACAAAAATCTGATAATATGAGAAGAAGAAGCATCTTATCTATCACTACTATTATTATTTAGAGGTGATTTCTTATTACGATCTACGACCTAAAGTCACGTTTTCAAGACTTATTGCGTCCCTTGGTACGGAAAATCGCCAATTGGGGGGTCACCCCAAATCAGGTAACCTTATTTGCACTGGCTTTATCTATTGCTACTGGAGTTCTGCTCTTCTTTTATCATGAACAAACCATTGTCTTTGCCATTATTCCAGTCATACTCTTTGTCCGAATGGCACTAAATGCAATAGATGGAATGTTAGCCAGAGAGCACGATCAAAAGACACCTCTTGGTAACATATTAAATGAGCTAGGTGATGTAGTAGCGGATGCAGCAATGTATCTACCATTTGCTTATGTTGTGGGAGTCAACCCAATCCTGATTGTGCTAATTGTCTTATTTAGCATCATTAGCGAAATGACCGGAATATTAGGAGAAGTAATCGGAGCAAGCCGGCGCTACGACGGCCCGATGGGAAAAAGTGATCGTGCTTTTCTCTTTGGTCTTCTTTCCCTGTTGCTAGCTATTGGAGTATCGCTACAAGGCTGGGGAACTTATCTACTTGGTCTCGTCCTTATTCTTCTCTTCGCCAATATAGGGAATAGAATCTATCAAGCATTAAAGGAGATCGCTTAACATGTCTCAACCTTTACTCCAAGTAATCATTGGCATTTTTGGTGTTTTAATCATCGCTTCTATCGTTACCTTCTTGTTGATTCGCTTCAAACCTGAAAAGGACTTCACCGAACTAAAATTACGTATCCAATCTTGGTGGGTGATGGTTGCGATCTTTTCAATCACGATCATGATCAGTCGTAAGATTTCGATCATTTTCTTTGCTTTTCTCAGTTTTTTAGCACTCAAAGAATATCTAAGCTTGATCCCAACAAAACGTGCTCATCGTCATGTCCTATTTTGGGCATACCTATCGATCCCTATTCAATTCTATTGGATCTATCAGCAATGGTATGGAATGTATATTATTTTTATCCCTGTCTATATGTTTCTGCTCATCCCGATTGTTCTAATCCTAATCGGCGAGAACAAAGGTTTCCTACATTCAGTAGGCTCTATACACTGGGGATTGATGTTAATGGTTTTTGGTCTCAGCCATGTATCCTATTTACTAGTTCTCCCTCCAGAAGGAGCGCTAGAAGCTGGTGGAGCTGGACTCGTACTCTTTCTCGTCGTACTCACTCAGTGTAATGATGTAGCACAATACATTTGGGGAAAATTTCTCGGTAAACACAAAGTCGTCCCAAAAGTGAGTCCTAATAAAACATGGGAAGGACTTCTGGGAGGCATCATGACCACGATCGGGCTTGCTTATCTGCTCGCGCCTTTGCTTACTCCGCTACAGCCTATTCATATCCTATGGACGGGAATATTGATCAGTGTTGGTGGATTTATTGGAGATGTCAATATCTCTGCACTCAAGCGAGATCTCCATGTCAAAGATAGTGGAAGCTCCATCCCGGGACATGGCGGAATTTTAGATCGTGTTGATAGTCTCACGTTCACGGCTCCTATTTTCTTCCACTTTGTACGTTATTTCTATTATTAATAGGAGAGAACGGACATGAACATCTTGCGAATTCTCTTTTCTATCATCCTAGTCCGTCCCCTAGTTCAAGTCCTTTTAGGCTTGAAAGTGCGCCACCGAGAGCGTCTGCCAAGGAAAGGACCTGCAATCATAGTTGCCAATCACAATTCGCATTTAGATACTTTGGTTCTAACGTCTCTCTTTCCTTTATCCATGCTTCGTCACTTACGTCCCGTTGCTGCTGCAGATTACTTTTTGCGAAACCGATTCGTATCCTGGTTCTCTCTTGGAATCATGAACATCCTGCCAATTCAACGAAAAGGCAGATCTCGAAAAGAAGACCTCTTTACCAATATCTATGATGCCTTAGCACAACAAGATATTGTCATCCTGTTCCCTGAAGGCACTCGTGGAGAACCAGAAGTACTACAGCGTAATAAAACAGGGCTCTATCATCTGACGAAACATTGTCCCGATGTCCCAATCTATCCTGTTTTTTTACATGGCCTAGGCAAAACACTGCCGAAAGGGGACTATGTACTCATCCCTTTTTTCTGTGACGTTTTAGTAGGAGAGCCATTCTACTATCAAGACGATCGTGGAAAGTTTATGGCACAACTAGATCATCGTATAGTCGAGCTGGCGAAGGAAGGAGATTTTCAACCGTGGGATTGATGCTAGCAGCTTTTGTTTGGGGTCTAGCGGAAGCTACGATCTTCTTTATCATCCCAGATGTGATCCTCACCTACATTGCGTTACAAAATATCAAAAAAGCTCTTCTCGCCTGTCTCTTTGCCTTGATTGGTGCTCTTATAGGGGGGACAAGTCTCTATTTCTGGAGCTTATCCGACCCTGCTACAGTAATCACGGTATTAAATATTATTCCTGCAATCAATTCGGAGATGATTCAAGAGGTAGAACGATCTCTCCGACAAGATGGCTTACTCGCTATGGTCTTGGGACCTACTCAAGGAATACCCTATAAGATATATGCCTCATATGCCTCATACGCCCCTACGGTCGGGATCGGCTATCTCACCTTTCTCCTAGCTAGCATCCCAGCTAGACTCATGCGCTTTCTCGCTGTGACCGTGACAGCATGGCTGGTGAGTAAATATGTATTTGGAAAATGTACTTTGCGGCAAAAACAGTGGATTCTGAGCTGGGTTTGGGTACTGGTATATGTGACCTATTTTGGGGTGAATCCGTCGGGGTAGGTATTATTGAAACTATACCATCAGCACTATGTTGTTTTTGATAGCTACCTACGCTATGTTTCTACGTCCAAAATGGTTTGTTCCATCAAGATCGCCTTTTTGTCCATTAGTCTCTACGCTCTAGAGCAAATTGATTGCACAAAAAATTTGGAGACCATAAACGATGGTCTCCATTTTAATACCAACTTACGAGTTACTTTCGAAGGCAACTCATACTCTTCCGTCTTTTTATCGATCACCTAATATTCGGTCTATTCATTAGATAAAAGAGATGGATTCGGGCGAAGGCAGAGCTAGGCATACCAGTGCTATCTGTATTTCGAATAGATAATATGGCATGTCCAAATGACTTTTGTAGCAAAACGAGATTGGAAGCAGGATCTCCGATCATATGTCTCCTAATTCACGCAAAGTCATTTGCCACTCTTTCCCTTCTCTCGCCCAGATCCAATCTTCTGATCTACTAGGATCGCCTTTTTGGCTTTCTACTTCTTTATATGAACTTCCATACTTTTTCTCGAAATGATCTACCACATCTACAAGATATCGAATACGATCTAGCTTGTCATCAGATGACGCCTTTGAATACGAAAGCATTTCGCTATTCTTTTCATATAAAGCAACTACATCAAAAACAGGGATCCGCTCATCATTTGGTGAAATCCAGAGGGTATTTTCCGAAATTCTCGCTTGTTTATTTCGGGTAGTTCTCTCCACACCAATAAAACGACCACTTCCAATCCAATTGTTAATGGTCGTAATACTTACTCCAAAAACTTTCGCTAGCTGTCCGGTAGTATATGTTTTTCCTTGATCCTCTTGAGCGATTTCCGCTACAAGTGCCCCAAGTTTATACAATTCTTCTCTCAGTGAATCCTGTATCCCATCGTAAGGGGATCGTTGAGTAAGTACCTGTTCTACTTCTTGTTGAAGTGCTAACGGAACCAATGAGGTCTTTCTCAAAAGATTGAACAATACTTTAATGGTAGCACCTGCTTTTAGAGGATCGTTGCCTACTTCTTGGATCACACACTCAAACAGCTGGCGTTCCTGCTCACTAATGGACAAGTATATCACCTCACTACCTCCATTTAACCCAAACTGCAACCAAACTGCAAGTTGCTTTTGATTCTAATGTAGGCAGTTAGGAGAGGAAATATTCCTAAACCTACAGAGATAGTCATAAAACATAAAAAGACACACCAGTAAACTAGTGTGTCTGTCTAGCCTAGGATTGTGCTTTTTTTCTTATTCGATAGAGTACTAGATTCATAACAGCAAGACTCCAGTTAAGAATGGTTGGTAGTAAACTCCCGATAACACTACCAAAACTAAAAGGCTCCATCATAAACAAGATAAGACCAATGATTCCTGCTACAAAATGTACTATTGCTACGTTCATATGATTTATCATCATCCTCAGCACTTCCTTTCATCTAATGAAATTTTCATGCTGAGGGGCTAGACAGTCCCTACAGCATGACTAGTGACATTGAGAACAACGTATCTAGTCACGCTGTAGGCGATAAATTCAATATACTATAAAAACTAATTATAAGCGCAGTATAATCGGTAGTAATATTTGAACATTATAAATATTTTACCTAAAATAAGAAACCCCCACCCTTTAGAAAAGGTGGGAGCGGTTTATGGTTGAACGTAAACAGATACAGAGTAACCGTTTACAAAAAATTCCCCATAACCATCGTTGTTAATGGTAACAACGGTTGCATTATTTCCTGTTAAATCAATCCATGTTTCTCCTGCATGTTGTGTTCCAACATACATCTTCTTACTCCCACCTGGACCATTCGAAATCAGTGTGGCAAGACCTGATTTTACGTGGGATTCTTCTCCCTCTCTTGTCCACCCAATGATATTCTGATGGTCAAAGTAATCATGTTGTTTCCCATAAGCATAGTTTTTTCGTGCTAATAATAGTGGGTCAAGTTGACTTTGGAGAGCAGGAATTTCATAAGATGTTGTTCCTTTGGTTCCATAGTAATCCCCATAAAACACACATGGGTATCCTTCTGCTCTTGTCAAAATGAAAGCATAAGCCAAAGGTTTAAACCACGATTGAACAGTCGATTCCAATGCCTGACCTGGCTGTGAATCATGATTATCCACAAAGGTGACCGCCTTGATCGGATTAGAAGCAACTAGCGTTCCATTTAGAATGTTTCGCATATCATAGTTCGCTCCCATGACCGATGCTTGATGGAAGTTATAATGTAGCGGAACATCATAGGCAGAGTGTGTATAACCAGTTGTTGCGAGATAGTGCTCGATCGCTCGCAAGTCCTGATGCCAATACTCCGCTACGGTAAACATCTCCTTGCCTGTTTGCTGTCTCACATGCGTAAGCCATTCTTGCAAGAAAGAGTGTTTAATATGCTTTACCGCATCTAAACGGAAACCATCTAGACCTAACTCATTTGCAAACCATGTTCCCCAATTCTTCATTTCCTCTACTACATCCGGGTGATCAAAATCAATATCCGCATACATGAGGTAATCATAGTTTCCAAACTCGGAAGATACTTCCCAATCCCAGTCCTTACCTACTCCACGAAATTTAAATATCTTGCTAGCTTTTCTCGATTCATCCCAATCTGTACCATCAAAGTGATACCACTGCCATTTGAAGCCAGAGTACATATCCTTTCTACCTGGGAAATCAAATCCTACCCAAGCTTCGATTTGATAATCCCCTGATACTTCTCTATTGCGGTTGTTAGGATCTACTTCTACAACAGTAACTTGTTGGGTATAGTCTGCTCCACCTTTGTGGTTCATCACTACATCTCCATACACTTGTATTCCACTTTGATGTAACTTGGAAATCGCTTTCATCAACTGTTGCTTTGTCCCGTATTTCGTACGAATGGTTCCCTTTTGATCAAACTCACCTAAATCATAGAGATCATAGGCACCGTATCCTACATCATGTTGAGAGGTTCCTTTATACGGCGGGGAGATCCAGACTGCTGTAATACCCATGTCTTGCAAATGGTCCGCATCACTTTGTAGTCGATCCCAATGTCCACCGTCATTTGGTAAATACCACTCAAAATACTGCATAAGGGTTCCATTGCCATTGTATGATGTATTCTTGTTCATGTTATTGTTAGCGTTTGCATTCACAGGCTCAGGAAGTGCAGCTGAAAACACTGCAAAAAAGCCCAAACACCAAAGAAATACAGTGATTCCTAGAAGAGTAAAACTAACTGGTAGAGAATTCGTGAGAAACACACAAATGATACAGAGTAGACCTTCTATTACATAAATGAATGTGAAGGGAATAAGTAAGTACATTTTCATCCTCAGCACGTCCTTTCATAATGAAATTTCATGCTGAAGGGGCCAGACATTGTTCGCCCCTACAGCATGGCTAGCAACATTGATCACAATGCACCTAGTCATGCTGTAGGAGGATGAATCTATTATAGTACAGAATTTATTTTTTATAAATCATAATTTTGTGAACGCGAAAACCCTTTCATTAACTATCTGAGATTTTTCAAGACGAGCTATTGCTGCACATAAACAGATACAGAGCCCCCGTTTACATAAAAATCCCCCCAACCATCATGGTTAATCGTAACCTTATTGGTCGAGTTCCCTGTTAGATCCACCCAAGTTTCTCCCGCATGTTGTTTCCCAACATACATCCATTTACTCCCGCCTGAACCATCGGAGATCAGTGTCGCGAGACCTGACTTGGTACGGGTACTTTCTCCCTCTCTTGTCCAACCGACGAGATCCCAATGATTGAAGTAATCATGCTGAGTCCCGTAAGCATAGGATTTCCGTGCTATTAATAGTGGATCAAGCTTGGTTTTGAGCGCAGGGATTTCATAAGATGATGTTCCTTTTGTCCCATAGTAGTCCCCGTAGAAAAGCGTTGGATACCCTTCTGATCTGGTCAAAATAAAAGCATATGCCAGTGGTTTAAACCAAGTTTGAACAGTCGATTCCAATGCCTGCCCTGGTTGGGAATCATGATTATCCACAAAGGTGACCGCCTTGACAGGATGGGAAGCAACTAGGGTTCCGTTTAATAGGTTTCGCATATCATAGCTGCCACCACTGGTAGATGCCTGATAAAAGTTGTAATGCAACGGAACATCAAAGGCTGAATGCGTATATCCCGTCTTTGCTAGATAATTCTCAATAGCTCCTATATCATTTTTCCAATACTCTGCTACGGTGAACATCTCTTTGCCTGTATTCTGTCTAACCGTTGTAAGCCAATCTTGCAAGTAAGAGTGTTTGATATGCTTCACCGCGTCTAATCGGAATCCATCCAGATTTAACTCCTTTGCATACCAAGTCCCCCAATTTTTCATTTCTTGTACCACTTCGGAATGGTCAAAATCGAGATCCGCATACATGAGGTAATCATAGTTTCCATATTCGGACGATACTTCTGAGTCCCATGCCTTCCCGATCCCACGAAATTTATAGATTCTGTTTAACCTTCTGGACTCATCCCAATCTGTCCCATCAAAGTGATACCACTGCCATTTAAAAGTGGAGTACTTATTATATCTTCCAGGGAAATTGAATCCAGTATAGGCTTCGATTTGATATTCTCCAGATACCTCTTGATTACGATTATTTGAGGCAACTTCTACCGCAGTGACCTTTTGTGTATAATCTGCTCCCCCTTTATGATTCATGACCACGTCCCCATATACTTGAATTCCACTGAGATGTAGGCTGGTAATCGCACTCACCAATTGTTGTTTGGTCCCGTATTTTGTTCGAACTGTACCTCTTTGATCAAATTCTCCTAAATCATATAAATCATAAGCCCCATATCCAACATCCGTTTGGAAAGTTCCTTTATAAGGCGGTGGAATCCAGACAGCCGAAATCCCGATTTCTTTTAAATGGGCAGCATCATTCTGTAGTCGATCCCAATGTCCACCGTCATTTGGCAAGTACCATTCAAAATACTGCATCAATGTTCCATTTGTATATGATGCACTAATATTGGCTGCCCCTAGAGGTACCATGATTAATACTGCTAAAAAGAAAGCAACCATCATCATGCTCTTGCATACCTTCATTCCTGTAACCTCCTTCCAAAAGAATGCGTTTTCATAATTATATAATATTTTTTCATAATCTATCTACTCGCTCAGTGTCATTGAAGCCATGACTTAGTAAAGTGTTCTAATATATACGCCAAAAAGGAACGATGCTAAAATGCACAGCTCCTTTTCTCGTACCTAGAATGCTAACCCTCTGACACTTGACCACAATGAATCATCTCAATCTACTATTCTCCACCAACAAACTCTTTCTCTTTATAATCCTTTGTAGCCGTGATCTTGAAACTCTGTATCTAGTTTACCCATCATCTGCTATTCCTTTCGTTCCTACTTAGTCGCTAATTCTCAAATTAAGCAAAAATATCATATAAACTACCTACGTACAAGGTAGTTTGCGAGTCCATAGAATACCCCTTCCATCTCATTGCAGGTAAAACAATAACCTCACCTGTTGTTGTAGTCAGGATTAGTCGACATAGGTGACTAGGTTTTGGTGTGGCAGTATAAAGTGATTCGGCTATGCCCCCCACCCGTTCCATGCTCCAAGTTTTCGTGATTTCGTATGGTCCACAGCCCTTTAGACCAATTTCAAAAGAATCTAATTCATTTTTCGTACCTTTCATGTGCAATCTGAGCATGTTTGTCTCCTCCTAGAAAAATAATTTATAAAAATTGGAAATCACTTGTCCACACCCCTAGTTTAGTGGGGTATAATACATTACACAAATTTTCAAATATTCATCCTATTATGCTGTATATGAATAACTTTGTTCGTAGATTTCATTTGTTTTGCTCATTGCCAACGCAGATTACTTTATTGGGAGCAATTTTCTAGCGGAACAAGCGTATTTGGTCGAATTTTAGGTAAAAAATTTTATAGGGTGTGTTATATGAAAAAAGAATATGTTTCTGGAAGTTTAGGACAAGCGATCAAGGATGCACGAAAAAAGCTAAGGTTGAGCCAAATTGATTTAGCAAACGAGTTAGAGATCGGATCTTCTACCGTTAGTATTATGGAAAGGGCTTACAAACAAGTAAGTAGCGAGCATTTACAAAAAGTTTGTTCCTTTCTGGGGATTGATCAGGAAAAGTATGCAGAGGAACTAGATTATGAGGTTACTGAACTAGATGTTTTTAGAAGAGTTCAAATCATAGAGTTGGAAATGGAAGAGAATCCAGCAACAGCATTAGAGGAACTACGTAGGTATGAGGAACAACGTAAGTTTCTGGTCGGCAAAGAGGACTTGATGTCTGCCTTCAGTCACTATTTAAGGGGGAAGATAGCAGACAAGCAACGTTTCCCAGAAGAAGCGCTTAGTCACTTCGAATTGGCGATACGGTTTGCGCAAGTAGTACCAGAGTTGCAATCGAGTAATATGATTGCCGCTTGTTATTACTTGATCAGTCGTATTTACCATCGACAGAATAAGTTGAAAAAAGCGTTGGCTATTAATCAGAAGGGGTTCGATACCTTTGACCCACAGGGACAGCATTCCTATTTGTATTACACGCTCTATGTTCATAAAGCATCAATCCTAGAAAAGCTAAACCAAGATACGGATGCTTTAAAAGTGATCGAAGGAATCTGGGATCATAAAGAATTTCTACAGTTCTCCGATCTCCGGCTGAATATGTACCAAATTAGAGTAGAGATTCTAGTCAAACTAGGCAGGTATCATGAAGCGATCCAGATAGCTGAGGAAGGACTTGATCTAGCTAGATTGGAGCGAAATGAGGATCGGAAATTTGAACTACTATCCTCCTTAGGTGAGGCACATGCTAGATTAGGCGACCTAAACACTGCCGAAGTCTATTATCAGTTTGCCAGTAAATTGGAGCCTAAGATTCGGGATAAACACTTAGCGATCACCACGTATACACAGCTTGGCAAAATTTATATTCAGCAAGGGAACCTCACGAAAGCGGAAGGATTTCTCCAGACTGCCGTTCAAGTTGGGGAACACCAAGACAACTTTCGACTATGTCGAGCGATGCTAACGTTAGGCGAATGCTACTTTAGACAAAAGAAAGTGAAAAAGGCAACGAATATCTTGGAGCGCAGCCTCCATCTATGTAGGAAATTAGGTCTTGACGATGAAGTACGTGCTCATCTAGTATTATTAACAGAAATCGCATTCCGTTCAAAATCATCAGGCTATGAGAACTACTTAGACTCATTACTGAATGAATTGCTCAAAAATCTCCAACAAGGGGGTACTGGGATGTTTGCCTTCGTAAATGAGCCACCTGATATATAAAAGGGTAACTCTATTTGATTGAATTGACCCCTGTCAAGAAGACAAAAATAAAAAAGCACATTTAGGCAACCTGAGTTCTGTATTGATATGGGCTCAGATTGTTTCGTTTTCTCTGGAAATACTGGTGATTTGTCATGAAAAGTCCCCCTATAGTAGACAATCTACTATAGGGGATCATATCAGATTGGTAACCTTTTTATTTTTCAATTTCGTTTATGCTAGTTGATTTTTGAGTGTTTGTTTTAGTTGCTCTAAGGCGCTTTCTTCGGATGGATCATTGGTACCTAGCTCACCTTGGAATGCTTTTTGGAGAATACTTTCCTTAATAGAACTAATAATGCTTTCAACACTAGTTACTTGTTTTTTTATTTGATCTTCATTGTCTAAGAGCCTTGTTATATTATCAGCAATGTTTTTTTGTACATCAGGATCTTTAGGAACAGGAACTAATATTTCTCCAAGTTCTTTTTGATTTATTTTTGGTAACACAGATCTTGAACCAGCTGTAGAAGCTTGTTCAACAAACAATGGAGATAACATAAACCAATAAAGATATGTAGAATAAAGATTTGTAGAGATAGGATACATATCTGCGCTACAAAGTCCCTCCATATCTACTAAATATACTTTTGATAGATATGGTCGTATTTTAGAGTAAAGAATATGACCAGACCGAAATAAATGTTTCGGACTTTTAACTCCAGATTCTCTCACTTTTAAATATGATAACAGTTTCCCAGTACCCTTTTCAATATTATCCGGAGCGATCAAGGGTAACTCAAAATGCTCTTTAGGATCAACTAAATTAGAATCTACACTTGCTGTTTCTTTAAACTTCTTCCAACTCCAATTGTCAGGAAGATAATAATACCCATTAGAATTTACGTTTTCATCATTAGTACTACTTACTGTAGGGTGAAATGCATTATAAAGAATCGTAGCCCTTCGAAGATTATACGATTCCTTCACTTCTTCAATCAACCGTTCGGCTTCATCGATTTTGGTAAAAAGGCGTTCTATTTTATCAGCAATTCGTTTTTGTTCATTTATTGGCGGATAAGGTAGAACTACTTGAGCTAAATCATTTTTATTAAAACCAGATTGGGCAGACCGTGATAAACTATAAAGCGGCTTTTGAAAATGCTCAGATTTTAGCAACCAATATAAGTACTTTCTGTCAAAATCGTTTTTCGAAAAAATAACCTTCGCTAAAGCTACATTATAAGCTCCCGACTTACCAGTAAGTATTCTTCCTAATGATGCTCCATAGCGTGCTATTAATATATCTTCAGTTTGAGCTTTTTTCAAATTACTCTTATCTGGGATATACACTTTGAAGTTATCATTAGCAAAATCTCTGATCTGAAGCAAGCGTACGTATCCTGTTTCTGGGTTCTCAATAAATTGAGACTTAGGAGGTTGGGTTCCTCCTTGGATATCTAATAAACTAGTAAAGTAAATATATCCCCAATTCTCCGGCACCTCATACGGCTGCTCTTCTTCTGGTACCAATGCCTCTGCCAGTAGCTCCTCGATCGTCTTTGACTGCTTTTTCTTCTTACTCATCCCCATACACTCCCGATTTTTCCGCTACTAATAATACTTCTTCTGTTGTCTTATACGTTACTGGCTTGTCTACTTCTTTTAGCTCGGCAATGACTTCATTTAATAGAGAGATCGCTTGTTCCAGTTTGCCTACCGCTTCTTCTGCCGATTCGATCGGATCTGGTAAGTTCTCGTAGATGGAGAGGGATTCGTCTGCGATGAGACCGATGTCGAGGCTGTCTCCTTTTTTGGCGATCTCCTCACGGGTAAAGCAGTTCCAGCGTTCGTCATCCACTTTGGTACGATCTTCGGCGGTGTATGCTTCGATGAACTTGTCAAAATGTGCTTCCGTGAGTGGATTGCGTTTGCCAAAGGATGGCATGTTGGTACGTAGGTCATAAACCCAGACTTGTTTGGTGCTATCTACGTCTGTCTTTTCTCTGGTGAAAAAGAGGACGTTGGTTTTAACGCCTTGAGCATAGAAAATCCCTGTCGGTAGGCGCAGAATGGTATGAAGGTTGGCTTTGTTCATCAAGTCACGACGAATCTCTGCCCCGACACCGCTCTCAAACAAGACATTATCCGGCAGGACGACGGCTGCTCTCGCTTTGCCATTGGCACGCAAGGCACGATAGATATGTTGTAAAAAGTTTAGCTGTTTGTTGGACGTCGTAAAGGTAAAGTCGGATCGGCTGACCCGCTCGCCCCCTTTTTTGGTGCCGAATGGTGGATTGGTCAAGATCACATCGTAGTTTTTGAGCGATTCTCCTGCGGTAGAGAGGGTATCTCCCAGCAAAATCTCGCCTTGGATATCGTGTAAGAGAGCGTTCATGATCGCCAAACGATGGGCATCTTTTACCAACTCCACCCCACCAAATGCTTGATGGCGTTGGAACTCGATCTCTTCTTGGGATAGGTCAAAATAATTATCTGTCTTGCTCCGTACATGGCGATCAGCAGCAATCATAAAGCCAAAGGTTCCAGCGGCTGGGTCATGGCAACGCTCACCCGGCTGAGGGTCAACTAGTTTTACGATAGTGTCGATCAGGACACGTGGGGTAAAGTATTGCCCAGCACCGGATTTTAGCTCGCTGGCGTTTTTTTGCAAGAGTCCCTCATAGAGATCGCCAAGTCCCTCTTCTTTGGCACTATACCAATCTAGATCATCAATGGACTTGATGATCTTTTCGAGGTTTTTTGGCTCGCTGATATTGGAGGTAGCGTCGTTGTAGATCTCTTTTAGGAGCGAGTTATCCGCTTTTCCCAGTTCGATAAGTAGTTGTCGATAGTGATCTTTTAGTGCGATGCCATCTTTTTTAACTAACGAATCCCAGCGATACCCTTCCTCGATGATGTAGTCTTGTCCCGTTTCTTTCATCATCTTAAGGAAGAGCAGGTAGGTCAGCTCGGTCACATACTGATGATAGGTAATCCCATCATCTCGTAACACATTACATAGATTCCATAACTTCTGTACAATCTCTTGGTTGGTCATTTAGGCTTTCTCCTTCTGATAGCGATACAGGTTCTGATTGATCGTTTGTACAATGTTGGCTAGTTCGCCTTTAAAGATTTTGTCGAGTTGTTTGTATCCTCCACGACTTTTGAACGGCTCATAGTCAAAGGCTTTTTCTGGGTCAGGGTGGAGGATCGACTCATGCAGTAGCTGTTTTTCGATCCGTTCGAGCCACTGTTTTTGCACAGGTGGCCATACTTTCATCTGATATACTTTTTTCATCGCACTCTTAATACGCTCTTCGTGACTTACTAATGGATCGCCTAATGCTTGTTGGCGAATAAAGGCGATGATATCTGCGGCGATGTCCTCATTTTTGGCATCACGCCAAGCGGTTTGCAGGCTTTTTTCGGAATAGCCCAATTGATCCAGCTCTAGGCGTAGTTTCTTTAGCTCTTCTCTGGTCAAGTCGGAAGGGCGTTGGCAGACGACCATCAATGCCGGGATTTTGTTTCTATTTTCTCGGATGTAGTTGCCAAAAGCAGTGAGGTAATCTTCTGGTTTCTCTTTTTCTCCGTAGCCTCTGGTAACTCCGATCAATTCGTCTTCATGTTTGGAGATGTATTGCTTGCTCTCCCGATCCTTGTTCTCATCTAGATATTGGAGCAGGGTTTTATGTTTGGTTAGTTCTTTTGCCAGATCAGGAAGGTTGGTCTGTTTGATCGTCTCGATAAACTTCTCGACAGACTGACCACCAGCGAGTGTCTGGAAGGTTTGCTCTTGTTTGTCCGACATATTGCGAAGTTTGCGTTGGATCTTGGCGATGATCTGTTCTTGGTGCTTTTTCAGGTCTTTTTCCTCTACTATCTTATCAAGTTCGTCAACTAGCTGCATGATCGGAACTTGGGGACGTGTCACGACTGGACGCATATCGGAATACGCTTTGAGTGCATTGTAGATTCCTACTGCGTCAAAGATTTTGAAGTGATCTTTGCCAATTTCATCGCATTTTCTCGTGGCTCGCCCTAGCATTTGCTCGTACAAGATTCGGGAGCTAACTCGTCTCAAAAAGACCAGATTGCTGATCGCTGGTACATCAATCCCTGTGGTCAATAGGTCTACGGTGACCACGATATTAGGGTATCTTTCGTTTTTAAAACGCTTGATCGCTCCAGAGGGGTCATGGATGGAGCCAGTAATCTTCATGACCGCATTATCTTCTATTTCACCGTGCACATCTGCTAATGTCTTTTTCAAAAGACTGACTACCATGTCGGCATGGTCATCGGTGGCACAGAAGATGAGCGTTTTTGCTTCCCCATATGGATCGAGATGATTCACTAGCTCTTCGGTAATCACTCTATTAAAATTCTCCGTGATCACCTTGGTGTTAAATTGCGTTACTTGGATATTGGTCTCGTCTTGCATATACTCTTTGGCTACCGTTTGGGTTTTGGTATCGTATGTCTCTACTTCTTGTCCTCTTTTGAAGTGGATACCGTTTTTCTTTAGTTGCGTATCAAATTCAAAAGGAGGCTCATGGTCTACTAGATATCCCTCTACTACTGCTTCCCGGTACGAATAGTTATAGACGGGAGGACCAAAGATTTCGGTAGTATGCAGGGCAGGGGTGGCAGTCAGACCGATGCGAACGGCATCAAAGTAATCAAGGACTTTGCGGTATTTGCTCACATAGTCTTGATGATCGCGAATCTCCAATTCTAGCTCAGACATATTCCCATCTAGCGTATAGCCACGGTGTGCCTCATCGACGATCACACAGTCATACTGATCAACTGTTGGCTTGTCCTTGGCATCCTCTTGAAAAAATAGACGTTTCATCATACTCTGCACGGTAGCAATCTGGACTTTGGTCTCCGGATTTGGCTTTTTATCTCGCAGCGATTGCAGCTCATAAATTTCGGTAAAGGTATGGAAGCTTTCGAGTTTGCTGTCTTGGAATGCCGCTTCTGCCTGTTCTCCTAGTGCAGTACGATCCACCAAGAAGAGAATTCGGTTAAATCGCTTTGCTTTGATCAAGCGGTAGATTAGACCGATTGCCGTTCTCGTCTTCCCTGTACCTGTCGCCATCGCTAACAAGATTTTTTGTTGTTTTTGGCTCAAGGCATCCTCTACAGACTGAATGGCATTTACTTGATAGGGACGCAGTTTTAAATAGTCAAATTTTTCATCTCGCAAGGTTTGTTCTGCTTTTTGTACATCTTGCGTGAGTAAACGTTTTAAGCCCTCAGGAGAATACCAGTCTTGTAATGCCTTGGGATGATTGGTAGATTTCCGTGCATCCAAGAACCAAATCCCTGACTTTTGCTCTAGCTGTTTGAGATAAGGACGTCCGTTGGTAGCAAAGAGGAACGGTACAAAGTAATCTCCCCACGGCTCATGAATTTGCTCATCGCTATGTTTTACGACTAGCTTGGCATATGTTTTTGCCTGCTCAATGTCTGCTGGGATATCTTTGCTTGCTCGCTTTGCTTCGATCAGTCCAACCAATTCCAATCCTACAAAGAGAGCGTAGTCGGCATATCCTTTTTGCAGAGGCCATTCAGCGATTGCCCGATTTTTCCCTTTTTGTGGGCGAGTACCTTTGGAGAACCGCAATTGCCAGGTGTCCACTTCCCAACCAGCATCTCGTAATTGTTGATCGATGAGGACACGGGTCTCTTCTTCGGTTAGTTTTAGATTCGATCCCGAACGAGTTCCTTGCTTGCGACGTGCTTGTTTCTCTTTATTTTGCAATTCTTGTTGTGCTTGTAGTATACGTTTTAGCTCGTCTTCCAGATGGGATAACTTCTCCTCATATTCTTCCGTGAGCTTCTCGATTTCCGATGCTGAGATCATTTCTTTCTGCTTCGGCTCTTGGTAGTCTGGAGCTTGAAACTGCCAATCTCCATAGGTCTCCATCAGCCAGACACCAATCCGAAATGCCATGCGATGAAGTGTTTTTGCCTCGGCAACTTCTCCATAAGTAGCATCATGGGAAGCTGAGTTACCCTTTTTTCGAATAAGATGAAATAGATCGCTTATCTCACGAGTCAACAAATCATGCTTGTTCAACTCATACAAGCGATCTACCTGTGTCATTTTCTGTTTTTCCTCTATTTCTTCCAAAGCCATCACATACTTGGCAGTGGTTTCACAAAAGAGACGAAGTTTACTTATCGAGGCGTTAGGATCTTGATAGATATACCTTTCTGCTGCCTCCCCTAATCTACTCAGCAATTCCCACTTCTCATGCAGGAAATAGAAGTTATGCGAACTCATCTCATCACCTATTTTGACAAAATATTAATGAAATAATTTTATCATAGGTAGATAGATCTATGTAGTATTTACAGTGGGTGACGACTTTTATGGTATGCTATGAGATCGATTTCACTTGAAAGCACTTGAACATCAGAGTGTCGGTATATACTATTTTTCGTATAAAACTTAGATTGAATAATATCTAACAACCCACTTATCCTTTGGTCCATATTACTTAAATATCGATTAAGGGAATTAGGGATTGCATCAGCTAGTTGAAGCCCAATGATATTATCAATCTTTTTAGGAAAGCTGATCGTGGTAACTCGTTTGGCGAAAACATGATTGGGATACAGTACTGTTCCCATAGCTCTTAGAAAATTGCAATGTTCTAGCAGTTTTTCGTCTAATCTACTCTTTCTTGATTCAAACATGACATCCCCAAACGTGTTTTTCTCAATAAGAAATGTACAATAACTTTCTAGTAGGAGTTGCATGGCAATATGGTATATGTCGTTCATATCCTTGAACTGCTTTTTCAATGAATTTTCTTTGATCACTACTGTAAAAATAGTACCTTGAATGCCCTGGAAGGTACTGCAAAATTGCTGCCAGTACTGATCAAGTAACGCCTTATCTTTGAACGCATAATATGGGGTACCATACTTCTTAGCAAAAATCGATTGTTCATGTAAGATAAAACTCTCGTTGTGATATCCTCTTTTAAAATCATTTATTATCGGAACTACCATTTTTTCATAGTAACTGGATTCAAAAGCAATACCAGCTAATATAAAGTTTTGATAAGGTCCATTTGCATGCATCTCATCTACATATAATGTATAAGTCATTCGAGTCCTCCAATTATGCTAACATTTGGACATATGATAACAGAAAAGACACACTTGTTAAATTATTATTTATAGACTAGAATGTATGTAATGGTACTAAGAGATCGCAGTTGCTTTCTCTTTTCAGAAATAGAAAGATCGCAGTTGCTTTCTAATCTATTTCGATCTGCAAGGTCTAAAAAGCGAAAAGAATGAATAAGATGATACAAAAGGAAATTGCAGTAGCTACTTCCTTTTAACAAGAAAGAGAACTGCAGCGGCTACTCTCTTTCTTATGAAAAAGGCACCCTCCATGATGAGGGTGCCTTTTTCATATCCTAAAAACCGATGTGCAAGGCAATCTTTCTCTTCCAGCTTCTGATACCGTGACGATCTGGAATGTGTGACAAACTGTTAATCTGTTAGTATAACATCTTCAAACTCTTCAATCATTCTCTATTCCGAAATATCTGACCCTGTTTTCCGATTACACATCCTTTTCCAAAAGACAAACCGATCAAATAAATAAGCAAACAAAATACCAATCACATAGCGAAGTAAATCAATCCACAAAAATCCTCTCCCCAATATCAAGGAGCCAATCGTTGTATTTCGAATCTCATTGATCCACTCACTTTGGTATAACTGACTAATTTCAATTCCAAAACTGAACATCACACTGATCCCAACAGCCCAGAACAAGTTTTTTTTGACCCAAAAAAACCGAACCCCAAAATAAACCATACTTGCCCATAAAATGTCGCCAGCATGTTGGGTAATCAATGGCGGGATCATGTCCGAATCGATTCTTGACCCGATCCCCAGTAAAATAACGATCCCTACTAGAAATAAATAAATGAACCTAGACTTCATTGGAACCCCCACATAGTGAAAGTGCTTTATTTATAATTCTCTTCTAACTACAATCCCAAGTATAAGCCACATTCAAGAAATCTAATTTTAGTAAGTCATCTTTTTTGATAAAGAAGTTGGCTACTCCAGCATCTCCCCACATAATCCCCATATCATCATCACTATCTATTTGTAGCAATAAAATTTCGTGCTCTTGAAGTGTTTGATGATATCCTCTCGGGTCAAACTGTGTAAAGAAAGGATAACCACCTATCTTATGACCAGTACAACTTGGGAAAGTATCATGATAAACCTCCCATAATTCAAACTCATCATTATCTAGTTCTACTAACTCGCTTAACCACTCATTAAATCGAAAATCTACATAAGATATAGGCTCATACTCTATTTGGAAAGATAAAGATAATTCCTCTTCTAGTGGGAAGTATTCTGTATCAAGGTGATCCAAATAAGAAAAATCCGTTACCAATAATGATTCGTCCTCTATGATCTCGGAGTGATATAAAACCCGAAAATCCGATTGTTTTGTCATATTATCAAAGTCGAGTCCTAACAAATCATCTTCAGCTGGTATATAAAATTGTAAAATCCCATGGTCTGGCATATGTTCTAATGCTGGAATTTCTTCAAAATTCAATTGTGCTAACAATACCATCGGTTTGCCTTTGCTATCTTTCGGATGCTCTATTGTTTTTGGTAAATAAGGTTTGCCTAAGAACTTACTTTGATAGACATTCGTACTATCTTTTTTAGGAGAAATTCTTATGTATGGCCGAACAGTATCTTCTATATTCTTTCTGTATGGTTCGAACTCTTTTGGTAATGATAGCTTCGGAATTTTATTCATGTGATCTCTCCCTACAAGTGGACTTGATTTCAAAAAGATCTCTCTTATAAAATCACGAACAAACGTTCTTCGGTTATTCTAGTATACTTTACTGAATTTATCAAATAGAACATTAGAGACTATTCCCATTATGCAAGCAGTAAACTAATTTGTTCCAGTTTCCCCATGCAACTGTCTCATCACTGGCTTCATATAGAAACATGGATAAACAAGCAAATACAAATTAAACAGCCACCACGTCCAGTCAAAGTCAAGACGAAAAGCCCAGAAGACGATTGCTTGTAAACCAGAGCAAAAGGTAAGGACTAAGGAGATGAGTGCATAGCTTGTCCAACGGTTATTCTGCTTTGAATAGAAATACAGGCTGATAAATCCAGTTAGAGAAATCAGTAAATCTAATGGTAGAAACGACCAATTCCAAGCAACCAAGATGGGATCATGATAATCCTTGAATAAATATTCGGCAGGGATCAGGTGAAAGAAGGTAATCAACCAATAAAGTACAAACCCAACATCAGTTATAATGAAAAAATACTTTAGACTCTTCATTTTGCTTGTTCCTCTACCTTTGGTGTATTAGATGTCTCATGAGCATTCCCCGTCATATTTAGCATGACTACCCCAAGTATTATCAGCACGATGGAGATTATCTTTACAGTACTCATACTCTCGCCAAAATATTGGAACCCGATCAAGGTAATAATGACAATCCCCATTCCCGACCAGATGGCATACGCAACAGAGACTTCAATATTTTTTAGTGCCAATGCTAGAAAACCAAAACTACTAACATAAAAAACAAACATAAGAACACTTGGAATCCACTTTGATAACCCCTCGGACATCTTCATTGAAGTGGTGCCTGCAACTTCTAACAAAATCGCCAAAACTAAATAGATCCAATGCATTTTCATTTCTCCCTACCTATTTCTTATTGGAAATTCCATATAACAGGATGTCTACCATCGATTGAAGCATTTCTCCCATTGAGAGCTGATGCTTACTAAGGAATTTCGGATCATAGAGTTGATTCATCGCTCCTAAATATAACTGGATAAATAACGGCAAATTAACCTCTTTCAAAATCCCATTCTCGATCCCTTTCTCCATCAATTGGATCACCATCGACCACTCTTCATGAAAAAATTGATCCAACTTTACCCATTGATTATAGTGATATTTTTTGAGATCAGATAATAAACGGATATCCATCAACTCAAACTCTTTTGGCATACAGATGAGTAATTGTTTTATCTTCTCTTCCAAATCCAGCTCTTCATTGTCGACAATTTGTTTTTCTTTTTCTTGGATTTGATTGATCAGCCCCTGAATCACTTCTTCAACCAGCACATCTTTGGAGGACACGTGCTCATAAATAGTGCGTTTACTAACAGCTAATTGTTTCGCTAGATCGCTGATTGTAAAGGTGAATCCTTTTTGCCCAATTAAATGAATCGTTTCCTGAATGATTCGCTCTTTCACATTTGACCTCCTTAAACCATTGGTACCAGAAAAGTTTTATGGGTACCAATAGACTATATCTTATGGAATGTGTTTCTCACTGTCAAGAAAGTGGGGGATTTTTATTTTAGTAGAAACAATAATACTCACTAATATTGAGAGACGAACTCAGGTTTCGTTTGGCTTAGTCATTCCTTAGATCCACGATTTTGTAGAGCAACTATCTACCATACCAGATAAAAAACCGATGCTCTAGGTAATATTTCTTTCCACCTAGTACATCGGTTCTTTCAAACAAACTTACTTTCGATGCATTTTAAATTCCAAGAACAACTCATTATATCTTGCCAATAGCGGCTTACCTAAGTTCTCATAGACCTCAAGTTTCTCCGTCACTTCTGGATCAGGATAGAAACGCTTGTCTTGGGAAATCTCTTCTGGCAACAGCTCTAGTGCTTTATCGTTTGGCGTGGCATAGCCAACGTACTCCGCGTTTTGTGCTGCATTTTCAGGATCGAGCATAAAGTTGATAAACTTATGCGCTCCCTCGATGTTTTTGGCTGTTTTGGGGATTACCATGTTATCAAACCAAAGGTTGGAGCCTTCACTTGGCACCACATAGTCCAGCTTCTCATTCTCATCCATGATCTCCGAAGCATCTCCTGACCATACTACACCGATCGAGGCATCTTCGTTGGCGAGCAGCATCTTGATCTCATCCCCTACGATCGCCTTGATATTCGGGGTGAGTTGATCTAGTTTCTTTTTCGCTTGTACCAACTTGTCATCATTTTTCTCGTTTAGCGAGTAACGTAGACTATTGAGTCCAAAGCCCATTACTTCCCTTGCTCCATCGACCAACATAATCTGGTTTTTTAGAGCTGGATCCCATAGATCGTTCCAACTAGTAATCTTCTTCCCGCCTAGTAGCTCAGGATTGTAAATAATCCCTACCGTTCCCCAGAAATATGGGATAGAATAGCGATTCCCTTCATCAAATGATAAGTTCATAAACCGTGGGTTGATATGAGAGATATTCGGCACTTTTTTGTGATCAATCGGGAGGAGTAGCTTTTCCTCCTTCATTTTGCTGATCGTATATTCAGATGGAATGGCTACATCGTAGGTGGTTCCACCTTGAGAAATCTTGGTCAACATTGCTTCGTTGGAATCAAATGTCTCATAGATCACCTTGATTCCCGTCTCTTCTTCAAACTTCTTCACTAACTCCGGATCAATATAGTCTCCCCAGTTATAGACGGTGATGGTGTCTTTTCCACTATAGCCAGCCGATTCGTTCAGATAGGAAGCCGCGTACAGAAAACCAAAGCCAAACACAAGTACGATTGTCAGCATGCGAATTAGTTTGCTCATTACTTCGCCTCCAATCGATTCGGACGACCTGCCCGTTTACTAATAAAGTAATAACCAATCACTAATACAAACGTAATAAGGAAGATCAACGTAGACAGTGCATTGATTTTAAGTGAGATACCTTGTCTTGCTAATGCATAAATCTCAACAGATAAAGTAGAGAATCCATTCCCAGTGACAAAGAACGTGACTGCAAAGTCATCCAAGGAATAAGTGAGAGCTAGGAAAAACCCAGCTACGATCCCTGGCATAATAAAAGGTAAGATCACCTTGGAAAGCACCTGATAACGACTCGCTCCTAAATCTCGTGCAGCATCGATCAGGGTTGGACTCATCTCTTGTAACTTTGGCAATACCATGATCACGACAATCGGCACACTAAAGGCGATATGAGAGAGCAGTACCGAAGTAAATCCTAGTTTGATCCCTATTATGGTAAAAAGAATTAGGAACGAAGCACCGATGATGACATCTGGACTTACGATCAGAACATTATTTAAAGCAAGTAGTCCGTTTTGAACAGAGCGTTTTTTTACATAGTAAATCGCTAATGCCCCTAGTACTCCAATTGCCGTAGAGATTGCCGCCGAGAAGAGGGCAATTACCAACGTATTGAGAACAATGATAAGTAGTCTTGTATCATCCAAAAGTTCTTTATAGTGGGATAAAGAGAATCCTTCAAATTCACGCATGCTATCTCCGCCACTAAATGAGTAGTACATCAAATAGAAAATCGGAGAGTAGAGAACGAGAAAGACTGCGATTAGATAAAGATTTGCTAATTTGCTATTTCGTCTCATTGCTCATCTCCCCCTTCCGTTTTCCAGTTAAGATCATGATGATCGCCATCGCAATAATGAGGAACACAGCGATCGTTGCTCCCATTCCCCAATCTTGGATCACGAGAAAGTTTTGTTCAATGGCAGTACCAAGTGTAATGACACGGTTCCCTGCGATCAAGCGGGTAATCATAAAAAGCGATAGTGCTGGGATAAAGACCGCTTGGCAACCCGCTTTGACTCCGTCTAGTGTAAGTGGGAAGATAACCCGGCGGAATGTCGTCCAAGCCGAAGCACCTAAATCCCGAGAAGCGTCGATCAAAGATGGATTTAGCTCCTCTAATGCATTAAAGATCGGTAAGATCATAAAAGGGATAAATATATAGACCGAGACGAACAAAAAGCTAAAATCAGTAAAAAGCAGTTGCTGAGTGCCGATTCCTATTGCTTCTAAAAATGCATTGGCAGGTCCAACAGTGCCAAAAATCCCTAGAAAGGCATAAGCTTTGAGCAACAAGTTAATCCACGAAGGCAGAATTAGCAGTAGCAACCAAAGCTGTTTGTGCTTGGTTTTGGTCAACCAATAGGCAGTAGGATAAGCGACTACAAGTGAGAACAGTGTGATTAAAAATGCGTACCAAAAGGAACTGAAAGTCATCTGAAGGTAAACTGGCGTAAAGAACTTTTGATAATTCCCGAGTGTGACATTCCCTTCTACATCAAAAAAGGAGTAGTAAAGTACTAGTAGGATCGGGGCGATCACAAATAAAACGATCCATAGCACATACGGGATGAGATAAAGATTTCGAGATTTAGTTTGTGGCATTTCGTTCTTCTCCATATGCTTCTAGGCGTTTGTCAAACTCTTCTTCCGTTTCCCCTAGACGCATAACATGAATTGCTTCTGGTTCAAAATGAAGGCCAATCGGATCGCCAACCACGGCCTTTTTGGTCGAGTGAACCAACCACTCATTACCTGCTTCATCTAAACAACAGATCTCATAATGTACCCCACGGAAAAGCTGTGAATCTACTGTGACTTGTAACTTCCCTTGCTCTGGAGAAGTGATCTCCAAATCTTCTGGGCGAATTACAATCTCTACCGTTTCATCGGTATCAAACCCTTGGTCTACGCACTCAAACTCTTTTCCGACAAACTCCACTTGAAAATCAGTTAGCATTTTACCCGACACAATATTGGATTCTCCAATGAAATCTGCTACAAAACGATTGATTGGCTCATCATAGATATCCGTTGGAGTACCACTTTGCTCAATTTTTCCTTTGTTTAATACAAAGATCTCATCCGACATAGCAAGTGCTTCCTCTTGATCATGTGTTACAAAAATAAAAGTAATACCAAGTCGACGTTGTAACTCACGAAGTTCATATTGCATTTCGGTACGCAATTTTAGATCCAATGCAGATAGTGGTTCATCCAATAAAATTACTTCAGGCTCATTCACAATCGCACGTGCAATGGCAACACGCTGACGTTGTCCACCTGACATCTCTTTCATTTGACGCTTTTCGTATCCTACTAAGTTCACAAATCGAAGTGCTTCAGATACTTTTTTCTCGATATCCTCTTTTTTCATCTTTTTGATCCGTAAACCAAAAGCTACGTTCTCAAAAACATTGAGATGAGGAAAGAGGGCATAATCTTGAAACACCGTATTTACTTGACGTTTGTTTGCTTCTACGTTATTAACAAGTTTTCCATCAAAGTAAATCTTTCCTTTGGATGGGTTCGTAAATCCGGCAATCAGACGCAAAATCGTTGTCTTTCCACATCCAGATGGTCCAAGTAGAGTATAAAACTTTCCTCTTTCTATCTCAAAGCTTACATCCTTCAATACCGCAGGATCTTGGTCGAATTGTTTGGTTACATTTTCAAACCGAATAATAGTACCCGACATAGTAGGCTCTCCCCTCATTACAAATACGAATCAGTAGCTACTAACAGTAACTCCGTTGTTCCATCAAAGTCATTGATAATTTGGTGCTCATCCGATGCTTGAAAGTAGATCGCCTCTCCCGCTTTCGCAAAAAAGACTCTCTTCCCAATTCGGACGCTAACTCTTCCTTTTAGTACATAAGCAAAAGTCTCTGCAAGGGATGGTTCAAACTCTTTAAACTCTCCTTTCGCAAAAAGCGTCAAATAAATCGGTTCCATTTCTTTTTCATTGGACTCTGGTACAAGCCACTGAATATGGTAGCCACGTTCCTCGTCCACATAATCAGTACGATCTTCTTGTCCATAGACGACTTTTTGCTCCCATCCTTCTTCATCAAAGAACTCCTTGGGCGCACAACCCAATACTTCTAAGATGTCAAAAAATGTCTCAATTGATGGGGAACTAAGATCTCGCTCGATCTGGGATATATACCCCTTGCTTAAATCAGTTCGTTCTCCTAGCTCTTCTTGGGTCAACCCTTTTTTAAGCCGTAAATTTTTGATTTTCTTTCCTATCTTCATCAAATAAAACCTCATTTTAAAAAGTTTATTATTGCTAAACTTATAGGCAAGAAAGTTTATTAAAAGTAAACATGAAGTTTACTAAAAAAGAGCACTAGATTATTATACACAATTAGTAAGAAAGTTCAATTCATTTTTTAGACAAAAAATATTGCGACACCAGATGGTATCGCAATATTTAGTCGTATAGTTTGTTAAGAGGTTATTTTCGTTGTTTTATTGGACTTTCTGAACTTTTCTAGCGAGATCAAGATCGCAATCAATCCCTTGCTAGCCAATAGCATCACCCCAATATATGTTAAAAAGGCAATATCAGGAGCAAACATTTCGAGTGCACGCCATGGACTATCCAGTATATATGTTAAAGCAGGAATAAGACCAATGGCGAGTAAGACCAATCCAAATCCTAGAATGAACCAAAGCATTCTAACTTTCTGCGTTGGCTTATGCTTTTGTAGTCTAATAAATAGCCCAATCGCCGTAAGGAGCAACACGAGCACTACTCCACTCACGATCCATTGTTCTGTTGCAGTTGCTTTTGGTAATTCGTCAGGAACTTCACCATTTACCATCTTCATAATTTCTTTCGCGACATACGTAAGCCTAGGCTCTTCAAAAATATGATCCTTATTCGTTAGAATAACCAGACCCCATCCCGTCTTCGGGTTCAGGAGTATTTCTGCACGAGAATCGGGGGTGGAGCCTGCGTGCCAGATCATGGTCTCCGAATCACTTATCTTCGAAGTTCTCCAACCAAAGCCGTACCATTGATCAGGCTTTCTCTCGACTAGAGGAGATAAGAAGAGCTTGTGACTTTCTCCGTTTATCACATCATTACCATTGATCACCGCTTTTAAATACTGAGCCATATCTTTCGCACTAGCAGTAATGTAACCATACGGAGCACCGCTATTATCATACATAACCTTACTTGGTTTTGGGACTCCAAACCATGACTGGAATCCTGAGAGATATCCATTCGCAAGTGATTTTTCATAGTCAGATGCAGCATGTTTCATCTGCAGTGGGACGAAGATTTCTTGTTCCATATAATCTGCATATGGCATATTCGTAATTTCTTCTATGATCGCACCTAAAATAAGGTAGTTTGCTGCACTATACTGATGAGTTGCCCCTGGGGCACTATTTAGCTCCACAGAGGAAAGTTTTTTTACATTCTTCTTAATAGCATCTGGCTCTAGAGAACCTTGATCGGAAATCTCTAAACCAGAATAGGTACTGATTCCACTTGTTTGAGCAAGAAGATGCCGCACGGTAATTTGAGAAGAAGCTTTTTTATCTTGGAGTGTAAACCAAGGGATATAGGTCTGAATCGGTTTATCCAACTCCATCTTCTTTTCTTCGATTAATTTGACAATGGCTAGCCCTGTTAGAGACTTACTTAATGACCCAAGTGCAAAAGGCGTATCAGAAGTAACAGCCGTTTTCTTTCCCCCAGTAATCCCCCATCCATGAGAATAAACCGTTTTGTCATGATGTACCAAAGCAATGGACAAACCCGGAATCTGATACTCTGTCATCATTTTTTGTATGTATTGATCTATTTTATTAGGAAGATTTGGTTGCTGTGTAGTACTAGCATAACTTTGGAAAGGGAATGTCGACCCTAATAGTAGCAGAGCAATGAAACAGATCATTGCCTGTTTTAGGATGATTCGAAATTTAAACATTAACATCTACCTTCAGATAGCGCTTCTTGGCTCTTCTTTGCAAAAAGATCGCTACACATACAGAAGTAATGAGAGCAGTTGCAAAACTAATAAACGTCAAGAAAGCATTCCACCAAGGATGGTCGGTAGTCTTGTGACTATACACATACTTGTTATCTATATATTCAACGTCAATCACATATAAATCTGTTAAGAAAAACATAAGCAGTAGTTGACAAATTACAAACGTGACAGCAAAAACAAACAAACCTCCAATTAAAGCAGATCTACTTTTCTTCCTATCGCCTTTAGTGGAAGGAGAGGGATTGATCCCCTGAACTTCTAAGTATTCCTTCACAAAAGTAGTCGGCTCACCTAGTTCTGCTAAACTCTCTTCCCCATGTTCTCGGCTTTCCTGAATATGTTCCAAAATCTGTTCTTTTACTTCCTTAACTGAATTGGCATCAATATTGAATTTCCCTAGTTCCTCTACTACTTTATTTATATAGTCCTTCTCTACCTTCGTTAAGTTATTCTCCATTCTTCTTTCTCTCCTTACTAGTATTGGAAATTAACGCTTGAATATCTTTTTGTAGTGCCAACCATTCTTGGATCTTTCTTTGCAAAAATACTTCTCCCATCTCATTGATTTCGTAATACACCCTTGCTTTCCCACTGTCACTGATTTCCCGATGCGTATCTACCCAACCTTGGTCTTTTAGCTTCGTCAAAATTGGGTAAATGCTACCAATTCCTTTTAACTTCAGATTGTACTGGTCTAGCTCTCTCATAATTTCATAACCATAACTTTTCCCTTTTGATAGGATCGAGAGCACACACATTTCTAAATGACCTTTTATTAAACTTGTTCTGTCCATAATCTAAACTTATCAGAAGTATATATTTTATTCAAGTATATAAATTTGAAAAGTATATTCACAATTTCAAACCTAATAGAAAAGCTGTTGCAATACCATCTGGTATCACAACAGCTTTTTGTTTATATCTAGCTTGTTGCATAAATCAAAGTTAGATATAGGCGAGCCATCGGTTTTCCCGCTTCTGCCTGTCCTGTGGGATCGGATCTGCTCTGGCTCTCTATCTCTCATAGTCGCACTCAAAAGGGGAAAACCTCTGGTATTTAGGTTGATTATGCGACATGCTCTATATCATCTATAACTTTGTTCTACTGCATCAAGGACAAGATCTTGCAGGTATCATATTCTGATACTGCTCGCTCCTGAGAGGGTACAAATCGTAAGAGATCCCATGCTGCGTAAGGGACTTTCAATGCATGCGGATCATCATATCGTTTTTCCCAATACTCCGGAGCTAATATAGTAGAGAAAGCCGGTGTCCTAACTTGCTTTTCTTCTATAAAATGAGGTTTCTGCCGGTTCAAAAACATTTGGAATCGGTGGTTTTTCATACCTGCTTTTGCCAAATCTGTATACCCTAATCGATCGAGTTCCTTTAAAGCTTGGGCATGGGTTATGCCATGTTCTAGTTCCCCACGAAAAAAATATTTTTTGCCATCTATGATTTGATCGGGAGCTACCAAATGTAATTCTGCAAAGGCTTGTTTCGCCATATCAAGTGTACTCTGATATGTAGGTATTCCTCTATCTTCTTCTATAGATAACTCTAAATAGTTGTCTATTCCCCAATAACGATCTGGTCGATCTTCTGCTGTTCGCTCTAGCATCTGTACGATCCCAGCTATTACACTTTTTGTTCTCATATGTGGGGCATCATGTAGTGCCTTTAAAGCTAGCACACCTAATGCTAAACCGTGTCCTGACGCAGTAAGTTGCTCGGTGTTTTTGGCGAGGCCAGATAAAACTAGTTCTAGTAAAGCAGAATCACTCTCTTCCTTTTCTAATGGTACAAACCAATCTGGATACATTTCACGATAATGCTCACCTGTACGTTCTATTCCTTCTAGTACATACTCTGGAAGTTTGTGTTCTTTATATAAATAATAACCTGCCAGTAACGCAGCACCAAAATGCCCATTAAACCACGAAAGTTGTCCTCCACGTGACATGCCCAATAGTCCTAACTCTAAGTATGAATCTAATTTCCTCATGGAAAGTACCTCCACCGTTGGTTAAAAGTGAATTTGCATTCTATAGAAAATTTCCTCTCTATCATGATAATAAAACCATTTATCCAAAAAAACAGGACCTGTATCTACTAAAACGTCAACTGATCGACGTCTAATGGAAACAGATCCTTGTTTTAAAATGTCTCACTTAATGCCATTTAGCTGTTTAAATATATCATCATGCTGTTTCTTGGATATCCTTTTGCTCTACTGCTGGTTTATCAAACAAATACTCGGTTACCGCATTTGTTTTTACTTTCTTCGCAAAAACAGGATGCAAAATCACCAGTGTTACTACATTTGCTACTAAACCCCAGAATCCTTCGTATATGCCAAACGAATTGCCAGTGGTATAAACATAATATGTCGTTGCTAGACCAACAACTAAACCGATAATGGTGGCTTCTCTCGTTTGCTTTTTCCAAAATAGGCTAAATACAACGGCTGGGAAGATCTGCACCATTCCTGATACACCTAAAAGTTGTAGAGATACGAGTGCGGTTGGGAACAACATACCAAACAATAGAGCAAGTCCGATTACAACAAACACCATCGAACGTGTAATAATAGTTAACTTTTTCGGTTGTACATTTGGATTGATCAAATCACGATAAATGTTGTTGGCAAATAGATTGGATGCACCAATTGCCATAATCGAACATGGGATCAAGGATGCTAGTGCAATGGTAGAAAATGCCAACCCTTGTCCAACACCACCATACGAAACTTGAATTAAATTCAGTAATGCAAAACGAGGGTTCGTCCCTTCTGGCAGTACAAGGTATGCGATAAATCCAAGAAAAATAACAAGAATTAACACAATATTATTTAATGGCAAGAAGATGGCATTCTTCCGAATAGCCTCTGCGTTTTTCGCTGTAAATACACCTGTAGTTGCATGTGCCCACATAAATAGTGCTAAGGCTGACACCAAAGAAGCTGTAATAAACCAAGGGATTCCTTTCGGTCCCTCTGTTGGAATGGTTAATAACTGTGGTGATTTCTCTACGAGAGTATCCATCATGCTACCCCAATTGCCAAAGTGGATGATTGGTAAGGATACAACCATAAATAACATAATTACCCAAACAAGAGTATCTTTAATAATGGCAGTATACGTAGGACCTTTAATTCCACTAAAAAATGTATATAAGGCTACGAGCAGGAAGGATACAATGACCACTACTTGTACATTAATAAATCCAGTTCCTGCTGCTTGAAGCGTATCTTGAATACCGCTTAGCTGTAAACAAATATAAGGAATGAGCATTAACACACCCACGATGGCAATTAATGCGGAAAGAAGTTTGCTGTCAAAACGTTCTCTTGCATAGTCTGCAAGTGTGGTGAACTTGTGTTTATTTGCGACTTTCCATAACTTTGGAAGAAAAAAGTAAGAGACAAAAAAAGCTAAAACGGAATACGGAATCGCAAAGAATGCTAGGCTTCCAGCTTTGAAAGCCGTGCTCGTTAGCCCTAAAAACGTGTATGCTGTATATAAGTCTGCACCAATTAATAACCAAACGAGTAGCCCGCCAAATCGTCTGCCACCTACAGACCATTCTTCTACTGAGCTTCTTGCAGATTTATCACGACCTGCTAAAAAGCCTATTAGCACAACTGTTATGATGATAAAACTAGTGATTAGTAGTGCTGTCAAATTCCCCTGCATTTATTCATCTCTCCCTTCTGATTTTTGGATCCTGTAAATTCCCCATGTACATAAAGGTGTCAAAATAATCCATAGCAACAGCCAAAAATGTAGGAATGGCAATCCTATAATAATCGGCTCAATTTTATTTACAAACGGAAGTACAGCTAATTGCGAAAGAAAAGGAATCAGAACTAATAAAAAAACTATCAACTTCTTAACCATTACTTGATCAATCCTCCCGTTGTCATAATTATCAAAATTTTCTGATTCAACTAGGTGAAAATAATGTCCTATATGCAGATTTCACCCGAAAAATAACTAGATGGAAACTAGTATTTCTCGAATTATAATAACTTTTATTATGTTTTACAAGTTTTTTATTAAATATTAATATTTAGTATGCGTTTTCAAAAATACGAGGATTATTTTTCTTATTTTAAAAAAGCGCTACTATTTCCCTACCTATAGTACAATCACCCCCTTTTTCAATAAAGATAGTTCATTTATATCAATCTCTCATTTCATCATTTTCATATTGTAAGAAAGTGAGGTTTTATATCATCAGAAAAAGGATGTGTTGATGATTGAATAACACCCCAACTAAAAAAGAAATTTTACAAGCATACGGAAAACTACCTCTTTCCTTTATCCCAAATAAAGGACAAAAAGAGGCACGAGTACAGTACTATACCCAATCGAAAGGATTCCAGTGTCACTTTATGACCAACGAAGTGCTCCTCACTTTTTTTGAATCCTCGACCGAAACTCCCCAAACAAACTTATCCGAACCATATCTAATTCAACAACTTGCCCAACCACAAATGGAACGAAAAATCAAAGGAATTACATTAGCTTTGCGTTTTATCCATGCAAATCCGCAGGTGAAGATCGAAGCAAGAGAAAAAACAGACGGAAAAGTTCATTATCTAAACAGGAAAGATTCTGGAAATTGGCAGACGGATCTCTCCATATATAAAGAAGTGGTATATCGCCAGTTGTGGCCTGGGGTGGATCTTGTTTTCAAAGGGGAAAACGGCAAACTTAAATATGACCTGATTGTCCAACCTGGGGCTGACTTAAACCAAATTCAATTCGCTTACGTTGGCGGAGATGAAATAGAACTAGACCAACAAGGAAATTTACAGGTTTCCACACCGTATGGTGTCTATCAAGAGCAAAAGCCTATCAGTTATCAAGAGGTTGCAGGAGAAAGAAAAGAAGTGAATAGCCAATTTCAACTAGTAGGGGATAGGGTCTTTGGTTTTGCATTAGGAACAGATTATGATCCTAACTTCCCGCTCGTGATCGATCCCACTCTCGGCTACTCTACTCTTTTGGGTGGAAGTAGTGATGATCTTGCATTTGGGATTGATATCGATTTGATTGGCAATGCCTATGTAACTGGATCAACATTATCAACCAATTTCCCTTTTACTCCAGGGGCTTTTGATACCACATACAATGGAAACGGAGATGCTTTTGTCACCAAGTTAAACACACTGGGTAATGCACTGGTATATTCCACTTTTATCGGTGGAAGTGGCGTTGATCAAGCTCTTGCTATTGCAGTAGATAATTTTGGGCAGGCTTATATAACTGGTTCTACCAATTCAACTGATTTTCCCTTTACAGTAGGTGCTGTTGATACGTCACCAAATGGTGGATTTGATGCTTTTGTTACCAAATTAAATATATTTGGCAATGCGCTCGTATACTCCACTTATTTAGGAGGAAGCGGAGAGGACGTGGGACGTGGTATTGCAGTAGACCTGTTTGGCAATGCGTATGTCACTGGAAGAACGAATTCGACTAATTTTCCTTTTACCCCTGGTGCTTTTAGCACTACCAATAGTGGTGGAACTGATGCTTTTGTCACCAAGATCAATCCTAGTGGGAGTGCGTTAGTATATTCCACTTATCTAGGTGGTGTTGGCGGAGATGAGGCAAGAGCGATTGCCGTGGATCAATTTGGCAATGCCTATGTCGCCGGGATCACTGCCGCGCCTTTCCCCGTCACTCCTGGTGCGTTTGACACTACCCCAAATGGTGGGACTGACGGTTTTGTTAGCAAATTAAACCCTAGTGGAAGCGCCCTCGTATACTCTACCTATCTCGGTGGAAATGCAAACGACTCTATAGATGGGATTGCCGTAGACCAGGCTGGAAACGCATACGTTACTGGTGGGACAAACTCAAATGATTTCCCTGTAACTGAATTCGCTTATGATGTCGTATTCAATGGATTTTCTGATGCTTTTGTCACCAAACTAAATCCACAAGGAACTGCCCTCCTATATTCTACCTATCTAGGAGGAGGTGGAACTGACTTTGGCATTAGCATTGCAGTTGATGCCTTTGGGCATGCCTATGTGACAGGAACTACTGGTTCAGAAAACTTCCCTACAACACCCAATGCCTTTGATGTCACCTATAACGGAAGCGGGGATGTTTTTATCGCCCGAATTAATACCAATGTGCTTAGTCCGAATGATTCACTTGTTAGCTCCTCTTATGTAGGTGGTACAGGTTTTGATACAGCAACAGGTATTGCTGTCAACCTTTTTGGGCAGGTGTTTATCTCCGGAGCAACCAGTCCCTCTTTGGGGGCTAATCCTGTTCCGTTCCCAACTACTCCTAATGCTTTTGATCGCACCTTTAATGGTGGAGGATTTGATGCGTTTGTTTTGCGGATCCAACTCTAAAAGATAACAAGAAGAATCGACTTTCCAAAAAGGAGAGTCGATTCTTCTTGTTTGTCTATGACGAAACTCTCGTCCGTTTAGATTGCATAAATAACAGAAACAGTGCTAGTAACGTATATATGATTAACAGACCAATGCCAATCCAATTACTCAGCTCGTTTTCATAGCCCGTATCAGGGTCAAAGATAAACATACAGAAACGGTAGATAAAGGATGTAGGTACGATATAAGAAAAGTCGGCTCCTAGCACGATCGTAGTAGCAAAGAAGGAAGTAACTCCCAACACAATGACAGTGATGATATTTCTCGTAACATATGCTACTAACGAGGCGAGTGGAACAAGTGTTAGAAATAGAATGATCGAAGCTCCAGAGGTTAACGCCATTTGAGTAAGATCCGCACCACTGATACGATCATAGAAGGAAACCCAAAGTGTCAAAATCGTCATAGATGATTCAATATCGAGATACCTAATAGAAATAGTACGCATGCCAAAACTTTGGAGACAATCAGTGTAAATTTGCTATATGGATAAGACAACCAGTTTATAAAAGTACGGTTTTTGTACTCTAGGAAAAAAGCATATCCAGAAAATATAAACAGAACTGTTGGGAATAAGATTCCATATTGGTTAAACACGAAAATATAATATTTCTCCCAATCAGCAACTTTATCTGTAGTAAGTAATCCCACCGTATTTACAATATATGGGACGAAACTCAAGAAAACAATCAAGTAGGTGGACTTTAAGCGCCGTAACTTCATAAACTCATTTTTAATTAAAAGAGCCAACGAGAGACCCTCCTTCTTCTAATACCTTTAGATACAGATCCTCTAAATCTATTTTTTCCGTGTTCATTTCTTGTACTTCTACTTCATTAGCAGCAAGAAACTCTCTAAATTCTGGGTCCGTCATGTACGAAACAACTTCATATTTTTTGTTTCCAACCAAAACAAAGTCCATTTTCTTGGAAAGTTCTTTCACCCGATTCCATGAAATCTTATGATTGGTGGTAAATTGGTATAGAAAGGTCTCCTTGCCTTTCTCCAAGTGCTGAAAATGAGAGACTATTTCCCCTTTATTCATAAAAAGCAGTTCATCCGCTATTAAATCAACTTCCCGTAAGATATGGCTGGAGACGATAATACATATATCATCTTGTGATACTCTATTGAGTTATATCTCTCGAATCTCTTTCATTCCCTGCGGATCTAAACCGTTGGTTGGCTCATCTAATAAAAGTATTTTTGGGGTTATGTGCTAAAGCACGTGCTAGACCCAATCTTTGCTTCATCCCAAGAGAGGTTTGCGAAAATAATTTATAGTGTTGTTGATCCAAATTTACCAGTTTTAAGAGTTCCATCACTTTTTCATCCGTTATGGTCTGTTTCTCATATTGAAGATGCAAACTAATATTTTCATATAATGAGAGATTCTCATAAAACCCAGGATACTCAATGATGCTTCCTACCACCCAACAAATCTTTTTATCTATCTTTATTTGCTCATAGTTTAGTCAATAGGAAAATTAGCAAAAAATTTCTACTCCACAGTATGATAGATAGAAAATGTAGATAAACAAAAATTAATTCTTCCTTTATTTACAGACGATTTGGACTGTCAACAGTAAACTAGACAGTTTTTTTAAGGTGTATCAACTTGTACTCCATAGGGGTTAGATAGTCTAAGGTACTGTGAATACGAACATTGTTAAACCAGTTTACGTAGTCAAATAATTCTAACTCTAGTTGTTCCAGGCTTTTAAAACGAGCATTCTTAACAAACTCTGTTTTCATTATCTTAAACATAGCTTCTGCTACTGCATTATCATATGGTGAGCCTTTTAGGCTCAACGAGCGTTGGATCTGGAAGGTTTTGAGTGCTTCATCCATTAATTTGTTTTTAAACTCATTTCCTCTATCAGTATGGAAAAGTTGGACTTTTCGTAGGTCTTGTTTAATAGAAGAAAGAGCACGATACACTAGCTGTGCGTCTTTCTTAGGACCAGCACTATATCCAATAATCTCCCGATTGAAAAGATCAACAAAAACACAGATATAATGCCATGTTTGCTTCACTCGTACATATGTTAAATCGCTTACAATCACTTTTAATGCTTCATCTTGCTGAAACTTTCGATCCAACAAATTTGCATGATTTGACTCGTTACAGGTACTTCGGCTCTTTTTGAACTGAGCGATGGTGTACTTTGAAATAAGCCCTTGTTGGTTCATGATTCGTCCGATCCGTCTTCTAGAAATGATCCATCCCCGTTTTTTTAATTCCACTTTAATTTTTCGTGTACCATAGGTTTGACGGCTTTTTTGAAAGATGTCTACGATCACAGACGTGATCGTATCCTTCAAGGACTTTCTATTCTTTTTTTCATAATAGTAAGTGCTTCTAGGGAGTTGTAGGACTTCGCACATTGCTGATACTGAGTATTTGTGACAATTATTTCGGATCACATTTACTTTCGTCCCATGATCAGCGCGGCTTGCTTTAAAATATCGTTTTCCATTCGTAAACGTTGAAGCTCTTTCCGAAGCTGAATTAATTCAGCTTCTTCGGTTGTTCGGTTGTCCTTTTCTTTAAAGGAGCAACTGTTCTGACTCTGCCTGATCCACTTATCTACAGCAGATGGAGTAAGATCATACTCTTTGATAATTTCACTTCTTGGTTTCCCACTTTGATGCAATTGAACAATTTGGTGTTTAAACTCCTCGGTAAAAGTACGTCTTTTTCTTCTTGTCATAATCAATTCTCCTCGTTTCATGTCCCTTTGAAACAAGTGTAATTGACCTTATTTTTTCTGTCCAATAAACTGTAACCTATCCAATTTCCTATATTTTATACTTAGCATTACTTAGATCCTTCCCTCCGTGAAGTTAAACCGTGAGTTTGCTTTCACGGAGGGACTGGATCTAAGGGTATCTTTATTCCCCTTAAAGATCCAGTCTCATTTTTATAATGAGAGGGGATTAAAGATGTTTTCATTTTTAAAATTTGGTTTGTTTAATCTAGGAGAATATCCACTTTTTCGATCTGGTGCAAAACCTGCTATCTTTGGAGAGATCAGTGAATTCTCAAAACGATATCTCAAAAAATATCCTGTAGCTTATTTCAAAGGGATGAATGACGATCAGTTAGTAATGATTCATCAAACAGAAGAAGCAAGAGATCTATTTCAAAGCGAAATGGAGAATGTCTCTCTATTTAGCCCAGAGTTTCATGAAATCGTAGGTAGAACAATCGGAATCCCGAAAGCAGCCATTCCTCACTTTCAACTTCTAGCTGGTCACGTAAGGAAATACGACGCTCATTCAGACCTTGTCAAAATGTACTCTAACCATATGTGGTTGCGATGGCATGAAGTTGTATTTACATTTTCGGCAAATGATCTAGCAGAGGTATTACTAGAAGTCTACGAACTATATCAAAAAACGGATAAAAGATTAGCAAAAAAGCCTATACTCATTGGACATGATGTCCACAAAAGTGTAGCGTGGGATGATCAAGTGGAGATGTATTTTCGTAATGATCATGACCAAGAATTAAGTTTTCAATATGAATTAGATTTAGCCAACATTCCTGATAACATTGAAACCCTAAAACAAACCATCAAAGCACAATTAGCAAGTATATATCCGCACTTATATAACTAGTGTAGATATGACAGAGAAAGGAATCATCTTCTTTCTCTGTTCCTAAATTTAAATTAAAAAATAAAATTTACATAACAATAGCCTTTATTTTTCCACAACGGAAAAATAAAGGCTATTTTCGTTTTAAGATTTTTTGTCTGAATTTACATCAATAGGAATCGCTACTTTCATAGTAGCTCCACCTTCTTCACTGTTAAACGCCTCAATATTGCCACCATGTTTATGGACAATCGATTGCGCAATAAAAAGTCCTAGTCCTACGTGTCCTTCTTTACCTGTTCTAGAGCTATCTTCCCGGTAAAACTTCCGAAATAGTCTCTCGTAATTAGTCGACCCAAATCCTGGACCACTATCCTTTATTTCGAATATAACGTTCTCTTGCGTAATCATCGTATGCCACTTAATTTGCCCTTTTTCGGGAGTGTATCGAATGGCATTGGTAATGATATTATCCAATACTTGAGAAATACGATCATCATCCATATAGATTTGCTCTATATCGGAGTGTTGATCCACTGTATATAGAAAGTCAATTTCCTTTTTCTTACACAGCAGTTCAAACTCTTGTACCTTACGATCTAGAAATGTTTTGATATCTACCCACTCTGGTTGGATCTGAAAACCAGGTATTTCTACAAGGGACACCCCATGTAATTGATCTAATAATCGAATCGAACGTTGGGTATTGGTAAAAATGGTGTGTAAATACCGATCCAACCGATCCTGGTCTTTCTTGCTTCCTTCAATTAATCCTTCCGCATGACCATGAATAATAGTAAGTGGTGTCCTCAAGTCATGGGCAATTGCCGCCACCATCTCTTTCCGTTCCTCTTCTAACTCCCACTGTCTAACAAGCGATTTTTTTAGAGCCACTCTCATTTCTTCAAATGCTTGCACCAGTTGATTTAGTTCGTGTGACTCTTGAATGACAGGTAAAGAGAAATCCAAATTATTATGTTGAATACTTTTTGCCCCATCTATTAACTGGTAAAAAGGTCTCTCTAATTTCTTGCTAAACCTTCTCCCAAACAAATAGGAAAACAAATAAAAATAGATAAATGGACTACTAAGTGTGAGAAGTAACACCATGCTAATAATCCATTTAGATCCTACATCTGTAGAAGTTACACTTAGTTGATATTGTAGGAATATGGCTCCACTTAATTGATCATTTGGCTCAAACAATGGATACATTTTGATAATCCGACCATTTTTATGGATATCCGTATTGATTTTGGAGTATAAATCTTTGGTATTGTTGATGAATCGTTCTTGTATGCTGCCATATATAATACGCCCTGTTACATCCACAACTTGATAATCTATTCCTTCCAAAGGGATGATCGACTCAAGCTCTTTTTGTGCTTGTGGTGATAACAATTGATTTCCCTTCATTTGCACATAATCAACTATGGTTGGTATTTTCTTTTCATAATAGTTAGCTGGTCTAATCTGGTCCGGCATGATTGATACTCCAATAAGCACCATGAACCAAGTTAGCATGGTTGCAACTACACTACATACCAAACTAAGATGGAAGGATACAATAAACTGGGTTTTGAGCTTCGTACTATAAAGCCATTTTTTTAACTTTCCCATTTGTATCCTATTCCCCAAACCGTGGAGATGTACGATGGAGCATGGATTTTCGTTAATTTAGCCCTGATTTTTTTGATATGTTCCGTGATCGTAGACGAATCTCCTGTCGCATCGTATCCCCAAATTTTTTCGTACAAGTGCTCACGTGTAAATACTTGGCCTGGATGTAGTGCAAGGAAGTGAAATAGCTCAAATTCTTTTGATGTAAAAGCGATTGGTTGATTGTTATAAAGAACCTCATATCCCTCAAGATCGATCGTCAAATATCCAAAATGCAATCGATTGTACTTCTTGTCCCCAATTCTCTGTTCTCTTCGTAAGTGAGCAAAAATCCTCGTTTTTAATTCCTTCATACTAAATGGTTTAATTAAATAATCATCGCCACCAGCCATCAACCCTTTGATTCGATCTTGTTCCGATTGTTTTGCACTTAAAAAGAGGATCGGGGATGATACCGTCTTTCTAACTAGTTCACAAAGGATAAATCCATCCATTCCCGGCATCATGACATCGAGAACAATGAGGTCAGGCTCTACCTTCAGTTTCTTTAATGCTTCTGTCCCATCATAAGCTGTATAAACGTGATACCCTTCATCTGTAAGGGCATCCTTCATAAACGAAACGATATCTTGTTCATCATCTACTAGTAGTATTTTTGATTTGATCAAATTAGCCCATCCATTCTTTCTTTTTCCAAAGTCCTAGATTCATTATAATACTAACAATCAATAGAACGGATAGGGTAACAAGAAAACCTTCTGCATTGACATGACTTAGTTGTTGGAATATGGAATCTGTTACTGCAAGTAAAAAGATAAATTGATCTGATGCATAAATAGCACCAACTAAAACTCCTATATAGCCCACATAAGATAGGATCGGATTTGGCATAAGTACACTAATAAAACTGCCAACACTAATGAGCGACATATAGATAAGCAAAGCGATCCCATAAAAACGAAGTGTGTATAGAAATGCACCAAATGACGAAACCGCTTCATTTCCTAAAAATACTGTACTCTCTACATTCGGCATGGCAAATCGTCCAAACAAAGTTCCAGTTAACCACGTAATACAGATAATCGCCAATATAATAAAGTACTGTACTGACCATTTGGCTAAGAATAACTTCGCTCGACTAACGGGCCGAATGAGCACCATACGCAATGCACCCGATGTGTATTCCCCATTAAAGCTGTCGACAACAAGCATCGGGATTAGGATGAAATTAACAAAGAACGATATATCTCGGAAAAACAGCGTAGCAGCATTCAACGAATCCACTTGGACCGAATTTTCTGCATCGAAAAAGCCAGTCCTCATAGAGGATAAAAAGAGGCATTCAAGAGCCAGTAAACCAGCGTATACGATCAACAATACCATTGTTTTTTTCCTTTTAAACGTACGTTCGAATTCACTCCATACGATTTGCTTCATCAAGCACAACCCCCTATTAATAAAAACTATCTTTTCTTCTAACTACAAGAAGCGTCGCAAGACTAAAAATGACGATGTAACAGCCGAGTACCGTTAGATTCCAACCTATCAGTTGTGGGGATTCCGCAAGCATCATCGTGATCCCTTGCCATTGAATCATCGGGATGGAACTAAAAAAGATCTTCATATATACTGCCTTTTCAAGTAATCTGCTAAAGTATTCCAATATCATGGGATACGAAAAAGAGATTAGTAGAAAGGAAAGTCCTCCACCGATCGCGGTTGTGGTAGTCTTGCTAATCACTGCGATAAACACCAATACACAAATGAGCGCTACTACTGTCAGATAAGAGACTCCATAAAATAACAGATTGTAGAGAAGTCCATCTTGTAGAGTAACAAGTTGATCATGATAGAAAAGGTGATACATTTCAGGACTATCAAACATCACAAATCCAATCGAATAACTCAAGCAAAAATAGACTACAAAAAAGCTTAAGACGAAAAGAAGCAAAACGATCACTTTCGCTAATAATATCTTTCGGAAAGAATAGGTTCGAATCATCACCATTCGTAATTGTCCAGAGCGATATTCTTCTGTAATCAGTAACGTAATAAAGACTAGCAATATGGCATTAAACAATGTAAACAACATCTCGGCTAATCCAAGTACCGGAAAGTTACCGGCAAATGCATATTGGGCTAAATCGACTGAAGTCACTTCGTTTTGTTTTTGAAAATAAGTAGCAGCGGCAAACAATCCAACAGGAATTAGAGCAAAGATGATCCATGTAATCCTTCTCTTCCAAAGTCTCTCCCATTCAGCTCGTATAAGTTGCTTCATCTTGACACCAGCTCGATAAAAGCATCTTCCAAACTTTGCTCTTCGGATGCTAGTTTATTTAAATCTCCACTCCACATTAGCTGACCTTCACGAATCACAACCACTTGATCGCAAATCTTTTGTAGTTCATCTAACAAGTGACTGGAAATCAGGATCGTCTTTCCATATTCACGTTTTAATTTCATAATCAACTCACGTAATTCTCGAATCCCCATCGGATCCAAACCATTAGCCGGCTCATCCAGAATTAATAGATCAGGGTCACCTAATAATGCCTGAGCAATTCCCAATCGTTGCTTCATTCCGAGAGAATACGTTCGTACCAGATCATTTTCTCTACCATCTAGTCCAACTATTTCCAGAACATCATGAACTCTTTTCATTCTCTCTTGTTTTGATAAATTTCCATGTAGACGACTTAAGTTAACCAAGATATCGCGTCCCGTCATATAAGGGAAAAAGATCGGCGACTCGACAATTGCTCCCACCTGACTTAGTGCCTTTTCTCTATGTGAAACAACGTTTTGTTTATTGATCAAAATATCTCCTGATGTAGGCTTGATCAGTCCTGTTAACATGCGGATGATCGTGGTTTTCCCTGCTCCATTTGGACCCAACAAGCCACAAATTACACCTTCATCTACTTGAAAAGATACTTTATTGGTTAAAACTCGACCTCGAACCTTCTTCGTAATATTTTTTAGCTCTAATACAGTTTTCATGTAAAATCCCTCCTAAGAAGAATATAGGAGGGATTTATAAAGATTTTATAAAGTTGGCTAAAAATAATAAATAATTGCCTCCATAGAGACTAATTTTATGATATCCGATGGATATAGTCGTTTGAATCGCTCTGAAAATCCATCAGTTTTGCAAGGTTTAATCACCATGAAATACCATATTAATCTTGGCAAACTGCACCCAAAATAAAAAATGTATCTCAAAAGGCACCATTGATTAATAGGTTATAGTACTCTTCTTCCTCTAAGTCATTACTACTTTTTAAAATTTCAATTGTTGATTCCACACTATCCCTTACCATTGGAAATACTTCTTCTAAAGTATTAAAATCATGATCCTCTAGTCTATGTAATACAACAGACATAGTCGCTTCAATATAATCGCTGAGATGTTTTATAAATAAATTAATATTATAATGCACCTCTGCTGAGTGAACTATTGCATTTCGTACTCGATATAGACGCTGTAAATGCCGAACCACATTTTCTTTATGGAGTTCAATAACTTTTGAAGCCTTCTTTCCTTCACTCAATATCTCACTTAATTGTCTATACCTATAACCTAATAGAATGTTTACATTGTAGCAATTGGTAGTGATCCCTTCTTTTTTACTGTTATCTAATAGCAAAGGAAGAGCTTCATAAACTTTTAACCGACCAATCCGAATCGAATTTCCGCTTTCCTCTTCTAATATTTCTAAATTACACCTATTACAATCTTCTAAGAAATTTTTCACCAGACTATAGATATAATTGTGAGATGCTGTAGCTCCAACAACCATCTTTACATTGTCTATTCCACCATCTTTTTCTTTCGTTTGAACAAACGATTCCAATGCAATCCATAGGTTTAAAAAAGTAGATTGAGGTGCTAATGATTCTTCACTGATACGGTTAAACTCAAATAGACTCTTAATCTTTCGATTTATAGATTCACTATTACTTTTTTTAATTTGTAATCTTATCTTATCTAATAAAGTCTCTGGAGCATGATACTTCTTTTTATTTAATACTAATGATACATTAACATTCCTTGTAAATTGCCTTCCATCCGGCCATAACACAATTGGTGTTTTATTAATTTCAGGTAACACATACCCATAAAACCGAAGTATGTCTATTTTTTGTATAACTTGAAGCCAAGCAGAGTTAATCGCTGAATGCTGATCAAATACTCTCACTATTACACGAAGATATTCTCGATCGGAAGATATATGAGAGATTAATTTACTATCCGAATATTCCATCAAGACAGTATCTCCATTTAATAAATCAAGTTCGAAGTCTAACATCTTTGCTTGTAACCCTTTTGATGGAGGAGATTCAAAGCGGAATAGGCAAATATAGTCGTTTGGATCGCTTAAAATAGTCTTTATAAATATTTCCCATTTCTCGCTATCATCGCGTTGCGGTAATAAATTTTCCTTGATTAACTCATATAACTTTACTATTGACCAACCTTTCCCTAAAAGTTCACTTACTAAGATAAGAATAAGGTTGTCGATTTCTTTTAATTCCTTAACTTTTATATTACTGATAGATTCACTCTCGAATAACAATACTTTTATTCTTTTTACAATCCATTCTAAATAACAAGTATCAAGATATCGGATGACATAGCCTAACTGATATACAATTGAATGCATCTGAGGTTTTTGTGTTGCTTTTGGACACGAACTTAGGCTTCTTATAATAATCTTGTGGTGAGTTTTAGCTTCTCTTTTTAATAGATCATCAGATTCTACAATCGATCTCGCTTCGTCAATAACTAATTTCAAGTGATGATCATTACATTTGATATCACCATTTAGCATTCCTTCGCATACATAAACAACTTCTTTTAATGCTTGATGAGAATTTAGATATCTTACAGAATATTTACTATGTGTGTTAGTATTAAGTAATTCTAACCATCTTTGAATAAAAAAAATTTGATTGGTGTCAAAGTTGTTATTCTTATTAATATCTTTGTTATTCAAACCTTTTTCCAATTTAACACCTCATTGTTATTGACATTTTTTATAAACATGTATAAAATGATCAAACAAGAATAAAAATATTTTTGATAACAAAGGAGCTCCAATGGATTTGAGGATTTTCCCAACCCATTGATAAAGCTCCTTTTTTTATTTTACAACACATATCTTCTTCTTTCTTTTAAACACTTTTTCCACAGACTAACTTTCCCCATACTCTATCCTTCTTCCAATTAATTTACAAGTGTTAAGTTTCAGAAATAATCTCCTTTCTAATCCCCTCTCAAAATCAATTGTACAAATATAATAATCATTTAAAGATTACTACTTTTTTCTAACAGATTCTTCTATAGTAAACTATGTTTATATAAACAAGAGAGAGGGGAACATTCTTGACGACCATAGGAATTGATTTAGGTACAACCAATAGTTTGGTAGCCTATTGGACAGACCAAGGACCTGTTATTATACCAAATGTACTTGGAGAACGGCTGACACCATCTGTTGTGAGCATCGATGAGAACGGTGAAATTTTGGTGGGTCGCATAGCGCAAGAACGGCTTATTACCCACCCACTTGTCACAGCCTCCACATTTAAACGATTCATGGGAACTGAGAAAAAATATAACCTCGGCAAGCACTCCTTTTCCCCTGAAGAGCTCTCTTCCTTCGTTATAAAATCGTTAAAAGCAGATGCGGAAGCCTACTTAGGTGAATCGATCACCGAAGCGGTAATCAGTGTACCTGCTTATTTTAATGACACTCAACGAAAAGCAACGAAGTATGCTGCGGAGATTGCTGGCTTAAAGGTAGAACGGCTTATTAGTGAACCTACGGCAGCAGCGATCGCCTATGGTCTACATCAGGAACAATCCGAAACCAAATTTCTCGTATTTGACTTGGGTGGTGGTACCTTTGACGTCTCCATCCTAGAATTTTTCGAAGGCATTATGGATGTTAAATCGATCGCTGGGGACAACTTCCTCGGCGGAGAAGACTTTACGGAACTCTTAGTCTCCCATTTTATCGAGACTCATAAAATCGAGGTGAATTCCTTAGATTCGAAAACAAGATCCTCGATACATAAACAGGCGGAATTATGTAAGTATGCATTGGGGCAAGAGTCATTCGGAAAGATGAGCATTGTAATCGACGACAAACCATATGAAATCCAGCTTCATCGTACTGAATTTGAAAAATTGGCACACCCGCTTTTAGTACGTTTGCGTCAGCCTATTGAACGAGCTCTGCGAGATGCCTCCTTGTCCTCCAAAGATCTCGATGCGGTGATTCTAATCGGAGGCGCAACCCGAATGCCGCTTATCAAGTCCGTTATCGCCAAAATGTTTGGGCGAATGCCATATACCAATATCAATCCTGATGAAGCAGTCGCATTGGGCACTGCGATTCAAGTAGCTCTGAAGCAACGAAACCAAGCATTAGAAGAAATGGTGTTAACTGATGTTTGCCCATATTCACTGGGGACAGATATTTCGCAGGAATTGGGGAGTGGCAAAATAGAAAGCGGATATTTCTTCCCTATTATTGAACGTAATACTCCTATTCCGGTCAGCCGCATTGAGCGGTTCCATACGATGCACGATAATCAAAAAATAGTAAGTATTGGGATCTACCAAGGGGAAAGCCGTCGAGTAGCAAATAATATTAAACTTGGTGAACTAAAAGTTACCGTTCCGCCAGGTCCTGCGGGTAGTCAAACAGTGGACGTGCGGTATACCTACGATATTAACGGTATTCTTGAAGTGGAAGTAATTAGTTCCTCTACAGGGGAGAAAAAACGAACCATTATTGAAAAAAACGAAGGTACGCTCACGAAAGAAGAGATCGAAGCACGGCTACTAGAACTACAAGATATTAAAGTTCACCCACGGGATCGAACGGAAAACAGGCTGCTTCTCGCCAAAGGAGAACGGCTCTATGAAGAAGCTATTGGCGATATGCGGAAACAAATTATGTTTATCTTACAGCAATTCGAAAGCGTCCTTGCCACCCAAAACGATCGAGAAATTAAGAAAGCAGCGGAAATATTGAAAGAACAGCTGGAACTGATTGAAAAGAGGATGGAAACCCTATGACCATTTGGAAAATATTAGGGATCGAGCCTACAGAAAACCTTTCGGTCATTAAAAGAGCTTATGCCAAAAAACTAAAAGTCCATCACCCCGAGGATGATCCCGAAGGCTATCAAAAACTCAGGGAAGCCTATGACAGTGCAATCAAACAGGCAAAAATGATGCTCGTCCAACCGGCATCACTCGAATACGAAGAACCAGATGAGGTTGAATTGGAAGAGGCGCTACCTAACAGAATCAATCTTACAAGTGATATTGACTTTGATTCTCAGCCAAAGCATCCTCTCGATGTATTTATGCAAGAAGTAGAGGAACTATATGCTGATTTCTTTTCCCGTATCAACTCTGACAAGTGGAAGAAACTACTGGATTCAGACATTGTTTGGAATGTAGAACAGAACGAAGCTCTCCAAGACCGATTAATCTATTTCTTGGAGGATCATCACTATCTACCTCAACCCATTTGGGAACTATTTGATAGCATGTTTCATTGGAGCGATCAGGAAAATGAGCTGGACCATCGATACGATGAGGAGTTCATTGAATATGTACGACGGCAGATCAACGGCACGAGAGAAATGCGCTACGACTTTTTTAAGAAAATAGACAACCTAGATTATGAAGAGTTCCTTGAACTACGGGAAAAAGCACAAAGTGCCCTAATGATTAATGATCTAGATGATGCAAAAGATTATCTTGACGAAGCATTTCAACTCTATCCAGATGATCCCGACCTGCTTTTGATGCAAGGGAGTTATTATCTACGGAATAAGGATACTGATCAAGCATTAGAGTCGTTCAACCATGTACTTCGTATTCACCCAGACGATCTCGATGCACGTAAACATAGAGCTCGTATTCGGTACAATTCGGACCAGTTCTCCAAAGCCATAGAGGATTGCGAACATATTCTTTCCCTCTTACCTGAAAATACAGATGCGTTATCCCTCATCGGAAAAAGTTATATGAAACTAGGTGACATAGAGAACGCCAAGCAACGATTTACCAAAGTGTTAGAGTTAGATCTATTCCATATTGAAGCTCGCATATTATTAAATGAGATTAGCAATCCAACCACGAGTGGAATAAAACCTACTAATCAAAAAAACCAATGGATTAGCACTTTATTTTATTATCTTTTGATGTTGATGAGGAGAAGTTGGGTATATGTATTGCCTTATTTTATATTGACAATGATCATCCCAGATCCATATGACCTTCTCCTTCTCATTCCGTTTCTCTGGGAAGCTTGGAAATCTTATCGCACCTTTGTATTTTGAATAAAATTTACTAAGTGAGGTATCTAGTATGACCAAACGTTACAGTCGAAAACAACGGAAAACGCTAGAATCTTACTTCCGCTGTCTTTCAGCAGCCTGTATCGAAAGTAATACTCTACCATATTACTTTACTAATCATGAATTTTCGTTGATCCGAGACCGTTGGATCGGAAAACGGTTATTCAGTCTCGCATTATCTAAGTGGGGTATCTCAAACGGTCCAGAACTAAAACAACAGATTGATTGGTTCCTCCACCAAGGCGTACGTCAAGAATTCAAAGAATACCGCAATCAGATGACAGCTCTTACGGAAACGGCTCGCACTCAATACATCGAGTCTTCAAAAGAGGAAGCCCATTATGGAAAGTTATATCAAGTAAACTCTGGAATACAATCATTGCCTCCTGCTGGAATCTTTGCATTTGATTTAGCTTGGGTAATTCACTTATGTCGCATCGGTCGATCGCTTCGCTACTTATCAAAAGGAGAAGCATGGGATCGGATGATTCAAGCCTCTCAGCTCGCACAACAATCCTACTCTACATGGAGCGAATATCTGAATGCTTTTCTAGTAGGCAGGTTATTTCATGAATCAGAAGTAAACTTCAACTCTTCTGGAGGAAAAAACGTGGCTTCTTATATATCGATCTTGCTGTATTCACCTAAATCTCCACTATTAAAATTAGAGTGGAACCATCCATTATTTAAGGGAATAGACGAAAAAAGGGTCGGTTAGGATATCTAACCGACCCTAAAAAATATCACAGAAACTCGATCGTCTTTAATAATTTCTAGATCTCTTACTAGAAGGAAGCATATATTGTTCTGCTCTATCGTAAAGAGCAATTAGTTGTTTTGTAAAAGAGAACTTCGGCTCCATCCAATATACCAATAAGGCAGCCACCATACCAAAAAGAGCTCCCACTGCAACATCAATAGGATAGTGTACTCCTACCCAAATACGAGAGATCCCTACACAGAATGCCAAGACAAGCCAAGGCCATCCACTCTTTTTGTTCGCAAGCCAAAAAGAGAAACAAAAGGAAAAGAACAGAATCGTGTGGTCACTTGGAAATGAATTATCTATCTCATGCTCAACTAATTTACTGACATTTGATAAAACGGCAAATGGTTGATAATGAGAATGGAGAAGACCAGCTATTTTCCCAGCTATTTCAGCCAGAATAAAGGCTACTCCGCCACGAATGACCATTACTCTATTTCCATTATGGTAAGTAAACCAGTATACGACAATGCTCAAAGCCAACAAATACAATGTATATTCTGCTACAAAGATCACAACTGGATTTAGTGACGAAAATTCTTTACCCAAATCATTAATGGCGCGAAAGACATCTATATTGAATTGAGGAATGGACATTTTGACCCCTTCTTATTTCATAATATTTAGAATAATTTGTCTATTTTATTTCTAGTACGACTTTTCCATCTCTAGAGATTTTTCTAAACATGAATAAGCCGTCTCCATCATTCAGTTGATAATGTTCCTAGTATCCCCTAATGTATATCTGCTTTTTGGAAGTAGACGATCGTTGCAATGAAGCCAACCAAGGATGTAGCTGCAATACCAAAATACGAATACTCTGGGGGATAGGTCGCAAGTAGAGTCTTGTTAGCTATATCCCCTGCCGCTGCCCATGGAAACAAACCTCGATGTTCCGAATTACCAGACATAACATTTAATAACGTAGCGAGGATTGTTAGAATAATCGGCGGTACATAGTTCTTCGTTATAAGGGTGATCCAAATGACAGGACTTGATAAAATAAAACAAAGTACTCCGCCAACCATTGCTTTTTGAAAAGATTCTATGAATAGAGAGTTACTAAGTCCATCAAATTGTGCTAGTAAACCGAAGATCAAAGTGAGAGACCAGGAAACAAAAGTTAATACCATAATCCACATGAAGAGCAGGATACATTTGCTCAAAAGAAATTTCATACGTGATACAGGGATAGTTAGTAAATTTTTCAAAGTATCTTCTACATATTCTCGATTAAATAGATAGGCTGTGACTACTCCATATAATGGGACTCCTATGACTAAAACCGTGTATAAATTCGTTTGATAAAAAAGCTCATCAAACAGGACCGGTTCTACAACTTCGTCTTGCGTAATATAGGATCCTATCACCACAATAAAAGGGGCTACTGCTGCTCCAATGATACTGATTAGGAACATGTAGGATCGTTTTAGCTTTAAAAGTTCTGTATATAGGAGATTAACCAATCGAACCACCTCCAATTAATTTGGTAAAGTAGTCCTCTAGCCGATCTTCGCTCATCGCAATCTTGCTAACTTCAATATCATGGTTTACAAAAGTCTTATTGATCGTCCCCTGTTGACCTAGATGAGAGTAAACACGAATCGTTCCCTCGCTATGTACTTCGTAATCGGAAATGTCAAAATGACGTTCCAGAAGCATGGCCGCTTTATTCTCATTTGATACTTGGAACTCCAAATATTTGCGATTCCGTTTTCTAAGTTCAGAAAATGTGACCTCTTCTAATAAATTTCCTTCATGAATAATCCCTAATTTGTCTACTAGCTGTTCGATCTCGGATAAAATATGACTTGATATGAATATCGTAATATTTCGCTCGTTTGCCAGAGATTTGATCAGTCTGCGCATTTCCTTGATACCGATTGGATCTAGTCCATTAGTGGGCTCATCCAGTATTAGTAGTTCTGGATAATGAAGCAGGGCTCTAGCTATCCCTAATCTTTGCTTCATTCCTAACGAATATTTCCCTACTAGTTTTTTTGTTTCATCATGTAGTCCTACAATCTCTAGTGCTTCCTCTATCGCACTTTTCTTATGAACCCCCATAATCTTAGCGTTAATCAGGAGATTTTCTCTCGCTGTAAGATTTTCATAAAAACCTGGCACTTCGACAATCGAACCTATTCTCCGTAAAATTGCTTTTCGGTTTCGGAAAAGGTCTTCCCCAAATATTTCGATTTGTCCAAGAGTGGGCTTGATTAGCCCCAATAACATTCTGATCGTCGTTGTTTTGCCTGCTCCATTTCGACCTAGAAATCCATATATCTCTCCCTGATTCACCGTCATATTCAGGTTATCTACCGACCTCTGATCTCCATATATCTTGGTTAGACTAGTTGTTTTTATTACGGCACTCATTTTGGGACACCCTCTTTTCAACTGCTCTGCTTACATCATAAAAAGGTGGTTTTAACTGCTACTTATCCAGTTCTTAAATGATTCTTAAATAACGCCTTCCTTGGATTGGTTGTGCTTAGGCATCGAAAATGCAAAAGTAGTCTTTTCCCATGGAACACTTTCCACCCAGATTCTTCCCCCGTTTTTTTCTACCAGAGCTTTTGCAATGGACAATCCCAAGCCGCTGCCTCCACGAGAAGTTCTTGATCCATCGCCTCGGTACATCCGATCGAACACACTTCCAAGATCTACAGAGGAAATTCCAGGTCCTTGATCCCAAATGAATAGTTGATATTCATGGTCGCTTTCTATGAGCTGAATGCCTAGCAATTTTCCTTCCTTCCCATAATAAATAGCATTTTTCATTAAGTTTCCGATAATCCGTTGAAGACTAAGACGATCTGCATTGATATAGCAATTTTTTTCTGGAATGTTAACTTTGAACTCCATCTCCTGTTTTCCCATCTCAGGTAAAAACTCGATTACTGTTTCCCTTGCCATTTCTGCTAAGTCCAGCAATTCTACCTTTAGTGGCATTTCATCTGCATCTAACTTTGCCATCGTAAATATTTCATCAATCAATTGCTTTAGGGAACTTGCTTTTTTCGAAATAATCTCAAGATACTCTTGCTTTTCTTCTTCTGTAGGCGCTATATCATCTCGTAAAGCATCCACATATCCAATAATGGAGGTAAGGGGAGTTCGAATATCATGTGAGATGCTAGATAGCAGCCTTTTTCTTGCTTCTTGGGATTTAATAGACTGGACTTGAACTTTCTCTAGTTTCTCTATCAATTCGTTCATAGAAAAAATCACTTCTGCAAATACGCCATCTTCCTTCGTAAACAACCTTGTTTTGCTATTTCCATTCGTCGCTCTTCTTAGCTCTTCAGCTATGCCCTTGAGATAATGATCAAAGTGGAATCTCATAAGCAAAAGAATGCCTGTAATAATCAAAAGCGAGCTAAATAGAGCCCATTTCCAAATTCCTTGTGGTTCTAGGATCAAAAGAAATATGATCATCATCACTTGAAGGAGAAGCAGAAAGATACTTCTGTCATTATTCATCTTTTTCACCTACAAACTTGTATCCGATACCCCATACGGTTTGAATATATTGGGGGTTAGAAGGGTCTGTTTCGATTTTCATTCGAAGCTTACGGATATGTACCATAACAGTATTGTCATCTTCTAAGTAGTCACTGTCCCAAACATTACGAAATAGTTGTGTCTTGGTAAATACTTGTCCAGGATGGGTGACGAAAAACTTTAACAGTTGTAGTTCTTTTCCGGTTAAAGATATTTCTTCCCCCTCTTTCATCACGATGTATTTTTTTAAATCCACCATTAAGCCTTTAAATTGGATCAACGATGTTTCATTCGAACTATCATTGCTGCTATCACTACCTAGTATGAAAAACCTCCTCATAAGCGCCTTAACTCTCGCAACTACTTCGTGGATACTAAATGGTTTCGTAATATAATCGTCTGCCCCAATGGTAAGTCCTAATATTTTATCCACCTCATGATCTTTTGCTGTCAGCATCATGATCGGAACATTGGTTTTATTCCGAAGTTGTCTACATACCTCGATCCCATCTATTTTCGGCATCATAAGGTCTAAAATGATAAGGTTGTATTGATTTTGCTCAAATAACATAAGGGCTTCTTCTCCATCTACTGCTACATCTACCTTATACCATTCTCTTTCCAGATATTTTTTCAATAAATCTCGTATCTCTTTTTCATCCTCTGCAATCAATACTCGAATTTCGTCCATGGTTTCACCTACTCCTCCTATCATTTCATTTTGGCTCAAAGGTAAAAGGAACTTTATTTTACGGTTGACATATATTATCTCATCATTTATTGTTGCATTAAATAAAATCGGAAGGGTGACCCAATTACATGAAGTACTAATCCTATTTTTCGAAAACTCCATTGAAGGCAATTAAGCTTCTAACAGATGACTATTTCTGCTGTTTTAAGCGCTGTCTTTAATCGAGATTTCAGAATAGGATTAGGCTTCTATAGTTGGATCAAAAGGGCGAAGTCTCTTTTGATGTTCACCTATGCCTCCTATTCTGAATGCAGATAGGAGGCTTTTTTTGTCTCCAGAACATGATGAAAATGGGGATGATTATATGATGTTATTGGAAGCTACGAATGTAAAGCTGTATGTAAAAGATCGTTTATTAGCCGATATAGAAAGACTACAAATCCAGAAAAACGACCGAATCGGCTTAGTCGGAAGAAATGGAAGCGGAAAAACAACCCTGCTAGAAGTGTTAGCTGGAAAGAAGTCTCCTGACAAAGGGAATGTAATCACACACGGAATATGTGAGCTTTTGCCACAGCTAAAAAAGACGGATACAACCAAAAGCGGTGGAGAAGTAACACAAGAATACATTAACCAAGCAATCACTAAAAAACCAGATATTTTGTTAGCAGATGAGCCAACGACAAACTTGGATAAAGATCACATCGATTGGTTAGAGAAGAAACTGACGCGATGGCAAGGGGCGTTTGTCCTTGTATCACATGATCGTGCCTTTTTAGATGCTCTATGCACCTCGATCTGGGAAATCAAAGACGGACAAGTGAAAGAGTATAAGGGAAATTACTCCGATTATGTTGAACAAAAAGAATTAGAACATCACCAGCATGAAATGGCTTATGAAAAGTATGAGAAAAAGAAAAAGCAGCTGGAAGACGCATTGAAACTAAAGGAGCAAAAAGCAGAACGAGCTACCAAAGCATCCAAAAAAGTAAGCTCTTCCGAGGCAAGAAATACCAAGCCATATTTTGCGAAAAAGCAAAAGAAGTTACAAAAGACGGCTAAAGCGATGGAAACGAGATTAGAGAAACTCGATAAAGTAGAAAAACCGACAGAAATACCTGCAATTAAAATGAATTTGCCAAATGAAGAATCGTTTAAGGGTAGGATCATACTTCGTGTCAACGAAGTATCTGGTATCATCGATCAACGTACCTTGTGGAAAGCAACCAGTTTTACGATTCGTGGTGGAGATAAACTAGCGATCATCGGACCAAACGGGTGTGGGAAAACAACTCTCGTGAAAAAAATCATCCATCACGACGATGACGCGATCACGATCTCTCCATCGATGAAAATCGGCTATTTTAGTCAAAACCTAAACATATTAGATGTCGACCAATCGATTTTAGATAATGTACGCTCCACCTCCAAGCAGGATGAAACATTGATCCGAACAGTACTGGCAAGACTACACTTTTTTAGAGAAGACGTCTATAAAAGTGTTGCAGTATTAAGTGGTGGGGAACGGGTAAAAGTGGCGTTGGCTAAATTGTTTGTTAGCGACATCAATACGATCATTTTAGACGAACCAACGAACTTTCTAGATATTCATGCAGTGGAAGCACTAGAATCTCTTCTCCAAGAATACGAAGGAACCGTCATTTTTGTATCTCATGACCGCCAATTTATCGAGAATATCGCCACTCGTATTTTAGTAATAAACAATGCGGAAATAGAAATATTTGACGGGACCTATGATGAATACAAATATTATGTTCCCCAAGAAAGCCGCGATTCGTTAGAAGATCAACGGCTCATCTTAGAAACGAAAATAACAGACGTGCTAAGTCGGTTAAGTATCGAGCCATCTGCGGAGCTAGAAAGGGAGTTTCAAAAACTTCTAGCTGAGAAACAAAAATTAAAGTCCCAATGATTTGCATAGTGTTTTGCAAATGACAGGTACAAAAATGCACTGAGAAATGATGATCTCAGTGCATTTTATTTTATTTTGATAGCACATCTCGTCAAATCCATCCTTTTTCTTGTGCTATTTTAATAGCATGATGCCTTGATTCTACTTCCATCTTTTGAATAGCGGTTGACAAGTAATTTCGTACAGTCCCTTTTGTTAAAAAGAGACTTTTTGCAATTTGTGCTGTATTTTTACCTTCTGCAACGAAACGTAACACTTCCTGTTCTCGCTCTGTTAACGGATTCTCCTCTCTCATAAATAACGCGGAGGCCAACTCGGTACTGATCACTTTCTGACCTTTAGTCACCTTCCGAATTGCATCGATCAAAAAATCTATTGGTTCATCTTTCAATAGGTATCCTTCCACTTTTGCTTCCATCGCTTTTTGCAAGTATCCTGGTCTGGCAAACGTAGTGACGATCAAAATCTTACAAGACAAACTTTTTTCTCGAATCTTTTTTGCCACTTCAAGTCCTGTCATAATCGGGATCTCAATATCTAAAATACATAAATCAGGTGTGTATAATTCAACTGCTTCCAATGCTTCCTTTCCATCGGATACTTGTGCGACAACTTCTAGGTCTTCTTCTAATTGTAATAGTGAGGTCATTGCACCTCGTAGCATTTTTTGATCTTCTGCAAGGACGATGCGAATCATTTAGAATCGATCCTTTCTTGTTGATCTACAGGTACACTCAATGTCACCATCACACCACCATTGGAGGAAGCAGCAATGTTGGTATGTCCTTTTAGCAAACGGATCCGTTCTTGAATAGAGTTCAGTCCGTTTCCCTCCATTCCACCTTGTTCAAACCCGATCCCATCATCCTCAATGTGTATATAGTACCAATCATCTGTATATTCGCTCGTTATCCTACAATGTTGTGCCTTACTATGTTTGATCACATTGGTAATTGCCTCACGCAGAGACAAAGCCAGCATCGTCTCTGCGACTTTGGACAGTTTGGGTGTGGATGAACTCTTCCCTAAACTCAAGTGAATACCTGAGCTATCTAAAAATTTAGCCGTGTGCTCCATCTCTTCCTCTAGCGAAACAAACTTCATCGATGTCACAAGTTCACGAACTTGTTTTAATGCAAAGCGTGATGTGCCCATCACCTCATTCATTTCTCGTTTGGCCTGTTCGGTATTTTTGTCTATTAACCGAATCGCCAACTCACTTTTCAACGTAATCATGGTGAGTGTTTGTCCGAGAGTATCATGAAGGTCTCGCGCAATACGATGGCGTTCTTCCTCTTGAATGTACTTTTCCAGTTTTTCATTTGCGGTGGCAAGTTCTTGTCGTAACAATTTAGATCGTTCTTTCATATGAATCGCAATCGGTAATAATACAAGTAGGACCAGTATAGGAAAGTGAGTAGTTCCAAAAAAGGAGGTCCAATCTCCCCTCAAGTACATATGTGTTCCTACATACATCACAATAAATCCAAACATTCCTATCACCATATGGGTTTTGGAACGAACACGACCGAGTAAATCAGAGAAAATAAAAGCAAAATATACAAGGTTCTCATTATAAAACATCACAAAGACAGAAATTACAGCACATCCAAGGAGCGTAGATCCTAACATTCTCCAATCTCGAAACCACAAACTTACATAGAAGGCAAACAAAAAGAGGCCCAATAAAAGGAAACTGCCGACCAACCCAATTGGGTTATCGGCGGTAAGCACTCCATAGATTAATAATACAGTGAGAATTAAATCTACTATTAGATATTTTTCTATTTGGTCGTCAGGATACCACTTATATTTCACTGATCTCTCCTCCTGCCTACGATTCATTTTTTACCTATCATCATTCCTGTAAAGTACCTGCGGGCAAATTCCATCGGTCCAAACTTAAATCTCCGTAGCCAGAACATAGCAAATATCATTTGTAAGATACTAATTAGAAGCCAAATTCCAATTGTCATAAGGGAGTTGACTTTTCCTCCCAATCCTAATCCCCATCCATAAAAAATAAATGATGCCAAAATATTTTGTGTTACATAGCAACTAAGAGCCATTTTCCCTATGTCTTCAAAGCGAGACCAGAGCCACAGTCTCTCATTTATCTCTACCATTTTCGCAATCAGAGCAATATACCCAATTGATAAAACAGGTGCAAAAAGATAACGAACTGGGAAGTCAAAGACTCCTCCTGGAACAAAAGTGAGCAAGTTTAATGGGATCCCAATGCCTAATCCAATCCATAACATTTTATTTCGAATTCGTTTCCCTGTCTCGTCTGATGAAAAAGAACCCGAACGCATTAGTCGTATACCAGCTAAGAATAAAAAAATATTCATCGGAATAACGAAAATCGCTTCACTACGCAGTGGCAGAAAGTTCTCCAGTCTCGCTTGTATTTGCTCGATCCAAGTCCCATTTTGATACAGAGAAACCGTGTAATCCATATCACCTAGTAACATTACGCCAGATCCAAAATAAATACTGACTCCTAGAATATACAACATGACAACCGCATGAAAAGTTCCCGTTATTATCATCGCTCGCTTGATCAGCTTGTCACCGCCTTTGATAATAAACGAAACAATGATGGCAGTAACAGCGTAACTCATCAAAATGTCGTATTCCATCACAAGCGTGAAATGAATCAAACCTTCCATCAACAAGAATAGAGATGTCCATAAGTAGACCCCAGGCCAAGCAGTTCCTTTGCGTAAAGACTGTTGATACTTCAGTTCTAACCCTACTCCAAACATCATAGTCAATAAGCCTAAAAGCTTTCCATTAACCAAAAACAGAACAACTAACCTAAGAAAATCTTGGACAGACTCCCACCATATTGCATGATCTATCGTAAACAGATACGAAATGTCCCCTAAGTGGGCAAAAATCCAAATATTTGTCCCCAGTGTTCCTAATATAGCAAACCCTCTTAAAATATCGAGCAGCGGAATTCGTTCATTCGTTTTTTGCATCGCCTTTCCCTCACTTCGAAAAACTGATTGTTTCCTTCAGTTTATCTTTCAAGTGAGCAAGACAATATTCACAACTATCAGTTCCTCCATATGACAGGTGTCATTAAGTTTAGGATGCTTCTCATAACATATGAGATTTTCAAAACTATTTTTGAATTGAATGCATATGTTTAACCTAGATCGAAAATCAGGAGGAGCAAAAAGTGAGCAAAAAAATACTATTTTTTGGTGACGTAGGAATAGATGATACGGTTGCTCTAATCTATGCTTATCTAAAAGAAGAACTCGAGATTGTTGGTATTGTCGCAGACTATGGGAACGTTCCAAGGGAGCAAACAATTGAGAATGTCTACTACTTGATCAATCAAGTCAATCCATCTACCAACATTAGAGTGATTGGAGGAGCAATACGACCATTAACTGGAGAAGCTCCTGTTTTTTATCCAGATATACATGGAAAATATGGGTTAGGTCCGATCAATCCAGGAAATTCTATAGGCGAGATCGAAAACTTTTTTGAAATCGCCAATATCATCGAAACCTACCAAAATGAATTGATCATTGTGAATACAGGTCGACTAACATCCTTGGCTACTATGTTTATTTTATTTGCAGAGTTAATGAAATCGGTAAAATCCTATTACGTGATGGGGGGTGCCTTTTGGGTTCCAGGAAATGTAACTGCTGTTTCAGAAGCTAACTTCCATGCAGATCCCATCGCCGTAAAAATTGTATTAGAGTTTGCTAACAATCTCACCATCATTCCGTTAAATGTTACTAATCGTGCAATCGTTACTCCTGAGATGGTAGATTATATCCATTCCAAAGGGAAAGCACCTATTATCAAACCAATGTTGGATCATTATTATCGATTTTATAAAAATAGAAATCCTTCTATTCATGGAAGTCCTGTTCATGACGCTATCACATTGATGGCAGTAAACAACGATATATTCTCTTATCAGCACCTCCCTGTTCAGATCGTGCAAACAGAGGGAGTAGCTAGAGGGCAAAGTATTGTAGACATCCGTCCCTATATTCCATTTCCCCAAAATGCCAAAATACATAAAATCGCTTTTGACTTTGACTACCATAAGTTTTATATCGAGTTCATGACAACACTATCAGGTTAGAAATTCTCTTAAACATAACAAGAACAAATAAAATGCACTGAGAACATATTCCCAGTGCATTTTATTTGTTCTACCCCCCGTTGGGAAGGATCGAGAACAAAACTTCCCATTCCATCACATTTGTCTATTTAATATAATTACTATATAATAATTATTATAAATAAGTTCATTAAGATCATATAATATGACGAGCTGATGATCTAGAGTTCGGGACTACAGCTTGTCCCAAAGGATGTAGAATAATGACAACAAACGATAAATCAGCTATCTCTTTTCATCAGGTACACTACGCCCCTGATAATATGCATATCCTAAAAAATATTACTGGATCGTTTCCCGAAGGCAAAGTCACAACGTTAGTCGGGCCCTCTGGAGCCGGGAAAACAACACTGTTCAAACTTTGCAATGGTCTGATCTCTCCTGATTCGGGAGAGATTTATATAACAAATAAGATCATTAGTAGCTATGATCCAGTAGAATTGCGCCGTCGTGTTGGTATTGCACTGCAAAGCGCCCCCACGATCAGTGGTAGTGTAATGAAAAATCTTGCATTGCCGTTAGAACTTCAAGGAAAGCAGTTATCAGAAGAGGATGCAGTAGATTTATTATACGATGTAGGTTTGGATGCTACCTTTTTGCATCGCAATATAAAAGATTTGTCAGGTGGACAGCGTCAAAAGGTGTCTATTGCACGTACTCTGGTGAATCGTCCAGCAATATTATTATTGGATGAAATTACTTCTTCCCTCGATCCCGTTTCGAAACAAGACATCGAAGAACTCATTGCAAAAATAAACCAAAAATACGGTACCACTATTATTTGGATCACTCATAATCTACAACAAGCATTCAAAATTGGACACTACACTTGGGTCATGATGGATGGGGAAGTGATCGAGACTGGGGAAATCAGCTTACTACATTCTCCTAAAAATGAAAAAGTAGTTCAGTTTGTGAAGGGGGAAGAAAAATGAGCTATCTCACCTTATCTCTCACTCTTATTTTTGTTCTCATCCCACTGCTTCTATCTAAGACACTTAAATTAGGACTTGAAAAGGATACGATCATCGCTACCGTGCGTTCGATTATACAATTGCTCGGTATTGGATATGTTTTAAAATTTGTGTTTGATTCTGAAAGCCTAATTTATATCTTTTTAATCGTAGCACTCATGATTATCGTTGCTACATTAAATGTCCGTAAAAAAGGGACAAGCATTCAAGGAATCACGTGGAAAGTAGCGATTACATTAACGTTTGTGGAGGTACTTACCCAAAGTATTTTGCTTGGTTTTCACATCACACCACCAGAAGCACAATACATTATCTCCATTAGTGGTATGATCGTTGGTAACTCGATGGTACTCTCCATTTTGTTCCTCAATCGATTCCAAGCAGAAGTAGAAGCGCACCAAGATGAAACGGAACTAATCCTATCGCTTGGCGGAACACCAAAACAGGCTGTTCATACACAATTACAAAACGCAATCAAAGCGAGCATGATTCCTACCATTGAAAGCCAGAAAACAGTAGGACTCGTTCAATTGCCTGGAATGATGAGTGGTCAAATTATCGCAGGCGCTGATCCTATTCAGGCGGTACAATTCCAATTGCTCATTATGTTCCTATTGTTAACCACCGCCGCTGTCACCAGCATCATGCTCGGATTTTTATCGTATCCGACCTTGTTTAATCAGCGTATGCAGATGTTGAAGTTGAAATAAGATCCGACACAAAGAGAGAGTCTCATAATGGACTCTCTCACAGCTTGTCGACAAAGTTTATTATCTTAATAGGTCGACAGGCTTTTTTTAAGAATTATATAAATAGTGATTTGGTGTTTAAGAACCAAATCACTATTTATTTTGATTTTTAACATTCGAATAATCATCAACCAGATTCCGAATTTGTTTTAGTCACCTTGATAAAGTTACAATTTACATCTGTCGGCCATCACGATATAGAATGTAACCTACTGCATATCTGTTTTATATTTTAGGGTATGGATCGTGTATTACTCAACAACCTGATCCTCAATAAAATGCATCTTCTTAATTATCTTCTCAATTACCTTTCCTTCCTTACTTTTTTCATAAACATAGTATTTTTTTTGTGGCTCAGCATCTGACCAAATGATAGCTGCAATCAGATCATTCTTATGATGTTCTATCCGATCTGTATTCATGTAACTTTCATCAGGCTGCCAATCTCTTGGTAAATCCTCACTTTCCCTATAGAAGTACATATAAAAAATCCTATTTTTTCCTTCTATTACTTTCATTTCGCCTTCAACTGGATGATCCTTACTATATTTTTCAACTAATTCTTTCAGTTGTATTAAATCTTTCGGTGGATTTAGAATCATATAATGCTTTCTAACAGTCACCACTTCTTCATCCTTTTTACCAAAGGACTCTTCTGTATTGTCAATTTCCAAAATCTTTGTTTCCCCACTTGATTCCTCATTCTTTGTACATCCAATTAAGTATAATGGAATTAAGAATATACAAATCAAAAGTATAATTTTTGAATTAACTTTCATCATTCAAATTCCCCCTGAAACATCTCGTGATCCAACTCGAAATGATCATATAAACGAACATACATGCATGACTACTTTAAAGTGATTCTTCTCTACTGAAAACTTTTACTGTTACCCGATTCCCCCAAGTATCATTTACTGTAATTGTAAGTCCAGTTATATTATCACTCGTAATGTTAAACACCGGATAAGAAGTAACATCTGTATATATTGATAAAATTTATTTGATTCCTTTGTACTTTTATCAAACTTAAATGCTCTAGCTCATCAACTAAACATTTTTGACAAATTCAACATAGGCTTTCGTTGTCTCATGCTCACTTTTATTACTTGTATCTAACACAGCGTTAAAAATTTCAAACATTTCCTCATTTTCATTATACCAAATGATGAGGAAAGTAGAATTTAAACGCAAGCAATGCTACTTTGCTTATGAATTTAAAGAAGCTACCTAATTGGCGATGGCGTCAACAAACGAGAACAAGTAGGATAGGTGAGTCCTTTTTTTGTTTTTCGATAGGCTTCTTGCCATTTGGCTAAGAAATAGTTAAAAACAAAGCAACTACAACCGATCAATTGATGGATGAATCGTACTTGTTCCTTAGTAGGGTAGATCCGAAACTGAAAGACCTTATGCGCAGTTGAAAATATTCTACAACCTTTCAGAATAATGTCCATGACGATCGGGAGGATCAAGAAATTTATGAAGGAAAATACACCAAAATAGGTCGGACTTGCGAGAGGGTAGAAACCCTCCCTCGTCCGACTCAGATTCATCTCCCACTTTCGCTACGCTTAGAGTGGGAGTATTCTCAACTATAATAGATAAAAACCTTATCCTTATACTCACCAAGAACCGGATATATTTTCATTTACATTATCTTCAAACTCAATTTATCTCTTTCCTCGCTCTGCCAAATTGACTCCGATCCCCATACACACCACTCCAATCAATAGCATGATCGAAGCTGGTAAAGCAATGTCATTCCAACTTGCATCAAATAGAGAAATATCCATCATAGCATCTACCGCATGAGTCAACGGAAATAGATCGGAAATAAATCTAAGGATCGGGTTATCCAGCGTACCTGGTGGCATATAAACCCCACTTATGACCGGAATGATCGGAATAACCGAAGTATAAATCCCATTAAACTGTTCTGGTGTTCGAACAAAACTGGTAAATAACATTGCCAAGCTAACCATACTCAGTGTATACACAGCAGCAATGACCAGTATCATCTGAAAGTTTCCTAATTCATAATCGAATCCATACTGAAAGATCCATAACACAATCAACATTTGCAAAAAACCAATACAAAAACTATATAGTAGATGACCTGTATACATAGCTGTCTTACTTACTGGGGAGAGGATCAATCGATTCCATATACCACTCGCCTTATCGGCAGTGATTCCATTGACTTTAAACCCAATGGTAAACATGGCGGAGAAAAGGGTGAAAGCAAACAATAATTGCATACCCATATTATGTTTCGCGATTTCTCCACCACTGAGTGACTGAGTTTGAACCTTTAACGGTGGATTTTCCAGATAACTCTTTACTTTATTTCTTAGTTTATCCGTATTCTTTGTCCCCACCACTGCTTCCAGCTGTGCTTCCTTTATAAACACCTTATGAACATGCTGTTCGACAAGTTGGATGGTTGGCATATCGGAAGATGTAATCAAACGATAATCCTTTTCCATCAATTGAATGGCTACATCTCTTCTTCCTTCGACAACCGCTTCACGAGCTTTCTCTTCTTCCGTAATGACAAACTCCATCTCATCGCTGTTATTTAACAAAGTTGCCCATTTTTTTTCTATTTCTTTACCGTTAGGCTCATTACTAAAGATCGCAACAGAAGTTTGTGTTAGCTTCGCAGTATCACCAAATATAATCGTTGCTAAAATGCTAAGAACGATAAATAAAATAATCGTTAGTGGATTTCGTTTATCTTTCCTCCATTGCGCCATAAATACGGAATACATTAGATCCTCCCCCTTCTAGGAAAGACGGCCATCGAAACCACAAGACTGACCATACAAAATACGATCAGAATAATCACAGGGAACAGTAGATCTTGCAGATTTTCGAACTGAATCCACTTGATTAATACCGCCTGAGTTAGTCCATTCGAAGTCCATTCTCCTATTTTTTGAAACCAATCTGGGAGGGCTTGACTCGGAAAAAAACTTCCTCCAAGAACTGCCAACAACATAATAATAAGGGTGAAAAGTCCATTCGCTGCGTTTACGTCATGCAGTCTTAAGGTGATTGTCGTAAATAATGCAGATAACCCAGCAACACTGAAAGCAAAAGCAGTGACTACAAGTATGAATCCAAACCAAAAATCCAATGACTTGCCAGGGAACACATCTAGCAACAATTGAGTAACAGTAAATGTAATCATCATTTGTAACCAAGTAAGACAAAACGTAGAGAGTGTTTTTCCCATTAAATATCCTAGAGGATTGCTATTTGTCAGTAAAATCCGATTAAAAACACGTTCTCTCTTCTCGGTAACTGTTTTCATCGCCACGGTCTGTGAAATAAATAAAGCGAAAAGGGTACTCATTGCGATCGTAAAATACTGGGAAATGGTAAAAGTCTCCATCCCTTTCACCATTTCTTTCCCCCCTTGTGGCATCTCTATCTCTGTCATTCCAGTCGATGCTTTGTTACCAAGTGCCAACTGAAAATTAAGCGTATTGGTGAAATTAGTTACGATGTCTTGAAGAGTATCTACCTCCATTGATTGCTCTTTTGCACGAATGATTAAAGTAGCTTCTGATGGATCCCTTAGCAACACCCTAGATAGAACATCATACGTGAACCCTTTTGGTATGGTAATAAGTGCATCTAGCTCCCCACTCTCCACTAATTTTGTGGCTTCCTTATCTCGTAATTCCTGCACGGTAACCCAATCTTTAAATTTGGGATCATGAAAAAAATCATGGATCAGTCTGCTTGGGGAGAGAGATACAGCTTGTTCCAATATTGTTTCTCTTCCGCCGGGAGGTAGATCCATTTCTTGCACCTTCTTTTGAAACTGTTCCACCCCGATGGTTTCATCATCTTCCTGCACAATCGCCACATCTATCTTTACCGACTCTGCATCTTTATCGAATAGACCAGAAAAGCCAAAGTCTAAGACAACGATCAAGACGATGGGAAGTAACAGAGCCTTTACCATATCGTTTCGACTTCTCCAAAACACTAACAAGTCTTTTTTCAAAAAGGAGCCCATTTTCTATCTCTCCCCTAGTCCCGTAACGTTTTTCCTGTCAAATGTAGGAACACATCTTCCAGACTTGGGATTTCCACTTGAAAGTGTGTTATCTGAATGCCCTCTTTTTCTGTAGCATGTACTAAGTCACTAAGGATGTGACTCCCCTTCTTCGAAATGATTCGAATCCCAGCACTTGTTTCATCAACATGACGTACATAATCTATTGATTTGATTGTTTTGATTAGTCCATCACTTGTTTTGTTAAGTTGCACTTGTACGGTATCTTCACTTGATAAAATACTTAATAACTCGGACTTACTGCCTGATGCTACAACTTTGCCATGATCCATGATGTAGACACGATCGCATAATTGCTCTACTTCCTCCATATAATGGCTTGTATAAAGAACAGTTGTTCCTTGTTTATCATTTAGTTTACGAACTGTCTCCAAAATATGATTTCTCGATTGTGGATCAATACCTACTGTAGGTTCATCCAGTATCAAGATTTTTGGATGATGGAGCAATGCAGCCGCAATATTAACTCTTCGTTTCATCCCACCTGAGAATGTTTTGATCAACTCTTTTTGTCGATCTCTTAATCCCACCATTTCTAGTACTTCTTGAATCCGGTTCTCTAGCATGCTCTTGTTCACTTTATAGATTTCACCGAAAAATGTTAGATTTTCATATGCGGAGAGTTCCTCATATAAAGCGATTTCTTGTGGAACAACACCCAAGACTTTTCTGATTTCAGCTGGATTTTTCACGATACTTTTTCCATATAGCTTTACATCACCAGATGTAGGTCGTAACAAAGAAGAGATCATAGAAATGGTTGTTGATTTCCCGGCTCCATTTGGGCCAAGCAAACCAACCGATTCCCCTTCATCTAAATAAATGTCAATCTCATCAACTGCTTTTTTCTCTTTATACGTTTTACTAAGTTTTATCGTTTCAAGCATATGTCCACACTCCTTTTTGTTTAACCCAGAGCTTGATTTTTGCCTTCCATACAAGTTATATCTTACGAAGAAGTAAGACAGGCCGCTCCACCAGCCCGTTACAGGCGAGGATCCCAAACTCGGCTAACGTCTCAAACAACGGGACCTCTTGACCCTTCCACGATCTGGTCCCGCTGGGTAGCGATACAAAGTATTTCAGGCTAAAAATCAACTCCTAATCTGACCTGCTCTTTTTTCTTAAGTTGGTAATCTCTCTTGAACATTTAGCCTCTCTTACTAATGTACAAAAAAAAGAAACAGCGTCACTACTGTCTCCAGTCACGATGTTTCCTTATAACCATTACTTTCATCATTTTTTTATATTACACAAGATCATGGCGAATCGCGTAAATCGCCAACTGCGTCCGATCTCGTAATTCTAATTTGTTCAAAATTTGACTAGTGTTATTTTTTACTGTTCCGATTGATATGGCAAGCCTTTCTGCAATTTCTCCATTGCTGAGACCTTCCCCGATGCATTTTAAAATTTCCCTTTCACGTGGTGTCAATAATGGATTGGCCTTTTTCTTTACATCACGATTCAATAAGAGCGGCATCACTTTCGCTGCTACGTGATCTTCTAGAGACAACCCTCCAGACAACGCACTTCGGATGGATCGTAGCAAGGAATCGGTATCTCCCGTTTTTAAAATATAGCCGCTAACTCCTATGTTTAACATCTCCAACACATATTGAGTATCATCGAACGTCGTCAATATCAAGATTTTCGTATTGGACCAACGAGATTTTATGACTTTGGCAGCTTCGATTCCATCCATAACAGGCATCTGAATATCCAAGATCACAATGTCGAACGACTGTTTCTCACAAAGAAGAATGGCCTCATTTCCATTATCCGCTTCACCCGTCACCTTCATTTCTGCATCCGACTCAATCATCATTTTTAACCCTTGTCTTACCATTATCTGGTCTTCCGCCAATAATATCCGAATCATGCTAATCCCCTATATCCGATTTTTAAAAATCCTCTGACAATAAACTGATCCTCTGTCTGATCTACATCCAGAGTGCCGCCAAATTTCTCTAACCGCTCTCTCATTGAAGTAAGTCCGAATCCTTCTTGGTACCTTCTATTATCTGTTATGGGATTACTGATTTCAAAACGGAAAATACTTCCTCCTGGTGCTTCAAACGTAATTTCCGCCTCTCTTGTATGACTGTGTTTCATGATATTTGTTAATGCCTCTTGTACAGATCGGTAAATAACAAAAGACTGCTCACCCGTTAGCGGTGCTGTAAAGGCCCCATGTTTTACAGAAAAATGAGTACGTATGAAGCTTTCCATTTCCAATTTACGGATTAATCGAATAATCCCCGGTAATCCGCCGGATTCATTGGCTTTTAGCGATTTTACGGCACTTCTTGTTTCTTCCAAACTAGTACTGGCAAGCTCTTTCAAAAATCGGATCTGATCCAGATCTTGTTCCGAAGCTTTCAAACGAAATGCTTCCAACTGCATAAGTAGAGCGGTCAGCTTATGCCCGACAGAGTCGTGGATTTCATGTGCGATGAACATACGCTCTTCTTGTCTTGTTACTTCTTCCTCTGAGACAACACGTCGTTTTAAATCACGATATTCACTGAGAAGCGCATCATATCTTGCCTCTAGATCCTCTGTATGATCCTTCGTTCTCTTATAAAAAACCATTCCGACAAAGAGAAGGATCATATAGATTGTGATCAAAATTTGAATAAGTGGATCTAAATCTGTTTTGAAAACATCTAGTACTAATCCTATTGCAATAACTCCCCCCAGTATCATACTAAACCCTACTGGTAAGCGATAAAAACCTTCTCCCATTAGCATAGTAAAGACGAGGAGGAGGTAGGGGTTCCAATCTCCATCTGTATCAGGAAAGAACATAATGATTGCAATCACTGCATTTATACATAGGAGAAATAATAATAGTTTCGTTTTTTGTTCGACTAATGGTTGGATAAAAAAAACCAGAAAATACAGCGCGGTTCCAAACAAGATCACTGTTATTTCGTCTGTTATTTTGTTGAAATAAACAAAAGTACATGACCAAATAATGACGTTAAAAAAGAACCATAACCAATAAGACCTCATGCCACTGCCCCTAATCTTCCTTTTCATAGTAAAAAAAACACCCCTTTAGATCATAATATCTAAAGAGGTGGAACATCTCACTTTTCAATAAAATATTGTGCCTATGTGGCTTTATTTCAACCAACACAATTCATTTATGGTCTATTTCCCTTACTCTACCGTCACGCTCTTCGCTAGGTTTCTTGGCTTATCCACATCATACCCACGCTCTTGGCAAGCATAGTAGGAGATCAGTTGAAGTGGGATCACAGTCAAGACTGGTGCAAGCAAGTCATGTGTAACTGGGATATAGATCACTTCGTCAACCGATTTTTTCAGCTCGTTGTCACCCTCTGGAGCAAAGCCGAGGACATATGCTCCACGAGCTTTTACTTCTTGGATGTTGCTGATCATTTTATCTAGAACCGCCTTTTGTGTACCAAGTGCGATTACTGGAATCCCTTCTTCGATGAGAGCTAAGGTTCCGTGTTTTAGTTCTCCTGCTGCATATGCTTCCGAATGGATGTAGGAAAGCTCCTTTAGTTTGAGAGAGCCCTCTAAGGCAACAGCATAGTCGAGACCTCGTCCTAGGAAGAACAAGTTATGATGCTTGGCGATACTCCGTGCATAAGCTTCAACTGTTTGTTCCTGAGCTAGTACTTTTTCAGCCTGCTCTGGAAGCTGTTGAAGGTTCGTTACCAACTCGGTCATGGTTTCTTCACTGAGGAGTCCACGAGCTTTTGCTAAGTATGCCCCCAACAGGTACACTACGATCAATTGAGAAGTATATGCCTTGGTTGAAGCAACGGCAATCTCTGGACCTGCCCAAGTGATTAATACGTCATCAGCTTCTCGAGCTACGCTACTACCCACGACGTTGGTAATTGCCAGTACACGTGCGCCTTTGCTTTTTGCTTCACGTAGTGCAGCTAAGGTGTCTGCTGTTTCCCCGGATTGACTTACAACCACCACTAGCGTCTTTTCATCCACGATTGGATTGCGGTAGCGGTATTCGGAAGCGATATCCGTCTCAACTGGAATTCGTGCCAAGCCTTCCAATACGTATTTTCCGACCAAACCAGCATGGTACGCAGTTCCACAAGCAACAAATTGAATCTTTTCGATTCCTTTTAGTTGCTCCACTGTGAGACCAATTTCTTGGGACAGATCCACTTGATTGTTACGAATACGACCAGCTAACGTATCGCGAATTGCTTTTGGTTGTTCGTAAATCTCTTTCATCATGAAATGGTCGTAGCCGCCTTTTTCAGCCGTTTCGATATCCCAGCTAACTCGCATTACTTCACGGTTTACTTCCGCACCATCTAAAGTACTAAGCTCCACGTTACCTTCCGTGATCACTGCCATTTCGCCGTCTTCCAAAATATATACATCACGTGTATGTTTTAGGATCGCCGGAATGTCAGATGCAATGAAGTTCTCCTCTTCTCCTACACCGATCACGAGCGGACTAGCCATACGAACTGCTACCAATTTGTTTGGCTCATGCTTGCTGAGAATACCTAGCGCAAAAGCACCAGATAGACGCTTTGCTACTTTACGAACAGTCGAGACCAAATCTCCATCATATAGATCCGCCATCAGTTTCGCAATTACTTCGGTGTCTGTCTCCGAAAGAAAAACATGGCCTTTTTCAATCAATTCCTCTTTTAAATCCATATAGTTCTCAATAATACCATTGTGGACTACTGCAAACTGCTCTGTGCCATCCAAATGAGGATGGGAGTTCTCGTCAGATGGCTTTCCATGAGTTGCCCAACGGGTATGACCGATTCCGATCGAACCTTTCATCACATTAGAGGAAATCTTGTTTGCTAGATCAGCCAAACGACCTTTTGTTTTTTGAACAGAAATAGCCTCTCCGTTGTAGATTGCAAGACCAGCAGAGTCATAGCCACGATATTCTAGCTTGCTTAGTCCCTCTAACAAGAAATTTTGAGCCTCTTTATTACCAATGTAACCAACGATTCCGCACATAGTTGGTTCCTCCTCTATCTTTTTTTCTATTTTCTTCCATGAGAAAGAATCCTTTTTATCAAGTAATTTTGTAAAAAGGAAGATAGGAATAGCTATTTATCAAACTAGCTGATTTAGGTTCCGATCCTAATATCTCGAGACTGTTTGTTGCTATCTTTCCTATCAAAATCAATATCCAGTTCACTAAAACTAAAACTAGCTACGTCATACTCAGGATTTTGTTCGCTAAGTCACCTTAGCGGTTTGTCCCCGAGCTCGTCGGTTTTGACGCAAAACCGAGAGGTATCCGCCGAATGTTCGATAAACCTCTCCCTCGTCCACTGCCACTCCCAGCAGTTCAGGCGCTTTTGTCTGCAAAATGATTCCATTATTGGATATTTGGAGTTGGAATGTTCGTCTATTGCTTCCCTCCTTTTCTTCGTACATACTATCCTATGCAATATTTCTGTAATTGTAAAGAAAAATCTTTAAATGGGAGATATAAAAGACCGCTAGCCTTAGATGTTTCTAAGTTAGCGGTCTAAAAAAATATTTATGCATTTCCTAGTTGACTAGAAACCGTATTAACCATTTGATCCACCAATTGTTCTAGCTGTTCTTGATCTGGTCCCTCAGCCATTACACGGATTAGAGGTTCTGTACCAGAAGCACGAACTAGTACACGACCATCATTACCTAGCTTCTCTTCTACTTGACGAATGGATTCTAAAATGGCTGGATTTGTCTCCCAACCATCTTTGCTTTTTACTCGTACATTTTTTAAAACTTGTGGATAAGTTGTCATCTTACTACTTAATTGATGCAGTGTGCGTCCACTTTCTTTGACCACTTGCAGGAGCTGCACAGCCGTTAGCATTCCATCTCCCGTAGTGATATGATCCAAGAAAATCACATGACCAGACTGCTCACCGCCTAAGTTATAGCCACCTTCACGCATTCTTTCCATTACGTAACGATCGCCTACTTTAGTCTGCTCTGAATGAATTCCAGCCTGTTCTGTCGCTTTGTAAAAGCCAATATTACTCATGACCGTAGATACCACGGTATCTTTTGCTAATAGACCCCGCTCTTTAAGAAATGCACCACAGATATAAAGCATTTTATCCCCGTCGACCAATTCCCCTTTTTCGTCGACCGCAATTAATCGATCCGCATCGCCATCAAATGCTAGTCCGAGGTGTGCTCCTTTTTCGATTACTTCTCGTTGGAGATTTTCTGGATGAGTAGAACCACAATCTACATTGATATTTACTCCATCTGGATTGGTATGAATCGCGGTTACATCTGCCCCTAAGCTACGCAAAAGTCGTGGAGCTAACTCATAGGCCGCACCGTTAGCACCATCCACTATGATATGCATTCCACATAGATCGCTCTGGATAGATTTCTTCAAGTGTTCAACATATTTTTCTACAGCGTTTGACTGCTCAAAAACACGTCCTATTTTTTCACCTGTTGCACGAGGCAATTCATCCGATTCTGCATCCAACAGTTTTTCTATTTCTGCTTCCGTCTCATCGAGTAATTTAAAACCATCTGCCGCAAAGAACTTAATACCGTTGTCCGGAAACGGATTGTGAGATGCGGAAATCATCACACCTGCATCTGCTCCAAGTTCTTTCGTTAGGAATGCGACTCCTGGTGTAGTAACGATCCCTAAACGTACTACATCCGCTCCAATAGAGAGAATACCAGCCATAAGAGCTGCTTCGAGTAGTTCTCCAGAAAGTCTGGTATCACGCCCAATTACAATCTTTGGTTTCTCATTCCCCTTGCTTAAAACATATGCTCCACAGCGACCCAATCGATAAGCCAATTCTGGAGTAAGTTCTTTATTTGCAACACCACGAACTCCATCAGTCCCAAAATATTTTCCCATACAGCATTTCCTCCTCTGTTATCCCTCTCGGGTTACCAGCTATATCCTATCTAGTTGTTGATAAAAGCACTTCAATCGCAAAACAATTCTGTGCTACTCCAGACCAAACTAGTCCATTTTCTCACATGAATCCCCTCCCTATCTTATCCCTTATCAACTGGAGCTTTGCACATTTGATTCTGGATCAGGGGTGGACTCTGGATCGGGGTCTGGCTCTGGTTCCGTCGTGGTTTCTTGATCAGGGTTTGGATTTGGTTCAGGATCAGGATTTGTCTCTGGATTTGGTTCAGGAGTTGGTTCCGGGTTTGGATTGGGCTTTTCCTCTGGTTGGGCTGGTTTTGTATCTTCAACGCGTGTTATTTTAACATAAACCTCTACTTCTTGGGGGGCAACTTTTTGAACACCTGTTCGAAGTGGAATTTTTAATAGGAATCGTCTATTAGAGGTAACTTCGGACAAATCTAAAGAGGGGCCAATATAAGAAGTAAGGCTATGAACCTGCTCAGGATTCCCTATCACTCTAACCGTCTTAGGGAAATAGGTAATACTTTCCACCTGATACCCCGCGGGGGGATTTTTTGCTATTCGAACCGTTAGTGGCATCTCTCGATCTGCTCGCGCAACACGTAACTTCACTTTCGTTGGGTTTAATTTTACGCCTTTAATAGGCCCATTTTTCCCATATGCCTGCAACGAAACTGTCGTCTCCCCAGATCGTTCCGAAAAATTTTCCGGAACTTGTGCCCGGATCGCGATTACTTGATTTACTAAGCTAGAACGTCCTGACACCTCTACCCGATCTGGTGAAAATAAACTCACAACATTAGGGGGTAAGTTGTTGTTTGCCTCAACGGGTAAGACTTTTTTCCCTTTCCGTTCCAACTTAACCGTAACTTTATCAGGTGTTACTTCCGCTCTAATACCCAATGGTAATCCATCAACCCGTATAGGTACTTCTTGATGGGTTCCCGCTGCATAACCTCTTAAATCAACATAGACTCGGTACTTTTCCGGTAGATGATCTAACAAAAAAGCGTCTCCTTTTAATGTAACATCCACTTTTGATATAAGAGATACTATCTCCATCTGATCATGATCATACAACGCTTCTAATTCCACATCTTCTACTTTTTTGGAAGAATTTGTTTCATCTTGAAAAGGTGGCAACGTTTGGGTTACTGCCCCCCATAATATAACTCCTAAGAGAACCGAGATGATACGAAGTACATACTCGTTCTGAAGCCATCTATTCATTTACCTCAACCTCCTCCTTACTATTTCGTCGATGCCAAAAGGAAGGTGCTTTTTTGTCGGCCGGTTTTAACTCCTCATATAACCTAGAAATAACTCCCTCTTCTGTTAGAGCACGCTCTAATTTCCCGTGGATGGCAAGTGAAATAGCTCCCGTCTCTTCCGACACGATAACGATCACAGCATCAGAGTTTTCACTCAACCCAATCCCAGCACGATGTCTCGTTCCCAGATCCTTCGTAATAAACGGACTCTCTGATAATGGAAGATAGCACCCAGCAGCCATAATCGTCTGTTCCCGTACGATAACAGCACCATCATGGAGAGGTGTATTGGGTAAAAAGATGTTTCGTAATAGCTCTGAACTAAGATGAGCTTGTAAAGATATCCCCGTTTCTATGTAATCAGTCAAACCTGTTTGCCTTTCTAAAACAATGAGAGCTCCTATTTTTCGTTTGGACAAGTATGCCACGGTCTTGGATACTTCTCCAACTACTTTACTTACTAGTTGATCTTCAACTTGACGACTCCTTCCAAAAACCCCCCCTCGACCAATTTGTTCCAAAGCTCTACGAAGCTCTGGTTGAAAAATAACCACAACCGCAATTGCACCAACGGACAAAATTTCTTCTAAAAGCCACCCAACTGTTTCTAATTGAAAAATATAGCTAAACAGCCAAAACAAAAGAACAACACTGATACCTTGCAGCAATTGAACCGCTCTTGTTCCACGAAGTAGCTTTAAAAGCTGGTAAATAATATAGCTAACAATGGCAATATCCACTGCATCATTTAAATAGCTGGTTATTCCATCCCATGAAAACATACTAATCCCCCAAACTCATCATCCCTTTTATTATGCTTCAAAATAAAAAAACCTCTGCATCTGGTAGTAACTTTCATTCATTATACATTGTTTCGGTTTTGAAGTTTTGAATGAAACAGAAAAACAAGCCCAGTAGAACACGGCTTGTTAAATATTCGAGTCTTATTATAGAATTTTTTTTCCGAATAGGGAACTAATTAACGAAACTGCAACTTCTGCAGTGCGATTTTCTCTATCTAATATAGGATTTACTTCTACAAACTCTGCTGAAACAACAGAGTCGGATTCCGCTAGCATTTCTAACGCCAGATGAGTCTCCCGAAAAGTAACTCCGCCCGGAACTGGAGTTCCCACTCCTGGACAATAGATTGGATCTAGCGCATCTAAATCTAGACTCAAATGAACGCCATCGGTACCGTTAGTTGCAATATTGATTGCCTCTTCCATCACTGTTGCCATGCCTCTACGATCAATCTCATGCATGGAAAAGACATGAATCCCTAATTGCCGAATAAGCTCTCGTTCTCCCGGATCCAAACTACGAACACCTACCAGAACCGTATTCTCAGGTTTCACTTTAGGAGCAAAGTTTAGCAAGTTTACCAAACGGGAATGTCCAATGCCTAAACTAGCTGCTAACGGCATCCCATGAATATTACCAGATGGGGAAGTGTCAGAGGTATTTAGATCTCCATGAGCATCATACCAAATCAGACCTATATTTTGATAAATAGAAGCCACTCCAGCTAAAGTGCCGATAGCAATACTATGATCCCCTCCTAGGATTAAGGGAAAGCGCTTTCTTTTTAGTGTTTCAGCAACTGTATTAGCTAATTTCTCGCTAGCTTCCGCAACTGGTTCTAGGTACTTTAAATGGTCCTGTCCTATGGATACCGACTCTGCCTCTGCCACATCTATATTACCTAGGTCTTCCACTTCTAAAGCTAACTCTTCTATTAATTTCTTAAGAGATGCATAACGTATAGCACTCGGACCCATGTCCACTCCACGCCGTCCTTGCCCAAGATCCATTGGCATTCCAATAATGGAGATCTGTTTTGCATTGGTCATGAAGAACACCTCAATAAAAGGATAATAATACACAAAACAAAAAAATCAGCATTTTACTTCCAAAAAAAATATTTCAAAAGTGTAAAACTATCATTTTTCATTATACCGTAGATGAACATAAAGAAAAAACCTCTAGATATTCTAGAGGTTAGGTTGGCGGAGCTGACGGGATTCGAACCCGCGATCTCCTGCGTGACAGGCAGGCATGTTAGGCCTCTACACCACAGCTCCTTACATATATGGAGCGGGTGAAGGGAATCGAACCCTCGCAAACGGCTTGGAAGGCCGATGTTCTACCACTGAACTACACCCGCATATATTGGAGCGGAAGACGGGATTCGAACCCGCGACCCTCGCCTTGGCAAGGCGATGCTCTACCCCTGAGCCACTTCCGCATATTAAGTGAAAATGGTGAGCCATGAAGGACTCGAACCTTCGACCCTCTGATTAAAAGTCAGATGCTCTACCAACTGAGCTAATGGCTCTTACATGGTGGAGGGAGTAGGATTCGAACCTACGAAGGCGAAGCCAGCGGATTTACAGTCCGCCCCATTTGGCCACTTTGGTATCCCTCCATATGGTGGAAGCTAACGGGATCGAACCGCTGACCCCCTGCTTGTAAGGCAGGTGCTCTCCCAGCTGAGCTAAGCTTCCATATATAATGACCCGTAGGGGATTCGAACCCCTGCATGCCAGCGTGAAAGGCTGGTGTGTTTACCGCTTCACCAACGGGCCAAACTAGGCATAAAAAAACCTTCATCTCATTTTCCTAATGAAGGAAATTGGAGCGGAAGACGGGATTCGAACCCGCGACCCTCGCCTTGGCAAGGCGATGCTCTACCCCTGAGCCACTTCCGCATATTTAAGGTGAAGTGGTGAGCCATGAAGGACTCGAACCTTCGACCCTCTGATTAAAAGTCAGATGCTCTACCAACTGAGCTAATGGCTCAAATGGCTGGGGAGGTAGGGATCGAACCTACGCATGACGGAGTCAAAGTCCGTTGCCTTACCGCTTGGCTACTCCCCAACAATGTTGAAAAGTGGTGGAGGGAGTAGGATTCGAACCTACGAAGGCGAAGCCAGCGGATTTACAGTCCGCCCCATTTGGCCACTTTGGTATCCCTCCATATGGTGGAAGCTAACGGGATCGAACCGCTGACCCCCTGCTTGTAAGGCAGGTGCTCTCCCAGCTGAGCTAAGCTTCCGTATAATGACCCGTAGGGGATTCGAACCCCTGCATGCCAGCGTGAAAGGCTGGTGTGTTTACCGCTTCACCAACGGGCCAAAAGAAAAGCTTCCAACCAGGCTCGAACTGGTGACCTCTTCCTTACCATGGAAGCGCTCTGCCGACTGAGCTATGGAAGCGTGGCTCCTCAGGCAGGACTCGAACCTGCGACCATACGATTAACAGTCGTGCGCTCTACCAACTGAGCTACTGAGGAATAATCACAAGAAATATCTTATCATGTTATCACCGCTTTGTCAAGAAGTTTTTTTCGTGATGATTTAACTTCTTATTTAGTGCGGCGAAGACGATATTTAATATACCATCCTAGAAGGAGTTTTGCAATACCTTTTGACATGTTTTTTTAAATTATTTTCCCTCCGATTATAAATGAGTTTCTTGCAAATGGTTTTGCTTGATTCTTATATAATAATCCATCTAAGATGGGATTTATCCAACTTAACCATCTCTACCTTTCTTAGCATCTTAAATGATCGTACAGATTATTGATCATTACATTCTTCTCCTAATTATAACCTGCTGTTGTAAACTGGATATTCCCTATTAGATCAGTAAGTCACCGACATACGTCCATAACTTTTCTCATAGGCCATTTTCCCACACGTTATTACAACTAGAGCTAATTTTTGTTCGTCTGTTCATAATCGTTGAACTCCGATCAAGATAACTGTGTGTCCACACAAAATAATGTAAAAAAGAGCAAAACTCGTTAAAGTTCTGCTCTTTAGTAATTAACTATTTTTGCATACTCTTCAAGTGGGCCCAAGAACTAGGATCTTCTTGTGTTAGTACCCAGTTTACAATTCCACCTACATCAGGATGTTTCTTCAGCAAGAGATCGTATTTTTTCTCCCAGCTGATTTTATCTTGATAGTAAGCAGTATATTTTTGACCATCTTTCGTATAAGTAAAGTATGGTTCCCCATCTTTATTACGTTGTACTTTAGCATTATATTTCTCAATCAAATTCATAGCAGATTTATAAGGCAAACCAGAAATTCTATTTTTCTCAGACCAAACGTACCCATATCCAGGTAAGCCAACGATAATTTTCTCAGCAGGGATTTGAGTCTTAGCAAAAGTAACTACTTTATCCAACCAATTTAATGGAGTTTGAGAGCCTGGTTTTTCCATGCTGTAGTTATAAGTCATAATCTTGATTTGATCTGCAGCTTTTCCAAGACGTTTCCAGTCTTGTGCAGCTGGACCGTTCCATCCACCATTAACATTTAATTTTGGATATACAGTCACAGATAAAATCTTTTTATCAGCATGCAATTTATTAGCAAGTACTTCTACAAAGGCAGAGAAATTATTACGGTCTTTCCCAAAAATTACTTCTAAGTTAAGATCTACACCATCCATATTCTCTTTCTTTGCCCAAGTTGCTATCGTAGTTGCAAGGGTTTCACGTTTTTCAGGAGTATTGATGAGGTTGTGTAAGATTTCAGCACCCTCATTGTAATTTGCCCAACCATCTACGTTAGCAATAGTTCCAATTACCTTCATACCATGCTTCCGAGCAGTTTCAATTGCACTCTTATTTCCATTAGCATAATCGACAAACGTAATTTTTCCATCTTTATTAAGGGCATATTCAAATAAATTGACTTCATCTATATTTTTTGCATTTTGTTCTAATACTTGATTTGCAGCTTTTTCGTTCCAATAAGGAATCCAAGTAGTTAATTTGATTTTATGTGTTGGTTGTGGGTCTGGCTTTGGATCTGGATCTGGTTTTGGATCTGGATCAGGGTCTGGCTTCGGGTCTGGATCTGGATCTGGTTTTGGATCTGGATCAGGGTCTGGCTTCGGGTCTGGATCTGGATTTGGTGTTGGATCTGGGTCAGGGTTTGGTGTTGGATCAGGATTTGTTGGTGGATCTACCACTGGTGGGTTTTCTGGATTAGGTGTTCCAGGTGTTGGATTTGGTACTGGTGTTGTTGAATCAGGATTTGTTAGTGTTTCAGGATCGACCTTATAACTTTGATTATAATGATTCAAAATACTAGTAACAGATTGAGATTTTTGAGGATCACTTAGTTCTGAATCCTCTTCTTGTAAATCTCCCTCGATATCTTCTACTACAGGCTTACTTTCCTCTTCTGGAATAACCACTTTTTCTGTGGTTGTGTCGGTGTCAGCTTGTGCTACTTCTTTCTCATCGCCAGAGAAAATAGCATACACTCCCGCACCAATAGCTAAGAAGAGAAGCAATGCAAAAATAATCAGCTTCTTCTTTGAACCTTGGTTCTCCATGAATAAACCTCCAATTATTTCTAAATCAGAAAATATACTTAAATATAGCAAAGTTTTTATTTTTGTAATAGGTATTTGCTTAAGTATTAACCAAAAATACAAATACTTTTATAAATTTTTATCTCTTCACATTTCTGACAAATAAAATCACCTAAAAGTGGTTGTACAGTCAGATATAATAGAGTATTTAAGTGGCAAATCAATACTATAAATCTATGGATTCTTGGCTTTCTCAGTACCGTAATCAGAAAGTTACCTCTGAAGTAATCCGATAGCTACAATCGCAAATAGACTTAAATAAAGTAACTTCTTCTATGAAATTTGGCAAAGTTCGTAGAAGGACTGTGAATATTCAAATGAATTAGGTAGGAATAATAAGTCAACAAAAAAACCACTTAGGCTACCGAAGTAGCAACTAAGTGGTTTTTTGTTTGCCTTTTGCCTGGCAATGACCTACTCTCCCAGGACCCTGCGGTCCAAGTACCATCGGCGCTGGAGGGCTTAACGATCGTGTTCGGGATGGGAACGAGTGGGACCCCTCCGCCATTATCACCAGACAGTCAGTGTCAAGACATATGAAATATGTCACACCCTGAAAATTAGAACAGAAGGCCAAGTGTATTGCAAATCGAAAAGTAAGACATGTGAGGAAAAGCCCTCGACCGATTCGTATCTGTCAGCTACACATGTTACCATGCTTCC